>JAAXHG010000148.1:378-15471 GCA_012270995.1 Vicinamibacteraceae bacterium | reverse complement strand
TCTCCACCATCAACCCGGAAGAGCCAGCCTACGCAGTTGGGCACGATGCTGAGCGCCTAGCGCAGACCGTGCAGCGTGCGCTACCTGCTGGACGCCAACGTCCTGATCGACGCCGACCGCGACTACTACCCTCTCCGGCGCGTGCCCGAGTTCTGGGACTGGCTGCTGGACGTCGCCGCACAGGGACGGGTCAAGGTGCCGGTCGAGACCTTCTCGGAGGTGACCGACGGCAAGGGAAAGCTCGCCGAGTGGGCCAGGGAACACAAGGCGGTGCTCCTGGAGCCGACCGAACTCGACGTGGAACCGGTGCGCCGGGCGGTGGAAGACGGCTACGCGCCGGACCTCTCAGACGACGAACTGGAGAGCCTCAAGGCTGATCCGTTCCTCGTCGCTTACGGGCTTGCCCTGGCGGGCGAGGTGTCGGTCGTGACAACGGAGCACGGCAAGCCCACCAAGCAAAGGGCGAACCGGCACATTCCAGACGTCTGCAACGACCTCAATGTGCCATGCATCGACACCTTCCAGTTGCTCCGACGCCTGGACTTCCGCACCGACTGGAGGGACGCTTAGCAGCCCGTGGTGAAAGTCGATCTGGTCGGGTTCTTGGCGACGTCATAGAATGCGTTGATGGCTATGGGCAAGAAGCGTCGTGGGGACCAGGAGCCTCTCTGGGTTTCGGGATCGGAGCTGCCGAGGAGTTCGGGTCATCCGTTCTATGAGCGTTTGAATGGCCTGCTGGAGTCGGGGGGCTTCGACGAGTTCGCTGAGTCCGAGTGCGCTCGGTTCTACGCGGAGCGGCTGGGTCGTCCGAGTCTGCCTCCGGGCATGTACTTTCGGTTGTTGCTGTTGGGCTACTTTGAGGGTCTGGACTCGGAGCGCGGCATCGCTTGGCGTGCTCAGGACTCGCTGAGCATTCGTCGTTTCCTGGGCTTGGGCGTGACCGAGTCGTCGCCGGATCATTCGACGATTTCGCGGACTCGTCGGCTGATCGACGTGGAGACTCACGGCAAGGTGTTCTCCTGGGTTCTTGGCCTTTTGTCGGAGTCGGGCCTGGTATCGGGCAAGACGGTGGGGGTGGATGCGACGACGCTGGAGGCGAACGCGGCGCTGCGCAGCATCGTTCGTCGGGACACGGGCGAGGACTACGAGGAGTTCGTGCGCGGCTTGGCGGAGGTTTCGGGCGTGGCGACGCCGACGCGCGCGGAGTTGGCGCGTTTCGACCGCAAGCGGAAGAAGCAGTTGTCGAACGCGGAGTGGGAGAATCCGCACGATCCGGACGCTCAGGTCACGAAGATGAAGGATGGCCGCATGCACCTTGCGTACAAGGCGGAACAGGCTGTGGACCTGGAGTGCGGGACCATCCTGGGTGTGACGCTTCACGGCGGCGCGAAGGGCGACACGGAGTCGCTCGAGCGGCCCTTCGCTCATCAGTTCGAGACCGGCGGCATGCGGCGACTGCATCTGCGCGGGTGCCACAATGCACTCAAGCGCGTCTACATTCATGCCTGCGCCTTCAATCTCGGGCTCCTGATGCGCACGCTCGTCGGAGTCGGAACGCCACGCTCCCTCCAAGGCCGCCCCGCAGCGGTTCTCAACGCTTCGGCCGGCTCCTCTACGGCACTTTGGGAACGATTCAGCCACCTACTCCGCCGGATCCTTGCCCAATGGCGGGAAAACCGCCCCCCTTTCCAACTGCGCGCCGCGTAGCGCTACCCGAGCCTCAACTTGATTCAGCAGCACCGCGAAGGCCGTACGACCACTTCCGCCACGGGCTGCTAGCCGTTCGTAGAAGAACGAGTTCGGTGGCTCCTCCCGCGCCAGATGAAGCGTGACGTCGCATCGGCGTCGCATCGCATAGCTTGCATGGCCAAAGAACAGAAGGTAGCGTGCAGCTTTCTCTCCGCTGCGGAAGTCGACACGAAAGAACCACGTCCGCTTAGCGGACTCGCCACGCCGGAGGGCCAGGTACTTCTGCAGCTCCAGGCTACCGAAGTCCTTAAGGTAGACACTGCCGAAATCGCTCGCTTGGTCCAAGAGCTGGACTCGATACCGCAAACCGTGGACCAGCCGCCGAACCTTTAGTTTAGTTCGGGTTTCGTGTCCTTGGACCGGACCCGGCCCATTCGCTTGCTTCGCTCCGCGGCCGTGAGCGTGTCGAGATTTGCCCGTCTCATGTTGGAGACTCTGAGACTCCATGGCGTCAAGTTACAAGGCGGGGAAGCCGAGACACTACCGGATACCGTCGATCCGTGGGGCTGTCCCCGCCGAGCGCTGACGTCTGAGCTGGTCGCCTACGGCATGTAGGGCGTCGGACTCGGCCCTAGCTGCGTCTCCAGAACCGCCTGGGCGGTGTCGATGAAGTCGCAGACCATCGGCCGGCTCTCGCGGGGGTCGATGATCTCCTCGATGTTGAAGGCCTCGGCGGTGCGGAACGGCGACGCCAGGGCCTCGAGGCGGTCCTCGATCTCCTTCTGCTTGGCCGCGGGGTCGTCGGACTCCCGGATGATGCGCCGGTAGGCGGCGGTCACGCCGCCGGAGATGTGCATCGATCCCCAGTGACCGGACGGCCAGGCCACCCGCCGGAACATGCCGCTCGGGCGGTCGTGGCATTGGCCGGCGACGCCGTAGAGCTGGCGGATGACGATCGTGAGCCACGGTACGCGGGTGCGAAGCGTCGTGCAGAGCATCTTGGCGCCGGCGCGGACGATGCCCTGGCGCTGCTGCTCGGGGCCGACCATGAAGCCGGGCTCGTCGGCGAAGTAGACCATCGGCAGGTGGAAGGTGTCGCAGAGCTGGAGGAAGCGGATCACCTTGGTGCCGGCGGCGACGTTCATCGAGCCGCCGAGATGGCTCGGGTTGTTGATCATCGTGCCGACCGGATAGCCGTTGACGCGGGCGAGCCCGACGATGCGGGAGCGTCCGTAGTGCGGCGTGATCTCGAAGAAGGAATCGCGGTCGAGCACGGCGTCGAGGATCGCTCTCGGGTCGTAGGCCCTGTTCTTCTCGCGCGGGATGGCTGACAGCAGCGACGGCTCGCGGCGCTCCGGGTCGTCGTGGGTCTCGGCGCGCGGCGGCATCCGCCAGACGCTGTCGGGCAGGTAGCTCAGGAACTGCTTGAGCATCGCGAAGGCCTCTTCTTCGGAGTCGGCGAGGTTGTCGATCACGCCGCTGCCGAACACCTGCGAACGCTCGTCGCCGAGATCCTCCTTCGTGATGTCGATGCCGAGGGCGGCCTTGACCACCGGAGGACCGCCCGGGAACACCTGGCTCGTGCCCCTGACCATCACGTTGAAGTGCGCGAGGCAGGCCTCGACCGCCGGCAGGCCGGCCACCGAACCGAGCACGGCGGCGACCACCGGCACCCTGCAGAGCAGGTCCTCGATGCCGGGCGTGGCCGGGTTGGTCGGGATGTAGGTGCGTCCGATCTTCTCGAAGGTCTTGACGCTGCCGCCGGTGGAGTCGAGGAGCCGCACGTAGGGCAGACGCCAGCCAAGCGCCAGTTCTTGGGCGTGGCCGCTCTTGTCGCCGATCGACGCGTCGGAGGCGCCGCCGCGCACGGTGAAGTCGCCGCCGTTCAGAACCGCGCGGCGGCCACACAAGCGAGCGAGGCCGATGACCCGGTTCGAGGGCCGCACGTCCTTGAGCTCGTTGCCGTCGTAGCTGGCCACTCCTGCGAGTTCGCCGATCTCCTGGAACGAACCCTCGTCGGTGAACAGGTCGAGGCGCTCCCGGATCGTCAGCTTGCCGCGACGGTGCTGCTCCGCGATGCCGGCTTCGCCCCCCATCTGCCGGGCGAACTCGCGGCGCCGCCTCAGCTCCTCGATCTCTCGCTCCCAGACCATCGCTCCTCCTCAGGGGCCGAAGGCTATCCGCGGATGGCCCATGAATGGCCAATGAATGGCCAGGCAAGGTCATTCGAATCGCGACGGACCGAAGCTGGAACTGTGATCACGCCCTCGCTCACGAGATCGGCCATGTGCTCAGACTCGCGAACGCATTGGACGAAGCCGGCGAGCCGTGCGGAACCGACATCATGGGAGGCCGGCGACAGCCTTCGCGGCGGCGTCACGCCGGCCTGGACGCATGGAAGCGGCGCTAGGTCTTCGAGTCGGCGGTGGCGCAGTCTTCTTGGACGAGGCCGACGGTCGCGACTCTGCTGACGGGGGTTGGTCCGATCAAGCACGGCGTCCACCGGGCCGAGCACAGCTTGGGCGCCGACTTGCGTCTTCTGCCCGAGCGCCTCGGCGATTTCGGTTACGCGACCGCCGGCTTCACCGCGAACGGGAACGTCCAGGAGAAGTTCGGCTTCGATCGCGGGTTCGACGAGTTCTGGTTCCACAACCGGGCAACCGCGGAGCAACTCGTCGAGCTGGCTCTCGGCTGGCTGGACGGCGTTCGCGCCGAAGACCCGGACCGCCCCTTCTTCGCCATGATCGTGTCGATTGAACCCCACGACGGCTACGAGCCCGCGGAGCCGTTCCGCGCCCGCTTCGCCGACGGCATCGACGACGCCGAGATCGGAACCGTGGAGTTCGTCAAACAGCCGCGGTTGAAGCAGCGGGCGTCGACCCGACCTGGTGGCGCAACTGCTGCGGCTCTATGACGGCGAGATCGCCTGGAACGACCACGTGTTCGGCGAGTTCCGGCGCCAGCTCGAGGCGCGCGGCGTCAACGCCGTGACGGTCGTGATCGCCGATCACGGCGAGGAGTTCGGCGAACACGGCCGGTTCGGCCACCTGAGCCTCTACCGGGAGGTGCTCGACATTCCGTTCCTCATCCACCTTCCGGGCCAGACCGAAGGACGGCGCGTCGACGCGCCGGTTCAGCAGGCCGACATCGTGCCCACGCTGGTCGATCTTGCCGGGGGCAAGATCGCGGAGGAGGTCGATGGACTGAGCCTCGTTCCGTTGCTGCGCGGGTCGCGGCGCCGCTTCGCCGGTGCGGATTCGCGTCCGGTGGTCTCGGTGAGCCTCCTCGGGCTACGTCGAGTGACCCGAGCAGAAGTGTACGGTTGCAGTGCTATCCGGAAACGGTGTGGCCCAAGCGGACCGGGACGAAGGCCGTCGCGCTGACGGCCTGACCACCGACCCGGACGGAGCGCACCTTGCCTGTCCAGTCGAGGTCGGCCTGAGCCACTCTCATTCCAAGCGGCCGTTTCGCGCGTTCTGTTACAGTCCCGCAGCTCAGCGGAAGAGCGTGTGTGACGTCAGATGTCGACCGAGGAGGCTACAGCAGCATGAGAGATCGTCTTCCGTTGGTAGCGAGTCTGTTGGCTCTAATCTGGTGGGTGCCCCCAGCAGCAGGACAGGGACCGCCGGAGGAGATCCCGGAACTGCGCTGGATCTCGGCGGCAAGGGCTCTCGACGACGAGTCCCCGGACAACGTATACCCCCGGCGCCGCAGGCTGATCAGGGAGCAGTCGATGAAGTTCCGGGCGAAGTTCGGGTCGGCCGCCGAACATGGCCTCCAGGAAGGTCGTCTTCCGCGGGAGAAGTTCTGCACCGTTACGGGAATCGGTAGCCACGAGCTCTTCCTCGGTCCTGACGCTGATGATTTCGGGAGCCGGTTGTTGCTTGCGGAGGTGGCGGTCGTCGCGACCGTGACGGACATCATCCCCGGTTTCACCGGCGGTGCCTGGGTCGAGTCACTTCTGGAGCTCGGTGACGTGGTGCCGCTCCACGGTCGCTCCCCCATCCCCGAGTACGCTCTTGTGCCAGTTAACCGGGTCGTCGCGGAAGACCGGGTGTTCTGCGGGGGTCCTTTCAGCGGATACGACCCGGTCATCGGAGCCCGCGTCGTCGCAATTGGCGCTTGGGTCCAGGGCGTGGTTCCTTTCGGTCCTGGACCTGGAAACTCGACTATGTTGGCCACCGTCCAGAAAGACGGCGAGTCGCTACGGTGGTACGCCAGCGTCGGGCCTGGCAGCCTCGTTGACCTCCAAGCTCGTGTCGACGAGGCGGTCTCCGGCAATCTTCTCTCGTTGACGTCACATCTGGTGCGACTCAAGGACGGCGCGAAGAAACGTCAGCGATTCGGAGTTGAGTGGACGCGTCGAACGAGGCGGGGGTGTCGCTTGGTCGCCATCGATGAAGCAACCGGAGAGCAGACCGAGATCTGCATTGACCCCAAGGCGCCCGCCGCGGCGAAGGCGCGATTCGAGAAGGCGTGGCGGCAGCAGTGCGAGGACGGCGGAAACCGCCCGTTCGCCGAAGTGTTGGTGGGCGTCGAGCGGACCCCGACAGACATCTGCGAGCGATGAGGAGGACGGTTTTCCTTCTCGCGCTCCTCACCGTTCCGACGGCTCAGGCTCAGGAAGCCCCGGTCGACTGCGCGCCGGGGTCCATGTCCGAAGACTACGGCGGCGCTCTCTCCCCCAATGGCATCTCCCTGATCAGCCCGGCGGGCGATCACTTCGTCAGTGACGACGTTCGCAACGGCGCGATCGGCAAGTGGACGGGAGAGAATGGCTGTGCGGAGGATCAACTGCCGCCGCTCTTCAGCGCCGCCGTCAGCAACGCCGAGCTCTGGACAATCAGGCAGGGGCGCTACACGGACTTTCCGGACCTGCTCGAAACGGATGAAGTAGAGGACTTCAGGGCCCGAAACGTCTGCGGCTATGCGCCGCAGGGCACCAGCCGAACGATCTACTTATTCGACGAAACTGGTTGCAAGAAGGAGTGGCGGGAGATCGAGATTCTGGCTCATGAACTGGGCCACGCGATGAGGCTCGGTCATACGACCGATACAACACAGTGCCGCGACCGCCTGATGTACCCCCGCATGCGCCTGAGAGACTCAACCACGGACAAGAAGAACCCCCACCCGGACGACTGCACGGCGCTCAAGCGGGAAGTCGATCGGGGCGACCGTGGCGGTGGCGGCGGTCCTGGTGATCCCGGCGACCCCGGCAATCCCGGCGGCGGCGCCGACCCGATCCCCGACTGCACCGCGAATCCGGACGACCTCCGTTGCGAGCCGGACTGCACCCTGAACCCGAAGGCTCCAGGTTGCCCGGACGTCACCTACGGTCCGGACTGTTTCGGGAACTGGGATGACAAGAACGGCAACGGCGAGATCGACGAGGGAGAGTGCAACCTCTTTGCGCTCTCGAGCGTTCCCGGTTCGGGGAGCGTGACGACGACTCATGCGGGCGTGGCGAGCAGCAAGAGCTACCTGCTCGGGCTGCGCGCCGAGTCCGCGGTAACGGTGTCGCTGACCGATCTGACGCGCGACTTCGATTGTCGAGGGGAGGCCGGCGACAGCCTTCGAGGCGGCGGACCCGCGCCGGCCTGGGGTACCGGGACCACTTCCGGATCGTGGTCGTGCACGAACCGCGGCGGCGCCGCGGACGACTCGTGGAGCGGCACGCTCGCCGCCGGAGATCACACCATCACCGTCTGGCCGTATGGTGGCGGCCCGGCGGGCGACTACACGCTCTCCGTCTCGATCATAGAGAGACTGATACCAGAGCCGTTGCCCACGCTGCCGTTCACGGCATCTGAAACGGACGTCTCGGGAGACCGGGAATACGAGTTCGCGTTGGAGTCGCGCACGAAGGTGAAGGTGTCGCTGACCGGCATGAGCCACGACATCGACTGCAAGGTCAACGGCTCGCGATGCACGAACTACGGCGGCACCCGCGACGACTCATGGACCGGAACGCTCGATGCCGGCCCCCACACGGTGACGGTCTATCGTTACGGAGGCGGCGCGGGCAGCTACACGCTCACGGTGAGCGAAGTCGGCGGCACGACGACCCCGGCCCCGACTCCGACGCCGACGCCGACTCCGACGCCGACGCCCACTCCGCCCACCACAACCCCGCTGGCTTGTCCGGCCGTCCCAGACTTCACGCTGCCGTCTGGCGGCGCCGTCAACACGGTGTTCGGGGAGGCAAGCGGCGGCACGCCGCCTTACAGTTACAGCCTGTTGGGCCAGCCGCCCGGCATCACGTTCGCGCCGTCCACTCGAACGGCTAGCGGAACGCTTCCGACTCCCACGACCGACGTCACCTACCGCGTCACGTACACGTGCCGAGACCGGGATGGGTCGACGGATTCGACGACCTTCTCGGCGACCGTGCAGGCCGCCTCCGCACCGGCCCCCGGAACCCCCGCGAGTCTGACCGGAACGGCGACCCAGAGTCAGGCCGGCGGCGCGGTCAGCGTGTCGGTTTCGTGGTCGGCCGGAAGCGGAGGAACGCCGGCCAGCTACCAGCTCGATCGCTGGAACGGAAGCGTCTGGATCTCGGAGGGCAGCCACACCGGCACGTCCGTGAGCACGAGCGTTACGCCGCCCGCCAGCGTGATCGTGAACACGATAACTTTCAGGGTGGCCGCCACCAACGCCAGCGGGACTTCGGGTTTCCGGCAGGCAGCGTTCGACGTCGAGCACGATCCGCCGACGCCGTCTTCGTTCTCGGGCTCTGCAAGCCAAGCCGGCGCGGGCGCTCACCTCGTCGCCCAACTTCAATGGTCGCCTGGCTTCGGCGGCGCCGCGACTTCGTCGTACCGCGTCGAGCAGTACCAGGGCTCGGGCTACGGTTGGGTGTTCGTCGGGAACTTCACCACGACGTCGGCCACGGTTCGACAGACGAACCTGCCGAGCGGCCATGTCGCGCGAACCGCGACGTTCCGAATCCGCAGCGAGAATGCGCTCGGCGAGTCGAGCTGGCGGCAGTTGGGACTCGACGTGAGCCAGACGACGTCGGCGAGTCACTGAGGCCGGACCCCCGGTGAGACTTCGCGCCGCGGCAGCGGCACTTTCGAGTCTGTGCTTCTTCGGGCGCGGCGGCGTCGACGGCCCGCCGCCCGGCCGCTGGGCCGCACTACGACGACGTCGACGGAGCAGATGATGACCGAGCCGCAGTTGGCGCGGCGCGGCGGCACGCCGCGGCCGCTGATCGCCGCCCCGGAACGCCTGAACGAACTGCGGGAGGGATCGCGCGAGTGGCCCTCCTGGACACTGACGCCGCGCCAGATCTGCGATCTGGAGCTGCTGATGTGCGGCGGCTTCGCGCCGCTCGACGGGTTCATGAGCCGGGCCGCCTTCGACAGCGTCTGCGAGACGATGCGTCTGCCGTCCGGCTCGCTGTGGCCGATCCCGATCACCCTCGATGTGACGCCGGAGGCCGCTTCCGGTCTCGGGGCGGGATCGAAGCTGGTGCTGCGCGATCCGGAGGGCCTGATGCTCGCGGTGCTCACGGTGGACGACGTCTGGGAGCACGACCGGCGCAAGGAAGCGGAACTGGTCTACGGCACGCTCAACCAGGCCCACCCCGGCGTCGCCCACCTCTACCAACGGACGAACACAGTGTCCGTGGGCGGAAGAGTGGAGGGAGTCCAGTTGCCGCCGCACTACGACTTCCCCGGACTGCGCAAGACGCCCCAGGAGTTGCGGCGACGTTTCGCGCAGCTCGGCTGGAAGACGGCGATCGCCTTCCAGACCCGCAACCCGATGCACCGGGCCCACTTCGAGTTGACCCTGCGGGCGGCCCGGGAACAGGCGGCGAATCTGCTGATCCACCCGGTCGTCGGCATGACGAAGCCGGGCGACCTCGATCACTACACGAGGGTCCGCTGCTACCGCAAGGTCCTTGCCCACTATCCGCGCCACACCGCCGAGCTGGCGCTGCTGCCGCTCGCCATGCGCATGGCGGGACCGCGTGAGGCGCTCTGGCACGCCCTGATCCGCAGGAACTACGGGTGCACGCACCTGATCGTCGGCCGCGACCATGCGGGCCCAGGGGTCGATTCGAAGGGCCAGCCGTTCTACGGCCCCTACGACGCGCAGGAGTTGATGGTCGAGCACGAGGCCGAACTCGGCGTCACGATGGTCCCCTTCCAGATGATGGTGTACGTCGAGGACCGGGATTCGTACGAGCCGGTCGACAGCGTGAAGGAGGGGGAGCGGACGCTGTCGATCTCGGGCAGCGACCTGCGCCGTCGGCTGCGCCGGGGTCTGCCGATTCCGGAGTGGTTCACGTTTCCCGAAGTGGCGCAGGAGCTGCGCCGCAGCCACCCGGCGCGCAGCAGCCAGGGCTTCACCGTGTTCTTCACCGGCCTTTCCGGCGCCGGCAAATCGACGATCGCCAACGTGCTCCTGGTCAAGTTCCTGGAGGCAGGCGGCCGTCCGGTGACGCTGCTCGACGGCGACATCGTGCGGACGAACCTCTCGTCCGAGCTCGGGTTCTCCCGGGAGCACCGGGACATCAACATCCGGCGCATCGGCTTCGTCGCCTCGGAGATCACCAAGAACGGCGGCATCGCCATCTGCGCCCCGATCGCGCCGTACGAGAACGTGCGTCAGGATGTGCGGGAGATGATCGAGGCGGGGGGCGGATTCATCCTGGTTCACGTGGCGACGCCGCTCGAGGTCTGCGAGGAGCGAGACGTGAAGGGCCTCTATGCGAAGGCCCGGGCGGGACTGATCGACGCGTTCACCGGCATCTCGGACCCGTACGAGGTCCCGGTGAATCCGGACATGGTCATCGACACGACGGACATCACTGCCGAGGAGGCAGCCCAGCAGGTCATCCTTCACCTGGAGAAGGAGGGGTTCGTCGGACCGCGCTGAGCCCCTCCGGCGGCGCCACGCGCCCAGGTGGCGACTGCTCTCCGTGGGCGTCGCCGCGGTGGTTGCGTTGTTTCTGCTGCTGCCGGCGGAAGCGCTGGCCGGGACGTTCGAGCGCGGCGTCCGGTGGCTGGCGGGTCTGCTCGGCGGCGAACCGCGCCGGGTGGCGGCCGAGCTGCCGTGGGACTGGATCGCGCATGGCGTGCTGTTCGCGCTGCTCGCCTGGGCCTGGTGCGCGCCGGCGGCGCGGGCGGGGCAGGCTCGTGGCGTGCTGCTGGCGGCCGCCGGCGCCGTGGCCTACGGAGGGGCCATCGAGGTTGTGCAGAGGCTGGTCGGCTATCGGTCCGGAGAGTGGATGGATCTGGTCGCCGATGCCGTCGGCGTCGGCGTCGGCGCCCTGCTCGCCACGGGAATCTGGCCGCGATTCCCGCGCTAGGAACCCGTGTGGCTAGCGGAGCCGGCCTGATGGCCGGACCGCTTCCGGGAGACACCGCGCCGCGAAGCGGCGACCGCTGGTAGCGTCTCGAACCGGCTGCGGGTTTGCGCCCGGGGAACCAGAGAAGTGAACACAACACAGGCTGAACGACCCCCCGAACCGCAGGACCGCTCGGCCCGCGAGTGGACGCTCCGCGCCGCGCTCGAGGAGCGGATCCTCGTGCTCGACGGCGCCACGGGTACGGCGTTTCAGGCGGCGAACCTGGGACCGGAGGACTTCGGCGGCGCGGACCTCGAGGGCTGCAACGAGATCCTGGTGGAGACGCGGCCCGACGTCGTGCTCGACGTCCACCGCAGCTATCTCCGGGCCGGTGCCGACATCGTGGAGACGAACACGTTCGGGGGAACGCCCCTGGTGCTCGGCGAGTATGGCCTCGAAGAGCGGGCGTTCGAGCTGAACCACCGCGCGGCCGAGCTGGCCCGGCAGGCCTGCGCGGAAGAGGGCCCCGAGCGCTTCGTCTGCGGTTCGATGGGCCCGACTACCAAGGCGATCTCGGTCACCGGCGGCGTCACTTTCGAGCAGTTGCGGGACGACTACCGCACCCAGGCGCTGGGACTGGCCGCGGGCGGCGCCGACTACCTGCTGCTCGAGACCTGCCAGGACACGCGCAACGTGAAGGCGGGGCTCTGCGGCATCGAACTGGCGTTCGCGGAGCTTGGCTTCCGGTTGCCGGCAGCTGTGTCGGTGACGATCGAGACGACGGGCACGATGCTTGGCGGCCAGGAAGTCGAGGCGCTGGCGGCGTCGCTGCTGCACCGGGATCGCCGCGACCTCCTCTACGTGGGGCTGAACTGCGCCACCGGGCCCGACCAGATGTTCGATCACCTGCGCGCGCTGTCCGAGATCTGCCGCACCCGGGTCGCCTGCGTGCCCAACGCCGGCCTGCCGGACGAGGATGGCCTCTACACCCAGACGCCGGAGGACTTCCGCGCGACCTTCACCCGCTTCCTCGATCACGGCTGGCTGAACCTGGTCGGCGGCTGCTGCGGCACCACGGCGGCTCACATCGAGGCGTTCGCGGATCTGGTCCGCGGCCGTTCGCCCCGGCGGCCGCCCGAGCATCGTCGTTGCATCGTCTCGGGGTTGGACGCCGCGGAACTGACCGAGGACAACCGGCCGCTCCTCGTCGGCGAGCGCACGAACGTGCTCGGCAGCCGGAAGTTCAAGCGCCTGATCAGGGAGGGCGAGTACGAGGCGGCGGCCGAGGTCGGCCGCGCCCAGGTCCGGGGCGGAGCGCAGGTCGTCGACATCTGTCTGCAGGATCCCGAGCGCGACGAGACGGACGACATGGAGCGCTTCCTGGAGCGGCTGGTGCGCCGGGTCAAGGTGCCGCTCATGATCGACAGCACGGACCACGAGGTGATGGCGCGGGCGTTGACCTGGTGCCAGGGACGGTCGATCCTGAACTCGATCAACCTGGAGGACGGGTTGGAGCGTTTCGAGCGGGTGGTGCCGCTGGCGCGGGAGTTCGGCTGCTCCCTGGTCGTCGGGCTGATCGACGAGGAGGGCATGGCGGTGTCGGTGGAGCGGAAGCTCGAAGTTGCCGCGCGCTCGTACGAGCTGTTGACGTCCAGGTGGGGGATCGAGCCCCAGGAGATCTGGTGGGATCCGCTCGTCTTCCCCTGCGGCACGGGCGACGAGGCTTATCTCGGTTCCGCGGCGGCGACGATCGAGGGCGTGCGCCGGGTCCGCGAGGCGTTCCCGGGCACCCGGACCATCCTCGGCATCTCGAACGTGAGCTTCGGCCTGCCCCTCGCGGGGCGGGAGGTGCTGAACGCGGTGTTCGTCTACCGCTGCACCCAGGCCGGCCTCGATGCGGCGATCGTCAACACGCAGGGCCTGGCGCGCTACGCCGAGATCCCGGTGGCGGAGCGGGTGCTGGCCGAGGCGCTACTCGATCTGCGGCCCGGCGACGTCGAGGCCGGGCAGCGCGCGGTCGAGGCGTTCACCGCCGCGTTTCGCGAGCGCAAGGGCTGGCAGGAGCAGGCGCCGCGGGATCTGCTGCCGCTACCGGAGCGCCTGTCGCGCTCCGTGGTCGAGGGCAGCAAGGAGGGTCTGCGGCCGGACCTGGACGCGGCGCTCGCCGACCCGCGCTGGCCCGCCCCGCTCGACATCATCAACGGCCCTCTGATGGCCGGCATGGCCGAGGTCGGACGTCTGTTCAACGACAACGAGCTGATCGTCGCCGAGGTGCTGCAGAGCGCCGAAGTGATGAAGGCCGCGGTCGACCATCTCGAGCCGCACATGGAGCGGATGGAGGGCATGACCCGCGGCCGGGTGATCCTGGCCACGGTCAAGGGCGACGTTCACGACATCGGCAAGAACCTGGTCGACATCATCCTGACCAACAACGGCTTCGAGGTCGTGAACCTGGGGATCAAGGTGCCAAGCGAGCAGTTGATCCAGGCCGCCCGCAAGCACGAGCCGGACGTCATCGGCCTCTCGGGGCTGCTGGTCAAGAGCGCCCAGCAGATGGTGGCCACCGCCGGGGATCTGCGCGACGCCGGCATCCAGACGGATCTGGTGGTCGGCGGCGCGGCGTTGACCAGGCGGTTCACCCACAACCGGATCGCCCCCGAGTACGGCGGCGTGTGCACGTACGCCGGCGACGCGATGAGCGGGCTCGACCTGATCGAGCGGCTGTGCGACGACGGGCGGCGGAGCGAGCAACTCGACCGGATCGAGGCGCTGCGCGAGCGGGACAGCGCGCCGGTTCGCGCCGGCTCGAGGAGTGCGAAAACGTCGCCGGGGGACCGTCGCGGTGGGGCCGTGCGCGCCGACGTCGCGGCGCCTGAGCCCCCCGACGTGGAGCGGCACGCCGCCCGTTTCGACCTCGACGACGTGTGGCCGCACCTGAACCTGCAGATGCTCTACGCCAAGCATCTGGGACTGAAGGGCTCCGTGGAACGCCTGCGCGCGGTGGACGACCCGAAGCTCCTCAAGGTCGAGGCGGTCGTCGAGGAACTCAAGGAGTTCGCCCGCGGCGAGATGGCGGCGCATGGAGTGTGGCGGTTCTGCCCGGCCCGGAGCGAGGGCAACCGGCTCGTCCTGCTGGAACCGGGCGAAGGCGGAGGGAAGGTCGCGGCCGAGTGGCTCCTGCCCCGGCAGTCACGCGAAGACGGCCTCTGCCTTGCCGACTACGTGCTGCCGCAAGGCGACCACGTGGCCCTCTTCGTCGTCACCGCCGGCGCCGGCGTGCGCGAGGCGGCCGAACGGTTCAAGCGCGAAGGCGAGTACCTCAAGAGCCACGCCTACGCCGCACTGGCGCTTGAGACCGCCGAAGCCGCGGCCGAACTACTGCACCAGCGGCTACGGGCCGAGCTCGGATTCCCCGATCCGCCGGAGATGACGACCCGCGAACGCCTGGCCGCGAAGTACCGCGGCAAGCGCTACTCCTTCGGCTACCCAGCCTGCCCCGACCTCGCCGGGCAGCGCCAGCTCTTCGCCGCGCTAGAGCCCGCCGACATCGGCGTGGAACTCACCGAGGGCGACATGATGGACCCCGAGGCCACGGTGTCGGCGATCGTGTTCCACCACCCGGACGCCCGCTACTTCGGGGTGTGAGTGCTGCTAGGCTGCCGCACCCCCTAGTCGACAGTTGGCGATGAAATCGCTGCCGAGGCCCCCGGCGGAGTCGATGCGGGTGAGGCGACTCGCTACGGAGACGCTTCGCCGAGACTGGAATTCCACTACCTAGCCCGAAGTTCTGAGCGTCGAGCCGGGGAATCCCTTATGGGCAGAGGGCTTGGCGTGTATTGGTTCTGTACGGTACTGGGTACGTTGTGCTTCAGGGTCGGACGCCGAGTAGGTTGAAGGCCCTTTCCTGCAGTGGCGTGGGTCGCGGGAGGACGTTGGCTGTCGCGGCCTCTCCCGCCGGCGTCTTGACGCGGTTTCTGGTGAGGGTGGCGAGGTCGTCGAGCAGCGTTTGGAAGCTGTGCACGGGGAGTCCGTCGTCGGTGCGGCCGGAGTTGGCCTTGCGCTTGGCGTCGTTGGGCTTCCGCGCCGGCTGCACGGGCGACTCGCGG
>JAAXHG010000148.1:0-239 GCA_012270995.1 Vicinamibacteraceae bacterium | reverse complement strand
GCTGGCAGTTCGTCCTCCGGGACGTTCGGGCAGGTTCGTCCACCCTTGCCTGGTACGCTAGCCCGAAGTTCTGAGCGTCGAGCCGGGGAATCCCTTATGGGCAGAGGGCTTGGCGTGTATTGGTTCTGTACGGTACTGGGTACGTTGTGCTTCAGGGGTCGGACGCCGAGGAGGCTGAAGGCCCTTTCCTGCGGGGGCGTGGGTCGGGGGAGGACGTTGGCTGTCGCGTCCTCTCCCGC
>JAAXHG010000158.1 GCA_012270995.1 Vicinamibacteraceae bacterium | reverse complement strand
GCGAGCGCGAGGACATGGAACTTGTCGTGGGTCAGTTCGGCGTTGGGCAGGTGGTCGGCAACGCCCTTGATGAAGGCGGCCGACATGTCGATGGTGGCCCGGCTGATCGCGTCCGGGTGACCGCCGCGTTTCTGGAGGTAGTCGGCAAACTCCTTGACGGCGCCGGACTTGCGGCCTTCGGCCAGGAACACGAGGCGACGGCCTTCGGTGTCCGCGACGGCGGTGACGTAGTTGTGTCCCTTGGCGCGGGAGGTCTCGTCGATGCCTACGTGGCGCAGTCCGGAGAGGTCGTCCAGGTCGAGAGCCAACTCGACGTAGCGGGCGCAGATCGCTCGGACTCGATGCCAGGACGTGCCGGTCAGGCGGGCCACCGCCGCGAACGGCATCTCGCGGCACATGGCGAGAATCAAAGCCTCGAACAGCAGCGTGAAGCCGGACAGCTTGCCCGCCCAAGGCGGCTTGACCAGCGCCACCCGGTCGTCGGGAAGCCGCACCCGCGGCACACGCGCCTCAAGCAGGCACTCGTGTTCGAAGAAGTTGAGGTGGCGGTAGCGCTTGACCTGCGTGTCGTGAACCGGATGGACGCCGTCGTCGTCCGGGTGAGCGAACCTCGCGCCCCGCCTGAAGTCGAGGCGGATCGTCAGCCGACGCAAAGCCTCGTCGAAGTCCAGCCCCGATACGAACCATGGCTCCGACACCCCAAGCGCTCGCGCAAACAACTCCTCCTGCATCTCCCGTCCCTCCCCGTGTTCGGTCAAAGGACGCAAGTCTCGCCCACCGCGGCCGGAAAGCAGTCCCTTGCGCCGCCGCCCGAAACCGCTCGACCGCGACAAGCTCAACGTACACAAACACTTCGGCCGATACCGACCACTCGTCCGCACGAGCCGTTTTCCGCAGTCTCCACAAGTTCCACAGGCTGACGGCGGCTACTGCTGCGCGGCTGCTGAAAGCTGCGCCTATCCACTTGCTCTTCAGAAGAGGCCTATTCCAGCGGGAACTCGAGAGAATCCGGCAGGAGTGCGAGCGTTAGGTTACGGAACCACGTCCCCCCAGTTCGGCGCGGCCGCGGCTTCACTTTCGCCTGCCGCCCACTCGATCGTGTCGCCGACCCAGGCCTGGAACATCTCATGGTCCCAGACGTCCTCGCGGTGGCCCATCGCGTTGTAGAGGACACGGCCGGAGCCGAGTTCACGGCACCAGGCGATGGGGTAGGGGGCGATGTCGTAGACCTCCTGTTTGGCCCGCTCTTCGCCGGGGTCCATCAGCGCCAGGACGTGGAGTTCGTCCTTCGCGACGTTCTTGAACAGGTACCACTCGTCCATGATCTTCCAGCCGTCTTCGACGGATTTCATCGTCGGGTGGCCGGCGTCGGCGACACGGACGATCCCGGGGAACTGGGCGCCGTGGTGGACGAACTCGCCGCCGATCATGCCGACGTAGGGGGTGACCTCTTCGTTCTCGCCGTGGAAAGTGTCGGTCGCGGGGTGGAATCCCACGAAGCCGCCGCCGGCTTCGATCCAGGCGATCAGGTCGGAGACGCCGTCGGCGCTCATCGGGGGATTGCCGTCGCCGCGGAAGAAGCCCTCGCCGGTGCCGCCGCGCTGGGTCAGGTCGCCGGTCGTGTAGAAGATGACGACGTCGAAGCTGGCGAGCTGGGCCGCGTTGATCAGGCCTGCGTCCTTGGTCGACGTGACCTCAAAGCCGCGATCCGCCGCGATCCGGGCCAGGACGATGTCGACGTGACTGGGATGGCCGTCGGTGCGCGTGATCGCCGAGTGTTGGAAGCCGGAGGACTTGCTGAGGAAGAGGACCCGGACGGGGTCGTCGGCTTCGTTTTCGGAGGCGAGAGTGGGGGCGGCTGCGAGGAGGAGAAGTGCGAGAGTGAGCGGGGCCAGGCGGCGAAGGTAGAGCATGGCCAGAAGCTACCACCGCGCAGGCTCGCCGCGTCGCGGCATCGCCCCGGATGCGGGTCAGAAGACCCGCGCACCCAGTCTCTTTCAACTGAACTTCGCGATGACCTCTTCGCCGAACTGGGCCAGGCTGTCCGGGGGCATCGGCGGGAAGATGACGCGGGAGACGCCGATCTCGGCCATGCGGGCCACGTGATCGGGCGGGCCGCCGTTGGCGGTGATCTCGATCGCGTCCGGGTCGCGGCCCGCCGCCTCGGCACCCTCGCGCATGATGCCCAGCAGGTGCTTCAGCCGGTCGACGTCGCCTAGAGCGGGGAAGAAACCGTCGCCCAGTTCGCCGGCGCGGCGGGCGGCGCGTTCGGAGTGCCCGCCGACGACGATCGGCACGGAGCCCTGGACGGGCTGCGGACGGCTGTAGCAGTCGGAGAAGGAGACGAACTCGCCGTTGTGGCTCGGGCAGTCCTCGGTCCACAGCGTCCGGAAGGCGCGAATGTAGTCGTCCAGACGGCGGCCGCGGCCGGCGAAGGGCACGCCGAGAGCGTTGAACTCCTCCTCCAGCCAGCCGACGCCGACGCCCAAAACGGCGCGTCCGCCGGAGAGCTTGTCGAGCGTGGCGACGGCCTTGGCGGTGATCAGCGGATTGCGCTGCGGGACGATCAGAATGCCCGTCGCGAGCTTGATGCTCGTGGTCGCCGCCGCCACGTAGGATAGCCAGACGAGCGGGTCGGGAATGTCGAAGTCCTCGCGCCCGCCGGGCATCCTGCCGCTTTCGTCGTAGGGATAGGGGGAGGCGTAGCCGCGCGGGACGACGACGTGCTCCACGGTCCATAGCGAGTCGAAGCCGGCGGCTTCGGCTGCCTGAGCCAGACCCGCGGCGGGCGGGCCGTCGACGAACGGGCCGGTGTTGGCGAACATGATGCCGAATTTCATTTCTCCTCCTCGTTCTCCTGGCCCCATCTCCAGGGCCACTGGCGCGCGGGACTGTAGCAGCGTTCCGTAAGCATGAGACGAGCTCTCGACGCGGTCGCGCGCTGGACGATTCGCTCTCCCTGGAGCGCGATCGCCTGGGCGGTGGTGCCGGCTCTCGCCCTGGCGGCGCTGCTGCCGGCGACAACCGTCGATCTCACGTTCACGGGTGTCATGAACCGCGGCAACGAGCACGTCGGCCGCTACTTCGAGATGTCCGAGCGGTACGAGCTCGGCGGTCTGCTCCTGGTGCTGCTCGAGGGCGAGGAGGAGCGACTCGACGAGGCCGTCGACCGCACGATCGAGGCCGCGTCGGCGCTGCCGTCGGTGGCCGCCGCCCGACGCCCGCTGCCGCTCGAGTGGCTCGCGGAGCAGGCGCCGTGGCTCGTCGAACGGCCTCTGTTCGACCGTTGGCTCGCCCTGGCCGAACAGCCGGACGACGTGGAGAACGCCGCGGAGTTCGTGGCCGCCGCGCTGGGGCTGCGCGCTTCCGTGGCCGGCGTGCCCGGCGCCCGCCTGGTCGAGATCAAGATGGCGAAGGATCCGCTGGCGGAAGAGGTGGGCGAGAGCCCGTTCTTCGAGATCGAGGCCGCCATCGAGAGCGCCCTGGCCGGTTCCGGGGTGACGGCGGGCTTCTCGGGCCTGCCGGCGCTGTCGGCGGGCGACCAGGAGCAGACGTTGGGCGCGATCAAGCGCCTGACGCCGATCAGCCTCGTGCTCGTCCTGCTTCTCTTCCGGATCGTCGAGAAACGACCGAGCGGCATGCTGTCGGTGGCCGCGGTTCTGATCCTCGCGATTGGCGCCGCCCTGGGCACCGTCGGCCTTCTGACCGGGAAGCTGACCGTGATGGAGACGTTCTTCGGCGTCACGGTCTTCGGTCTCGGCATCGACTTCGCCGTCCACCTGTTCGTACGCCAGCGGGAGGAACTGGCTCATGGTCGTTCGTTCGAACAGGCGCTGCGGCGGACTCTGTCCGGTGCTGGCCGCGGCGTCGTCGCCGGGGGCATCACGACGGCGGGGGCGTTCCTGATCGCGGCGACCGCGCCGGACCCGGTGGCGCTGCATCTCGGTCTCTCGGGCGGTCTGGGTCTCCTGTTCTGTTTGCCGCTGACGCTGCTCGTCCTGCCTTCCGTGTGGGTGCTGCGGCAACGGCGGCACCGCCGGCGGGTCGCAACCGCGACGGAGGCCCCGTCCAGGCGCGCGACGCCGGTCCGGGTTCCCGGCCTCTCATCCGTGGTGCGGTGGTCGACGGAACGTCCGGTCCGGTGTCTGGCGGTGAGCGCCGTCCTGCTGGCGGCGGCCCTTGCGGGGTTGCCGCGGCTACAGCTCGAGACGCGGCTGGAGCGGATCATGAATCGCGGTGTGCCGGCCATCGCGATGGTCGACCGGATTCAGGAAGTACTCGGCACGAACGGCGCGCCGTGGATCCTGGCGGCTGAGGGTCTCGAGGAGGCTCGAGAGTTCGCGGGCCGGCTGGACGGTCATCCGCTGTTCAGCGAGACGATCAGCCTCGGCACGATCCTGCCTGCCGATCTGCCGGAGCGGGCCTCGGCACTGCGCCGGGTGTTTGGCTCTGAAGTCCGGACGGCCGCGGTCGGCGGGGGAATGGCCGATCCCCGGGCCCTGGCGGTGGACGCGCTTCGCCGGGCCGCGGCGGTTGGCCCACCCGACCTCGACTCGCTGCCACCCGGCTTGCGCGAGAAGTTCATCGCGTCCACCGGGGAGTTCCTGGTCTTCGCCTACGCCGCGGACTCGAAGGCGGACGGCGCCCTGGCACGGCGCCAGCGCGAGGTGGTGCAGGCGATCGACCCAAGGTCCAGCGGGCTGCTCGCGGTGGTGGAAGGCATGATGATCGGCGACCGGCCGTGGATCCCGTGGATCGCCCTTTCGATCCTGGGATTCGTGCTGGTCGTCCTCTGCGTCGACTTCCGGCGGCCCGCCTCGGTCCTGCTGGCGGTGCTGCCGGTGCTGGCCGCGGTGCCGTTCACCCTGGGCGTGCTGTGCTGGGTCGGCATTCCCTTCAACGTGATGACGTGGCTCGTGTTGCCGCTGATCTTCGGGCTCGGGATCGACGACGGCATCCACGTCGTCCACCGAATCCTCGACGATCCGGCCCAGCCGATTCGCGGGGCCGCCCTGTCGGTGGGCCGGGCGATCGCGATGACGACGCTGACCACGACGGCGAGTTTCTCGATCCTGCTGTTCACCGACCACCCGGGCCTGGAGACGATGGCGGCGGTCATGCTGATCGGCCTGCCGGCCTGCCTGCTGGCGTCGGTGACGGTGCTGCCGGCGGCGGCGGTTCTGCTGCTGGGAAGGCGGTAGCCTCGGCTCTGCGATGCCCGAGCCCCGCATCGTCTCGCTGATCGCCAGCGCCACCGAGATCGTGTGCGCCCTCGGCTTCGAGGACTGCATGGTCGGCCGGTCGCACGAATGCGACTTCCCGCCGTCGGTGGAGAAGCTGCCGGTGTGCTCCTCGTCGGAGGTCGATGTCGACGGATCGAGCCGCGCGATCGACGACCAGGTGCGGGCGATCACGGCAAACGCCCTCTCCGTCTACCGGGTCGACGCGGGCCTTCTGGACGAACTCGGGCCGACCGTGATCGTGACCCAGACCCAGTGTGAGGTGTGCGCCGTCAGCCTGAAGGACGTGGAGCAGGCCGTGTGCGAACTCGTGGCGTCCGAGCCGCGGATCGTCTCGCTGGCGCCGATGGATCTCGGCGACGTGTTCGACGACATCCGCGCGGTCGCCGGGGCCCTCGGCCGCCAGGAGCGGGCGGAGCGGCTAAACGCCGGGTTGACCGCCCGGCTCGACGCGATCCGTGAGCGCTCGAGCGGGCTTGGCGAACGCCCCATGATCGCCTGCATCGAGTGGATCGACCCGCTGATGCATGCTGAGAACTGGATCCCCGAACTCGTTGAGATCGCCGGCGGCAAGGTGATGCTCGGCGAGGCGGGAAGACACTCGGGCTACTTTGAGTTCAAACAGATGAGGGAGGCCGACCCCGACGTCATCGCGGTCATGCCGTGCGGTTTCGACATTCCTCGAACCGCCGCGGAGATGCCGCCCCTGGCCGCCCAGCCGGGCTGGTCCGAGCTCTGCGCGGTGCGCAGCGGCCGCGTCTTCCTGACCGACGGCAACCAGTTCTTCAACCGGCCGGGGCCGCGGGTTGTCGAGTCGGCGGAGATTCTGGCCGAGTTGCTGCACCCGGAGGCGTTCGACTTCGGCCACCGCGGGTCGGGCTGGACGGAGTGGGTTGGCTGAGCGGGGAGAAGGTCCGATGACGAACACCCGACAACCGAACCTCCGATGGGCACTTCTGGTCGCCGTCCTGTCTGGTGCGGCCGGTCTTCTCGCCTGCGGCGCACCGGAGTCCGTCGCTCTGTCCGGTTGGGACGAGAGCGACGAGGAGAACACGGAGCGGATCGACCACGGCCCCTGGCAGGAGTTGCTGGACCGTTACGTCGTCGCGCGCGAGACCGGCGTCAACCTGGTCGACTACGCGGGCCTCGCCCGGAACGACGCCGCCGCCGCTGAACTGGCGGCATACCTGGACTACCTTCAGGGACTCGATCCGCTGGCCTACTCGCGGGCCGAACAGATGGCGTACTGGATCAACCTCTACAACGCCCTGACCGTCCAGGTCGTGCTCTCGGAGTATCCGGTGGACTCCATCAAGGAGATCCACGAGGGCGTCATACCGAACACCGGCCCGTGGCGGGACCCGCGCGCCCAGGTGAACGGCCGGGACCTGAGCCTGGACGACATCGAGCACGGCATCCTGAGGCCCCTGTGGCGCGACAGACGGATCCACTACGCGGTGAACTGCGCCGCGTACGGCTGTCCCCACCTGCTGGCCACGGCGTTCACCGCCGCCAACACGGAGGCGTTGCTGGAGCAGGGAGCTCGGGACTACGTGAACAGCCCGCGCGGCGTGGTCTACGTGGACAACGACTCCATCGTCATCTCGAGCATCTACGACTGGTACGCCGAGGACTTCGGCAACACCGACGAGTCGGTGCTGGCCCACCTCATCGACTACGCGGACGAGGACCTCGCCGCGCGTCTGCGAGGCTTCGAGGGTTCACTCGACTACGAGTACGACTGGAGCCTGAACGAGCCCTGAGCGTGCGGGGCGCGGGAATCAGAACCCGCCACCTCCATTCACGCGCATTCAGGACTCCACGGCCGCGCCTTCATCCGGCAGCGACGCGAAACCCAAGGATGCGGCGTTGTCTCGTACACGACGGTCGAAGGACAGGATCCGCACGTCGGGTCTCAGACTCCGAACGACGAAGGCCGTCGCCAGGTGAATCGCGTCGAGCGCTCGAACCGGTTCGCACGGAAACGAGCGACGGGAGCGGTGAACGACTTCGGCGTCGATGGCGTGCAGGGTCCAGTGAGCGGAGGCCGTATCGACGAGCGCCTGCAGGAGCAACGACTGGTCCGCAGTGATGCGTCCCGCCTCGAGCGCGCGGCGCAGGGCCCGGTCGCATTCGATCAGGGTCAGGTCGGACGTGTGAACCGCATCGGCCTCCGCGAGGCGAGACCGGGCGGTATGGCCGCGCTCCTCCTCAAGCAACCATGCCGTAACGGCGCTCGTCTCCACATAGAGGTTCAACGCTCACCCCGCACCTCGTCCAGGAGTTCCTGTACAACCTTGGTCGGCAGCCGGCAGGGCGACTCGGGATAGATGTCCGGCCGATTCGGAGCACCCAGGCGAACGGCACCCGACCGCGCCCGCTCGCGAAGCCCGGCCAAGGCCTGGTCTTCCGTCACATGCGTCGGCGGCCCGAGCTCGGCTACGATGCGGCCTCGGTGCGTAACTCCGACGCGCTCCCCTCGTTCCGCCATGCGGAGGTAAGCGCTCAGGCGGTTCTTGATCTCCCTGACGCCCGATGTCTTCATTGCCCGCCGAATGTAGACACACGCGGCCACAATGTCAACGCCGAACGCCGTAGAGTCGTGTGGCGCGGAACGCGGACCGCTGTCTTCAGCGTCTTCCTTCCCAGATGGCGCCGTAGTCGGCCTTCATCTCGGCCAGGAACCGCGCCTGGGACTTCGTGCCCTTGCGCGAGTTGCAGGCGTTGCAGAGCAGTTGCAGGTTGTCGAGATGGTCAGTGCCGCCGTGCGCCTTCGGCTCGACATGATCGACCGTGAAGTTGCGGAATGGGAAGACGATGCGGCAACCAGCGCAGCGCCCTTCCTGTCTTCCGAAGAGCGTGTGCTTATGCGTCCGGTAGTGCGGAACGTGTTCCTGGTCGGTCCGCCGCAGCAAGTCTGTTCGATGGTGGATTTCGTGGAAGAGCCCTTTCTCGCGCCGTAGCCGCGCCTTCACCAGCTCGGCAGCGAGCGGTGACAGGTCGATGCCTATCCACCGCCGGCTCAGCGAATCCGCCGACACAAGCGCGGTTGCGCAACCGCAGAACGGGTCGAACACGACGTCGCCCTCGTTGCTGCTCGCCTTGATAATTCGGTCCAGGAGCGCAAGGGGCTTCTGGGTCGGGTAGCCGACTCGCTCCTTGGCTTGGGATGATATCGGCCGGATGTCCCAAATCACGTCTTGAATGGCGTTGCCTGGCGACACGGCCAGATAGCGCTTGTAGCGAGGCATTGAACCCTCCTTCGCTGACCAGTAGATCACTCCCTGGTCTTCAAGCACCTCCAACCGCTTCTGGCACGACAACTCATCGTAGTTGGTGGGCACGGACACCCACTCGGGCAACGCTCGCTCCGTCGGCAAGGCCCAATGCCGTCCTATCGCGGTTGGGTCTCGCTCGCGCCAAGGCAATCCAGAACTTCCGTCTCGAGTTCCAGGGCCGGTCAACGAGACGGTCTGATAGCGACCGAACTCGTCTTCGTGCCGGTAGTCTCTGTCGATGTACTCAGGGTCGTAGGGCTGAAAGGTCCGGTTCCAAGTGTAGGAAGCGGAGCAGGTATAGAAGAGAAGGGTGTCGTGGATAGGCCCCCACCTCTTCGCTCCGCCGTGCGCGCCGGTACGCTTCCACACGAGCTCGTTGCGGAAGTTGAGCGGGCCGAAGAGGGTGTCCATCATCATCTTGAGGTAGTGGCCCGCAGTCGGGTCACAGTGAAGGTAGACCGATCCAGTCGGCTTGAGGATGCGCCGCATCTCCATCAGCCGAACCGCCATCATGATGAGGTAGGACTTCATGCTCGCGCCGTGCGCGTTGCCGGTGGCGTCGAGGATCGAGTACAGGCGCGGCTGCTGCTCCGCGATTTCGCCATGCCAAGCTTCGTCGACGTCGCTCAACGTCCATGTGTCTTTGAACGACGCTCCCGCCGCTTCGCTTCCGATCGGTGCCGCGTAGTCCTGGTTGGAGTTGAACGGCGGATCGAGGTAGATCAAGTCCACGGACTCGCTGTTCATGCCGCGCATGACGTGGAGGTTGTCGGCGGTCCATAGCGTCCGGTTCTTCCAGTTCGGCCCCATTCGTCCTCCGGCGGCGGATTCTATTCGGCGCCCGGCGCGCCGCCGATCGGAGCCGGTTCCCTGTGCGACACTGTGCGACAATGGCCGCCCCGGCGCGGGGACGAGGATGAGCAAGCTGAAGGGAGCGGCAGGCATGATCCAGATGGGCGAGTTCAGGGGCTTCGAGGTGTCCACGGAGGATCCGGGGATCCTGGTCATCGCCTTCAACCGGCCGGACCGTCTCAACGGCATGGACGCGCCGATGAAGCGGGACCTGCTGGAGACGCTCACCCAGGCCGCGATGGAGGACTCGGTTCGGGTCGTTCTGTTCACTGGCAGCGGCAGGGCGTTCTCGGCAGGCGACGACATCAGCGGCCAGGACAAGGGCCGGCGCGGCCAGGCGCTGGTACCCGACATTCATCGGGGCCACGACAACGTCCTCGGCACGATCAACGGGCTGCGCAAGATCTCGCAGCCCATCAACACGGCGATTCGCGGCATGGACAAGCTGACGATCGCGGCGATGAACGGCGTAGCGGTCCAGACCGGCTTCTCGCTCGCGCTCAGTTGCGACTTCCGGATCGCCTCGAGCGCGGCCCGCATGGGCAGCGGCACGCTCCGCTTCGGGCTTCTCCCGGACGAGGGCGGCCACTACCTGCTGCTGCAGATGATGGGGCTGCCGAAGACGATGGACTTCCTGATGCGCAGCAAGCTCGTCGGCGCCGCGGAGGCGCTCGAACTCGGGCTCGTGCACGAAGTGGTGGAGCCGGACGAGTTGATGCCGCGGGCCATGGACCTGGCGCGTGAACTCGCCAATGGGCCGCAGGTGGCGATGCGGCTGCTCAAGCGCAGCCTCTACAACGCCGCCGACCAGACCTGGGAGCAGTCGCTCGAGGACATCGCGGCCCGGACGCCGATGGCCGACCATCACCCGGACTCCCGCGAGGGGGTGGCGGCGTTCCGCGGGAAACGGAAGCCGTCCTTCAACGCTTGGCTGGAGGAGTGACCGACCGACCGGACGGTAGGTGCTAGTCTCGGGGGTCCGAAGGACCGACTACACGCCACCATCCACGCCAGGGAGCCTTTCCATGACTGACGCCGTCATCGTTTCCACCGCCCGCACGCCGATCGGCAAGGCCTATCGGGGCGCCTTCAACAACCTCGAGTCGCCGACCATGGGCGCGGCGGCGATTTCCGCCGCGGTCGAACGCGCCGGCGTCGAGAAGGGCGAGGTCGACGACGTCGTCATGGGCTGCGCCATGCAGCAGGGCACCCAGGGCAACAACGTCGCCCGGCAGTGCGCGATCCGGGCCGGCCTGCCGGTCGAGGTGTCGGGAATGACGGTGGACAGGCAGTGCTCGTCGGGCCTGATGGCGATCGCCACCGCCGCCAAGCAGGTCGTGATCGATGGGGCGCCGGTCGTGGTCGCCGGCGGAATCGACTCGATCAGTCTGGTGCAGAACGACAAGATGAACCACTTCCGTGTTCCCGATCCCTGGATCAAGGAGAACAAGCCGGATCTCCACCTGCCGATGATCGACACCGCCGAAGTCGTGGCGAAGCGCTACGACGTCACCCGCGAGCAGCAGGACGAGTACGGCCTGCAGAGCCAGCAGCGGACCGCCGCCGGGCAGGAGTCGGGCGCCTTCGACGACGAGATCATCACGATGAACGCGACGAAGATGATCCTCGACAGGGCGACCGGGGATATCAGCTTCGGCAAGGTCGAGCTCAGCCAGGACGAGGGCAACCGCCCGAGCACGACGATCGAGGGTCTTTCCGGGCTCAAGCCGGTGCGCGAGAACGGCACGATCACGGCCGGCAACGCGAGCCAGCTCTCCGACGGCGCCTCGGCGTGCGTGGTCATGGACTCGAAGCTGGCGGAGCAGCGCGGCCTCGAGCCGCTCGGCGTCTACAGGGGCATGGCGGTCGCCGGCTGTGAGCCGGACGAGATGGGCATCGGCCCCGTCTTCGCGGTACCCAAGCTGCTGGAGCGCCAGGGCCTGACGATGGACGACATCGATCTCTGGGAGCTGAACGAGGCGTTCGCGGTCCAGGTCATCTACTGCCGCGACCGGCTGGGCATCCCGAACGAGAAGCTCAACGTGAACGGCGGCGCGATCTCGATCGGCCATCCCTACGGCATGAGCGGCGCCCGGATGGTCGGCCACGCGCTGATCGAGGGCAGGCGCCGGGGCGCGAAGAACGTCGTCGTCACGATGTGCATCGGCGGCGGCATGGGCGCCGCGGGGCTGTTCGAGGTGGCGTGAGGCTCGTACAGTCAGGTGCCGGCGTCGGCTCTACGTCGGCTCCCAGGTGAAGACGTCGGTCGTCCGGTCGAGGTCGAAGAACGATCCGGCGAGGGCGGGCATGCCACGCTCCGCGATGGCTTCCGGGGTCCAGCCGTCGCTGTTGTGGACGGAGCGGATCGGTCGCGGCTGGCTCATCAGGAAGATCTCGTTCTTGCGGACCGCGAAGATCTGGCCGCTGACCCCCTTCGCACCGTCGCTCAGCAGGTAGACGGCGAGCGGCGCGACCAGGGCCGGCGTCATCTCCTTCATCTTCGCGACCCTCGCGGCCTGCGCCGGGTCGGCGGTCGGGATCGTGCCGATCAACCTTGACCAGGCAAAGGGGGCAATGCAGTTCGAGCGCACCTCGAAGCGCTGCATGTCGAGCGCGAGGGACTTGGAGAGTCCGACGATGCCGAGTTTGGCCGCGGCGTAGTTCGCCTGGCCGAAGTTGCCGATCAGCCCGGAGGTCGAGGTCATGTGGACGAAGGCGCCGCCGATCTGCTTGCGATAGTGGGGCGCGGCGGCCCGCGCCACGTTGAAGCTGCCCTTGAGGTGGACGGCGATGACGGCGTCCCAGTCGCTCTCGTTCATCTTGTGGAAGATGACGT
Organism: Vicinamibacteraceae bacterium; assembly: GCA_012270995.1. Lineage (GTDB taxonomy): Bacteria > Acidobacteriota > Thermoanaerobaculia > Multivoradales > Multivoraceae > Multivorans. Next base: position 37,425 of record JAAXHG010000158.1, on the reverse strand, counting down.
CGCGCAGGATGCCGGCGTTGTTGACGACGCCGTCGATCTGGCCAAACTCGTCGAGCGCCTGCTCGATCATGCGGTTGGCGCCGTCGAAGTCGGCGACGCTCTCATAGTTCGCGGCGGCGCGTCCTCCCGCCGCCGCGATCTCGTCCACGACGCTTTGCGCGGGCGTCCGGTCGGCGCCGTCGCCGCGCTGCGAGCCGCCCAGGTCGTTGACGATCACGCCGGCGCCGTGGGCCGCGGCCAGCAGGGCGATGTCGCGGCCGATGCCTCGGCCGGCGCCGGTGACGACGATCACTTTCTCGTGCAACATGCGGGTGTTCAAGTCGGAGCCTCCGTTCCTTGAGCCGCGGCGATGGCGGCGATGGTTCGACAACCGTCGAGATACTCCTGTATGTCGACGTATTCATCCACGGTATGGGGGTTGTGCTGTCCCGCGCCCAGGGTCACCGTGGGCAGACCCTTGGCGTTCAGGTAGTTCGCGTCGAGTCCTCCGTTGGCGACGAGGTACTCGGCCTCCACGCCGAGCACCGCCCGGACCCGTTCCGCGGCGAGTTGCACCGGCGGTGAGTCCTTCGGCATCTCGAACGCTTCGTAGTCCGTCTCCGCCCGGAAGTCGACGCGGCCGCACTGACCGTCCGAACTCGTGACGCCGCGGGCGGCCTGCTCGAAGGCGTCGCGGTAGGCGGCCGTGATCCGCGCGAGGAACGCCTTGTCGTGGCTGCGCGATTCACCGGACACGAAGACGCGGTCGGTGACCTGGTTGCTCGCCTCGCCGCCCGCCATCCGGCCGATGTTCGAGGTGCCGCTGCCGCCGGGAAGCTCGATCTTGCCGAAGAAGCCCTGGGCCGCCACGTCGGCCACCGCGCGCGAAGCGATCAGCGCCGCGGAGATTCCGTGCTCGGGATGAACCCCGGCGTGCGAGGACTTGCCGTGGACGTCGACCTGCCACCGGTCGGCGCCGGTGGCGCCGATGATGAGTACGTGCGGTGCGCCGGAGTCGATGTTGAATCCCTGTTCGGGGCTGCCGAGTCGCTCGAGTTCCACGGTCCGCGCGCCCCACAGGCCGACCTCCTCGCCGACCGTCATCAGAACCGTGATCGGCGGCCGGGGCACGTCCCGAGCCAGCAAGGTCTCGACCATCGTCACCAGGGCGCCGATCGAGGTCCGGTTGTCGCCGCCGAGCGCCGTGTCTCCTTCCGCCTCGATCCGTCCGTTCCGGCGCACCGGCGCCGCGCCGCGGCAGAGCGGCACCGTGTCCATGTGGCCCATGAACAACCGCCGCGGCCCGGGCCTCGTGCCGGGCAGGTCGACGATCAGATTGCCGACTTCGTAGTCGCCGGGGATCCGCTCGTTCGCGTCGTCGTGGTCGATCCAGGACGGCTCGCAGCCCGCGGCGAGCAGCTTCTCCCGAACCGCGGCCGCGACCTTTCCCTCGCGGCCGCTCAGTCCCTCGATGGCCAGCAGGTCCATCAGGTGGTCGAGGGCGCGGGTTTCGTCGATCCGGGGTGGGGTCATGGGGCGGTCTCGGCTCGGTTGGAGGAGGCGGAGGTCGGCGATCCTACTGTTTCCGCCTCAGTCCCGTTGTCGGTGCGCCGGCCTTCCGGCCGGCATTCGGCGTGATGCCGCGAAGCGGCGAGCCCGAAGCGGCAGCGTCACGTACACTTGCCACATGCCAAGAGCCTGCTTTGCCCTCCTGCTCGTCTCCTTTCTCGCGGCCTGCGCGCCGGATGTCCAGGAGTCCTCCGACGCCTCATTCGGCCGGCCCCCGAACTTCGTCATCGTCTTCGCCGACGACCTGGGCTGGAGCGATCTCGGCAGCTATGGCGCGCCGATGATCCGGACCCCGCACCTGGACCGGATGGCGGCCGAAGGCCAACGCTGGACGAACTTCTACGTCACGGCCTCGGTCTGCTCGCCGAGTCGGGCGGGGCTGCTCACCGGGCGGTTGCCGGTGCGCAACGGACTCTACGGCGACCAGACGCGGGTCCTGTTCCCGGACTTCGTGGGCGGGATCCAGGACGAGGAAATCACGATCGCCGAGGCGCTGCGTGACCTGGGCTACGCGACGGGCATGTTCGGCAAGTGGCATCTGGGCGACCAGCCGCGGTACCTGCCGACCCGGCACGGCTTCGACTACTGGTTCGGCATCCCCTACTCGAACGATATGATGCTGACGCTGCCTGACGAAGAGCGTCGCGCCGCGTACCTGGAGCCGAAGATCGAATACTGGGACGTGCCGCTCATCCGCTCGGAGCATGACGAGGCAGGCGAGATCGTCACGCGGACGCTGGAGCAGCCGGCGGAGCAGACGACGATCACGAAGCGCTACGCGGAGGAGGCGGTCGAGTTCATCCGCGCGCACCGGGACGAGCCCTTCTTCGTCTACCTGCCGCACAGCATGCCCCACGTGCCGCTGTTCCGGGCGCCCGACTTCGAGGGCCGCAGCGGCGCCGGGCTCTACGGCGACGTGATCGAGGAGATCGACTGGAGCGTGGGCAGGATCCTCGAAACTCTCGAAGAGGAGGGCCTTGCGGAGAACACGGTCGTGTTCTTCGGCAGCGACAACGGCCCGTGGACCGTGTTCCGCACCCAGGGCGGTCTGGCGGGACCGCTTCGCGAAGGCAAGGGGATGACCTGGGACGGGGGCGTGCGGGTGCCGGGGCTGTTCTGGTGGCCGGGGACGATCGCGCCCGCCGTGGTCACGACGGAGATCGGGTCGACGAGCGACCTGTTTTCGACCTTCGTCGGCCTGGCCGGCGGCGCCGCGCCGGACGACCGGCCGATGGACAGCCTCGATCTGGCGCCGGTGCTGCGCGGAAGCGGTGAAGGCCCGCGCGAAGAAGTGCCGTTCTACCGCGGCAGCGAGCTCTACGCCTACCGTGTCGGCAACTACAAGGCGCACTTCGTCACCGAGGGCGCGTACGATCTCGGCGGCGAGCGGACGGAACACGACCCGCCGCTGCTCTACGACCTGGCGCTCGATCCCGGCGAACAATGGGACATCGCGGCCGAGCGGCCGGACGTTCTCGCGGACGTCACGTCGCGAGCCTTGCAGCACCGGGCCGGCGTCGTCGTGGCGCCGTCGCAGTTCGATCTCGGCGCCGGCGGCGACTGACGATACGAAGCTCAGTCGTCGCCGTCCGGATTTCCTCCTTCGTCTTCCGTCGTCTGCTTCAGACCGGCCGCGAGTCTCCTCAGCCGTTCGACGCGTCGCTGCCAGAGCAGGGCTTCGCGTGCGACTTCCCTGGCGGCCCGGATGCTCCGGAGCCACCAGCCTAAGATCGCGCCGACGAGCGCCGCGGCGACGACCCAGAACCAGATCTCCAGGAGGACGTAGAGCATCGGCTTCGGTTCAGGGTCGGTGCAGCACGCGGAATTCGATGCGGGGAGTCGAGAGGCCGGTGGCGTCCGCCGTCTCGTCGTCCTCGCCGCTGGCGGGACGGTCGCTGCCGTAGCCGACCGCCAGCAGCCGGTCCGGATGAATGCTGGCCGAGAGGACGTCGCGCACGGTCCTTGCCCGCTCGAGACTGAGCGCCCGGTTGGCTGCCGGATCCCCGTCAGCGCCGGCGTGGACGAGGATCTCGACCCGGATGTCGGGGATGCCGGTGATTGCGGCGCCGATCTCGCCGACGATCGTCCTGCCTTCCCCGGTGAGCGTCGATGTGCCGGCCTCGAACTGGATCGGTCCACGTTCCAGCACGCGGCCGATCCGCTTCTCCGCTTCGTGGTTCGTAGCCACCGGCGCGATCCTCATCCGATCGGCAATCCGCCAGCCGGCATTGGCCGCGGCCCCGATCGATTCGATCTCGTCTCTCAGGTGGTCCCGCAGCCCCTCGCTGGAAGTGTGACCGGTCAGCGTCAGCGTGCGGTCCTCGAGCCGCAGCCCCGGAGCCCCGTCCAGTCGCCGTAGAAGCTGGATCAGCCTCGGCAGCGCCCCGAGCCAGGCCGGTTCGGTCACGGCGGCATCGACCTCGGTTTCGTCGATCACGTTCCCCTGGCCGACGATGGCGGCGGCTGCGTCGAACAGCTCCTGTCGGCTCTCGGGTGTCGGCATCTTGCCCCTGAGCAACCAGATGTCGCCGTCGGGCGCGAACTCGAAGGAAGGGCGCGTGGCCATCTTGAGCCGGTTGTCCACGCGGCGCACGCCGGGCGTCGCGACCGCGCGCCGCGTCGCCTCGATACCGATCTCGGCGAAGGCGACGGTGCCGGAGAGCGTCACGTCGCGGCCGTTCGTCTGCACACTGAGGTTCCGGACGCCGACATCGGCCAGCGCCGCCGCCGTCCGGGCCTGGATCTCGGCCTGGATGCCCGGTCCCTCCAGGGCGAATCCGGCCAGCCCCAGGGTCAGGACCGACGCAGTGCCCACCAGAATGACGCTCGGCTCCTTCATCGTTCGGCAGAGACGCTACTGCGAGGTGTGGTCGGCGACGATCAGCCATTGCTCGCCGCGCTGCTCCAGGTGCAGGGTGAACAATCCGGTCGGTTCGTCGGATTCCCGCGTCAACCGGAAGCGGCCGAAGACCATCGCGGCATGCTCGGAGAGGACCCGGACGTCCAGGTCTTCGAAGGCGAGCGTTCCCATCGCGGCGCGGTCGGGGTATCGCTCATGGTAGCGCTGACGGGTCTGTCTCCAGCCGTACCGGACCTCGTTGCCCGAGGTGAACCGCAGTTCATCGCTGTTCAGATAGCCGGCCATGAAGCCGTCGATGTCGCCGTCGTTCCAGGCTTCCACCTGCAGGTCGAGAACCTCGAGCACCGCGGCGGCGACCGTCTGGGGGTCGAATTCCGGGACCGGCTCCTCGAGCGTCGGTGGTTCGCAGGATGCGAACACCAGCAGACCGACAAGGCCGGCGAGGCCGGCAGTGGAGCGTGGCCTCAACTGCCGCCCGTCCATTCGACGTGGGCTGCCCGCAGCTCGCCAGTTGGTTGCACGTCAGCTGGTTCCGGTCCGTTCGACATGGATGTCGCGCAGTTCGATCCGGGAGACGAGGGGCAGCTCCTCCTCGACGTAGGCCGGGTTGATGTCGTCGACGGTGAGGCCGCCGTTTCGCGTGTTCAGCCCGTAGTTGTCCGCGTCGTAGAAGAGCAGGCCGCCGATCCGCCGGTAGTTCGTGAGCACCCGGAAGCGGAGTCCGGTGCCTTCGCTGTAGTCGTAGGCGAACTGCTCGAGACGTCCCGTCTCGGGATCGAACCAGTAGACGTAGGCGCTGTCGGCGCCATCGCTGGTGCCCGGTTCGAAGGTGACGCGGACGCGGTGCAGGCGCCTTCCGTTCCACTCCTCGTGGCCCTCGTCCTCCTTGTAGGTACCGGGATCGTTCAGCTTGTACGGCAGGAAGAGGAAGTACATGCGCTGGTTGACGGAGCTCTCGGCACGGGCGCGTTCCGTCTCGTCCATCTCCATCGGCTGACCGCCCACTGTCACCTCGAGCACCGCGTTGTCGCGCCGGTACTCCAGTTCGTCGCTGCCGTTCGAGGCGCGGATTCGTTGCTCGAAGCGGTCCCCGTCGGCCATCGAGTCGACGTCGAAGCTCCCGGAGCGGGACGCTACCGTCAGCCTCACCCGGGACTGCTCGAAGAGCGCCCCGCCGTGGAACTCGATGGCGCGGTCGACGACTTCGACTCGGTCGGACGTGCCGGCCGGCGGTGCGGGGCGTGGTTCGGGCTCGGGGTCCGGACCGGTGCAGGCGGCGAGCAGCGCGGCCGCCAGCACCAAGGTCGCCGGCATGGCCGCGCGCCCGTCGCCGACCGCGGTCTGGGTTCGAAGCATGAGGTTCTCCTTCGCTGCGCCCGCCCCCGTCCTTGCGGGTGGGCCGTCGTCATGTTAGCCGCCGGCCGGGTTGCGTTACCCTTGGCCGCTCACTGAGAACCAGCGGCTGGAGGCCAACGCATGACCGAGTACGAACTGATCAAGTACGACGTGGAAGATCCGATCGCCACGATCATTCTCAACCGGCCGGAGCAGTTGAACGCGATCACCGGCAGCATGATGGCCGAGTTGAAGCACGCGATGGCGGCCGCGGAGAGCGACGAGCGGGTGGTCGGCATCGTCCTTACCGGAGCCGGACGCGGCTTCTGCGCCGGCGCCGACATGCAGGGTCTTCAGGCCACCAGCCGGGGCGAACGCGGCAGCGGCGGCGGCAACGTCTTCGAGGACGCGCAGGCAGGCGCGATCGAGGAGATGGGCGCCGAGAACTTCGGCGTCACCTACAACTACCTGATGGCCGTTCGCAAGCCGATCGTGGCCGCGATCAATGGTCCCTGCGCCGGTCTCGGCTTCGCGATCGCGATGCTGTGCGACATCCGCATCGCTTCCGACCGGGCCGTCTTCACGTCGGCCTTCGTCAACCGTGGCCTGATCGCCGAGCACGGCCTGAGCTGGATTCTCCCGCGGGTCGCCGGTCCCGCCAACGCCCTCGACATCCTCTGGACCGGCCGCCGTTTCTACGGCCAGGAGGCGGCTCAGATGGGCGTCGTCAACCGCTCCGTCCCGCACGACCAGGTCGTCGCCGAGGCCGAGAACTACGTCAAGGCCCTGGCCGAGCGCTCCGCGCCGACTTCGCTCAAGGTCATCAAGCAGCAGGTGTACCGCCATCTGATGATGGACGCCGGCGACGCCATGCGCGAGTCCAACCAGTTGATGGCGGAGAGCTTGGAGCGCGGCGACTTCAAGGAAGGCGTCGCCTCCTTCGTCGAGCGCCGGCCGCCCAACTTCCAGCGCGTCACGAGCTAGCTGCGACGCGGCGTTGGCGCGTGGCGGCGTCGCGTGGCGGCGTCGGACGCAGTGGCGTCGGACGCACCCGCCCGTCTTGGGGCCGGAGGGGTCGGCTCCCAGGTGACGCGCGCGCTTGAGAGGAGATGGGAGGGGGGTGCGCTTGCTCCGCTTCACTCGCTTCGGTTCGGCGTTGGTGAGTGCGATGTCGTCGGCCGTCGCTCGTTCAGAGGCACCTGGGAGCCGACCCCTCCGGCCCCGACTGGGCTGGACGTCGGTGCCGAGAGGGCAGAGCACCGGCCTCGCTTAGCTCAGCATCGCCCGGGCCGCCTTGTAGACCTCGGCGTCGGATGGCTGGGGGTCGTCTCGGAGTACGCGGGTCGCCGCTTCGAGTGCCCACTCAACGACGGCGTTGGCGGTCTCAGGGGGAAGCTTGATCGTGGCCAGCGGTTCGTCCTGAGTCGATCGGATCGTCACCAGGTCGATCGGCAAGTCGGCCGAGTTGAGTAGCCGTCGCGCCTGGAACAACCAGGCCGCCGCCAACTCTTCGGCGGAGTGATCACCAAGGGGCGGGAGCCTCCGACTACTAGTCGACGCGGTCCCGCCTTTCCTTGAGCTCACGGAACGTGGTGAGAACCAGCCCCTCCTCTTCGATCACCTGCTGCACGCGGTGGTCGAGCATTGCCAGCATGTCGCCCTTGCGGCTGGGTCCGGAGCTGGAGATGTACTTGAAGTTCGGGCTCGGGTCGGTGGAGTGCATGATGACCATGGTGACACCGGGCCGCAGGTCGCGCAGGCCCTGGATGTAGCGCTCGACCTTGTACTCGCGCAGCTCTTCGTCGGTGGCGTCGGCGCCGCTCTCGGGAACCCAGCCGTAGCTCAGGTTGTGGAGGTCGTCGAGGACCGGCAGGCCGCCGTCCCAGATCCGCTGGCCGAGTTCCGTGGCGCGGCCGAGGCCGGGCGGCGTATCGCGTCCCTGGGCCTCGTACTGGGCTTCGAGGATCGTGTTGTGGCCGCCGGGGAACATGAGCGGGATGCCCTCGTCGAGGCCGACCTTGATGTAGCGCTCGAGGAAGTCCATCGTGGCGAAGAGGGTGCCCATGTGCGAGTCGAGGTGGGTGGGCTCGAAGCCCATCGTGCGGGCGCGGCGGATCTGCTCGCGCACTTCGGCCTCCACCTCGTCGGGAGTCGCGTTGGCGACGACCTCGGCGACGCTCGACCACATCGCGCCCTCCGGGTCGACCAGGCCGGGCGCAGCCTCGCGGCCGACCAGGGGCCCCCATCGGTAGCCGTCCCACTCGGACGTCAGGGTCAGGTGCAGTCCGGCGTCGATCCCGGGATTCTCCTTCAGCCCCCGAACCAGTTCCGGCACCCAGGGGCAGGGCATCATCACGCTCATCGAGTTGGCGGCGCCCTCCAGGATCGAACGGAAGGTGCCGACGTTCGAGTCGCGCGACATGCCGGCGTCGTCGACGTGCAGGATGACGGCACGGGTATCGGCGGGGAAGCCGAGCTTCTCGGCGTAGGTCTGCGCCTCTGCCCGCCAGGCGAGCAGCAGGACCGACAGCAGGCAGAGGGCGGTCGTCAAGGCGGCCTGGAATCCCGGTGCGCGCCGGTACGCGGTGGTTTGAGGTTTCGGCATGTCGTGCTCCTGTTGCCGTGGCGGACGCCCTAGAGGCCGGCCAGCCGGTCGACGCCGTCGAAGCCTTCGAAGCCCGCGACGTCGACCCTGAGGCCGAGGATCCCGGCCAGCATGGGCGCCAGGTCGATCGTGTTGGCGCGCTCGGGGACGACGCGGCCGGCGCCGTCCTGGCGGCGGACGATCATCGGCACGTGGGTGTCGTAGGCGTACGGCGAGCCGTGGCTGGCGACGACGACCGACGCCGGCACGGGCAGCACGTTCGGTTCCGGCACCAGGATCAGGTCTCCGCTGCGCTCGGGGTAGTAGCCGTTCAGGTACAGCTCGTGGAGGGGATTCGCCGGGTCGAGCTCCGCCGGCCGGACGACCTCGGCGATCAGCGAACAGGTGCTCATCGCCTCGATGATCTCGTCCTCGATCGCGCCCCGGTTGGCCTCCTCGGCCGCGATCGTCTCGCCGTCGAGGTAGAAGGTGTCGAGCAGGAACTCCCCGCCGCCGAAGCGGCCTTTCAGACGCGACTGGAGACGCTGCAGGCAGAGCGTCTGTTCGGTTCCGAAGCGGCCGGCGTCGCCGCCGTCGCGCACCACGAGTTCGGGAACCTCGCCGACGCCGTGGTCGGAGGACAGCGCGACGACCACGTTCTCCATTCCGATTCGCTCGTCGACGAAGTCGAGCAGCTCGCCGATCGTGCGGTCGAGCCGGAGGATCACATCGAGAGTTTCGGGGGCGTTCGGGCCGTAGCCGTGGCCGACCGTGTCGAGGGCGGAGAAGCTGACCGCCAGCAGGTCGGGGACCTCGTCGGCGCCCAGATTCTCCGCCTCGATCAGGGTCTCGGCGAAGTCCTCCAGGTAACCGTCGACGAAGGGTGACCGGTAGACGTCGCCGTAGAACGCTCCGCGCTCGACCGTGAAGCCTCCCACCGCGTGTGGGAACGTGTCGATGACGGGGCCTCGGTCGAGGGGTTCGATGTCGTACGCGGAGGTGTGCTCGAGCGGGACGAGGGGTGTCCAGGCGTTGGCGAAGTGGGCAGCCAGGCGGTCCTCGTCGTTGAAGGCCTCGACCCACGCCGGCTGGGACTCCTGGTTGCCGTAGTACGTCGAGGTGACCCAGGCGCCTCTCGACCGGCCGTACCACCAGGCGCCGTCGGCGTGGTGCCCCCCCATCAGGATCGCTGCGCGGTCCTTGGCGCTGGCGGCGTAAACCCTGGCCTCCGGGTATGCGGCCTTCAGCAGGTCGCCGAGAGCGGGCGCCAGCATGTTGCGCGGCGAGACGCCGTGGTCCGGATCGCCGCAGCAGTAGACATCGTCCCCGCTCTCGCGGTCGAACCAGGAGTTGCCGACGATGCCGTGCCGCTTCGGGAACACGCCCGTGGCCAAGGTCGCGTGTCCGGGGGCGGTTTCGGTGGCGGCGTGGAAGTGGTGCGCGTCGGTGAAGACGATGCCTTCTCGCAGCAGCCGCGCCAGCCCGTGGCTCAGAAGGGGGCGGAAGCGCTCCAGGTAGTCGCCGCGCATCTGGTCGACGACGATCAGGAGAACGAGCCGGGGCGCGCCTTCGGGGACCGCGTTGCCGGTGACTTCCCCGCCGCTGGCCTCGACGTCCGGAGCGTCGGCGGGGGCCCCGCATGCCAGGGAGAGCAGTGCGGCCAGCGCCGCCAGGAGTGCGAGTTTCTTCATGTCTGGAGCGCCTTCAGGGGATGCCGTCCATCGACGTGGCCCATGAACGGGGGATGGATGCCGTAGCCGATCAGCTCCTGGAGCCTCGTGGACAGCCTGGGTACCTGGTCTGCGGGAACGCCGAGAACGAAGTTCTCCTGCTGGCGGGCCCAGGCCGGACAGTACTGGATGGTCAGGCCGAGCCGGGACCCCGCGGAGCTGTTCTCGCCGCCGCCGTGGTAGAGCGTGCCGAGGAAGATGAGCAAGGCGCCGGCGGGCATGATGACGGGCCGGGCTTCCGCGTCGTCGGGCGGGCCGCCGTTCCAGCGGTGGCTTTCGGGCACGATGCGGGTGGCGCCGTTGTCCTCGGTGAAGTCGTCGAGCGCCCAGATCGTGCTCACGCCGAGTGCCTGGCGGGGCCGTGGCAGCGGGTAGAACGAGTCGTCGTGGTGGAGGCTCTGCGCGATTTCGCCCGGGTGGATCAGGATGGCGTGAGCCACCGAGAGCAGGAAGCCGGGTCCGAGCGTCGCCTCGCAGGCCGCCATGACCGCGGGGTGCGCGACCAGCGCGTCGAACAGCCGCGACTTCGCCAGCAGGCCGTAGACCCGTTGCGTGTTGCGGCCCTCGAAGGGGTTGCGGCCGAACAGGTGGCGTTCGAAGTGGGGCTGGAGCACTCCGCGCAGCGCCTCCTGCCGCGCAAGGTCGAGTACCCCTTCCAGGATGACGTAACCGTTCTCTTCGAGTTCCTCGAGGTGGGTCATCGCGGATGAGACTATCCTCCGCAGGCTCCATGAAGATCTTCGACGCGGCCCGGACCGCCGAACTGCTCCCCTGGGGCGCCGTAGTGGACGCGCTGGAGGCGGGCTTTCGCGACGGTTGCGAGATGCCGGTGCGCCACCGTCACCGGGTCCAGGCGCCGGCCGGCGAGCCCGATGCGACGCTGCTCCTGATGCCGGCCTGGACCGTCGGCGGCTACCTGGGGGTCAAGGTGGCGACGGCCTTTCCGGGCAACGCCTCCCGGGGCCTCGACACGATTCAGGGCGGCTACATCCTGGCGTCGGGAGAGACCGGCGAGCCGCTGGCCCTGATCGACGGCGCGGAACTGACGCTCCGGCGCACCGCGGCGGCGTCGGCGCTGGCAGCGGAGTTCCTCGCGCGCGCCGATGCCCGCCGTCTGCTCGTGGTCGGCACGGGCAACCTGGCGCCTCACCTGGCGGCAGCGCACGCGGCGGTGCGGCCGGACCTCGAGATCGAGTTCTGGGGACGCCGGCCCGGGCGCGCGCTCGCGGCGTCGCGGTCGCAGCTGCTCAAGGGTCTCGCGACGGGCACGGCAAGCGACCTGGAGGCGGCGGTCCGCGGCGCCGACATGGTGAGCACCGCGACCCTGGCCACGGAACCCCTGGTCCTGGGCGACTGGCTCCGCGCCGGCATGCATGTCGACCTGGTCGGCGGCTTCACGCCGGCGATGCGCGAGGCGGACGACGAGGCGGTGCGCCGTTCGACCGTGTTCGTCGACACGCGAGAGGGCGCTCTGGTCGAGGCCGGCGACCTGGTTCAACCGATCGAGTCCGGCGCGCTGAGGGCCGAAGAGGTTGCCGGCGATCTCCACGAGTTGTGCCGCGGCCTGCACGACGGCCGGCGGGACGCGTCCGAGATCACTCTGTTCAAGTCGGTCGGCGCCGCACTGGAGGACCTCGTCGCTGCCATCCTGTTATGGGAGCGGAGTGGTGGCTAGCGCCGCCGAACCCGTCGCAGGCGCCGCGTTCGGCCCCAGCCCCCACCTCGTCAGGAGCTTGCGCCGCCGTCCTGAACTCCGTTGCGGTTCCGCGGCGCAAGGTCCTAGACTTGCCTGTCTATGCCAAAGGTACTTGCTGCTGTCCTTCTCCTGGCCGCTCTCGCCGTGACTTCCTGCGCCGCTCCCGCGGTGGGCCCCGGCGAGCCGCCGCTCGCCGAGGCGCGTCCCCACGAACTCGAGACCCACGGCGACGTGCGGGTCGACGAGTACTACTGGCTCCGGGAACGCGAGAACCCGGAGGTGATCGCCTATCTCGAGGCGGAGAACGCCTACGTCGACGCCGCGCTGGCGCATACCGAGGGGCTCCAGGAGAGCGTGTTCGCGGAGATCCGCAGCCGCGTCGTCGAGGACGATGCCTCCGTTCCCTACCGTGACGGCGATTACTGGTACTACACCCGCTACGAGGAGGGGAAGCAGTATCCGATCCACGCCCGCCGGCCGGCCGACGGCGACGTCTTCGGCGGCGACCAGGATCCCGAAGCCGAAGAAGTGCTGATCGACGTGAACGAGGTTGCCGAAGGCAAGGAGTACACGGCGGTTCGTCCGTCCGTCAGTCCGGACCACCGGATCCTCGCCTACGGCGTCGACGACGTGGGGCGCCGCTTCTACACGGTTCGGTTCAAGGACCTCTTGACGGGCGAGACGCTCGCGGACGAGATCCCGGACGTCACCGCGAATCTCGTATGGGCCGCCGACAGCGCGACCCTGTTCTACGTCCGCCAGGATCCCGACACGCTGCGCGCCTACCAGGTGTACCGCCATCGCCTGGGTTCAAAAGGGCCGGACGAACTGGTCTACGAGGAGCCGGACGAGACGTTCAGCGTGTTCCTGGGGCGGACGCAGTCACGGAAGTACCTGCTGGCGACTTCGAGCCACACCCTGCGCACGGAGGTGCGTGTCTTGCGGGCCGACGATCCGGACGGCGACTTCGCCGTCTTCGAGCCGCGGGGAGAACGCCACGAGTACAGCGTCGACCACCTGGGGGACCGTTTCTGGGTGCGAACGAACGACGGGGCGCCGAACTTCCGGCTCATGTCGACCGCCGAAGGCGACACCGGGCGCGCGGCCTGGCGCGAGGAACTCCCGCACCGCGACGACGTGCTCTTCGAGCGCTTCGAGCTCTTCGATCGTTTCCTGGTGCTGGCGGAGAGACGCGAGGGCCTGGAGCAACTCCGCATCGAGCCGATGGGTGGAGGGTCCGGTTCCGGGGACGGTGCCGTCACGGGTCATGAGCTCGACTTCGGTGAACCGACCTGGTCGACCGGCCTCGGCGTCAACCCGGATCCGTCGTCCGGAACACTCCGCTACGTCTACCAGTCGCTGACCACGCCGCGGTCGGTGTTCGATTACGACCCGGCGAGGCGCGAGAAGACCCTGCGCAAGCAGGACCAGGTGCTCGGCGGCTTCGACGCCGCGAACTACCGGAGCGAACGGCTGTGGGCGACCGCGGAGGACGGTACGCAGGTGCCGGTATCGCTCGTCTACCGGCCCGACCTGCGGTCCGGGGACGGCGGCAGTCCGCTGCTTCTCTACGGCTACGGTTCCTATGGCTCGAGCATGGACGCGTCGTTCAGCTCGCCGCTCCTGAGCCTGATCGACCGCAGCTTCGTCTACGCGATCGCCCACATCCGCGGCGGCGAGGAGATGGGCCGCTCCTGGTACGAGAACGGCAGGCTGCTCCACAAGAAGAACACCTTCACCGACTTCATCGCTGCCGCCGAGCATCTCGTGGCCGAGGGCTACGCGGATCCGGACCGCGTCTACGCGATGGGCGGCAGCGCCGGCGGCCTGCTCATGGGCGCCGTCTTCAACATGCGGCCCGACCTCTGGGACGGCGTCGTGGCGCGGGTGCCCTTCGTCGATGTCGTCACGACGATGCTCGACGCGAGCATCCCGCTCACCACCTTCGAGTGGGACGAGTGGGGCGACCCGAGGGTCCGCGAGTACTACGACTACATGCTCTCCTACTCGCCCTACGACAACGTCGAGGCGCGGGACTATCCCCACCTGCTCGTGACCACGGGATTGCACGATTCGCAGGTCCAGTACTGGGAGCCGGCGAAGTGGGTGGCGCGGCTGCGGGCCAACAAGACGGACGACAATCTCCTGCTGCTCGAGACGAACATGGGCGCCGGCCATGGCGGCGCATCCGGCCGCTACGACCGTTACCGGGAGACGGCCCTGGTCTACGCCTTCCTGCTCGATCTGGCCGGCCTCGGCGACTCCTGAGTCAAGACGTGGCGATCGACTTCAGCGACCGGCGGGATCAGCTCAAGCGGCAGCAGGCCGGGAGCCTGCGCTTCGTGCGCATCGTGGTGCGCCTGGCGCTCCTGTTCGCGATCGGGGCGCTGGCCGTGCTGCAGGGCTTCTCGCCGACCTCCTGGTTGCTCCTGGGCCTGCTCCTGGCCTGGGGCGCGTCCATGCCGTTCCTGCTGCGCGGCATCCTGCGGCGGGTACGGGAGCTCGACCATCTCGCACGGTGGCAGCAGTTGACCCTGATCTGGACCGCGGCGCTGATCCTGATCGGTGGCTTCGCCGTGCTGGCGCGGTATGTCCTGCTGCCCTCCGCGCCCGGTTGATGGACTTCACGCTCACCGGACAGCAGCGGGCACTGTGCGAGGGAATCGCGCGCATCTGCGCGCGATTCGACGACGAGTATTGGCTCGAAGTCGACAACGAGGCGCGGTTCCCCGGTGAGTTCCATCGCGCCATGGCCGAATGCGGCGCGCTCGGTATCGCCATGCCGGAGGCGTACGGCGGGTCCGGCCTGGGCGTCACCGAAGCCGCTCTCGTGATGCACGAAGTGGCCCGCGCCGGCGGCGGCATGAGCGCGGCCTCCGCGATCCACATCAACATCTTCGGACCGCACCCGATCGTCGTCTTCGGCACGGAGGACCAACGCCGGCGCTTCCTGCCGGAACTGATCGAGGGCCGGGCGAAGACCTGCTTCGCGGTCACCGAGCCCGACGCGGGGCTGGAAACCACGGCGATCACGACCCGCGCCGAACGGCAGCCGGGCGGCGGCTACATCGTCCATGGCCGCAAGATCTGGACCACGACCGCTCAGGAAGCGGACCGGGTCATGCTGCTTGCGCGGACGACGCCGAAGGCCGAGACGGGAAAGGCGACCAGGGGGCTTTCGCTGTTCTGCACGACGCTCGACCGGTCGAAGGTCGAGGTCCGGCGCATTCCGAAGATGGGCCGGGCCGCCGTGGACTCGAACGAACTGTTCATCGACGGCCTCGAGGTGCCGGCCGAGGACCGGATCGGCGAGGAGGGTCGGGGCTTCGAGTACATGCTCCACAGCCTGAATCCGGAGCGGATCCTGATCGGCATCGAAGCGGTCGGCGTGGGCCGCAACGCGCTGGAGCGGGCAACGGACTACGCCCGCGAGCGCCGCGTCTTCGGCCGGCCAATCGGCCAGAATCAGGCGATCCAGCATCCTCTGGCCGAATGCTGGATGGAGCTGGAGGCGGCGTTCCTGATGGCGATGCAGGCCGCTTCGCTCTACGACCGCGACGAACCCTGCGGCCACTACGCGAACGCGGCGAAGTACCTTGGCGCCGAAGCCGGTTTCAAGGCTTGCACCCAGGCGGTCATGACCCACGGCGGCATGGGCTACGCGAAGGAGTTCCACGTCGAGCGGCTGATGCGGGAAGTGATGATCCCGCGGCTTGCTCCGGTGAGCCCGCAGCTCATCCTCTGCCACGTCGCCGAGAAGGTGCTCGGGCTGCCGAAGAGCTACTGAGAACGCCGGCCAAAGCGTCCGAGCCGGCTCCAGGAGATCAGGCCAGCAGGCGGTCGACCGCGGTGAAGACGGCGAGCAGGAGGCCGACACCGCCGAGAATGCGCCATGTCAGCGCTGCAAGGTCGGCGCGGATCTCCGCCTTGAAGTCGGCAAGGTCGGCTCGCACCTCGGCCCTGAGTTCGGTGAGGTCGGCGCGCACCGCCGTTTTGAGTCCGTTGATCTCGGCGCGCACCCCTGTCTCGAGTCCGGCGAGATCGGTCCTGGTGGCGCCGCCTTCGGTGACGGCCCGACGGATCGCCTCGGTGACCGCTTCGGCCGACCTCGTTTCCATGCCTGCTTCTTCGAGGCTTCGGACGGTGGCGAGCGTGTCGATCACATCATGCATCATATCGGGCGAGCTCCTTTCCGGTGTTCCACGACGCCGGAGTCGGTCCGGCCCCTATAGGGACCTGGACGGCATTCGGCGACTGGAGTTCGAGCCGGCCTGGTCAGCTCCGGCGCGAGCCGACGGCTGTTCGCAGCTCCGCCACGGTCTTCCGCAGACCGGGGTGCCAGGCGGCAGGGGCGATCTCGCTCAGGGGCTCGAGGACGAAGCGGCGCCGGTGCATCCGCGGGTGCGGCACCGTGAGGTCGGACTCGTCAACGACGAGGTCGCCGAACAGCAGGAGGTCGAGATCGATCGGCCGCGGACTGGCGGCGTCGGCGGCCCGGTCGCGGCCGAGGGCGGCCTCGATCCAGAGCAGGGCGTTCAGGAGCCCGCGGACGTCGAGGTCGGTTTCAAGGACCGCCGCCGCGTTCAGAAAGTCCGGATCGGTGGCCAGCACGCCGCGCTCGGGGACTGCTTCGGTTCGGTGGAAGCTGGATACCGCGGTCACGTGGGCAATGGAGTGGAGGCGTTCGAGTGCGGCGCGCAGGTTGGCGCTCCTCGGCCGCAGGTTCGATCCGAGGGCGACGAAGGTGCGAGTCCGGGTCACGGACGCCAGTCGATCTCGGCCCCGACTTCAGCGGCGCCGATCGCCCCTGCGGCGCCGGGCTTCAGTACCCGCACCCGCAGCGACTTGATCCGGCTCCACGGCGTCGAGCCGCCGCTCACCCGCGGCGTTTCGCGGCCGACCGTGGCCGCGATCCGCTCGGCCAGCGTTTCGACGAGTCGGTACTCGTGGCGGCCCGCGACCGCCTGGGCGATGGCGGCAAGCTGCGCGTAGTCCACCGTTCCGCCCAACTCGTCGCGTCTGCCAGGAGGCTGAGCCGTCAGGGTCACGTCGATGTCGACGAGCAGTTCCTGCGGCTTGGCTCGTTCCGCGGTCGTAACGCCGATGCGGCTGCGGCAGGCGATGCCGCGTGCAAGAACGCGCCGCCGCGGAGCCGACGATCGACGCCTCCGGCGCAGGGCGCCGATGCTCTCGGCCAGTTGCCGGTGAGGTCCGACATCGTGAACCCGCAGCACGTCGGCCCTGCCGAGGGCTGCCGCCCAGGCGTTGACGGCCAGCGTTCCGGTCAGACGCTCCTCGACCGGTACGCCGCCAAGCAGCCGGTCGAGAAACGACTTGCGCGACGTGCCGAGCACCAGGGGCGCGCCGATCTGCCGCAGTTCGCGGAGGTTGGCCAGCAGGTCGAGGTTGTGCTCGAGCGTCTTGCCGAAACCGATTCCCGGGTCCACCAGCACATCGACTCCGAGGTCGCGTCCAGCCGCCACGCGCTCGGCGAGGTAGTCGCGGATCTCCGCCACGACATCGTCGTACCGGGGTTCCTGCTGCATCGTGCGCGGTTCGCCCTGCATGTGCATGGCGATCACCGGCGCTTCGTGGCGCGCCGCGACTTCGAGCATCGCCTCGCCGGCGCCGGAGATGTCGTTGATCAGGTGAGCGCCTTGGGCAAGCGCCCGGTCGGCGACTTCGGGCTTCGCCGTGTCCACGCTCAGGGGCACGCCGAGATCGAGCGCGGCGATTCCCTCGAGCACCGGCAGCAGCCGCGCAAGCTCGTCCCCGGCGCTCACTGGATCGGCGCCCGGTCGCGTGCTCTCGGCGCCGACATCGATCAGGTCGGCCCCTTCGGCCGCCATGCGCCGCGCGTGACGGGTCGCGGCTCCGGCGACGTCGTGGCGCCCGCCGTCGAAGAAGCTGTCCGGCGTCAGGTTGAGGACGCCCATGACCAGGGGGCGATCGGCGAACGTCAGCGTGTGCGGGCCGCAAGGGAGGTCCATGGTTCTAGTGTAGGAGCTTGCGCCGTAGCCCGCTACGGCGTGAGGGCGAGACGCGTCCAACTGCTACCGTCACTGGATGAGCTTTCGAGGCGGCGCCTGGTTGTCGGCCGCTCTGTTCGCCGTCTCGACTCCCGCCGCCGGTTGGCCTCAGGTCGGCGCCGCCGGCGAGGATTGCGGCTTCGACTTCGTGGACGTGGCGGCCGTGGCCGGCCTGGACTTCGTCCATGAATCGGGCGCGAGCGGCGGCCTCCATCTGCCCGAGACGATGGGGGCGGGCGCGGCGTGGATCGATTTCGACGGCGACGGCTGGCTCGACGTGTACCTCGTGCAGTCGGGGCCGTTCCCGCCGCAAGGCGGGAAGTCGTCGGCGGATCGGCTCTTCCGGAACCTGGGTCCCGACGTCGCCGGGAAGTTCCGGTTCGAAGCGGTCGATGCCGGGACTCTGCCGCGCGGGTACGGGCAGGGAGTCGTTGCGGCCGACGTCGACGGCGACCGCAACGTCGATCTCCTCGTGTCGCACTACGGTCCCACGATGCTCCTGCGCAACCGGGGCGACGGGGCGTTCGCCACTCCGGAACCGCTGCCGCCGGCTTTGCCGGAGGCGGGGGCGGACGAGTTCCCCTGGGGTTCCTCCATGGCGCTGGCCGACGCGGACGGCGATGGTGACCTGGACCTGTACGTCTCCCGATACGTCGACTACGACCCGGATCACGGCCTGGTCTGCCGCCGGGACGGCTCGGACTCCCGCCGCCAGGTCTGCGACCCGTCGCTCTTCCTGGGCCAGCACGACCGCTACTACGCGAACCGGGGCGATGGCAGCTTCGAGGACCGGGCCGCGGCCGCGGGTCTCGATGGCGCCGACGGCAAGGGTCTCGGGGTCGTGTTCACCGACCTCGACGAAGACGGTCTGGCCGATCTCTACGTCGCCAACGACCTGACCCTGAACCTCCTGTTCCGCAATCGCGGCGACGGCACGTTCGAGGATCAATCGCTGCTGTCGGGAGCGGCCGTGAACGGACAGGGCAGACCGGAGGCGAGCATGGGGGTGGCGATCGCCGACTTCGATCTCGACGGCGACCCGGATCTGGCGGTCACGAACTTCGATGTCGAGACGAACACGCTCTACCGCAACGACGGCACCGCGGCCGGCCTTCTGTTCGCGGACACCTCGGCCGTTTCCGGCTTCGGCCTTCCATCCTTCAACCTGCTCGGCTTCGGAATCGTGGCCGAGGATTTCGACCGGGACGGTTCGCTCGACGTCTACGTCGCCAACGGTCACATCTTCACGACCCCTAGCCGCGACAATACGAGTTACCGGCAGCGCAACCTGCTGCTGCGCGGCGCCGGGACGGGCAGCTTCGCCGAAGTGCGCTGCGATTGGACCGAGCGGGATCCGCTGGTCAGCCGCGGGGTCGCGGTCGGAGACTTCGACAACGACGGCGACGGCGACCTCCTCGTGACGGCCAACGGAGGTCCGGCGCGGCTGTGGCGCAATGACACGGCAGCGCCTCCGGCTGGCTGGCTGGCGGTGGAACTCCGCGGCGGCCCGCCGAACACCCAGGGCGTGGGCGCCGCCGTGACGCATGCCGCCGCGGACGGTACCCGTCCTGGGCGCCGCTGGGTCCTTCGTGGCGACAGCTACCAGTCCTCGAGCGGGCATCGGCTGCGTTGGGCGGCGGTTTCGAGCGGCCGAGGCACGACGGCCGGCGGCGCCGGCGACGGCCGGCGGCTGGACGTACGCTGGCCGTCCGGCGACCGGACCCGGATCGTCGACCCGCCGCGCGACGTCTACCTGATCGTGGAGGAGGGTCGTTGAGAAGCGCGGCCGTCCTCGCGGTGCTGCTGCTGAGCGGGACGGCGACGGCCGGGTTCGCGACATCGGAGCCGGATGTCGGGGCGGCGCACTTCGAACTGGACAACGGGATGACCTTCCTGGTCGTCGAGCGTCCCGGACGGCCTCTGGTTGCCGCGGTCGTGGCCGTCCGCGGCGGGTCGGCGTCGGATCCAGCCGGCCGCCGGGGCCTGACGCACCTGGTGGAACATCTCCTGTTCGCCGGCAGCCGGACGATCGGCACGACGGACTGGGAGGCGGAGTCGCGCCTGTTGAGCCGGTGGGAGAATCTCTACGAGAGATCGGTTCGGCGTGGCCGAACCGATCGAGATCTGCTTCGTCTCGAGCAGCGGCTGGAAGCGCTGCAACAGCCGGGCGAGTTCGCGGGCGTCTATGCGTGGGCCGGCGTCGTGGGCGTTGATGCCCTGACCCGCCATGATCTGACCACGTTCCATGCCCTGGTTCCGAAGGAGAAGATCGAACTCTGGTTCTGGATGGAGTCCGACCGGCTGCATGGTCCCGTGTTCCGGGGCTTTCGGCGGGAACTCCAGGTGGTCGAGCAGGAGCGGCGGCAGCGGATCGACTCGACGCCGACCGGCACCTGGTTCGAGCTCTTCGATGCGGCCTACTGGGGCGCCGGCCATCCCTACGCTCACACGCCGGGCGGCGAGCGGCGCGAGGTCGAACGGCTGCTGCCGTCCGACGCCCGGTCCCACTTCGAGGCCCTGTACCGGCCGGACCGCCTGATCGCGGTGCTGGTCGGCGACCTTTCCCTGCCCGAGGCTCGGAAACTGGGAGAGCGGTACTTCGGGCGGCTCCAGACCTCGGAAGGGAACTCACGGATTCCGGAGTCGAAGGAAACGCCGGCTCCCGCGGTCGGGTCCCTGGAGGGACTATGCGCCTGCCGCAGCCAGGTCGAGATCCGCTACCCGACGCTGCCGTTCGCAGCGGCCGGGGACACGGTGGTCCTCGACTTCCTGGCCGGTCTGCTCAACAGCCGCTCCGGCCGCCTCTACCGTGAACTCGTCGCGGGGGAAGATCGGGTTGCCTACGCGGCGTCGGCGGAGCACGCGTCCCGGAGGCTGGGCGGCTACTTCGCCGTGCGGATCGAAGCCGGCGGGGGCGCCGGTCCTGAAGATCTGACTGCGGCGTGGGACGCACTGCTGGACAGGGTCCGTTCCG
This sequence comes from Vicinamibacteraceae bacterium, assembly GCA_012270995.1. GTDB lineage: Bacteria > Acidobacteriota > Thermoanaerobaculia > Multivoradales > Multivoraceae > Multivorans. The sequence continues at coordinate 16,669 of JAAXHG010000158.1, read as the reverse complement.
GCGGTGTGGACGATGCAGAACTCAGGCGGGTGCGACGTCAGTTGACGACGGACTCATGGCGTCAGCTCGAACAGGACGCCGGACTGGCGGGGCGCCTGGCGGCGGCCGAGGCGCTGGGCGGCTGGCGCCAGTTGACCATGTGGCTCGACGCCGCCGTCTCGGTTGACGGTGACGACCTGCAGCGAGTCGTGGACCGCTACCTCCTCGCCCACGAACGGGCGGTTCTGTCCCTTACCCGCACCGGGGGGTGACGGGCAGTGGGCCGGTTCTTCGTCCTTGCCGTCTGCGTTGCCGCGCCGGCGGTGCTCCCCGCCCAGGCTGTTCCGGCACACCCGGCGGATCTCCAGTTCGCCCCGTCCCTCTTCGAGCCGCCGGCGGTCTCAGGGATGCGTTTCGAGCTCCGGAACGGTCTGCCCGTCTACGTCGTGCCCGACCGCAGCCTGCCGCTGGTCGACATCGTGCTGGCGTTGCCCGTGGGGGACCGCAACGAGGTACCGGGCGAAGAGGGCATGGCGTCGATGACCGCGGCCATGGCCCGGCGCGGAGGTGCGGGTGACATGGGCCCCGAGGAGTTGGACGACACGATCGACGCACTCGGCGCCCGTGTGGACAGCAGCAGTTCCTGGACGCGGACGGTGTTCGTCCTCGACATCGGCTCGGAGACGCTCGAGCGGGGTCTGGAGATCCTGGCCTCGATCGTGTTCGAGCCGCGGTTCGACGAGGATCGGCTGGCTCAGGCAAGGGACAACCTCAGGGTCAGCCTCGCCGCCCGGGAGGACGAAGCGTATGCGGTGCTGGACCGGGAGTGGCAGCGCCTGGTGCATGGACCGGCCTCGCCTCGAAGCCGGCGGTTGACGGAGGCGTCGGTGGCCGGATTCGAGCGAGACGCGCTGGCCTCGTTCCACCGGCGGCTCTGGCGCCCGGACGGGGCCGTGATCGCCGCTTCGGGCGATGTCGAGCCCGAGTTGTTGGTCGCCAGGCTCGACGGACTGTTCGGCAGTTGGCAGGGGTTGCCGGCATCCGAGACGGACGCTGATCGGAAGGCCGGGCCGCCTGGCGGTTCCGCGGCGCCGGAAGCCGTCTTCGAAGCGGCCGCGGCTTCGCCGGGATGGTGGACCGTCGACCGGCCGGGTCCGCAGGCGTCGATGGCTCTCGGCCACCGCGGCGCGGTCGTCGACCGCTGGGACGCCGGTGACCGTTGGGCGCTGCTGCTGCTGATGGAGATCCTGGACGGCCCCGGGTCGGTGTCGCGCCTGCGCTCGCGGCTTCAACTGGCGGAGGGTCTCACGTACCGGGTCGTGACCTGGTTCGACCTCGACGTGGTCGCGGCCGAAGCACGATCGGAGCGTTCGTTGAATCATGGCCAAGGGGAGTTCCGGATCTTCCTGGAGACGGCTCCGGAGTCGGCTGCCGCGGCCGCCGCCGCGGTACTCGAGGAGTTGGCACGCCTGCGGCGGGAGGCCGTGCCCGAGGTCGAGATCGCAACCGCGCGGCGATCGCTGCTGGCCCGCCTTCCCTTGCTCTTCGACCGCGCCGAGACGATCGCCGGTCGCTTCGCCGAGGACGAGTTGCTGGATCGGCCCCACGAGTACTGGTCGGTCTACCGGGGACGGCTCCAGGCAGTGAGCGCCGCGGACATCCGCCGCGTGGCGCAACGCTTCATCGATCCGGAGGGAATCGTCCTGGCCGTCGTCGGCGACTCGGAGGCGGTCCGTGCCGGTCGGGCGGCGGAGGAGTTGCGTCGCGTACTGGGGGCGCCGCGCCTCGTCGAGACTCAGTAGATCCCGGTGTCCGGGTAGAACGCGTACCAGCCGAACCAGAAGGCGGCGTGGCCAGCCACCCGCGGCAGCAGGTCGCCGTCGCCGGAATCGGGCACGAGGCCTTCTTCGGCGATCCACCACGCGGTTCCGTCCTCGGCATGGAGCTGGCGCAGAGGGGTTTCCTGCGGGACCCGGAACCGCCGTCTTCCGCTCTGGTAGGCGCGTACGGCATCGCTCGCCGCGTCGAGCACGAGCACGATCTCCAGCCCGCCGACCGTGTCGTGGACGAGGTGCTCGGTGCGGAGCCTGTCCAGCGGATAGGCCTTCGCCTCGTCGCCGATTCGCAGCGCGTAGATGCGCGCGTTCCGCTCCAGCGCGTCGCTCTGCCGCCACACCGGAAACTCGACGCCGGAGCGGGCCTGGTCGGCGGCGCCCTCGACGTAGCGGAAGCCGGTGCGCCGCGCCGCCTCCGGATCCGGCCGCATGATCGTCGTGTCGGGGTAGCGGGTCCGCCAGGCATCCCAGCGCGTCAGGGTCATGGGCAGCATCTCGAGCCGGGCACCTTCGGCGGCGCGAACGCCGACCACGGCCTCGCCGGTCAGGTTGCTCCACAGGCTCAGGGTGGCGCGGTCGAACATCAGCTTGTTCGACCGGTACAGCAGGCCCGAGGTCCCGAACCTCAGGCGCTCGCCGTTCGCGTCGACGGCCGAGTAGAGGATGCCCGATCCGCAGAGTGTGCAGAACGACAGGGTGATCGGCTGTCCGCCCACGGTGTCGTTCAGCAACTCGTGCCAACTGAGCACCTTGACCGGGTAGGCGCGCCGCTCGCCGCCGATGCTGACGCCGAACACGGTGTCGGTGTCGCGCATGAAGCGGGCCATGTCGGCGGGGACCGCGGCGGGATCTTCGATGGCTGGAATCTGGTCCAGGCGTACCCCACCCCAGTGCACTTCGCGCAGCCGCAGCCGGACCGTCGTGTCCGGACCGAGAATGCGGCTGAAGACCGGGTCGATGCGCGAAAACAACTCGCCCTTCCAGGCGACGTAGCCGGGCGGGGGCACGAGATCCTCCCGGCTGCCGACGTACTCGAACCAGCCCCGGTAGTGGTTGCCGAGCCGTTCGCCGGAGAGGTCCTCGAGCAGTTGCCGAACGTCCGGCCGGGCCTCGTTGGGCGAAAAGAAGTACGCGTCGACCAGGGGAATGAGTGTTGCGGGATCGGCCCTGGCGAGCGCCTTTGCGGCGTTGCGTCTGGCCTTCTTGCGGTCCGACATCAGGCGTCGGAGACGGTCGTAGACGGCGCCGGCGGCGCGCGTCCTGCCGGCGTTGCTGTCCAGCGTCGGGTAGGTCGGCCTGACGGCGAGCGGGTCGTCCATCAGACGGTCCTGGGCGGGGAGCGCGGCCGGACCGGCCAGGGCCAGGCACGAGACCGCGGCGGTCAGGCGAAGGAACGCGGCTGGAGTCGTCTTCATGAGGATGCCGTCGGTATGATCCATGCCGTGCTGAACGGAGGGCTCGGCGCCCGGACTTCCGGCGCCAGAATCAGGTCACGGTTGGTTTCAGCCGGGTCAGCCGTCGTCATCTCGTGGTCCCTGGTCAGCCTTCCCGCGGTTGGTGTTTGGGCGGAGGAGGCCAAGGTCATCCTCGAGAGTATCGAGATCACGCCCGCGACGCCGGGACCGGAAACCCTGTGCCGGTTGACCGCGACCGTCAGGAACGCCGGTGACCGGGACGTCTACAGCTTCGGCTTCGACGTCGAGTTGAACGGTCGGGCTTTGCCCGTCTACGAGAAACAGCTCTTCCTGCAGGTGATCGAAGCGGGCAAGTCGGACGCGGTGGCGCTCTACAACTTCTGGACCTCGGAAACCGGGCGTCCGGTGCCGGCCGACGGCAACCTCGAGGTTCTGGTCCGGCTTCGCGAAGCGCGCTGGGTCGAGGTGTCCGAGGTCGAGGAGGACGGTGAGACGGTCGAGGTGTGGACGCCGGCCGGCGATGTCTCCGGCTTGCCCCAGATGGTCAGTCGAACCCTGAAGCTCAAGTGAAGGCGGTTCCCATGTTCGTCGCCGTGCTCGCGGGCTCGGCGGCGCTTTTCGTGCCGGCGTGCTCGCCGGTGCCCGAGCGGACCACGGCGACGGGTGCCGCGTCGCCGCGCCCGCCGGTCATTCTGATCTCGATCGACACGCTGCGCTCCGACCGGCTTCCCGCGTACGGATACGAAGGGGTCGAGACCCCCGCGATCGACCGCCTCGCGGCCGACGGCGTGCTGTTCGAGCGCGCCTTCACGCACGTCAACGTTACCCTGCCTTCCCATGCCAGCCTGTTCACGGGGCTTCTGCCGCCGGAGCACGGCGTTCGCGACAACGCCGGCTACCGGCTGAGCGAGGGAATCCCGACGCTGGCGGCGGAACTCGGCCGGCAGGGGTACGCCACCGGCGCGTTCGTGTCCTCCTACGTCCTGCGGTCCTGGACCGGAATCGACCGCGGCTTCGACGTCTACGACGACGGCGTCCGGTTCGAGACGGGCCGTCAACTGGGCGAGCTGCAGCGGCCGGGGCCGGAGACCCTGGCCGTCGCCTCGGACTGGCTGGAAGGCGTGGCGGACGGTCCCTTCTTCCTGTTCCTGCATCTCTACGAGCCTCATGCTCCCTACCAGCCGCCGCCGGAGTTCGCCGGCCGCTACGAGGACCCGTACGACGGCGAGGTGGCGGCGGCGGATCACGTGGTCGGCGACCTGCTCGGACGCCTGGAGGAACTTGGCCTCTACGACGACGCCCTCCTCATCCTGCTCTCCGACCACGGCGAGGGTCTGATGGACCACGGCGAGATGGATCATCTGGTCCTCATCTACCGCGAAGTGCTCCAGGTGCCCCTGATCGTGAAGCTGCCGGGCGGCGAGCGCGCCGGCGAGAGGGTGGACGTCAATGTCCAGCTCCTCGACGTCGCGCCGACGGTCTATTCGCTCCTGGATCTCGAGAAACTGGCCGGGCTGACTGGAGCCGATCTCTTCGATCTGCCGCCGGCCGGAGAGCCGCGGCGGATCTTCTCCGAGAGCGTGTATCCGCGGATTCACTTCGGATGGAGCGATCTGGCGTCGATCGTGGAAGGCGACCTTCACTTCATCGACTCGCCGGATCCGGAGTTGTTCTGGTTGTCCGAGGACCCTGGCGAACTCAACAACGTCATCCAGGAGGAGCGGGCGGCCGCGCGAAGGTTGCGCGATGCCCTGGCGGAAGTCGACCGGACCCTGGCCTCGCCGGCCGAGGAGGATCCCGAAACCCGCCGGCGCCTGGAGTCGCTCGGGTACCTGTCCGGCGGCGCCCGCGCCAGGGAGGGGCCGCTTCCGGACCCCAAGAGCAGGATCGGCGTCGTCGCCGACCTGGATCACGTCGCGGAACTGGTCGCCGGCGGTCGCCTGGCGGAGGCCGAGTCGGTGCTTCGGAGCATCCTGGAAGCCGAGCCGCAACTCGTCCAGGCCTGGCAGCAGCTCGGCGACGTGCTGGACGGGCTCGGCCTGCCGGAGGCGGCGCTGGACGCCTACCGGAGCGCTTTCGAGACCTCCGGGGGCGACGCGGTCGCCGCCGGCGTCAAGCTGGCGGAACTCCTCCTCCGGACGGGGCGGGTGGAGGAGGCGCGCGAGCACGCGCTCGCAGTCGTGGACCGGTCGCCGCTGGCTCACCTGGTGCTGGCCGAGGCCGAGCTGGTCGCCGGCGACCTCGTGGCGGCGGGCGAGCACCTGGAGCGGGCGATCGCCGAGCGGGGTCCGCGGTTGACGCCGCTGATCGTGCGTGCGGGCTGGCTCAACGTGCAGGGGCGGTTCGAGGAGGCCCTCGCGCAGACCGATGAGGTGCTGGCCGGGTTCGGGGACCGGGGCGACCGGACCGTTCTCGCCCGGCTCTTTCTGCATCGCGGCACGGCGCTCGGCGCCCTCGAACGGATGGGCGAGGCGGAGCGCGCGTACCAGGAGGCGATCGACCTGGACGCCGAACTCCTCGGGGCGTACTCCTCGCTCGCCTTCCTGTTCGCCTTGCAGGGGCGTGCCGCCGAGGCGGGCCAGGCTCTGCAGGAGATGGTGACCGCGAACCCGGAGCCGGCCGCCTACGCCGAGGCGGTGCGAACACTGCGGGCGATGAACGACGAAGCGTCCGCGGCGCGGTTGCTGGCGCAGGCGCTGGGGCGCTGGCCGGAGAGTTCGGAACTCCTCCGGATCCGAACGTCGGGGTAGGCTCTCCGGGTGGCTGGGGCGAAACAAGTGCTGGGGCGCCGTTCGCTGGCGGGCATGTGCTGGCGAACCTCGGTGGGTCGACTGGCCGTCGCCCTCGTCCTGGGGGGCCTCCATACCGCCGTGCCTGTGGCCGCGCAGCAGACGGGAAGCGGGAGTGAACGGGTATCCGGCCCCGTGTTCATCGAGACGGTCGACGTCGAGGTCATCAACATCGACGTTTACGTCACCGATGGCGACGGTCAGCCCGTGCACGGCCTGACGCTGGAGGACTTCGAACTGCTGGTTGACGATCGCCGGGTCGCGATCAGCAACTTCTACGCGGTCGAAGAGCGCGGCGACGATCTGTGGGTGCGGCGCGGAGAAGCCGACGCGGAGCGTCTGACCGCGCCGGAACCCGAGGACCCGCTCGCGCCGGGTCTCCCCGAGCGGGCGCGCCCGGCCGTTCCCTCCGAACAGGCGCTCCACGTCGTGATCTACGTCGACAACCTGAACCTGACGCCGTTCAACCGGAACCGGGTGCTGCGCGAGTTGCGGGCCTTCATCCGCGAGCAGCTTCGCCCCGAGGACAGCGTCATGCTGGTGAGCTACAACCGCTCTCTCGACCTGTTGATGCCCTTCACCAGCGATCGCGAGAAGCTGAACCGGGCGCTGCTGGAGCTCGAGGAAACGACCGGGAACCGGGTCCATCGCAACAACGAGCGCCGGGACATCGTCGCCCTGATCAACGACGTCAACCTGGACACCGCGGGACGCCGGTCGAGCGAACAGTTCCAGCAGGGCGTGCGGGAAGGCCGCGTCATCGGCGGCCCTATCCATCTCGCACGGAACCAGTTGATTGCCTACGCGGGCTCGGTCCGCAACGACACCGATGTATCCATCAACGCGCTGTCCAGCGTCGTGGAGAACCTGTCCGCGGCACCGGGGCGCAAGGCGGTGGTCTACGTGTCCGACGGTGTGCCGATGATCGCGGGCGAGGACATGTTCCACTTCATTCGGGACGCCTACGAGGACGCGGTCTCGCTGATCGAGATGGCGAGCTACGACATGTCCAGGCGCTTCCAGCAACTCGCGGCGGCCGCGAACGCGAACCGGACGAGCTTCTACACGATCGACGCTCGCGGGTTGACCGTGTACTCGCAGGGAACCGTGGAGCAACAGGCGGCCGGCCTGCCGGGGCAGGGAATGCTGATCGACCAGATCCGGGTGACCAACCTCCAGAGTCCGCTCCGGCTGATGGCACGCGAGACGGGCGGCCGGTCGATCATCAACGCCAACCGGGTGATGCCCGACCTGCTCAAGATTGCCCGGGACTTTCGCAACTACTACTCCCTCGGGTACATGCCGGCCGTCGCCGGTACCGGTCGCCTGCATACGATCGAGGTGCGTCTCAAGAACCGTCCCCGCGGCGTTGACGTGAACTACCGGCGCGGTTTTCGGACCAAGTCGATCGAGTCGCGAATGGTCGAAGGGACGCTCTCGGCCCTCAACCTGAACGTGTACGAGAACCCGCTCGGTGTCCGGGTGCAGAGCCTGCCCGCCAAGCGGCGTCCGGACGGCAACTACGACCTGCCGCTGGTCGTCGAAGTGTCCTGGGAGGACCTGACGCTGATTCCGCGCGAAGGGGTCCACCACGGTCGGATCCGCCTCTGGCTGGCCGCCAAGGACGAGAAGGACCGCTCGACGGAACCTCGGCCCACCGAACTGACGATCGCCGTGCCGGCGGAGCGCCTGAGCGAGATCGAGGGGCGCAGGTGGCGCTACGGCCTGGAGCTGACGATGGAGGGCGGTTACCACGACATCGGCGTCGGGCTCCGGGACGATGTCGGCGGGCGCCAGTCCTTCCTGCGCTACGGCGTCGACGTGCGCTGACGCTCGGCGGCGGTTTCGCCCCAGACCGACGAGCATTCTCGGAACGTCCTGGGAACGCGGGCATCCTGCCCGCATCCGAACGGCGAGTGCAGTCCCACGGCCTCTCCAACGCAGCCGGGCGAAGGCGGGCGGCTATACTGGTCGATCATGATCGTTTCCTGCTACGGGACGCGGGCCAATCGTCCCTTCTTTCTTTCTGCTAGCCGGCATTGGCCGCTGGCGCCGGCCCTGATTGTCGCCCTGTTCGCAGCGAGTAGCGCGAGCGGACAACGGTTGCTCGAACTCGGTCCCTCCATCGAGGACGCCGCGGCCGCCGAGGAGGGGTTCGAGACGTTCGCCATCGACCTGGACGTCGACTTCGTGCGCTCCGCTCCGCGACGCGTGGAGCTCCCGACGCCGGACGGCAGAGTGCTTGCCGCCGAACTGACCGTGTTCGAGGACCGCGGCGCCGGCGACGCGATGTGGGCGGGCGCCTTCCCCGGCGCGGGGTACGAGAGCGTCGTGCTGACGATCAAGGACGGCTACCTCGCCGGGCGGTTCGGCGTGCCGGGCGGCGCGGCGTATCTGCTCAGCGTCGGGCCGGACGGTCGCGGTCGGATGGAGGACACGTCCACACGCGAGCCGGATCCGCGGGAAGAACGCTGCCCGGACGGCGTCATCCCGTCCATGGAGTCTCCCGTCGGCGTGCCCCTGGCTCAGCAGGCCGGCCCTCCGCGCGGCGTGGCGTCCGAGTCGAACCACGATGTGCTCGACGTTCTGGTCGTCTACACGGCCGAATCCGAGGAGCGGTGGAGCCGCCGCAACCTGACGCCCGGGGCGGCGATTCAGCGGTCCATGGACTATCTCGCTCAGGTGTTTCGGAACGGGCAGTTGGGTGTGACGCCGAACCTGGTGCACTTCGAGGAGGCGCCGCCGCTGTACGCGGACCACGAAGCACCGGAGGGCGGAGAGGAAAGCGAGTGGTCCTGCGGTCACGTTCTGGGCCACATGCCTGGGGATCCGGACTTGGCGCGGCTCCGCGCCGAGCACCAGGCGGACATGGTCCACCTGTTCGTCTGGGGCCTGAACGGCTGCAGCGGCATCGCCTACCTCCTGACCAAGGGCGTGTCGGCCCAAGGGTTTTCGGGCGCCGCTTTCGGCCTGACCCTGCCCCGCGGCGACTACGACGGGACGTTCGCCCACGAGATCGGTCACAACATGGGCGCCAACCACGACCCGCAGAACGTCGGCTTGGGGAACAGAACCTTCGAGCAACATCGAAACGAAGTTGCGGTCTATCCCTACGCCTATGGACACACCGACTTCCTGCCGATACCCAACATCGACACGATCATGAGCTACGGCTCGGGCGGAGTGGAGCCCTACTTCTCCACGGTCAGGATCTCGCCGCGCGGCTGGACGCTCGGCATCGCCGGCGAGCGCGAGAACGAGCGGGCCATGCAGCAGACGATCCACCTCGCCGTTCAATACAGCGACTTCATCGGCAGCGCGCCGCCTCCGGATCCGGAACCGCCGCCTCCGCCTCCTCCTCCGGGCGAGATCCCCACGGCGCCTGCCAACCTGACGGTTACGCCCACGGGCGCCACGAGCGTTCGTCTGACCTGGTCGGACGAGTCGGACAACGAGAACGGCTTCGAGGTGCAGCTTCGCCCGGCCGGCGGGCGCTGGCAGGCGGCGACGAGGCTGCCGGCGAACACCACCTCGGCGGACGTGACCGGACTGGACGCCGGCGGCCGCTACGACTTCCGGGTGCGCGCGTACAACCGCGTCGGCGGCGCGAACAGCGGCATCGTGACCGTCGTGCTGCAGGCGGCCGAGTTCACGGACTGCGTGCCCTCGGCGCCGCAGATCTCCTTCGAGCACGGATACACCGTGAGCATGTGCATCGAGTACGAGAAGGACGGCGAGACGGTGCAGGCCGACGCGGTCGACTACGGCCTCGGTTCGCGCGAGTCGGGCCTTCTCTACTTCTTCGACAGAGACAACTCCGAGGTGCTGATCAAGGTGCTCGACGCCTGCAGGGTGAACGGCCATCGCTGGGTGTTCGTGGCGCCGGTGACGACGCTCGCGTTCAACTTGCGCGTCGACGAGACGGCGACCGGGGAGTACTGGGAACACAAGAACCCGCGCGGCGGCGAGACGGCGACGACCAAGAGCGACATCACCGCCTTCCCGTGCGGTTCGGCCGCGTCGGCCTCGACGGTTGCGGACGGCGGCGAGGACTTCGATGCCATCGACGGAGTGGACCTCGTCGACGCGGGCTTCCCGCTCTTGCCGGCTCCATCCACGGCGTCGACGGCGGTCGACCCCGCGCCGCAATCTCCGGTTTCGGTTTCTCTTCCGGTGATTGCCGGTGGTGAGGCGGAGTGCGAGCCGCAGCCGGTGCGGGAGCTTCGCGGGGGCTACACCGTGAACATGTGCGTCGAGCACCTGAAGGAGGACGAGACGGTCGTGGAGGTGGTCAGGGACTACGAGCTGGACTCGGAGCAGTCGGCCATCCTCTACTTCTTCGACAGGAACAACGCGGAGGTGCTGATCAAGGTGCTCGACGGCTGCGGGATCAACGGCCACCGCTGGGTGTTCGTGGCCCCGGTGACGACGCTGGCGTTCAACCTGTCGATCACGCCGCCCGACGGCGGCACGCCTTGGACGCACCAGAACCGCCTGAACCAGACCGCCGCGGCGAAGAGCGACATCAAGGCGTTCGCCTGCGCCAACTGAGGCCGGCGCGGGAGGCGTCGCCTGGTTGAGGTGACGCGGGGGCTGAGCGCCCCGCTGCTCCACCCCGGAGTCCGCTACAGCACCCGAATCGACGTCGAGGATGAGTGCTGTCCGTTCTTCCCGTCGGTCACGGTGACGACCAGGGTGTACTCGCCGCTGGCGAGCTTCTTGCCGGCGACGAAGGTCCCGGTTAGCTGCGACACCCCCGATCCGGCCTGAGCGCCAGCCGCCAGGACGACCTCGCCGCCGTCGGCCACCGGTTGACCGTCCAGCCCGAACACCTGCGTGCGTACGGACACGGGCCCCGCGCCGAGGTTCGTGCCGGCGAGGCTGATCGGCGTCTCGCCGCCGGCGGTAACCACCGGCTTTGCGGCGGGGATGAACGGATTGCCGTCCATCAGGAACGGGAAGGCGACGTCGCGGCGTTGCTCCGACTCTTCTTCCCGGAGCAGAACCCACTTCTGGGGCGGTTCGGGGAACAGAGGCGGCTGGAGCGCGGGGCCGTCGCCCGGGACGGTGAGCAGGGAAGTGGCCAGGGCCCGGCGCCCCGTGGCGTCGTTGCGGATCAGCACGCGAACGGAGTACTCGCCCGGATCGAGGTCGAAGTGGCCCCAGTACTTGAGCCCGCTCTGCAGCAGCGCCGGGCCGGCCTGGGCCGCGTTCAGGCCCATCGCCCGAACGAAGAAGTCCCGCACGATGCCGTGCTGGTCCAGCGCGTAGGCGTAGATTTGGAGAGGGACGGTGTCGCCCTGCTGCTCCGCCAGGAGGTCCTCGCCGCGGACTTCGATCAGGACCGGCGCGTAGGCCTTGCCGCTGTCGGCGGGGAAGGCGGCGGCGAGCACGGAGGTCTCGATCTGGCCCGTCTCGACGCCGCCCATCACCTGTTGCGCCGAGCCCAGGGCCCGTTCGAAGGGGCTCGTCTGCTCGTAGGGCCTGGGAGCGTAGTAGCCGGGCCGGTGGACGACCCGGGTCCCTCGGGGCGCGTTCTTGAGCCGCACTCGCAGCCTGTGGAAGCTGCCGTCGTTCTTCAGGTTCCTCGGATAGAAGGAAAGCAGGTAGGTCACGCTGGTCTGCTCCAGCATCTCGGACATCGCTTCGCCGAGGTTGCCGAAGTTGGCGAAGACCTGGCCGCCGGTGTCCTTCGCCATCATGTCCAGCGAGGCCCGGTTGCTCTGGCCCTCGGTCTGGATCTTGCCGCTCACGTCCACGGCCTGAATCGAGCAGTTCGCCTCACGGAAACGCTCCAGCATCTGGTTCATCGATCGTTGAGCCGCGGTGCTGCCGAAGAGATCCTCGTTGTCCACCTGCTCGAAGTTCCCGGCCGACAGCCGTTGCTGCCGGTCGAGGATCTCCTGCTGCTGCTCGACCGTCACGCCCTGCTGGCCCACGAGGACCTTGTCGTCGAAGCCCTCCGACAGGAAGACGACGTGCTTGCGGCCCTGAACGGACTGCATCCAGTTGGCGAGTTCGCTCATGCCGGACGTCAGCGCGTCGACCCGGGCTGCCGCGCGTCCGCGGTCCGCGGCGTCCCGCAGGACCCTCAACTCCTGTTGTGTCGCGAGAAGTTCGGCCTGTGCCTCGATCTGGACCCCGCTGCCGGGTCCGCCGAGGTCGGAACTCGTGGGGACGTCGCCGCTCAGGTCGCCGATCACGAGGCCCAGGGGGTCGCGGATCGCGCCAGGCTCGTTCCGGCTGAATCCGAGGCTGCGGATGGCCTGCCGGATCTGACTGCGATCCGAGGTGAATCCGAGGACCAGCCGTGGCCGCGTGTCGAAGACAGCAAGGGCCACCAGGTCGGTGGGGTGGAGTTCCCGCAGCACGAGGTCGGCGGCGGCCTGCTGGGCGCGGCCGACGGAATCGGGCGGCGTGAAGAAGAGGTCGAAGAACAGCAGGAAGTGCCGCCTGCCGGCGACGGGCACCGGTTCCTCGGTCGCCCTGCCCTGGATCGTCGAGAGATCGACGACGTCGAAGCCGGCGATCTCGACCGTCTTGCGGTTGTCCTGGAGTTCGAAGTCGGCGGCTGTGAGGTCGCGGAGCGGGGCGCCGGAACGACTCACCTGGACCGGCACCTCGATGAGGGTGACCGTGGTCGTGTCGCTGAACTCGGCCTGTGCCTGGCGGGCGCGACGCCGCTGGGCGTCGGCCGAGGCCGCCGACAGCAGGAGCGCGGCGGCGCACATCAGGCTGAGACTCGATGTCGTACGCGAACGGCTCAAGAAACGGGGGTCGTTCATTCGTAAGGTCCTCCCGAGGATCCTGGGTCCGGAATGGGTGGGTTGTTCGGTCGGCGCCTCGATTCGGCGCCTGCTGTCTTCAGTTCAGCACCTTCAGCGGGATCGAGTTGGCGGATCTGGCTTGCGTCGCCTGATCGATCACCGCGACACTCAGAGTGTAGTCGCCCGGCTCGAGACCCGTGGGCTGAAAGGCTGCAACCAGCTTGTCGAGCCCCGGGATGCCCGTCACCGTGCGCTCGCGCAGACGGAGCGTGCCCCCGGTCACCGCCTCGCCTTCCGGATCGGTGAGCGTTGCCTCCAGGGTCAACTCGCCGGCGCCGAGGTTGTATCCCACCAGGCAGACTCTGGCCCCTTCCGGATCGTCCGTGGTCGGCAGGAGCGGTACGGCCGATGGGACGTACGGTTCGCCGTTCACCGTGAACGGATAGACCGTGGTCTTGGCGTAGTGATCGCCGGGCTGCTCGCGGACGAGGAACCAGCTTCCGGGCTCTTCGAGGAAGAAGGGCGGCAGCAGCGCCGGCCGCCCGTCGGCGAAGGCCGGGACGTCCAGCTCGAAGGTCGCGGCGCCGGTGCTGCCGGTGACGGCGTTGCGTGCCAGGACCCGTACGAGGTACGTGCCGGGGCCGAGGCTCAGGTGGCCGTAGTACTTGAGGCCGGTGTTGGCGAATGCGTCTTCGCGTCCGGCCAGGTCGAGGGTCACGACCCGGCTGAAGAAGTCGCGCATCTGCGACTTCTCGTCGGTCACGTAGGCGTAGATCTCGACCGGCAGATGGTCCGCTTCATGTGCGTTGAGCAACCCGTCGCCCCCGATTTCGATGATGACGGGCACGTAGGCCTCGTCCTCGGTGGCCCGGAAGGGCGCCGCCAGCACGTCGATCGAGAGACCGTCCGCTTCCGTTGCCGTGGCGATCAGGTCGGAGGCCAGAAGGCGCTTCTCCATGGGGTGCAGGTCACCGAAGGGGCGGGGCGTGACATACCCCATCCGGTGGGAGACCTGCGCTCCTCGCGGCGCACGCGCGCGAACCGCGATGCGACGGTGTGCGCCGGGTTCCCCCGGATCGGTGGGTTCGAAGGCCAGCAGGTAGGTCACGCTGGAGCCTGACAGCACTTCGCGAAGCTCCGCGCCGAAGTCGTTAGCGTCTTCATGGAACCTGCCGCCCGTCTCGTTGGAGATGTAGAAGAGGGCGTCGCGCCCGACGATGCGGGCGCGGCGTTCCTCGGGCATGTCGGCCCGCAGGCCTGAGATGTCGACCGCGTGGATGACCGCGTTCGCCCGGCTGAACTCGCGCAGCATCTGGTCCATCTGGACCTGGAGCTGCGTGTTGCCGTAGCGGTTGTCGGTGTCGACCTCGGCATAGCGCCCGTCCTGGATGGCCTGGATCTCGCGCTGCATTTCTTCGTCGAAGAAGTCGGGCTGGCGCCCGAACAGCAGGCGGCCGTCGAAGCCCTCCGAGAACAGGATGACGTGCTTGCGGCCCTCAACGCTGCCCAGGATCCGCGCCATGTCCTGCAGCGTGTCGGCCCAGCTCGAGATCCGGCCGCGGGCGAAGCTGCGCTCGTATCTGGCCATCTGGTTGCCGATGATCCGCAGGTAGCCGTCGACGCTGCGCTCCATCTCGGTGATGCTCTGGTCCACGCCGCCGGCATCCAGGGCAGCCGAAATCGCCGGACGGGGACTGTCGATCAGGAAGCCGAGGGGATCCTTGGTGACGAGCTTCAAGAGGCGGGGATTCCCCAGCGTGGCGATGGCTCGGGCCAGTTGGGCTCGGTCGGGCGTGAAGGTGACCAGGAGCTGCGACCCGGACTCCGCGGTGTGCACGGCGACCGCGGCCAGATCGGTGGCATGCATCTCGTTGAGCACGAATTCCTGAGCGGCGATGCGGGCTCGCGCGACCGCCGTCGGGGCCGAGAACGTGAGGTCGAACAGGAGCAGGAAGTGCCGCCTCACGGCCGGGGGAAGATCGCGGCTCGTGTCGATCACCCGCCGGTCGTCCGGCACGAGGAGGTCCAGATCCACGACCTGGAATCCGGTGACTTCCTGGACTTCGCCCTCGTCGAGGATCTGGAAATCCTCGCGGGTCAGACCGCGGACCGACTCGCCGTTCCTGCCGACGACGTTCACCGGCACCTGGACTTCGAAGACGACAGCGCGTTCGTCGAACTCGGGCAGGTCGTCGGGATCCTGAGCCGTCGCGGACGCTGCGCCCAGTAGAGCAAGAGCCAGCACCAGCGGCGTGAGGCTGGCCACTTCGGTTCGGCGCCAGGTCCGAGCGCCGGTCCGCTCGTTTGACTCAGACGAGGATTCGGGCTTCATGTCCTTGGACGTCCCGTTGCGGGGCATCGTTGCTTCAAGGCTACCAGTTGGGCCGGCGCTTCTCGTGCGCCGGGGTCTAGGGTGCTTGCCGATCGAGCAAGGCCGCGTACTTGCGAGCCTCATCGTGGGTCGCATCGAGGCGCAGGGCGCGCTCAACGTGGTGTCTCGCTTCGCGCATCTTGCCCGTTGAAAGGTAGACCCTGACGAGGCCCACGTGGACTTCGGGAAGCTCCGAGTCGGCGCGGAGCGCCCTGCGCATGTAGTCGAGGGCAAGGACCGAATCGCCGGCGGCGAGAGCCGCGTCGCCCCGGTAGATGTAGAAGAACGGACTGGCGAGGTTGAGTTCCTCGAGGGTGTCGAGCAGCACGCCGGCACGGTCGTGCATGCCCAGGAGCTGGTAGGCACGTACGAGGTTCGTCATCAGCGGCACGCTCTGGGGATGCAGCTCCAGACCCTCCTCGTAGACCCGCGCCGCTTCTTCGACCCGGCTACGCCGGAGCAGGAGAACGCCCCGGTTGTTGATCGCCTTGTCGAAGTCTGGCGTCAGGCGGACGGCGATGTTCAGCCACTTCTCGGCCGCGTCGAGATCGTTCGCCATCAGGGCCTCGGCGCCCAGGTTGTTGTAGTAGTGGCCGGTGGCGGCGAGGTCGGTGATCGGCTCGAAGTCCCGGTACGACTTCGGCCGGTAGGGCAGGAAGTCGTAGGTGGCCATCTCCCCGTCGACGTACATGCCGCCGACGATGTGCCCCCGACTGACGATGACCCCTTCCTGGTAGTTCCAGCGCTGGTAGTCCTCGACTTCCACGAAGAACGGATTCAGCCTGCGCTCCCGGCCCACGGCGACGAACAGGTTGACGAAGGACAGGCAGTTGCCCAGCCGGGCGTCGAACGTTTCGGTTGCCGTGCGTGTCGGTTTCAGGGCGTACTCCAGGTTGACCCAGCCGAAGATGAAGTCGAGCACGGCGTCGCGCCGCCGGCTCTCGCTGCCGGCGGGGTCGACCCGCTGATCGATGGCTGTGCGCAGGTGATCCGTGACGGCGAAGGGGACGATCACATCCTCGCGCCAGGTGCTCCCCAGGCGACGCTCGAACTCGGACGTCAGAACCTGCGTCCCGGTGAAGGGAACGTAGCCGGTGCAGGCCGAGGCCAGGCCGGCCGCCAACGCGATTCCGGCTTGCTTTGTCCGAAGCGGGACGGTCGGACCGGCGGGAGCGAACGGTCGGCTTGCTCGCCAAGGACGACCGTCTCTGAACAAGGAATGGACGCGCATGTAGTAGGGACCAAGCGTAATCCAATCCTGAGATGAGCCTGAACGGGACCGTGGTTTGGAAGTGATCTGGTTCGGTTCGGGGAGGGTTCTGGAGCGGCAGACGGAGCGCTAGCGGAGTCTGCCGCCTAAGGTTGGGCCCGTGCGGCGGGCGGCGAGTTCCGGCTGGGATGCCGGCGGTCGGGGTTGCGGCGCGCATCGAGTTCAGGCGCTCCGGCGCCGGTGAGGATCGGACTCCCGGCTGATGAGGTCGAAGAGTCTGGCGCGAGCCTGGTTGAGCGCGAT
>JAAXHG010000125.1 GCA_012270995.1 Vicinamibacteraceae bacterium | reverse complement strand
GGGGCAGTCACGGAGAGGCGATGCCGGTCGGGTTCGGGGTAGTTCTGGAGCGGCAGACGGAGCGCTAGCGGAGTCTGCCGCCTGAGGTTGTGCCCGCGGTACGGGCGGCGGCCGGCTGGGGTGCCGGGGGTTGGGGTTGCGGGTTGCATGGCGGTCAGGCGCTGCGGCGCCGTGTGGGGTCGGACTCGCGGTGGATGAGGTCGAGGAGTCTGGCGCGAGCCCGGTTGAGAGCGAGCGCGGCATCGAGATCGCTTTGGGCCGCGGCCTGTTCCGCGAGCGCGGCGATGGTGATGCCGGGCTTCAAGCACTGCTCCGCTCCGGGCAGGGACTTGAGCTTCTCGAACGGCGTCATGGTGTCCTGGTAGCGGTAGCGCCTGGTCGGCCGTTGGAAATGGTCGCCAGACGCTCGAAGCGCTCGTCGCCGTACTCCTCGTACATCCGCCGCATCACCGCCCGCGTGGCGTGTCCGCATCTCTGCCCCAGCACCGCGTCCACCTCCGCCAACAAGCCGATGTCCGCCTTGGTGTAGCGCCGGGCGAACGCACACGCCGGAGCGCCGCGACGGTCGCGGACGCGACCCGTTCTCCCGGTGCTGGCGCACCAGACGCTGAACCTGCGGCGGCGACTTGCCCGTCATCTTGACCAGGTAGCGAAGGATCACGCCCTTCCCGGCCTTCGACAGACCGTGGTAACGGAAACGCACCAGCGTCTCCTCGGTGAACCGATACGCCGATTCACGGTCCGTAAGCACCATGTCCACCGACTCGCTGCCGGCCAGAAAGCCGCGCACCTCGTCCAACGTCTGCAAGCGGTGAGTCTGTAGAGACAAGATCATACTCCGATGATCCCCGATAGCCGTATCTCACGATCACCTCTCGTTGGATTCACCACCCCCGCTCACGATCACTTCTCGTTGGACAGCGTTGGACAGCAGTTGGACAGCACTGCGGTTTGACACGCGGATCGGCCTGTGGTAGCCATGAAGCTGTCCACAACAGGAGGTCCTCCACAACAGGAGGTCCTCCACATGAGTGAACGCAGGCCACGCTCTCGGCGTCTTTGGACGCTGTTGCTGTTCATCGTCTTGTCTTTGGTGCTGATCGGCGCGAAGGGATGCAAGAAAAAGCCGCAGGGCTTCGGCTCCGCAAAGGCCAGTACCGACGAGGTGTACTGGTACTACCTCGGGGAGAACAACTGGGGCAGCAGTTTGTTCGGAGGTGCGCTGTGGTGCCAGAGCTCCGAACCAGACCCAGGTGAACATCCGCACCTTACGTGCGGCTCAGACGACCCGCCCAAGCTGGACGCCGGTACCGCGACGATCACCTGCAACAGTCCTGGCTTCACGGTCCAGATTACGTGCGGATACGGCAACCAGTAGTCCTCGACAGACCAAGGGCGGGGCTTCTGGTTCTCCCTGCGAGGCTCCTGTTGGCTTTGGCGGCAGGCGCGGCGGCGTGGTCGTCGGAGTTCAGCGTCTCGCTGAGAGAAGACTCTCGGTCCTCTCAAGACGCCGCCCAGGTAACCCTGGTTGAGGCATGCACGTCCTACCAGTGCGGATTGCAATGGCTGGATGCCGGGTTCGAGAGTCCCGCCGTTATCGGCGTACCGCCGGTTGTCGGCAACCCGAACCTGTTCCGGAGTTCCGCGCCTGACGGAGACGCTTGGTGGATCGTGGTGGAAGCCGTCGGTTCGATGCCCATGGCGACTCTGTGGCGGCCGCCGACGACTCCGGGCCACCTGCCGCCGCCGCCCGTTCTTCAGGCAGCGACCTGCCGCGTCAGGGTACTCGACGGCCAAGGCTCCGGTATCCCCGGCGCCCGCGTCGTCGCGTTCCCGAGCAAGACCGGCGCGGAACCAAGGATCAGGCCTTCGGTGATCCCACCTTGGCGGCCTTGGTTCCGGCCGGCGCGCACTAACGACCAAGGGGCCGCCGCCCTCCCGGTCCCGGCGGACACGTTCGTCAGGGTTCACGCCCGCGCGCCAGGCTTTCGAAGCGCGGGTGCCGCCTGTCGCTCCGGTTCGGCGATCGTCCTGCGATTGCGAACCGAGTCGCGACTTGCCGTTGAACTCCGGGATAGCGGCGGTCGACGGCTTCCTGGCGCGCTGGCGCGCGACCAGAACGGGTTTCCCCTCGCACTCAGCGACGGCGGCGCTCGCCTGGAACTCGACGCTGTCCTGGCTCGCACGCTCAACCTCTGGTTCGAACACCCGTCTGGAGCCGTTCTCAAGGCATCGGCCATCGAAGCCGGTGACGACCAAACCCTGTCCGTTCTCAAGGCGCGCACGATCTCGAAGCTGCGTTCGGGGACCATCGCCCTCGAAGGTGGAGCGACCCCGCGTTCACCCGTCTTCGTGTGGCGCGAACCGCAATGGCCCTGGATCGTTCGCCAGAATCGAGCCGCGCCGGCGCTACGGCGGTTGTCCGGACGGGAGTACGCCGTTCACGCCCTGCCGGAGGAGCGGCTGTGGTTCGCGGCGGATGGTTTCGGGCACGGCGCCTGCCAGTATGAAGACTCGGGGGCACGAAACGCCCTTTCGGGGGACAGCCGACCGTGCCCACCCGTTCTGCGGGCGGCGCGGACGACCGCGGGGGTGGTCGTCGACGAGACGGGAAGGGGAGTGGCCAACGCCGATGTGTGGCTCGAATGGAGCGCAGAGTCGACGATCCTGCCGAGCGAACGTCCCGGCGGCCAGATGCTGATTCGAACGGACGCCGCCGGCGCCTTCGTCTCCCGGCGAATCTCCCTTCCTTCCGTCGGCTTCCTTGGCGGCAGATCGGACAAGGGCTTTCCTTCGCTCTACCTGAGGGCCCAGGCAGTTGGCTACCTGCCCGTGCCGACCGAAGCCTTCGACCGCCTGGTCTCTGGACCGGCCGGCGCCGAAGTGACGCTCCTTCGCGGCGCAAGGGTCACGGGCCGGATCGCCGACCGCGCTGCCGGCAGCCCGCTGGCGGGGGCCGAAGTCGGCCTCTTGAAGAACTTCGCGCAAAGGGGACGGACGGCGATCCTGCGCCCCCTGGCTTCCCTGAACCCGGACGACGGCCGGTTCGCAAGGCTCCGCACCACGCGCTCCGACGCCTCCGGCGCGTTCGAGCTGACAACCTGGCCCGGGCGCTACAACCTGATTGCGCGCGCCCCCGATCGGGAGTTCCTGGTTCGGTCCGATGTCGTCATCGGCGCTCCGCACGTCGACCTCGGCACGCTCTTCATGACGACCGGAAGCGAGATCGTCGGTGAAGTTCTCGATGGCGACCACCACCCCGTCGCCGGCGCGAGGATTCTCGCTGCCGAAGCGGTCGTGTACGACGGCGACGAAACACCGACCACCGAGGCCGACGACCGAACCGGCGTCGCGGCCGAGGTGCGAACGGACGCCGGCGGACGCTTTCGTGTTGGGGGTCTGAACGAGGCAACGCGAGTTGATCTGGCGGTGTCCGCCCCAGGCTTGGGGACCGAGTTCCTTTCCGCGGTCGCGCCAACCGTGGACGGGCCTTTGCAGGTCGTCCTGCTGAACGAGGCGGTCGTGCGCGGACGAGTGACCCACGACCGCGAAGCCGTCTCCACCTGGGTGAAGCTGCAGGGCGCCCCCCCGACTCACGTCGGCCCCCCGATCTACGAGTACACCGACGCCGACGGCCGGTTTCGCTTTGGAGAGCTCAAGGAGGGGCGCCATGACCTTATGGCCAGCGGCGGCCTTCGGTTCGAGGACGCTCGCACGTCCGTGCGGGCGATCGCTGGCGAGGAGGTCGACGCGGCGCTCGATCTCGGCGAAGCACTCGGCCGGCTTGCCGGCCGCGCCACGGTGGACGGCGACGGACTACCCGGCGTAGCGATCGTGACCCGCGGCAAGGAGACGGTCACCGACGGCGCCGGCCGCTACTCCGTAAGCGGCCTCAAGTCGGGACAGCTATGGGTAACCGCTACCCGGACCGATCCGTCGTCTGCCGGCGCTCCTCACGACAAACTCGCCGAACTCGACCTCGACTCCGGCATCGTTGAAGGGACAGCCCGCGACTCGTCGACGTCAATGCCCCTCGCCGGGACTACCGTGACCATCTGGCCGCAAGCCGCCAGGCGGGCCGAAGCGGAAGCGCTAGGACTGGCGCGGCAGGCCTTTTCCGACGCTAACGGCAGGTTCGTCTTCCAACGTGTTCCCGCCGGAGCCTGGTCCCTCCAGGCGGACGGCGTGGCGAGGGGAGCGGAGAACATCAACGTTGCGCCAGGGGCGACCGTGTTCCTGCACCTCCCATGATCGGGTTGAAGCACTGGATGCTGCTCCGACTGGCCGGCTTGATCCTGCTCGGCGTCGCCGTCATCACTCTCATCGAAAAGCTGCTGCCCCAGTAGCTCGGCGACGGAGATGGTTCGACAACCGGGATCGACCCCTCGGGCAATCGTCGTCGCACTCGTTCTCGGCTGCGCCGGATGCATGGCGCCCGAGCCTGTGGCGGAACGGGCCAGCCAGGAAGAGCAACAGGACTTGAGCCACGAAAGCGAAGCCGAGGCCGAGCCGACGCCGGCCCCCGAATGGTCGCTCGCCATCCACGGCGGCGCGGGCAGCGCCCGTCGCGACACGACGGACGCCGAGGATTACTACCAGGCCCTGCGCAACGTGCTGTCGCTGGGCAGCGAGCAGTTGGCGGCGGGTGAAGCGAGCCTCCGCGTGGTCGAAGAGGTGGTCGCCGCGCTGGAGGACGACCCCCGATTCAACGCGGGCCGCGGCTCGGTGTTCACCTACATCGGCACTCACGAACTGGACGCGGCGATCATGGATGGCCGCACCCTCGCCTGCGGCGCGGTGGCCGGCGTCAAGAACGTCCGCAATCCGGTGCGACTGGCCCGCCGCGTCATGGAGGACACGCCGCACGTGCTCCTCAGCGGCCAGGGCGCCGACAACTTCGCGGTCAACGCCGGCGTACGCCGCAACGTCCAGGCCTACTTCACGACCGAGCCGCAGTTGGAGCGGTATCGCGAGATCCGCAGCCAGCGGAGAGGCGGCAGTTCGGAAGGTGACGGAGTTCCGAATCCCGAGGGGGACTACACCGGCAACGCGGGCCCGGAACCCGACCAGGGCGGCGCCTCCCATCTCGGCACCGTCGGCGCGGTGGCCATGGACCGCTACGGCAACCTAGCGGCGGCCACCTCGACCGGTGGCACCATGTACAAGCAGATCGGCCGCGTCGGCGACGTGCCCCTCATCGGCGCGGGCACGTACGCGAACAACGAAACGGCGGCGATCTCCTGCACCGGCCGGGGCGAGGAGTTCATCCGCCACACGGTGGCCTACGACGTTTCGGCGCTGATCGAGTACGCGGGTCTCTCCGTCGAAGACGCCGCGCGCAAGGTCGTCGGCGAGACGTTGAAGCCCGGAGACGGCGGCATCATCGCGGTCGCCAGGGACGGCTCCATCGCGATGGAGTTCAACACCAACGCGATGTTCCGCGGCGCGGCCAACTCACTCGGCCGGTTCGACGTCGGAATCTGGGAGGATGTCCGCGGCGGCCGACCGTGAGCACCCGCTACGAACAGACGCTGCACCGCGCCCGAACCGACCCGGAGGGATTCTGGGCCGAGGCCGCCGAGGCGATCTCCTGGCACAGGCGCTGGGACCGTGTGCTGGACGATTCGAACCCGCCGTTCTACCGCTGGTTCGCCGGAGCGGAGGTCAACACCTGCTACAACGCGGTCGACCGGCACGTCGAGGCGGGCCGGGGCGACCAGCCGGCGCTGATCCACGACAGTCCCGTCACGGGGACGAAGCGCATCCTCTCGTACTCCGATCTGCGCGAGCAGACCGCGCGGCTCGCCGGCGTGCTGCGCGGCCTCCACGTCGAAACCGGCGACCGGGTCCTGATCTACATGCCGATGGTGCCGGAGGCGGCCGTCGCCATGCTCGCCTGCGCCCGCATCGGCGCCATACACTCCGTGGTCTTCGGCGGTTTCGCCGCCGGGGAACTCGCGACCCGGATCGAGGACGCCAGGCCGAAGGTCGTCCTTGCCGCTTCCTGCGGCATCGAGACCGCCCGCATCGTCGAATACAAGCCCCTTCTCGACGAGGCGATCGCGATGTCGGCCCACAAGCCGGTCGCGACCGTCATGCTCCAGCGTCCCCAACACACCGCCGAACTCGGTTCGGACGACCGCGACTGGCACGACGCGATGGCCGCGGCCGAAGCCGTCGACTGCGTCCCGGTCCAGGCCACCGACCCGCTCTACATCCTGTACACCTCCGGCACGACCGGCGTGCCGAAGGGCGTCGTCCGCGACAACGGAGGCCACCTGGTGGCCCTCGACTGGAGCATGGGCAACGTATACGGCGTGTCGCCCGGCGAGGTCTACTGGGCCGCGTCGGACATCGGCTGGGTGGTCGGACACTCCTACATCGTCTATGCGCCGCTGATCCACGGCTGCACAACGGTGCTCTACGAGGGAAAGCCGGTCGGCACGCCCGACGCGAGCGCCTTCTGGCGGGTCATCTCCGAACACAACGTCTCGGCGCTGTTCACGGCGCCGACCGCCTTCCGGGCGATCAAGCGGGAGGACCCGCGCGGCGAACTGATCGGGAAGTTCGATCCGAGCTGCCTTCGCACCCTGTTCCTGGCCGGGGAACGCGCCGACCCGGACACGGTGCAGTGGGCCGAGGACAAGCTGGGCGTCCCGGTCATCGATCACTGGTGGCAGACCGAAACCGGCTGGGCGATCGCCGCCAACTGCGTCGGTCTGGGCGCCCTGCCGGTAAAGCACGGCTCTCCGACCAAGGCCGTGCCCGGGTACGACGTGCGCATCCTGGAACACGATGACGGCGCCGCCGGAGGCAGCCGTGAACTGCCGCCCGGCGAGACGGGCGCCATCGCCCTGCGTCTGCCCCTGCCGCCCGGCTGCCTGCCGACCCTCTGGAAGAACGACGACGGCTACGTCGACTCCTATCTCTCGGAGTTCGAGGGCTACTACCAGACCGGCGACGCCGGGTACGTCGACCAGGACGGCTACCTCTACATCATGAGCCGCACCGACGACCTGATCAACGTCGCCGGCCATCGTCTGTCGACCGGCGGAATGGAGGAGATTCTGGCTTCGCACCGGGACGTCGCCGAATGCGCCGTCATCGGAGTGGCCGATTCGCTCAAGGGACAGGTGCCCCTGGGGCTCGTGGTCCTCTACGCGGGTTCCGCCCGCGGCGAAGCCGAGATCGTGCCGGAACTCGTTCAGATCGTGCGCGACCAGCTTGGCCCCGTCGCCTCGTTCAAGGTCGCGGCGGTGGTCGACCGCCTGCCGAAGACCCGATCCGGCAAGGTCCTCCGAGGCACGATGCGGCGGATCGCGGACGGAGTGCCCTACACCGTGCCGGCCACGATCGACGACCCGGCGATCCTGGACGAAATCGAGCAGACCCTGGGCCAGATCGGCTATCCGAGGCACTCGCCCTAGGAGGCTGCGCCGCCCGCCGGAGTCCGCAGAATCTGCGGAAAAGCCTGCGGAGAAGAACCATACTCAGACCTTGTAAACTCTTTGTTGCCAGCAGTTTACGTCCGGTCCGCACTGGATCCGGTGCGCCCGGTGCCTTCGCCGTAAGTCGTTCATGAGCAAGAGGTTAAGACGACGAAAGCGCTGACCGGAATTGCCAGGTACTTCGACTCGACGCTACAGTGACGCCCATGGATCCAACCCAGGCAACCCGCGAGGTCTTCTGGAACATCCAGTACACGTGGTTGGTGTACGTCCTGATGGTCCCCACCCTGGCCGTGCTCGGCTGGGGGTTCTGGCTCAAGATTCGCCGCTGGCGCGCCGGCCAGCCGGCAGTCCGCTTCGACCGGCTCGGCGAGCGTCTTCAGCTCTTCCTCAGGGACGCCGTCGGTCAGGGGCGCACGATCAGGAGCCGCTACGCGGGCCTCTTCCACACGCTCGTCTACACCGGCTTCATCGTGCTGCTTGTGGCCACCACCGTGGTCGCGATCCACCACGACACGCCCCTGCACATCATGAAGGGGCACTTCTACCTCATCTTCCAGTCCCTGATCGTCGACATCTTCGGCCTCTTCGTGATGGTCGGGGTCGCCCTGGCCGCGATTCGACGCTGGATCTCGAAGCCGAAGCTGCTGGTCTACACCGACGAAGCGAGCTGGATTCTGGTCACCATCTTCGTCATGGCGTTCACCGGCTTCATGGTGGAGGGCTGGAGAATCGCCGTCACCGACGACCCGTGGGCCGCGTGGTCGCCGATCGGCAACGTGTTCGCACTCGCATCGGACCCGCTGATGAGCGACGCGGCAATGCGGACGGGGCACGTCGTCATCTGGTGGTTCCACCTGGTGGTGGCCTTCGGCTTCATCGCCTGGGTGCCGTTCAGCAAGATGTCGCACGTCTTCACGGCTCCGCTGAACATCTTCACTGCCAACCTGGACGGTTACGGCGGCTCACTCAAGACGATCGACTTCGAGACCGCCGAGCGGTTCGGGGTCAATCACCTGGGCGACTTCACCTGGAAGGACCTGCTCGACTTCGACGCCTGCACCGAGTGCGGCCGCTGCACCGACGTCTGCCCGGCCAACACGGTGGGCAAATCACTCTCGCCGCGGGACATCATCCTCGACCTGCAGGGGCTGATGCACAGGCAGGGCGACCAGTTCCTGCTCCACGGAAACAGCAACGGGAACGGAAGCGGGGCCAACGGAAGCGGAGAGCTGCTGCCGATCATCGACCAGGAGACGGCCGTATCGTCGGAAGCGCTGTTCGCCTGCACCACCTGCGCCGCCTGCATGGAGGCGTGTCCGGTCCACATCGAGCAGATGCCGAAGATCGTCGACGCCCGGCGCTTCCTCGTCATGGAGGAGGCGGACTTCCCGGAAGGGATGATGGACATGATGAACTCCCTGGAGTCGCGCCAGCATCCGTTCGCGGGCACGCAGTTCAGCCGCGTCGACTGGACGGAGGGCCTCGACATCGACGTCATGGCCGAGATGGACGATCCGCGCGAAGCCGAGGTCCTGATGTGGGTCGGCTGCGGCGGCGCCCTGGTCGAGCGCAACCGCAACACCGTTCGCGCCACCGCGAAGCTGCTTCAGAAGGCGGGAGTCAAGTTCGCGATTCTCGGTCGCGAGGAGTCCTGCACCGGCGACCCCGCCCGCCGCGTCGGCAACGAGTTCCTGTTCGAGATGCTGGCCAAGGGCAACGTCGAGACGCTCGAGCGTTACGGCGTAAGGAAGGTCGTCACCTCCTGCCCGCACTGCTTCAACTCGTTCAGGAACGAGTACCCGCAGTTCGGCGGCAGCTACGAGGTCTACCACCACAGCCAGTTCCTGGATCAACTGCTGGAGTCAGGCCGGCTCGACGGGCACGGCGACGGGGGCGGCTCGAACGGGAGTTCGACGATCACTTTCCACGACCCCTGCTACCTCGGCCGCCACAACGGCGAGTACGAGGCGCCCCGCAAACTGCTGGCGAAGGTCGGCGGCGCGCGCCAGGTCGAAATGCAGCGCAGCCGCAACGAGAGCTTCTGCTGCGGCGGCGGCGGCGGCATGGCCTTCGTCGACGAGCCGCCGGACCAGCGAGTCAACCAGGAGCGCGCCCAGGAGGCGGTCGACACCGGCGCCGACGTCGTCGCGGTCGGCTGCCCGTTCTGCGCCACGATGCTCGACGACGGCGTGAACGCCCGTCGCGGCGACCGCGACGTCCGGGTCAAGGACGTGGCGGAGTTGCTATGGGACGCGGTAGGCGAGTCCGACCAGGCCGCGCCTTAGCACTTAGCCTTGGCAGCCTGGGGGTTTGGGCCCAAGCCCGCAGGCGCGGAGCGTCGAAACGGCTTGGCGACAACGTGCCGCCCGCCTGCAAGTTCCTCGGAACAGGGAGTTTACAAACCCGACCCAGCTAAGGAAACCGTACTTGCTCTAGCTTGACGCAAGCTCGCGGGGGCGCTAGGTTCGGTCCGTGCGCGAGATCTCGCGAGAGCAACGCCTTCTGCGGATGCGATCCGACAACCCGTGGTGGGCGGACGGTCGAATCCGACGCGACTACGAGCATCTCCGCGAACGGGGCTACTGCCCGCGCTTCGCGGACCTGGTGACGAAGCGCGACGTCCAGCGCGCGGTCATCCTCATGGGACCACGCCGTGTCGGCAAGACGGTGCTGCTCCATCACGTGATCAAGCGGCTCCTTGAGGCCGGGCGGCACTCGCCGCGGGAGATCGCCTACCTCTCTCTCGATCAACCCCTCTACACGGGACTCTCGATCGAAGCGGCGGCCGCCGCCCTGGGTCACGCCAGCGGCCATGAGAACGGCCCGCGCGTGCTCTTCCTGGACGAGATTCAGTACCTTGCCGACTGGGAGCGCCATCTCAAGGCGTTCGTCGATTCCCATCCCGCCACGCGCTGCGTCGCCTGCGGCTCCGCCGCCGCCGCCCTGAAGCGCAAGAGCACCGAGAGCGGCGCCGGCCGGTTCACGGACTTCCTGCTGCCGCCGCTCACGTTCTGGGAGTTCCTGCGGCTGCGGAACACCGACGATCTCGTGGAACTGCTTCCCGGCGGCAAGAGCCGGAGCGACGACATCCACCTGCTGAACGAGCAGTTCCTCGACTACGTGAACTTCGGCGGCTATCCGGAAGCCATCGCTTCCAGCTCCGTCCGCGAGGATCCCGGTCGCTACATCGCAGCCGACATCGTCGAGAAGGTGCTGCTCAGGGAC
This sequence comes from Vicinamibacteraceae bacterium, assembly GCA_012270995.1. GTDB lineage: Bacteria > Acidobacteriota > Thermoanaerobaculia > Multivoradales > Multivoraceae > Multivorans. Next base: position 67,877 of record JAAXHG010000125.1, on the reverse strand, counting down.
CTTCCCGGTCTCTACGGCATACGGGACGTTCAGGAACTGAACCGCTTGTTCACGACGCTGGCCTACAACACGGCGGAGGAAGTGTCGCTGGAAGGCCTGTCGCGGAACTCCGGCGTAAGCAAGCTCACGCTGAGACGTTACCTGGAGTATCTCGAAGCTGCTTTCCTGATCAAGAGAATCCACCGCATCGACGAGAACGCTCGGCGTTTCAAGCGGACCACGCACTTCAAGGTGTACGTCACCAGCCCCTCGCTCCGGACGGCCCTGTTCGGTCCCGTGACCAACGACGACGCCGCGATGGGAGCGATGGTCGAGACGGCGGTCTTCGCTCAGTGGTTCCATTCGAACGCGCGACTCAACTACGCGCGCTGGAGCGGACGGCACGGAGGAGAAGTGGACATCGTCCACCTCGACCCGCGGCAAAGGCCGGATTGGTGCCTCGACGTGAAGTGGTCCGACCGGCCGGCCGCCAGGCCCCAGGAACTCAGGAGTCTCATCGCCTTCTCGAACCGCCATCCGACCGCCAGGGTCCTTGTGACGAGCAGGACGAAGGAGAGAAAGCACCGTGACTGGCCAGGCACCGGGCCACTCAACGTCGGACCGGCCGCGCACTACTGCCACGCGGTCGGCCGACAGGCCATCGAATCGCCCGCAACCGGCGCGACGCCCTGGTTCGTCAAGTGAAGTGAGAGCAGGTCCGCCCCGTCACGCACGGATCTGGAACCAGCCGGGACGCGTCCGCGCCTCTCCCGCCCTGACGGTCCGTTGCAGGCCGCCCATCCCCGCGGCCAGCCTACGCCGCCGGGCAGGGCGCTCATGAGCAACCCGATGTTCGCCCCGGCTTCGACGACCACGCAGCCGAAGCCCACCGCAAAGAGCAACAGCCAACTTCTCCAGTTGACCTTCCCCTCCGCTTCGTCTTGGTTGGCGGGCCGCGACTGCGGGGCAGTGCTCGCCGCTTCCATGCTCTCCTGTTCCGGCCTCTCCACTTCCGACGGCGCGCCCGGCGAACCGTTGTTCGTGCCCAGCAGCGACAGGCCGCCCACCGGCTGACCCCACTTCCGACACAGTTCCAGTTGCTTCAGTTCCTCCTCCGCCCTGCGCACCATCTCGTCCGGACCTCGAGCCTGGCTCGAGCCGCCCGGCCACAGCGGATCGCTCAGCTTCGCGCGCAGGTCGGCGAGCCGATGGTTCACGTAGTCCTGGAGGTCCAGCCGCAAGCCGGCGAGCAGACCGTGGTGCGCCGACTTCCAGTCCCCGTCGGCCTCGGCCCCGCTCTCGGCGCCTCGCCGCGCGAGACCTTCCGGATCGAGCGGCCGCCGTCCCCTCATCCGCAGCAACTCGTTGATGCGGCCACTGGCCTGACGCTTGCCGGAAACGACCGTCGGGGCGCCGCCCAGACTCCTGATGTAGCGAAGCTGCCGTTCCGTTGGAGGATCGTCGCCGGGGCCTTCGGGCGGCGGGGCCGCTCCGGCAAGGGCGGGCTCGCGCTCGGTCCGCTGCTCACGGGAGGCGTCATCAGTGGGCACGCCATTGCCCCCGAGCCCTCGGTCTCCGGCACTCTCGGAAGCTGCTTCCCCGACCACTCCCCCGTTGCCCGGGAACACTCGACGGAAGAAGCCCGGACCGCGGGCCGTAGCCGCCCTGGCCGGATTGCCTTGGCTGGTTTGCATCGGTGCGCACCTCCTGACGGCATCCGTCGTCTGCTCGCCCTCACTGCGTAAAGAAGCAGCAGGCCGTATCGCTCCCACTCCGTCGGTGTCAACCGCTCTTGACGTCCGGCTGACTCCGGCCCGGGTTGGTCGACGGCGGTGTAGCGCCAGCCGCACATGTCCGGGAGTCGCTCCAGTCGGTTGACGAAACATCGCACTAGGTGTTACACATGCCCTGTGACGACAGACGTTCGCGGGACCGGAATTGCAGACCTTCAAGACCAAGGCGTTCGCTCGCTTCGCCGACCGTATGGGATTGGACGATGCCGCTCTTTGCGACGCGGTGCAGCGCGCGGAGAGAGGACTTGTCGCTGCCGATCTCGGCGGCGGCGTCATCAAGCAGCGGATCGCCCGAAAGGGAGCAGGGCGGTGTGAGGAGCAATGAAGAAGCAGTACAAGAGTGAGGCGTTCGCTTCCGCGCATGAGGCGGCACTGGGCCTGGCGGAGGCGGCGGTCCTGTCGAGACGGACCATGCGGGAGTTCGACGAGATGTGCCTCACTCCGGTCCGGGAAATGACGCCGGAGGACATTCGTGAGCTGCGGCGGCGGGAGCGCGCGAGCCAGGCCGTGTTTGCGCGCTACCTGAACGTGACCACGAGCCTGGTGAGCCAGTGGGAGCGGGGACAGAAGAGACCGCGGGGCGCCTCGTTGAAGCTCCTGACCCTGGTCGACAAGAAGGGTCTGGGCGCGGTCGCGTAACGGAACCCGCTCTCGCGGCGCGAGCGACGCCGCAGCCCATTGCCAACCTACCGGGCGGTCGGTAGACTAGTCTTTCGTGACCTTCCGAGGATCCTCGACCCGATGACTGCCCTGGACAGCGTGGCCCTCCGAACCGCCGCGGCCAACGGCGAGCAGGACCGGCGGGCGGAGATCTACCGAAACGCGGCGCGGATCTTCCACCGGAAGGGCTACCACGCCACCTCGATCAACGACATCGCGGCAGCGGTCGGACTGACCAAGGCAGGCCTCTACTACTACATCAAGGGCAAGCAGGACCTCCTGTTCGCGATCATGAGCTTCGCGATGGACCAGCTCGACGAGCAAGTCATCGAGCCGGCCCGGAAAGTCCGGGATCCGCGGACTCGTCTGGAGACGATCGTCACCTGCCATGCCCGCCTGATCACCCAGGACTCGTCGGCCCTCACCATCCTGGTCAACGAACTCGAAGGGCTGCTCCCCGGCGACCGCGCCGACATCATCGACCGACAGCGCGACTACGTCGACTTCATCGCCGACACACTGGCCGCCCTCCGCGACGAGGGCAAGGTCGTCGGCCTCGACCCGACCGTGGGAGCATTCAGCCTGGTGGGGATGATCCTATGGATCTCGCGCTGGTACCGGGCTGACGGCCGCCTCGAGGCGGAAGAGGTCGTGGCGGAAGTGACCCGGATGGCGGTCGCCGCCGTGTTGAATCGAAGCACCGACCAGACGAAGGACCCCGACCGCTAAGGGAGGCGGCGACGCGAACGGGAGCCACGCCGCGAGTGAAGGAGAAACGAGAATGAGAGTGCTTGTCTGCCTGAAGCAGATCCTCGACCCGGACGTTCCGGCCCGGGATTTTGAGATCGACCCGGCGGCCAAGGCGGCGAAACGCGGCGGCGCGAACCTGGTCACGAACATCTTCTGCGAGAACGCGATCGAAACCGCGCTTCAATTCCGGGAGGCGGCGTCCGACGCGAAGATCACGGCCCTCTGCTACGGCGAGTCCACGGCCGAGGACTGTCTCCGCAAGGCGATGGCCATGACCGTCGACGAGGCATGCCTGGTCCAGCGCGACGGCAACCCGAATCCTGACGCCGCGGCCGTGGGCCGGGTGCTGGCCGCTGCAATCCGGCGCCTCGAACAGGACGGCGGACCGTTCGACGCCGTGCTGGTCGGCCGGGAATCGGGCGACTGGGGCACGGGTCAGACCGGGGGCGCGCTGGCTGAGGAACTCGGGAGGCCGCTGCTCGGGTTCGTCGAGAGCCTGGCGCCCGGCAACGGCGGCGTGACGCTCCGCCGCCAGACCGACGTCGGCATCGAGGTCGCGGAGGCCGAACCGCCGTTCGTGGTCACGATCACGAACAACGAGGACAACGTGCCGCGCATCCCGAAGACGCGGGACGTGATGATGTCCTACCGCAAACCGCTCCGGAAGCTCAACCTGGCTGACCTCGGACTGGACGACGAAGAGATCCGTAACGGCGCCTCCAGTTTCGAGGTCGAGGAGATTTTCGTGCCGTCCGACGAAGTCGAGTGCGTACTGGCAGAAGGCGACACCCTGGACGAGCGCGTCGATCAGCTCGCCCGGAAGATCCACGAAGTCGTGGCCTCGATCGGCTGACGCGGAAAGGACCTCAGGCAGCAGGGGCGGAAGGAGAAACGATGGCGAACGTTGCAGTCTGTGTTCTAGGCAGTTTCGGCTACGACCGCGCCGCGCAGGGCGCGGCCGGCGCCGGCCGCGCCCTTGCCGAGAGCGTCGGCGGCGAACTTCATGCCCTGGTGATCGGCCCGGCCGACGACGGCGCGGTCGCGTCGCTTTCGGCAGTTGCCGACCGTGTACTGCTTGGCGGCAACGAGGAACTCCGCGACGTCCAGCCCGAGCAGGCGCTCCAGGCAGCCGAACAGCTCCTCGAGGCCGGCGGCGGCGACTACGTCGCGGTGCTGCTCGGCAACGACACCTACAGCCAGGAGATCGCGCCACGCCTCGCCCACCGCCTGGGCGGCAGCTCGATGGCCGACGCGGCGGCGATCCGGATGGACGGCGATCACCTGCTGGCCCAGCGCACGGCTTACGGCGGCAAGGCGATCTCGATCTATCGCCTGAAGAAGCAGCCGTCCGTCGTCTGGCTGCGCGCCCGCGGCTTCGAGCCGGCGCCCGAGCAGGCGTCGGCAGGCGAAGTCACCTCCGTCGACCTCGCTCTCGATGCCCCGCGCATCCGGATCACCGGCCGCGAAGTGACGGAGCAGGAAGGCGTACGGCTCGAGGACGCGCCGGTCATCGTCTCCGGCGGCCGCGGACTCGGCGGTCCCGAGCCGTTCCAGGAGCTAAAGAAGCTCGCCGACGCGATCGGCGCCGAGCAGGGCGCCTCACGCGCCGCCTGCGACGCCGGCTGGGTCCCGCCCAACTGGCAGGTCGGCCAGACCGGCAAGAAGGTGGCGCCCGAGCTCTACATCGCCATCGCGATATCCGGCGCCAGCCAGCACCTGCTGGGCATGGGCGACAGCAAGGTCGTCGCCGCGATCAACACCGACGCCGACGCGCCGATCTTCAAGCACTGCAGCTTCGGAATCGTCGAAGACTACAAGCAGGTTGTACCTCTCCTGACCGAGAAGCTCGAGGCGATGGCCGGCTAGCGCACCGCGCGCCGGCGCACCCCAGGCAGGTCAAGGCGGTTTCCGAGCATATGCAGAAAGACGCATAGAATACGAACGGCCATGCACCGAACCTCCCGCTGCTTCTGCGCCCTGGCCCTGGCCGCCCTCTCTTCCGGGCCAGCCCGGGCGGCACCAGCAGGCAACCTCCCGCACGAGGGCGCGATGGCACGGGAAGTAGAAGAAGCGGTCCTTGGCGGCTTTGCGCGCGGGATGCTCCTTGGCGCGACGGACACGGTGGGCCGGCGGTTCGCGATCAGGCCGGGCCGGAACCGCGTGAAGATGAAGTCGCTCGACCGTTGCGAAGCCGGACGCCAAGACCGCGTCGACGTAGAGCGCATCGGCCTGGAGGGAGGCCGGGAAGCGAGCCACGACGTGTGCCGAGCGGCCGGTACGGCCTTCGACTTCGCGACGGACAGTTTCGAGTTCGTCCGTCGAGTTGAGCCCGCCGACGAGGAACACCCCAGCGGTACCCTGGCTCTCTGGGGGGCCGGGGCTCGCCCGTCGTTCCGCGGACGAACGGGCGGCAACGCCTACGCGCTCGAGCCCGAACTGCCCTTTATCGGCGTCGACTACACGGCCGGTCGTCTCGTGCTCGGGACCGCCGTGTCCTGGCTCGACGCCACCGGACGCTACCGGCTCGCGGGTGCGGGCAGCGGCGCCGTGCGTCTCGACCTCAGCGGCGTCTACCCTTACGCCCGCTACGCGTTGGGTTGCCGCGGCCCGTCCCGGAAGGCGTGCCGGACGGAACTCTGGGCCGTGGGCGCCATGGGCGAGGGCGACCTCGTTCGGGGCACGGACCCGACGGCGGGAGGGCCTCCGTCGTCCGACGCGCGCATGAGGCTCGGCCTCGCCGGCTTCCGCCAGCGCGTGGCGAAGGCCGGCTCACTCGAGTTCGCCCTGCGCGGCGATATCGGCGCCGCCGTCATCGAGGGAGGCGAGCGCCTCGGTCGATCAGGCGGAAACGCCAGTCTCGGCGGCGACGCCGGTCGGGGACGCATCGGTCTCGAAGGCTCCCTGACCCGAAAGATCGGCGCGCTGGTCCTTCGTCCCTTCACCCAGGTGGCTCAGCGTTATGACGGCGGCTCCTCGATGAGCGGAACCGGGACCGAGTTCGTGGGCGGCCTGGAAGTGGTCTCCGCCGATGGCCGGCTGCGCGTTCACGCTACCGGCAGGACTCTGGTAACCGAAGGCAAGGCGCGCTACGAGGAAGAGGGCGTCGGCGCCACGATCGAGCTTCGTCCAGCCACGAAGGACGGCGAGGGACTCTCGTTGCGGGTCGCCCAGCAGTTCGGCGGCGCGGCTGCACGCGCGAACGCCCTGTGGCGCTCCGACTCTCCCCGGTGGATCGGAATGTCGCGTGGCGCGCTGGCGGCAGCTTCTGCTCGCAGGAAACCTGGAGCGTCGCACACCCGGGCCGAAGTCGCATGGGGAGTGGGCATCGGAGCATCCATGGTGACGCCGTTCGCGGAGGCCGCGGCCGAATCGGCGACCGGGCGGGAACACCTTCGCCTCGGCGTCCGCCACTCGATACGCAAGGGTTCGCCTCACCGCGTAAACCTGGAGGTCACCGCCGAGCGGCCGCAGGTTGCGCTGAGCAGCGACCTCGGGGAGTACCGGCTAGGAGTCGCCGGTCAGGTCCGCGTGCCGCTCACGACCGCCAGCCGACGATGACCTGGTGCGCCTTGAGCCGGAGCGCGTTGATCCGGATGAAGCCCCGCGCGTCGGTCTGGTCGTAGCCGCCTTCGACGTCCATCGACGACAGGTTCTGGTCGTAGAGCGAACTGGGCGACTCGCGGCCGAGAACGGACACTCCGCCCTTGTAGAGGCGGAGGTGGACGGTGCCGTCGATGATCCGCTCGGCCTGGAGGAAGGCGGCACGGATGAACTCCATCTCGGGCGAGAACCAGAAGCCGTTGTAGATCAGCTCGGCGAACTTCGGCGACAGGCCGTCGCGCAGGCGCTGGACTTCGCGGTCCATCGCCACGCCTTCGAGGTCGCGGAGCGCGTGGTGAAGGATGGTCCCGCCCGGCGTCTCGTACACGCCGCGGGACTTGATGCCGACGAAGCGGTTCTCGACGATGTCGATGCGGCCGATGCCGTTCTTGCCGCCGAGCTCGTTCAGGTACTCGAACAGGCCCAGCGCATCCGACTGCTCGACGCCGTTCGTGCGGTCGGCGACCCGCACCGGACGCGCGTCCCTGAACTCGATCTCGATGTCGGTCGGCTCGTCCGGGGCGTCGAGCGGCGAAACGCTGAGCGAGAACATGTCCTCGGTCGGGGTCTGCATCGGATCCTCGAGCAGGCCGGCCTCGTAGCTCTTGTGCATCAGGTTCTCGTCCATGCTGTACGGCTTCTCGGACGATGCCTCGATCGGAATGCCCTGGTCATCCGCATAGTTCAGAAGATCCGTGCGACCCTGGAAGCGCTTCAGGAACTCCGCGTCCTTCCAGGGCGCGTAGACCTCGATGTGCGGCGCGAGGGCGGCGTAGGCGAACTCGAACCGGACCTGGTCATTGCCCTTGCCGGTGGCGCCGTGAGAGAGCACGTCCGCGCCCTCGCGGATCGCGATCTCGGCCTGGCGGCGCGCGATCAACGGCCGCGCCAGCGCGGTGCCGAGCAGATAGCGGTTCTCGTAGACCGCGTTGCCCGCGATCGCCGGATAGATGAAGTCGGTCACGAACTCGCGGCGGACGTCCTCGACGTGGACCTGGGTGGCGCCGATCGCCTCGGCGCGACGGGCCTGGCGGTCGAAGTCCTCGCGCTGGCCGACGTCGACGATGACGGCGACGACATCGAAACCCCTTTCCTGCAGGGTGCGCAGGATGACGGACGTGTCGAGACCGCCGCTGTAGGCGAGTACCGCTTTCTTGCGCGTCATGGTCGAGCGTTCCCTCCCCAGGCGCCCCGAACTCGGCGCCCGCGGGAGACTATCCGTCCCGCCGCGTTTGGCAACCGCTTTGCGCGTGCTGCGTTTCGTTGCGTCAGTCCTCGTCCGGATCGGCCGGCAGCATGCTGACCAGGGACCGGCGCCACAATCGCACGCGCACACGGAACGCGAGCAGCACGGCTACGAACACCAGGCCAAAGGTCAGGCCCCACCAGAGGCCGGCCGGCCCGAGGCCTCGCTCGAACGCCAGCCAGGCGCCCGCCGGCATGCCGAGCAGCCAGTAGCCCACCAGCGCGACCGCGGCCGGGAAGCGGGTGTCGGCGGCACCTCGGAGCACCCCCGCTGCCGCCACCTGGGCGCCGTCGGCGATCTGGAACAGCCCGGCAAGCGGAATCAGCACGGCCGCCACCTCCACCACCTCCGGCACGTCGCTGAACATCCGCGCGAACAGGCCCGGGAACAGGACGAAGAGGAGAGCGAACAGGAACATCACGCCGGTGCCGAGCGCCAGGCAGACGCCGGCCGAGCGGCGTGCTCCGAGCGGATCGCGCCGCCCGATCGCATTGCCGACCCGGGTGGTCGCGGCGCCCGCGAAGCCGAGCGGGACCATGAACGAGATGGAGGCGAGGCTGATGGCCACCTGGTGTCCGGCAAGCTGGGCCTCGCCCAACTGGCCCATCAACACAGCGGCCGTCGTGAACACCCACACCTCAAGCGATACCTGGACCGAGATCGGCAAGCCGACCGCGAAGAACGGGCGGAGCGCCCGCGCCCGCAGCCAGGCCAGACGCCAACCCCGCATGTAGAGCCGCAGATAGCGCCACCCGAAGGCAGCCAGGACGAGGAACATCATCCAGCGCGAGGCCGACGTCGCGAAGGCGGAGCCGCGGGCGCCCATCGCCGGAAACCCCAGGTTGCCGAAGATCAGCGCCCAGTTCGCGATCGCGTTGAAGACGTTGGCGACCGCGATCGAGACCAGAGCCGGCCACACGATGCTCATCGCCTGCAGCGTCTGGCGCAGACACATGAAGAGCAGGAAGGCGACGACTCCCGGACCGAGTCCGCGGAAGTAAGCCGTCGCGATCGGCATGACCGGTTCCGGTTGCGCGAGGAACGGCAGTACGCTTGCTACGGCCTCCAGGATCGACCCGAGGTTGACCACGATCAGGGTGGCCGGGACGGAGAGCAGCCCCGCCATCGCCACTCCCCGGCACAGCACCCTGCCGATCCGCCGGTGATCGCCGGCGCCGAAGGCCTGCGCCGCCATCGGGTCGATCGCCAGCAGGATGCCGATGAAGGACCAGATCACGGCGATGCTGAGAGCGTTGCCGAGCGCCCCGGCCGCCAACTCCGTGGCCGACACGCGGCCCAGCATCATCGTGTCGACCGCCCCCATGAGCACCATGCCGACCTGGACCAGGATCACCGGCGCCGCCAGGCGCACCACCGCCCCCACCTCGAGGCGCACCGGCCGCCGCACGTCCGCTGGACCTGTCCCTTTCAAGGGACGGTATTGTAGGCAGCGTCACCCCCATCGAGATCGCCGTTGCTCAGCTACATCCTCCGCCGGCTCGTCACCGGACTGGTCACCCTGTTCGGCATCTCGGTCATTTCGTTCTTCATCATCCAGCTCGTACCGGGCGATCCGGCCCAGATTCAGACCTCCCAGATCGCCGACGCCGCGGTGTCGGAGCGCGTCTACCAGCAGTTGCGGGAGCTCTACGGGCTCGACAAGCCGATCCCCGTGCAGTACGCGAACTGGGTCCGCAAGCTCGTCGTGGGCGACCTCGGCTCGTCCTTCCATGACGGGCGCCGGGTCTCGGCCAAGATCGGCGAGGCGCTGTGGCCGACCCTGTCGGTCGCGCTGCTCAGCTTCATGCTGACCCTGCTCATCTCGACGCCGATCGGCATCTACAGCGCGCTCCGGCAGGGCGGCGGCTTCGACCGCTCGGTCAGCACCGGCCTCTACATGCTCTATTCGGTGCCGAACTACGTCGCCGGCATGCTGCTCATCCTCTACCTGGGCGTGAAGTGGGACCTGCTGCCCTTCCGCGGCATGCGGTCCGACGGCTACGACGAGATGACGACCCTCGGCCAGATGTGGGATCTGGCCCAGCACTACGTTCTGATCACCTTCTGCTTCACGTTCGGCAACCTGGCCTACTACTCCCGCTTCATCCGCCAGAACCTGCTCGAGGTGGTGCGGCAGGACTACGTCCGCACCGCGCGCGCCAAGGGCCTCGGAGAGCGCAGCGTGGTGCTCAAGCACGCCTTCACGAACAGCCTGATCCCCTTGATCTCGCTGATCGGACTCACCTTTCCCTTCGTGCTCAGCGGCAGCGTCATCCTCGAGTACATGTTCAACTGGCCCGGCCTGGGCCGCCTGTACTTCGAGTCCGTCCTGCAGCGCGACTATCCGACGATCATGGCGCTCAACTTCATCACCGCCCTGCTCGTGCTCGGGATCACGTTCATCGCCGACCTGACCTACGGTCTGGTCGATCCCCGCATCAGCTACGAGAAGTGACGATGGCGGACGAAGCGACGAACCCGGCGCCCGCGGCGCGCTCCTACTGGCACATCACGTGGCGGCGCTTCCGCCGCCACCGGCTCGGCATGGTCGGCCTGTCCGTGGTGGCGGTCCTGTTCCTGGTTTCGTTCCTGTCGCCGATGCTCGCCAACGAGCAGCCGATCCTCTGCCGCTTCGACGGCAGCTTCTACTACCCGGCGGTGATCGACCTGATCCACCAGGTGCCGGGAAGCAAGCTGATCATCCAGAAGAAGCGGCCCTACCGTCTGGCGACCTTCGACTTCAAGCGTGAGTTCGACCCGGAGCGGGGCGACTGGGCGCTGTGGACGCCGATGCGTTACGGCCCGCGGGAGATCGCCGCCGAGCCCCTGGCCGGGCCTTCGAGCCGTCACTGGCTGGGCACGGACCAGTCCGGGCGCGACGTGCTGTCGCGCATGGTCCACGGCACCGTGGTGTCGATGAAGGTCGGCTTCCTGTCGATGGGCATCGCGGTCGTCCTGGGCCTGATCCTGGGTTGCATCGCCGGCTACGCCGGCGGCGTCGCCGACCTTGTCATCTCGCGCTTCATCGAGATCGTCATGTGCTTCCCGCCCTTCTTCCTGATCCTCGCGGTACTGGCCTGGTTCCCGCCCAGCATCGAGAACGTGATGATCGTCATCGGGCTGACCCGCTGGGTCGGTATCGCGCGCTTCGCCCGCGGCGAGATCCTGCGCATCCGGGAGACCGACTACGCACTCGCGGCGCGCTCCCTGGGCGTTCGGCCGGCCCAGCTCGTACTTCGTCACCTGCTGCCCAACGCCCTGGCGCCCGTGCTCGTCAGCGTCACCTTCGGCATCGCCGTCTCGATCCTGATCGAGGCCGGCCTCTCATGGCTCGGTTTCGGTGTCCAGCCGCCGGACCCGTCCTGGGGCACGATCCTTCGCTCCGGCTACGAGAACCTGTTCACCGCCGGCCACATGATTCCCCCCGCCTGCGTGGCGATCTTCCTCGCCGTGCTGAGTTTCAACCTCGTCGGCGATACGCTGAGGGATGTAATCGACCCGCGGCTCCAGGCCGAACGGGCCTGACGCCGCCCAGGAGGTAGGCAGCGATGAGCGAGCAGACCGGGTTGCACAGCCTCTCCCTCGACTACGTCGAAGCGCTTCTTGCCGACTACCGCCGCGATCCGGCGTCGCTCGACCCGGCCTGGCGACGGTACTTCGACGCCCTGGCGGCCAGCGGCGAACTGGGCAACACCGCGATCGGACCGGAGCTTCAGCCCTCGACCCTGTTCGGCGGCAACGGCGAAACGGCGCGCCCAATCGCCATTCCGCAGGCAACTCCGCCGGCCACCGAACCGAAGCCTGCGTCGCCACCCGCGACGCCGGCGCCGGCGAGTACACGCCCCGCCCTGACCGCCGACGTCGAAATGCAGCGCCGCGTCGACGACATGATCCGCAACTACCGGATCCGCGGCCACCTCTACGCCGACATCAACCCGCTCCGCAATCCGCCCGCGCTGCCGGAGGAACTCGAACTCGAGGGTCTGGGCATCCGCGAGAGCGACCTGGACCGCACGGTGTCGACGGCCGGCATCCCCGGCGCCGATACCGCGACGGTGCGCGAAGTGCTCGAACGGATGCGCGAAACGTACTGCAAGTACATCAGCGCCGAGTTCATGCACATCGACGACCTGGAGGTCCGCTCCTGGCTCCAGGAGCGGATGGAGGTCAGCCGCAACCGGGTCCAGCTCAGCCGCCGCGAGCAGGTGCGCATCCTGAAGAAGCTGATCGACGCCGCGGTGTTCGAGGAGTTCATCCAGAAGAAGTACCTGGGCGCCAAGAGCTTCTCCCTCGAGGGCGCCGAAAGCCTGATTCCCCTCCTCGACCTGGCGATCGAGAAGGTCGCCGAGCAGGGCGCGGTGGAGATCGTCTTCGGCATGTCCCACCGCGGCCGCCTGAACGTGCTGGCCAACATCATCGGCAAGCCGACCCGCGACATCTTCCGCGAGTTCGAGGACCTCGACGCGGAGCAGTACACGGGCGGCGGCGACGTCAAGTACCACATGGGGCACTCGAGCGACTGGACCACGGATCAGGGCCGCAGGATCCACCTGTCCCTGTCCTTCAACCCGAGCCACCTCGAGTTCATCAACCCGGTGGCGATGGGCCGGGTGCGCGCCAAGCAGGACCGGATCGGCAACGAGCTGCGCGACCGGGCCGTCCTGTTCCTGATCCACGGCGACGCCGCCTTCGCCGGCGAGGGGATCGTCCAGGAGTCGCTCAACCTGTCGCAGCTTCCCGCATACCACGTCGGCGGTGCGTTCCACGTCGTCGTCAACAACCAGATCGGCTTCACCACGCCGCCCGAGAGCTCGCGCTCGAACACCTACTGCACCGACGTCGCGAAGATGCTTCAGGCGCCGATCTTCCACGTCAACGGCGAGCAGCCCGAGGCGGTCGCCCAGGTCGTCAACGTCGCCCTCGACTTCCGCCAGCGCTACCGCCGCGACGTCATCATCGACCTCTACTGCTACCGGCGGCGCGGGCACAACGAAGGCGACGAACCCGCCTTCACCCAACCCATCCTCTACGACGGCATCCGGGCCCGGGATCCGGTCCGGGTCCACTACCTGGAGCACCTGCTCGAACTCGGCGAGATCAAGCCCGAGGAGGCGGACATCCACATCCAGCGCGAGGAGAAGCGGCTCGAGGGCGCTCTCGCCACCGCCCGCCGAATGAACGAGAAGACGAGTCCGCAGGCCTACGACGGCGTCTGGAACGCGTTCGTCGGCGGACGCATGGAGGACACCCCGGAGCCGGACACCGGAGTCGATCAGGGCAAGCTGATCGACTACCTGAGGCGGATGGTCGTGCTGCCCGAGGGATTCAACCTGCACCGCAACCTGCGACGCTTTCTCGCCGCCCGAGCGGACATGGCCGAAGGGAAGCGGCCCGTCGACTGGGCCGCCGCGGAGGCGCTGGCCTTCGCCGCCACCGCCGATTCGGGCAACCGGGTGCGGCTCTCCGGCCAGGACTGCGAGCGCGGCACCTTCAGCCAGCGACACGCCGTGCTGCACGACCGGGTGACCGACTACAACCACCGGCCGCTCATGAACATCGCGGAAAACCAGGAGCCGGTCGAGATCTTCAACAGCCCCCTGTCGGAGGCCGGCGTACTCGGCTTCGAGTACGGCTTCAGCCTGGACTACCCGGACGGCCTCGTGCTCTGGGAAGCCCAGTTCGGCGACTTCGTCAACGCGGCCCAGGTGATCATCGACCAGTTCATCACCAGCGCCGAGGACAAGTGGAACCGGCTGAGCGGCCTCGTCATCCTGCTGCCCCACGGCTTCGAGGGCCAGGGGCCGGAGCACTCGAGCGCCCGCGTCGAGCGCTGGCTGCTGCTCGCCGCCGAAGAGAACATGCAGATCGTCTACCCGTCGACGCCCGCGCAGTACTTCCACCTGCTGCGGCGCCAGGTCGAGCGTACCCAGCGCAAGCCGCTGGTCGTCTTCACGCCGAAGAGTCTGCTGCGCCGCCGGGAAGTCGGCTCGTCCCTGGCCGAACTCGCCGGCGGCCGGTACCAACCGGTCCTGCCCGATCCTTCCGTCGCCAGCAACGAGGGTCGGGCGAAGGTGCGACGGATCCTCCTCTGCGCCGGCAAGGTGTTCTACGACCTCGACGCCCACCGCCGGGAAGCCGGAGCGCACGATCACGCGATCCTGCGGATGGAGCAGTTCTACCCCGCGCCGAAGGAGGAACTCGACGCGGCGCTGGCCGCGTTCCCGGCCGACGCGGAGGTCCGCTGGGTGCAGGAGGAACCGCGGAACATGGGCGCCTGGTCCTTCCTGCGGCTCAACTTCGGCTTTCTGATGGGCGGCCGGCCCCTGTCGGGGGTCTACCGCCCGCAGTCGGCGAGTCCGGCGACCGGCTCTCCGAGCAGCCACAAGCTGGAGCAGCAGCAACTGATGGAAGTGGCGTTCGCCGATCCTGCCGAAAAAAACTGAAAAGCTAAGCGTAGCATCTCTCAGATTCTTCTTCGCAGGATCCGAAAATCTCGCTGGATTTCGTAGAATCTGGCCGAAAGCGACAAGAACTACCAGGACAAAGAAAATTCTCTCAAAAACACATGGCATACGATGTAAGAATCCCCGAGATTGGCGAGTCGATCACCGAAGCGTTGATCCTCCGCTGGATCAAACGGCCCGGCGAACTCGTCGGCCGGGACGAACCGCTGGTGGAGCTGGAGACGGACAAGGTCACGGTGGAGCTGCCCTCGCCGACGGCCGGCGTGCTTTCCGAGATCGTGTGCGATGAAGGCGAGACCGTGCCGGTGGGCGCGGTGATCGCCCGCATCCAAGAAGGCGTCGCCGCTGAGCGCGGGGCAGCCCCGCCGGAACCGGCAGTCGCCGCGACTGGCGCCGGTTCGCGGTCGCTCCCCGGCGCCGCCGAGCAGGCGGACCTGCTTGCCGGCGTCAGAACGCCGTACTCCCCGCCAGCCGTCGCCGCGCCAGCGACATCCCCATCAGAGACGGAACCGGCCCCGCCCCGGCCCGTTCCACGACGGGACGACGGCGGATCGCCCGCGGCCCCGGCGGCCGAGCCTTCGTCGGTCGAGGAACCTCGACGCATTCTGCCCGCGGCCCGGCGACTGATCGCGGAACATGGTCTCGACGCCTCCGTCATTCCCGCCACCGGCAAGGGCGGACGCCTGCTGAAGAGCGACGTCAAGGCCTGGCTGGCCGCCCGCGAAGCGAAACGCGAGACACCAGTCGAGCCGGAAACGGAAGCGGCCTCGCCCGCTCCGGCGCCTCCACCGGCAACTCTCCCCGAGCCTGCAGCCGATCCGTCCGCCCCCGTTCCCGCGCCGAACGACCCGGCAAGGGCCGCGCCGCCAGCCGGGGACCGCGCCGAAGAACGGGTGCCGATGACGCCGATCCGGCGCCGCATCGCCGAGCGCCTGGTCGAGTCCCAGCAGCAAGCGGCACTGCTCACGACCTTCAACGAGATCGACATGTCCGCGGTGATCGACTTCAGGAAGCGCTACCGGGACGCCTTCGTCGAACGGCACGACGTCCGCCTCGGCTTCCTGTCCTTCTTCGTCAAGGCAGCCGTCGACGCCCTGCGCCGCTTTCCGCGGCTCAACGCGGAGATCTCGGGCACGGACATCATCTACCGGAACTACTACGACATCGGCATTGCCGTCAGTACCGACCGCGGCTTGATGGCGCCCGTCCTGCGCAGCGCCGAGAGGCTGTCCTTCGCCGAGATCGAATCACGAATCGGCGACTTCGCCGGACGTGCCCGGGAAGGCCGCATCCGCATCGACGAACTCCAGGGCGGCACCTTCACGATCACCAACGGCGGCATCTTCGGATCCCTGCTCTCCACGCCCATCATCAACCCGCCCCAGAGCGGCGTCATCGGCCTGCACGCGATCCAGGACCGGCCGGTGGTCGAGTGCGGCGAGGTCGTGGTCCGCCCGATGATGTACGTCGCCCTCACCTACGACCACCGCATCGTCGACGGTCGCGAAGCGGTGAGCTTCCTGGTCCGGATCAAGGAGGCGATCCAGGAGCCGGCGCGGATGCTGATCGAAGTCTAGGAGCATTCCCGCGATGCTCACCGTACGAATCTCCCGCTCGCCCGAGCGTCCCGCTCTCCGACATTCAGCGCCAGGGCCGCGCCGGCGGACGAATGCTCTCGCCGCGTTTGGCGCCGCCCTGCTGCTGGCGTTCGGATCGCCGGCTCGAATCGACGCCCAGGGCACGGATGCCGCGACCTACCAGGTGACCTTCGTGGGCAACTGGAACACGTCGAGCACGCCGGGCGGCGTCGTGGGAGGCGCCCACTTCACGACGCTGATCGGCGCCGTTCACAACGTCAACGTCACGTTCTGGACGTCGGGCGGCACGGCGACCGCGGGCGTGGAAGCCGTCGCCGAACTCGGCGCCACGTCGACATTCAAGAGCGAGTACAACGCGGTTCCGGCCGCCAACCGGAAGGCGCTGATCGAGGAGAGCGGGACGGGCGCGACCGGCACGTCGACGTTCACGATCGAAGCGAACCGGACCCACCCCTTGGTAACGCTCCTGTCGATGATCGGCCCTAGTCCGGACTGGTTCGTAGGCGTTTCGCGGCTTTCCCTGCGGGACAGCCAAGGACGATGGCGGGCGCGAATCGTCAA
The DNA here is from genome assembly GCA_012270995.1 of Vicinamibacteraceae bacterium. Classification (GTDB taxonomy): domain Bacteria; phylum Acidobacteriota; class Thermoanaerobaculia; order Multivoradales; family Multivoraceae; genus Multivorans. The sequence goes on along the minus strand of JAAXHG010000125.1, from coordinate 51,226 downwards.
CGATCTGTTCCCGTACGACGCCGGAACGGAGGACGGGACGGAGTTCACACTCAGCAACCCGGCGACCGACCCCCAGGGAACGATCACCAGCATCAAGGGACAGGGGAAGTTCTCGAACGAGCCGATGGCGAGGCTGACGTTCGTTCTTCAGACGGCCCAACCCCCACCGCCGCCCGACCCAGAGCCACCCGATCCCGAGCCACCCGATCCCGAGCCACCGCCACCGCCGGCGGTCGTCGTGTCGTTCGGCTCCTCGGGTTACGAAGTGCCGGAGGGAAGTTCGGTCGTCGTCTCGGTGGAGTTGAGCGGCGATCCGGAGCGGGAGTTGGAGATCCCGCTGGTCGTGCGTCACTTCGGCGGTGCGACCTCAGCCGATTACGCGGGGGTGCCTCGGACGGTGATGTTCACGGGCGGTACGACGTCTCGCGAGTTCGAGTTTGAGGCGGTGGATGACAGCGATCAGGACTTCGGCGAGTCGGTGGCGCTCGGCTTCGGCGCCCTGCCACCGGGCGTGACCGCCGGCGGTGAGGCGACGATCTCGATCGCCGACGACGATACGCCTCCGATGTCGGCGATCGAGGTGACGGGGGCGGACTGCGATCCCGCGCCGTGCCGCGCTCTGACCGGCAAGCCGGTGCGATTCGTGGACGAGAGCATGGGTCCGCTGAAGTCCCGGCGGTGGGACTTCGGCGACGACGTGGTGTCCGCCGCGCGTTCGGTGCGTCACAGTTGGTCGGCCCCGGGTTTCTACGAAGTGCGACTGTGGGTGAGTGATGGCAACCGCGAGTCGGAGTCGGCTCTTACCTTCCTGGTGGAGTCGAGCAAGCCGGCGGGAAGCTGCGTCTCGGACGCCGAGACGCGCTGTCTTCAGGACTCGCGCTACGCGGTCGTGGTGGACTGGTTCACGGTGGGCGGTGACCGCGGCAGGGCGCGGGTGGTGCACGCGGGGACGAACGATTCCGGGATGTTCTCCTTCTTCGAGCCGAGCAACTGGGAAGTACTGATCAAGGTCCTTGACGGCTGCGGCCTGAACGGTCATGTGTGGGTGTACGGCGCTTCGGCAACCACGCTGGGTTACTCGATCCGGGTGGCCGACACCGTAACGGAGAACGAGAAGGAGTACGTCAACGAACCGGGATCGCCAGCCTCGGCGATCACGGACGCGATCGCTTTTGCGAACGGCTGCCTCCAGCCGCAACCCGACATCCCATGACCGACCGCGCGCTGGACCTGCTCGTCATCGGCGCCGGACCCGGGGGCTACGTGGCCGCGATCCGCGCGGCGCAGCTCGGCTTCCGCACCGCCGTGGTGGATGAGCACCCGGCTGCCGGGGGAGTCTGCCTGCGTGTGGGCTGCATTCCGAGCAAGGCGCTGCTCGAGTCGAGTCAGCGCCTGGTCGCGGCCCGCAGCGAACTCGCCGCACACGGCGGCGTTGCCGGGGAAATCGGTCTCGATCTTCCGGCGATGATGATGCGCAAGGACCGCGTCGTCACGACGCTCACTCGCGGAGTCTCTTCGCTGCTCAAGAAGAACGGGATCGAGCACATCCAGGGCCGGGCCCGCCTCGGCGGGGTCGACGGCGAACTGCGCGAGATCGTCGTGACGGCCAGCGACGGTGAGCAGACGGTCCAGGCCCGCAACGTGATCGTCGCCACGGGCTCCCGTCCCGCCACCCTGCCCGACGTCGAACTCGACGGCGACCGGATCGGGACCAGCACGGAGGCCCTGGCCTACGACGCGGTGCCCGAGCGCCTGGTGGTGATCGGCGCGGGCTACATCGGCCTCGAACTCGGCGCGGTCTGGAACCGTCTCGGCTCCGACGTCATCGTCCTCGAGTACCTCGACCGCATTCTGCCCGGCGCCGATGCGGAGATCGCCGCGGCGGCCGAGAAGATCTTCCGCCGGCAGGGCCTCGACATCCGGCTCGGCTGCCGTGTCCTCGACGCGAAGGTCACGAGCGACGGGAAAGCCTGCGTTGTCGAGGTCGAGGGAACCGAAGCGATCGAGTGCGACCGGGTCCTGGTCGCGGTCGGCCGCCAGCCGATCAGCGACGATCTGGGGCTCGAGGAAGCCGCCGTCGGCGTGGACGATAGTGGGATCATCCAGGTCGACGAGCGGTTCGCGACATCCGTGCCCGGCATCTTCGCGATCGGCGACGTGATCGGCGGCCCGCAGCTCGCCCACAAGGCCGAGGAGGAGGGCATGGCCTGCGTCGAGGGCATAGCCGGCCGGTACGTGCACATCGACTACGACGCGATCCCCGGCGTCGTCTACACCGAGCCCGAGGTCGCTTCCGTGGGCAAGACGGAAGAGCAACTGAAGGAAGCCGGCACCCCTTACCGGAAGGGCACGTTCCCCTTCCGGGCCATTGGCCGCGCCCGCGCCACCGGCAGCCTGGAGGGCTTCGTCAAGATCCTGGCCCACGCCGAGACGGACGCGGTCCTGGGCGTCCACATCCTGGGCAGCCACGCCGGCGACCTGATCGCGGAGGCCGTGGCGGCGATCAGCTTCGGCGCCTCGGCTGAGGATCTGTTCCGCACCTCCCACGCTCACCCGACACTGGCCGAGGCGATCAAGGAAGCCGCCCTCGCCGTGCACGGGCGGGCGGTTCACATGTAGCTTGCCGGCGCCCCGAAACGCGCAACGTCCGGCAACACCGGAGCTTCAGGTCGCACTGATAGACTGCGCCGATTCTTCAACCCCGCCGACCGCACCTTCCCGGAGAACGAGCGCCGTGAACTTCCTCCGTACATGTCCGCCGATCTGGCTGACGATTCTCGCCGTCCTGGTGTTGCTGGCCGCGCTGCCGGCCGCCGCCCAGGAACCCGCCGACCCGGCGGCTGCCGAAGAACCACCCGAAGAGACCACCGCCCAGGAAGGCGACGGCGAAGCCAAGGAAGAGCCGTCGATTCCGCCGGGCGCGGAACTCGAGGTCTCGCCGACCGAGCTGACCCTGGAAGTCGGCGACAAGGCGACCCTTACGGCCACCGTCGTGGACGAGGACGGCGAACCGATCGAAGGCGTCGACGTCGTCTTCTTCTCCCGCAACCGGCGGCGCTTGGGGGTCAACCCTGCCGGCGAGGTCGAAGCGCACGGTCCCGGGGACGTCACCGTGATCGCCCTTGTGCCCAAGGAGGCCGAGGACGAGCCGCGCCGGGCGGAAGCCCTGCTCCGGGTCGAGGTCGAAGTGACGATTCCGAATCCTCCCGTCGAGAGCGTCGAGATCGTCGGACTCCCCGCGACGCTCTACGCCGGCACCGATCTTCCCCTGACGGCCCGCGTCGTCGACATCACGGCGGTCGAGCGGGACAACGTCGAGGTCGGGTACTCGAGTTCCAATCCGGCGGTCGCGGAGCCGGACGGCTTCGGCGGCCTCACGCTGCGCGCTCCCGGGACGGCGACGCTCACCGCCACCGCCGAAGACGCGTCCTCCGCGCTCGACATCACCATCGTCCCGAACCCCACCGAGCGCCTGGAACTGACCGCCTCCGGCGACAACGCCCGCACCGGCGACGTCGTCTGGTTCGAGGCGGTCGGCCGCGACGGAAACCGCGGCGAGGTCGCCGATCTGCCCGTCCGCTTCCTGGTCGCTGGACAGCCGGCGGCGCAGATCATCGCGCCCGGCGCCGCGGCGCAGATCGAGCAGGACGGCGCCTTCGTCGCGGAGCGCTCCGGCATCTACACGGTCACCGCGCTCTCCGGCAACCACTCGGCCAGCCTGCCGCTACGGGTCGAGCCCCGTCGCGTGAACAAGGAGATCGAGTTCGTCGGCCAGGGCAAGGTCAGCGACCGGCGCACGTCCGACCTCTGGGTGTGGGAGGGCACCGACGGCAACGACTACGCGATCACCGGCACCTGGGGCGCCGAGGGTCACGCCTACATCTGGGACGTGACGAACCCCGAGAGCATCGTGCTGATCGACGCGGTGCGCGTTGACGCCCGCACGGTCAACGACGTCAAGGTCTCCGAGGACGGCCGGATCGCGGTGATCAGCCGTGAGGGCGCCTCGAACCGCAAGAACGGCTTCGTCGTCCTCGACGTATCCGAGCCGCAGGTCGGCGTCCGCATCCTCTCCCGTTTCGACGACCAGTTGCGGGGCGGGGTGCACAACGTGTTCATCCACGACGAGCACGTCTACGCCCTCTCGAACGGCAGGCGCTTCGACGTGATCAGCATCGAGGATCCGACCCAGCCCTATCGTGTCGGCCGCTTCGAACTGGACACGCCCGGGCACTCGATCCACGACGTCTGGGTGGTCGACGGCGTCGCGTTCAGCTCCAACTGGGAGGACGGCGTGGTCGCCATCGACGTCGGCGGCGCCGGCATGGGCGGAGCGCCGAACAACCCGGTGCAGCTCGGCAGCTACGCCTACCCCAGCGGCTGGAACCACGCCGCCTATCCCTACCGCAGCGAATCGACGGGCAAGTTCTACGTCTTCGCCGGCGACGAGGCCTTCCCCTACGGCGAGCTCGGACGCGATCCGCGCTCAGCGCCGCCCCGCGCCGCCGGCTGGATCCACGTCATTTCGTGGGACGACTGGGAGAACCCTCGCGAAGTCGCCCGCTACCAGGTCCCCGAGGCCGGCACCCACAACCTCTGGATCGAGGACGACATCATGTACGTCGCCTACTACAACGGCGGCCTGCGCGTCGTCGACGTCTCGGGCGAACTGCGCGGCGATCTCTACCGGCAGGGCCGCGAGATCGGCATGTTCATGCCCTTCGACCCAGACGCCATGGTGCCGAACGCACCCTTTGTCTGGGGTCCGCAGCCCTACAAGGACCACGTCTTCTTCTCCGACTGGCATTCCGGGCTGTGGGCCGTCAAGCTGACAGACCCCGAAGACCCGAACCGGATCATCGGAGAGCCGCACTAGGCCCCAACTGGGGCGTACCCGGAGGTCTGGGATGCACATGTCGACTTGCTGGCAGCCGCGGGCGGCTGTGCCTTCAACGCTGCTTCTCGCCTTCATCATCTTCACGGGCTTCGCCCTCCACGCGGAGTCGGATCCCGTCCCGCCGTCGCGCAACTACTACGCCTACGTCTGCGCCGAATCGGAGGACGAGGTGTCCCTGATCCGCTTCGGGCCCTCGGGAATCGAGGTCACGAAGACGATCACCGTCGGCAGCTTTCCGGCCGAGACCGAGGGCCCCCACGGCATCAACGTCTCGGCGGGCGGCCGCTACTGGTACGTCTCGATCGCTCACGGCAACCCCTTCGGCTCGATTCACAAGTACGCCACCGGCACCGACGAGTGGCTGGGGGACACGAAGGTCGGCATGTTCCCGGCCACGCTCGACATCGCCGCGACGACGGGGCTGCTGTTCGTCGTCAACTCCGACTTCTACGGCGATCATGTGCCAAGCACGATCTCCGTCGTCGAGACCTCGACGATGACCGAGATTGCCCAGTTCGAGAGCGGCACGATGCCGCACGGCGCGCGGCTCAGCCGCGACGGGCGAAAGCTCTACAGCGTGAACATGATGGACGACGAACTCGTCGAGGTCGACGCGCTTCGCTTCGAGGTCCAGCGCCGCCTCAAGCTAGGCGCCGCGGCCGACATGCACGCCGCCCACGGCGACCACGCGAGCCACGAGAGCGCCCACGCCGGCGCCGCGGTCGAGCCCTCCTGGGTCACACAGCCGACGTCCCGCGGCCTCGTCTACGTCACGGCTCTTTCGGGCAACGCGCTCTACGAGGTCGACACTGCCGCGTGGGCCGTTTCGCGCCGCCTCGAAACACCAGTGCCGGGCCCCTACAACGCGGCCGTGGCGCCGGACGAGCGCCTGCTCGTCGTGACCTACAAGAAGGGCGATTCCATCGGCTTCTGGGATCTGGAGACGGGCACCGAAGTCGCCCGCCAGGATACGACCCGCCGAATCCCGCACGGCGTGGCGATCACTTCGGACGGGCGTTTCAGCCTGGTCACGGTCGAGGGCATCGGCGGCGAACCGGGAGTCGTCGAGGTCTACGACAACGGCGCGTTCCGGCGCGTCGCGCAGATCGACATCGGCAAGCAGGCCGGAGGCATCGCGCTCTGGGAACCGAATTGAGTCCTTCTCCCGCCGATTCCCCGCCGGCAGACCGGCCCGTGGCCGACCTGCGCCGCGAGTTCCTGCGCGGTCTCTCCGCCGTCGACCGGCGGCTCCGTCTGCGCCGCGCCCTCGCTGCGCTCGTCTGGCTGGTGCCCGCATCCTGCCTCTGGCTGCTCTCGACCTGGCTGCTGCGCATGGCGGCCGGTGCCGAAGGCAGCGCCGCTACGCTATGGCCGTCGTGGGCTGGCGGCATCGTCCTGGTCGCGCTGGTGCTGCGCGAGGCCGTCTCGCTGGGCCGCGATCTTCCGGCCGCCGCGCGAGCGGTGGACAAGGCGGGCGATCTGCGAGACGCGGTCGCCACGGCCCTCGAGATGCAGAGGCGAGCCGACCCCGACGCCGGCAGCGGGCGCCCCGCTCGGGATGCCGAAGCCGTCTGGCCACTGCCCTGGATCGCACTCGTCCTCGAACGCGGGCTCGCGGGTCTCGACCGTACCGCCGCACAGCGGGCGGCGCCCCGCCTGGTCCCCCGCGGCGCCACGGCCTCGGTCATTCTGAGTGTGGTCCTCCTGGTGCCGGTCGTCCTGCCCACCTCCTTTGTCGGCGAGGCGCTGGCCGCGGCGATGAGCGGCGACGGCCCGGACGGCGCGGCGCCGGGACTGGAGGCGGCGGCGCTCCTGGAAGAAGAACCCGGTCGCAGGCCGGGCGTTCCGAAGTTCGACGTGCGGCTCAGCGATCTTCCCTTCCTGACTCTCCGGATCCGCGAGCCGGATGCCTCCGACGATGCGCGGCGCGGCGCGGGAGACGCCTCCGAGGGAGTCGAGGGAAGCCTTGGTGACGGCGCGGACGCCGAGACGATGGACGGCAACCCCGAGGGCGGCGAAGCGGCCGCGGCCGATCTCGCCGGCGAACAAAATGCCGAAACGGGCGCCGACCTCATGCGCGAACTCGACACCGGCGAGAGCGCCGGAGAGGACGAAGCGGGAGCACCCGGCATGCCGGGCGAAGGCGAGGGCGCTGAGGCCGCGGCCGAGTCGGCATCCGGCGAGGGCGCCGGCGGCCAGCCGACCGAGGAAGGCGAGGGCTCCGGCGGCGAGAGCGGCACGGCGGCGGCCGTCAGCGAGGAACCAGGAGCCGCCGGCGCCGAGGCCGACGGCGCCGCCGCCGGAGTCGGCACCGGACCGCAGGAGGAGATGGTCGATCCCTTCGGCGATCTTCTGATGCCCGCACTCAGCCTCGAACAGGCGCTCGAAACCGCCCTGCTCCAGTCGCGGGACGAGATCGAACGCCGGCCCCTGACGACAACCAGCGCGACCCAGTTCCGGGCCGCCGAGGTGGCGATGCGCGGCTCCAGCGCGAACCTCGGCGGCGGCGCCGAGGCCACGACCGGCGATCTGCCGCCGCCCCGGCATCCGATCGCGTGGCGCCACCGCGCCTCCGTGCGGCGGTACCTCGAGTCGCTGGAGCACCGCCGGCCGGAGGACGAGTCTCGGGAGGAGCGCCAGTGAACGACACCGCCGCGCCCCGGACCGCGGCCGACCTGGCCTTGCAACTGACCGACTTCGCCGAGCGCTGCGGCGAGCTGCGGGCCGAGATCGGAAAGGTGATCGTCGGCCAGAAGGACGTGGTCGACGGCGTGATCATCGGCCTGCTCGCCGACGGGCACGTCCTGCTCGAGGGCATTCCCGGCATCGGCAAGACGCTGCTCGTGCGGACCCTCTCCGACGCCCTCCATCTCGAGTTCTCCCGCATCCAGTTCACGCCGGACCTGATGCCCGCCGACATCGTCGGCACCCACGTCCTGCGCGAAGACGAGGCGGGAGGCCGGCGACTCGTCTTCGAGCCCGGACCGATCTTCGCCAATCTCCTGCTCGCGGACGAGATCAACCGCGCCACTCCCAAGACGCAGTCGGCCCTGCTCGAGGCGATGCAGGAGACGACGGTGACCGTCGGCGGGGAGACGAACCAACTGGGACCGCCCTTCTTCGTGCTCGCCACCCAGAACCCGCTCGAAATGGAAGGGACCTACCCACTGCCGGAGGCACAACTCGACCGGTTCCTGTTCAAGCTGCGGATGACCTACCCGGCGACCGAGGAACTGCACACGATCATGGACCGCACGACATCGGGGCATACGCCGTCGGCGGCCGCGCTCTGGACCGCCGAACGCGTGATCGCGATGCGGCGCGCGGCGCGGCTGACTCCGATCGCGCGACCGGTCCAGGATTACGCGATCCGGATCGGCATCGCGACCCGACCTGAGGGAGACCGTCCCGCCGAGGCGGTCCGCCGCTACGTTCGGGTCGGCGCCAGCCCGCGCGGCGTCCAGGCGATGGTTCTCGGCGCCAAGGTCCACGCCCTGATCCGAGGCCGGGCCAATGTCGCCCGGGAGGACATCCGCGCCGTCGCTCTGCCCGCGCTACGCCACCGCGTCCTGCTGAACTTCGAGGGCGAGGCGGAACGAATCGACCTCGACGAACTGCTCCAGGACGTGGTGGACAGCGTGCCCGAGGGCTGAGCGGGCTCCCAGCTCCGAGCCGTGGCCGACCACTCCGCCTTCGCCTTTGAGCCGGCCTTCCTCGCCCGGCTGGAGCGACTGCGGCTTCTGACCCGCCGCGTGCCCGCGGGCGGCTTCAAGGGAGAGCACCGCGCCACCCACCTGGGGTCCGGCATCGAGTTCGCGGACTACCGCCCCTATGTCGAGGGCGACGACGTGCGCCACCTCGACTGGCGCGCCTACCTCCGCTTCGACCGCCTGCTGCTGCGAATGTTCGAGGAACACGGCGACCTGGCCGTCTACATCCTGCTCGACTGCAGCCGCTCCATGGCGCCGACGCCGGGCGGCGCCGGGCGACGCAAGTTCGACGCCGCGCGCCGGATCGCCGCCGCCCTGACCTACATCGCTCTGGCCACCCTCGACCGGGTCACGCTGGCGCCCTACTCGAGCCACGCACACCAGGTTCTGGGGCCGCTCCACGGTTCGCGGCAGGTGTGGCGCGCACTCGACTTCCTCGCCAATCTCGACACCGGCGGCGACACGCGGCTCGACCACGCAGTGCGCCAGGTGTTCGCCGCCGGCCGCCGGCGCGGTCTCGTCGTCCTGATCTCGGACCTGCTCTCGGACACGACGGAAGGCGGTCTCGACCTGCTCCTGCCGCTGCGCCACGACGTCGCGGTCCTCCAGGTCACGGACCACCGGGACCTCGAAGCACCGCTCGACCGCGACACGACCCTGGTCGACAGCGAAACGGGTGACACGCTCCGCGTCCACGGCGCCCCCACCCTCCTTCACAAGCTGGAGGACGAAGCGGACGCCCACCGTGACGAGATCCGGGCCCGCTGCACGGCCCGCGGCTGGTCCTTCATCGAGGCGCCGGTCGAGATGAGGTTCGAGGAACTGGCCCTCGGCGCCCTCCGCCGCGGTCTGCTGAGCCGGGGACGCTGACGCCGCCATGCCCGTCTGGCTCCCGCTTCTGCTTGCCGCCATGGCGGTTCTCGCGATCTATCTGATCCGGCCCACTGCACAGTCGTTGTCGGTCGCCTCCACGTTGCTCTGGCGGCGGTTGCTGGCGCACCGGCGGAAACGGCATGACCGCCTGCGGTGGCTGCTCTCGCTGCTACTCGCGATGACGGTGGCCGGCTGTCTGGCCCTGGCCGCGGGTCAGGCCGGCTGGCTGCAACCCGGCGGCGACCGGATCGCCCTCGCATTCGACTCCTCGCCGACGATGAGCGCCGCCCTGCCGGATGGGACGGGGACCCGGATGGACCTGGCCGTCGCCGAGGCCCACCGGATCGTCGCCGAAGCGGACACCGGCAGCCGATTCACTCTGGGCGCCGATCCGACGCGGCTGACGCCCGGGGAGGCCCTGCTCGCCCTTTCCGGTTCCTTCGAGTCCGAGGAAACGGAAGAGCAGCCAGAACCCGCGATTCCCGCCGCCGACACGGCGTACCTCTTCACTGACGGCGTCTCGGACTGGCGGCCGATCCTCGACCCGGCGACCGCGACCCGGACGATCTCGGTCCTCGCTCCAGCCAGGAACGCGGGCATCGTCCTCTTCGTGACCCGTCCGGCGCCCAGCCACGAAGCAAAGCCGGAAGCCCTGGTCGAAGTCCTGGCGACCGATTCGGCCAGCGCCACCGGCCTGGTACCCGTCGAGTTGACGATCGCCGATGTCGAGACGATCCGCATCCGCCGGCAACTCGAACTGCCGTCCGGCAACCGCTTCACCGCCCTGATCGACATCGCCGGCTTCGCACCCGGCCCGGTGACGGCGCGCCTTCGGACCCCAGGCGATGTCTTCCCACTGGACGACCGAGCCACGTTGGTGGACGCACGGACTACCGGACTTCCCGCCACGGCGCGTGCTGCCGAGCAGCCGTACAATCGGCTGAGCGGTCGACGGCGACTGGTCGTTCATACCCGCAGCCGAGCTTCGTTCGGCGATTCCGCCGCGGCCCGGGCCTTCGCTGCCGACCCATCTGCCGAAGTCGTCGCCGTGCACGTCGACGAGAGGCGCCGCGAAGCCGGCGCACAGCCATCGCTATCCTCGTCCGCCGCCACGGCTACAGCCGACATCACCGTCTTCCACCGCACCGTACCGCCTGACGTACCGGCACTCCCCAGCCTGTTCCTCGACCCACCGGACGCCGCGGCAGCAGTTGGACTCTCGCCCGCCGACGCCGCGCCCCCCGCCCAACGCCGGATCGACCGCTTCGCCGACGGCCACCCGATCCTGGACGGTGTCTCGCTACTCGGCCTGCCCGTGACGATCACCTCTCGCGAACTCGACCCGCGCTGCACTCCCGTAGCCACCGCCGGCAACCTGCCCGTCATCGCCGTCTGCGATCCGACCGACCCAGCCCCGATACCGCACGGCACCGAGCCACCCGGGCCGGACCTCACCGCCCGCTCGGTCGTCATCGCCTTCGATCTCGACCTATCCCCACTCTCTCAACGCCCCGACCTCGCCGCCCTGCTCCAGAACACCGCCGAGTGGCTCACTCGCACGCCCATCGACGATGACGACTCCATCGTCACCGGCCTCCAGGACGAACGGGCCACCCGCATCAACGACTCCGACCTCGACCCCGTACCCCCCGGACGCCTCGCAGAACTCACGCAGCAGACCCGCCGCCCCTGGTCCTGGCGCACCCTCGCCCTCGCCGGCCTGCTCCTCGCCTCTATCGAGGCGATCACCTTCTTCCGCGGCATCACGGTATGACTGACGTGACCAACCTCCGGAAACCGGCACGCCCAACGACGACCGCCAGCCGGTTGGGGTCCGGGGGAGAGGGTCCCAGGGGGCTCGGAACGAGCGACGGCCGACGCCAACCCAACAAGCAACACCCAACCGGAGCGAGTGGAGTGCAGCGAACGCCACCCTCCCATCTTCCTCCGAAGCGTGAGCGGCCCCTGGGACCCTCTCCCCCGGACCCCAGCAGGCGGGTGCTTCACCGATGACCCTGCAAGAGCCGTTCTGGTTGCTCGCGGCGCTGCCGATCGCGGTCCTCCTGTGGTCGCAGCGGAGCGATCGGCCCGACCGTCAGCGCCGGCGGCTGCTCTGGATGCGCGGGGCGCTGCTTGTGGCCATCGTACTGGCGCTCGCCGAGCCGGTCGCAACCTGGAGGACCCGTGAACTCGACGTGGCGGTTCTAGTCGATGTCTCGGCGAGCGTTGAGCCGGCGAGCCTGAACCGCGCGCTTCAGGCGCTCGACCGCAGCCTCGATCCGGAAAGCCCCGTGCGGCTGTTCGCATTCGCCGACCGCGCGGCGGCCGGCGGCGGTCCGGAAGATCTGCGTCGCCTGGAGGTCGCCGACTCCAGCACCGCCTCGACCGGCAACGCCGCGCTGGATCGTGGCAGCACCCGGCCGGAAGCCGCGCTTCGCCAGACCGCCGCGACGCTGCGGGCCGATCGCGTTCGCCGTATCCTGGTCCTTTCGGACGGTCAGAACCTGGACGGCGCCGCGGCCCGTCTGGCGGCCCGCTACCCCGACCTCCGCATCGACACGGCGGTCCTCGACCGCGTGTCGCCGCCCGTCTGGATCGAATCCGTCGAACTCGACGACGGGGAACGCCCCCTGCACGCCGGCGAGCCCCACAACTGGGTTTTGCGCCTCGGCAGCCGCGCGTCGCTACCGGAGGCCCCCCTGACCCTGCGCGGGAACGGCGCCGAAGAGCTGCACATCGTGCCGCTCGTGCCCGGAGTCACCGAGATCGAGTTGCCGTGGACATTCTCCGAACCGGGACTCCAGACCTTTGAGGCCGTCCTCGGCGGCGGTGAGGGTGAAGCGGCGTCCCAGGGCGCCCTCTGGCGCGGCAGTCTCCGCGTGGAGCCCCGGCGCCGCGTCCTGCTGCTGGCCCCGGGCGATCACTCGGGCGACCTCCAGCGCCTGCTGGAGGCTCAGGGACTGCAGGTGACCCGAACGACGCCGGACCGCGCCTCGCTGAACCCGGCCTCGCTGCAACGGTACGACGCGATCCTCCTGAGCAACGTCTCCGCCGACAGCCTTCCCGAACCCGCCCAGCGGACGCTCGGCGACTGGGTCGAGGACGAGGGTGGCGGGCTGCTGTTCGTCGCCGGCGAGGCGACGTTCGGCGAAGAGGGCTACCGGGATTCGGCGCTCGAACGGGTTCTGCCGCTCGACTTCGAGATCGAGGAAGAGCGCAGCGAGGTTGCGCTGATGATCGCGCTCGACAAGTCCTACAGCATGAAGGGTCCGAAGATGGACCTGGCCAAGGAAGCCACCAAGGCCGCCCTGGGTAGGCTCAACGAGCAGCACCGCTTCGGCCTGGTGGCCTTCGACTGGCATACTCACGAGATCGTCCCCCTGCAGTTCGTGCGCGAGCAGGAGCGGCTCGCGGATCGCGTCGATCGGATCGAGGCCAGCGCCCAGACGAACTTCTATCCGGCTCTGGAGGCCTGCCTGGATCAACTCTCCGCGGTCGAGTCCGAGGTCAAGCACGTGATCCTGGTATCCGACGGCCGCACCTACCCGGACGAGTACGAGCGCTTGGTGCTCCGCATGAGACAGGAAGAGATCACCGTCTCCACCGTCGCCATCGGCGTCGAGTCGGACCGTGAGCTGCTTTCCGACATCGCGGATTGGGGCGACGGCAACGCCTACACGATCGAGGATCCGACCTCCGTGCAGAGCATCCTGATCGACGAAACGATGAACCAGCTCCCGGACTCGGCCCGCGAAGAGGAGACCCGCGTCGAACTGCACGGCCAGTCCGAGGCGCTCGCCGGTATCGACGTCGCCGCCGCGCCGCAGCTCTACGGCCGCATCGCCGCGGTCGCCAAGGACAGCGCGGAGATCATTCTCGCCGCGGGCCCAAGATCCGGCAATGACGCGGATCCGATCCTGGCCAGCCGCTACGTCGGCCTCGGCAAGACCTGGATGTTCACCTCCGATCTCGAGCCCCGCTGGGCGAGCGACTGGCTACGCTGGCCCGAGTTGCCGCGCCTTGTCGCCCAGGTCGTGCGCGACGCCGCCGGCCGGCGGGCGAGCGCCGAGTGGGAGCTGCGCCTGAGCCGCCGGGACGAGGCCCTCCAAGCGGAACTCAGCGTGATCGAGGACGCCGGGCGCTTCGCCAGCGACCTCGAACCCCGGCTCGTCGTTCTGCGGGGCGACCGACGCCTCGATGCACCAATGCGACGCACCGGTCCCGGCCTCTACCGGCTGTCACCCGAGGAGCGCCTGCAACTCGCGCCAAGCCTCGAGCCCTACCGCGTGGAGGTCCACACCGGCGCGCCCGGCGCCGAGGTCGGCACGGGCCCCGGCCGCACGATCTTCTTCCCGGCCCGCGATGAACTGCGCCCCGGCGCCCCCGACATCGCCGCTCTCGCCGAACTCGCTGCCGCAACCGGCGGCCTGTTCCACGAGAGTGTGGCCGGCGGCGTAGCCGCGATCATCGCGCCCGGCCCCTCCACCGCGATCCGGCGGTTCGATCTGTGGCCTGTGCTCGCCGGCGCGGCCACCCTGCTGTTCCTGGCCGAACTCCTCCTGCGCCGCCGGCGGCGACATGTGGCCACCGCGACAGCCACTGCGGCCCGAAACGAGAACCGACCAGCGGCATGACTGAGTACAGGTCCCGACCACCCAGCGCCCGCTCCGCGTTCGCTTGACCGATAGCTAGTGGTTACCTAGGCTGGAGCCCATGACGGACTTGGGTCGGATCACAATCGAGCCCGGAAAGCGTAGCGGTAAACCCTGCATCCGTGGCCTGCGCATGACGGTGACCGACGTGCTGGACTACCTGGCGTCCGGCATGTCTGAAGAAGAACTCCTAAGGGACTTCCCCGACCTGACGCGTGAGGACATTCGAGCCTGTCTCGCCTTCGCCGCCGACCGCGAACGGCGGCTCGCCGCGGCCGGCGCAAGGTGAAGCTGCTCTTCGACCAGAATCTCTCACCGAGGCTCTGCACCCAACTTCAGAACGTCTGGCCCGATTCGGCCCACGTTCGAGCGTTGGGTCTGGCGGCCGCTGACGACGCCGACATCTGGGCGTACGCTCAGCAGCACGGGTTCACCATCGTGTCGAAGGACGGAGACTTCAGCGCTCGCTCGTTCCTCCACGGCGCTCCACCGAAGGTCATCTGGCTGACGGTCGGCAACTGTTCGACGGACGAAATCGAGCGGCACCTCCGCAGCCGTCGTACTGCAATCGAGACCTTCGCTGTTGATCCTGACGCGACGTTGCTGGTGATCGAGCCCGGGGCCGGACCGACCAGGACATAGCCCCAACCGAAGTAGTTCCCCGAATCTGGCGACCAACGCCCGAAGTTCTCCTGCCCCGTGTTCCTGACCCTCGAAGACCCGCGAGCACGCGTCAAGGGATCACGCGATCCACTCGGTGTTCAGCCGATCTGGTGGACCTTCGGACGGAGGGTTATAGGGAATCTCACCACGCAGACCGACTCGTGCCGGGGCTTCGCGGTGCTGCTCCTGGGTCGCTACTTCGCCCAGCGACTGCTTGAGGCCGGGGAGATCAAGGAGGAAGACACGCTCGGTGTCTTTCTCCGGTTCGAACAGGTTTGCGGTTACGCACGCCACTTCGTGCGCGACGCCGATGATCCGGAGGACGCGACGGAGCGCATCCTTGGTTTCGAACGGATCAGCCGGCGCAGCAACGAGAAGCAAGTGGCGATCAACTCCTCAGGGGAGTCAGCCATCCTCTCAGACCAGAAGGCCTATGGACTGTGGGGCCTGTTCTCCGTGTCGGCTCGAGCCTCGAAGCTTCTGCCCTATGGGCCGGTAGGCGTCACCGAGGCAGCCGCCGGCTTCATCAAGGAGCACTACCTGCCTCAACTGGACGTGCGGGTGCTCGACAGCCTAAAGGACCTGATCCGAGAAGGCGGAGAGCTGAGACTGAAACCGCCTAGCAACATCGTGAACGACCTTGGCCAAGCCTTGAAGGGACGACTCTCGGCCGCGGAGCAGGCGTTCTTCCGTGAGCACCTCTGCGAAGCTCGGCACAACGACAACATGCCCCCGGGGCTGCAAGCGGGTTTCTGCGATCTGCTCGAACGCCACACGGACCTTCAACGAGGAATCAACCGGCAAGAGCTCACCAGAATCCAGAAAGACGCCGACGGCGAGAATCCAGAGTTGGCGAAGCGTATCGGTCACATTCTCACGCTCGAGGCACTGCTCGCGCCATGCGACGTGATCTTCGGGCTCCTCCGCGCGCGTCATGGCCAATCTCCGGAGCGAGTCGCAGAGCAACTGCGCAACGACTGGGGTGATGACGGGCCGCCCCACCTCCCTTCAGGCAAGTTCGAGGAGGTCCTGCCGCGGACCGCCGAGGTGGCGGGCAGCGAGGTCGAAGGACACATGCGAGGAGCTCATCAAGCGCTTTCTCAGGGCGACTATGAGTCGGCGATCCGCGAGATGCTGCAGTGGAACGAACACATCATGACGAACCGCAACGCGGCGCCCTGGATCCGCATCGACGAAGAGGACGGCACGCTCGACGTCCGCTATCGCGGGCCCGAGCAGAGACTGCCGCGGCGGACAGAGCTGGACTCGCTGTGGCGCTACTCCTACTTCATCAATGCGCTCAAGGCGCTGCTTGCGCAGACTTCCGATCCTCCAGCAGGAGCACGATCATGACGGCGCCCACGCGCGTCCTGTCCGAAGCGTTCTCCGAGAAGATCGGCGGCCGCAAGGTCCTAGCCGCTCTGTTCACGACCTATACGTTCGACCCGGCGTTCTTCGAACTGGAAGTCCTCCCTGTGCTGTTCGAAGGGCGAATCAACGGCGGCTTCAGCCCCGTCGAGAAAATGCGCCGGGTCCAACTCGAGGAGTGCCTGCGGGAGGGGGCCGAAATCGACGTGTTCTACGACCGTAGCGGGCTGGTGGCCAATGCCCAGTCCGCGTCACTGGACTTCCGTCGGATCGATGTCAGCCGCACCTCGGGCGTCTTCCACCCGAAGCTGGTCTTGGTTCTGGTCGAGAACCCTCCCGCAGAGAACGGCAGGAAGACCAGGAGCCTGATCGCGGCTTCGCTGTCGGCGAATCTCACCCGATCCGGATGGTGGGAGAACCTGGAGACCGGGCACATAGAGGCGATTGGGGAGGCAGACAAGAACAACTGGCGATGCACCTTCCGTCAGGATCTGCTCGACGTCTTGGAGGTCGTCGGCCGAGCTTCTCGTTCCGTGCACGATTCCGGCGCGCTGCTGGAAATCCAGAGGTTCCTCGAGGAAGACGCTCCGCAGCAAGGCATCAAGAACGCACACACGAAGGGCCGCTACTACACGCGTCTATACGCGGGAACCAAGCCGCTCCCGGAATGGCTCCGGGACCGCCAGCTTCACCGCCGCCCCTGGAACCTTGAGATCGTCTCGCCCTTCTTCGATGCCCACCAGGCAAACGCGCTGAAGACCCTGCTTACGAGACTCGCTCGGGGGAAGGAGCCCAAGGTGCGAATCCTCTTACCCACCGAACCGGACGGTACGGCCTCGGTTACGGCGGAGCAGTACGAGACGGTCGTGGCCCTCGGCGCCCGATGGAGTCGCCTGCCGCCTGCCCTCACCCGCTCCGACGGCACAGACAAGACCGAAGGCGCTGCCCCGCGCCGAGTCCATGCGAAGGTCTACCGTTTCTGGCACAACGGTCAGCTCGATGTCTCGCTCGTCGGCTCCCCAAATCTCACCTCGGCCGGCCACAACTCCCACAACAACCTCGAAGCAGCCTTCCTGGTCGACACCACAAACAGCGCCAAGAGCGCGGCTTGGTGGCTCGAACCGCTCGACGAGACTCACGAACGGTTCAAGGAAGAGGCTCTAGCCGAGGACGGCGACGCCGAACAGGTCGGTCTCCCGCTCTCCCTCCGCTACGACTGGAGCCGTCACGCGCTGGAGTATCGGCTGGACCAGGACCACGACGGCGACCTGCGCATCGAAACGATCGCGGGCGGCGAACTGTGCACGCTCCACCGTCCCAGACGGACGGAGGACTGGACCGACTGCGGCCGCGAGGCCGCCGACCAGGTGAAGGCGCTGCTCGAGTCCACCAGCTTGGTGAAGGCCCAAACTCCGACGGCCAAGGGTGCGACCCACTGGCGCGTCCTGATCCGGGAGGAGGGCATGGCGCACAAACCGTCGCTTCTCGAAAGGCTCACCGCTGAGGAGATCCTCGAGTACTGGTCTCTGCTCTCCGAGGCGCAGAAACAGAAGTTCCTCGCCGCTCGGCTGGAGGCCCTCGATGTGCTGCCGGGGATGGGCACGAACAGCCAGCGATTCACTCTCCGGAGCCACCAAACCGCCTTCGATCGCTTCGCGGGCGTCTTCCACGCCTTCGGCCGACTGAGCGCCTGGGTGGACGAGAAACTCGCCGAGGACAGCCGGAAGACGGTAGCGGTCCGGCTGTTCGGAGAGAAGCACGACTCGCTTCCCGTTCTTCTCCGGAAGGTGGAGGAACGGGACGATCGCGACGCCGTCATGGCGTACGTCACGTTCCTGAGCGCCAGGCAGATCGCGGCCCGCGTCAAGGAGCGCTATCCCGATTTCTGGCGCGACCATCAGGCGGCACGTCACCAGCTCGAACAGGAACTGAACAAGATCCCAGGGCTCCGGGAGGTTCTCCCCCTGTCGGACTGCGATCACGTCGACTTCCTGGAGTGGTACGAGGAGATGTTCCTGACCGAAGCAGCCTTGCTTCAGACGGCAAGCGACGGCCCCAGCAGCGGGGCGACCGGATGAACTGCATCGGCCTCAAGCTAGCTGGCGAACTGATCGACTTCACCGGCAACGCCCATCGCGGGAACGGGGAGTCCGAGGAACTTGGGAGCGACATCTCCCCCACCCTAGCCCGTTCTCAGCTAGAGGCTTCGGTTGCCGCGTACAACATGCTTGCCCGCAACCAGCTCGCCTACATCGCCGACGAGGTCGGTCTGGGCAAGACCTACGTGGCTCTCGGCGTCATGGGCCTGGTGCGCCACTTCCGTCCCAACGCCCGCATCCTGGTTCTTGCGCCCAAGGAGAACATCCAGAAGAAATGGGTGAGGGACTTCGGGAACTTCGTCCGGAACAACTGGCGCATCATCGACAACCGCGTGAAGTCCGTTCAGGGCGGACCGGCCAGGAAGCCCGTCGTGTGCGGCTCCCTGACCGACTTTGCGCACAACATCTCCGTCAACGCCAACCGCGACTTCTTCCTTCGCATGACGAGCTTCAGTCTGGCGCTCAAGCACCCGGAATCCCGGGACCGCTACCGGGATCAGTTGCTTTCCTACGTGGAATGGCTCCGTTGCGAGCTGCAGGCCGAAGAGGCTGGGGAGTTCCGAGAGCAGTACGGCCGGGCATTGAACGCGCTCCTCCCCGACATCGACCTCCTGGTGGTCGACGAAGCCCACAACCTGCGAAAGGGCTTCGGCACGCGGGGTGACCGCTACGTCTCGAACCGGAACCGAGTCCTCGGACTCATGCTTGGACATCCCCAAGCCAGGGGCGACGAGCACTCCCGCTACCAGCCTCGGGTCAAGCGGGTCCTCTGCCTGTCGGCAACTCCATTCGAAGCCAACTACCGCGACCTCTGGCAGCAACTCGACGTGTTGGGCAAGGGTCGCGCCCGCGTCCGTGAAGCGCCCGGTAACGGGGCGCTTCCGGTAAAGACCCTCGCCAACACCGAAGTCGATGACGAAACCCGGCGCACACTGGCAAGGAACCTGCTCATCCGGCGCATTACGCACCTGAACATCGGCGGCGAGGACCACACGAAGAACATGTACCGTCGCGAGTGGCGTCACGGCGGCTTCGAGCATCCGGACGAACCCATTCGCTTCGACGACCCCCGCCAACGGCTCATCGTGGCGCTCGTTCAGAAGAAAGTGGCCGAGGTTCTGGGCGACGAGAAGTTCGGGAACCACTTCCAGATCGGCATGCTCTCCTCCTTCGAGAGCTTCCTCCAAACCGTCGGGAACATCCGGCGGAAGCAGCGGGGCGAGGAGAACGACGCTGACGAGATCGTGGAAGGCAACGAGGGAGCTACGTTCGATGGCCAGCAGACCCAGGACAGGGAGGAGCAGCAAGGCGCCGACACGAGGGTCCTGAACACCCTCATCGAGTCCTACAGGGAGGCCTTCGGCCAGGAGATCCCGCATCCAAAGCTCGACGCGACGGTCGAGTCGCTGGCCGCCGCCTTCGAGACGGGCGAGAAAGCCCTCATCTTCGTTCGGCGTGTCGCGACCGTCGCCGAACTGGCGCGGCGTCTCGACCGGAAGTTCGACGCGTGGATCGAGGACCGGATGAAGAAGCGGCTTCCTGATCTCAGCGCGGAGATTGACGACCTATTCAAGCGCTTCAGGGAGGAAACACGCAACGTTGCGAACAAGGCGCCGAGCCCTTTGGAGTCGGTCGACGAGGAAGTGGTCAGCACCACATACGGTGAAACCGAGGCGGACGGCCACGCGCAGGAAAACGCCGAAGCCGACGGCGCAATTCAGCCCGGCGTCGACGACGACCCGGGCGGGCGCGAGAACTTCTTCTCCTGGTTCTTCAGGGGCAAGGGGCCGGGCGGCGTCCTCTCGGGCGCGGCCTTCCAGAAGAACCGTCTGAGCAACGCATCGGCCGCCCACAGCACGTTGTTCGAGGACGATCTCGTCGCCTGGCTGCTGTGCCGACCGCGCAATCCCCTGAAGCGCCTCGCGGAGCGGCTTGGGCTGGCCTCCGGCGATCTCGAAGACGAGCTTCGCCACGTCGCCTGGGCCTACTACCACCAGGAACACCAAGGGCAAACCGGCCGATACCCGCGCTACTACGTGTTCGAGGCCTACCAGGCAGCCGCGCTTCACCTGATCGCCGGCTCCGGGGAGCGCCTGGGCGACAAACTGGCGGAGCGTGCGAGCGAAGTGCTCAGGCTTCGGTTTCCCGACCATCATGGCGAGAGGGCTAGTCCGCCACCAGGCTTTCCGCCGCCGGATTCCGCCATCGGCGTCGCCACGTTCTTTACGGAACTCGTTCGCAATGAGGCGCTACGGGTCGAGCTCTGGCCCAAGGATGAGGCGGTTCACTTCGCCCGGAGCTTCCGGCGCCGGGAGCAGCGGCGCGAACTGCTGAGCGCCATGGCGCGGCTCGGAAGCGCCTACATCGACCTCTATCTGCTCGCGATCCACCACGCCGGAGGGTTCGAGGGCGGACATCGGACCGCCGGAGACCGGGGAGCCAGAGAGAACCTGGCTCGCTCGTTCGTCGAGTTGCTTGCGGAACAGCGACAGCACCCTGGCCGCTTTCACGCGTACGCGGAACTCAGGGGCGCCGCCAGGGCCTTCGACACCCTGATCAAGGTGAACTTCCCGGAAGTTCCGACCGCTGACCTGGGCCGGCTGGCGGAACTCTTCGGCCGTGGCCTCCAGGAGCAGAACCCGGTTGGCCGCATGGCGGGGAGCGTCGCGGGACGGACCGTCCGGCAGTTCCGCATGCCCGGCTTCCCGCTCGTCCTCGTCAGCACGGACGTGCTCCAAGAGGGCGAAGACCTCCACACGTTCTGCCGGCGCGTGATCCACTACGGCATCACCTGGACGCCGTCCGCGATGGAACAGCGTACGGGACGGGTGGACCGGATCGGCGGACTCGCCCAGCGTACTCTCGATGGAAGTCCGAACTCGGCCAAACCGGAGCAGAAGATCCAGGTTCTCTATCCACATCTGGAGGACACAGTGGAGCGGTTGCAGGTTCGGCGGGTTCTGCTGCGACTGAACCGGTTTCTCCAGCTCGTTCACGCGACGCCGATGAAGCACGCGAGTCACGACCCGAGGATCGACGCGACTCGGGAGATCCTCTCCTCCACCGACATACCTCCTCCAGTTGAGGGGCAACTGAAGTCGGCGTTCCCCGTCCGGGCCGAGTGGCTGAACGGTGCGACCGACGGCGCCCTTGTGCATAGGGTCAACGTCGAAGATCTTTGCGACCTCCTCGACGAACAGTGGAGCCGCCTGCTCAGGGACGGGTACATCGAGCAGCCGGGGCAGGACGGCCCGCTCGCCCGACACGGCATCCTGGGTGTACGGGCGAACCGAGTCGTCACGGCCAGGGAAACCGGAACGTCGTCAGCCGCAGCGAACCATAACGTTCGCCTTCAACACGTCGAGTTGAACCTTCGCTCGGCCGGAGTCGCGGACACGACCTTCCTGCGCTGCAGCAGCGTGATCGGCCACGTCGACCTCAAGGACCAGCCTGAGCGTTTCGATCAGTTGAGGCGGCTACAGGTCCGCCTTGGCCAGCCGCGCCTGTGCGCTCGATGGGACGCCAAGCACGGCAGCTTCGCCTTCAGCATCGAGGCCAGCCTGCCCTTCGACCGCACTACGACCCAGTACGAAGAAGTCCGCGACCTCGTCTGCCGCATCGCACTGCAGGCAGACGGGATTGAGGAGACACTGCTCGGTGAAGACAAGGACGCACAGACGACCGAGGTTGCGAACCGGGTCGGTCAGTCCCGAGCGACGCGGGAACGCCACCAGGCGCCGAAGAACGTCGAGCAGTCAACGGACCGACGGCCACGCCACCTTGAGCGTGTTCGCGAGTTACTCGGCATGCAGGACGCAGTCAGGTGGACTACGGAAGGCTCCGACATCGTGGTCGACATGACCTCCAGCGACCTCGACGAAAACGACCCGCCCGACACCTCGCGGCTGACTACCGCCCGGAAACAACGAGTCCGAATCAGCCGAAAAGGCAACGAGTACGTCTTCGGGACTATCGTGCTCGGAGCGACCTCCGGCAGTCACGACCTGGCCTTGAGGGCTTGGTGCCGCAACGCCGAAACGGAGTTGGTGAACTTCGCGTTGGACCCGAAGGACCGGCTGGTGGGGGAGATCCGCCATCCCGTCGGCCACTTGGACGGGGGCGAACTAATGGTCTATCTCCAGGCTCTCGCCACGGAGGGCGACCGGTTCGAGTACGTCCTGTCGGGACGCGACGAGTACTGACAGGATGGAGTACCCCGACCCCCAAGATGCGCGAGGGGCTGACCTGCCGCGAGCAGTACAGCCCTACGCGGATGACGCCGCCCAGACCAGGACGCCAGCCAGGCCGGCGTCGGTGCCGAGGGCGGCCGGTTCGACGCGTACGTCGTCGGTCGGGAACACGCGGACGCGTTCCGCGATCGTCCGCCTGACACGGTCGAACAGCAGGTCGCCGAGGCCGGCGACGCCGCCGCCGAGTACGATCAGTTCGGGGTGCAGGGCGACGACGATGTTGGCGGCTGCGATGCCGACGAGGCCCGCGATCCGCTCCAGTTCCTTCGTCACCGCCTCGTCGCCGGCCGTTGCCGCCTCACCCATCGTCTCAGCCGACACCTGCCCGGCGTCGCCTCCCGTGAGGTCGAACAGCGCCGGCGCCTGGCCCGAGCGCAGTAGCCGGACGCCGGCGGCGGCGATCGCCGGACCGCTCGCGACGGCCTCCAGGCAGCCGCGGTTGCCGCAGCCGCAGAGGGGACCGGTCGGGTCGACGATCTGGTGGCCGAGTTCGCCGGCCGAGCCGAGCGGCCCGAGGCGCAGTCTGCCGTCGACCACGACGCCGCCGCCGATGCCGGTGCCCAGCGCGAACAGCGCCATCGTCGACGTGCCGCGCCCGGCGCCGAATCTGAACTCGCCGAGCGTGGCGGCACGAACGTCATTCAGGAGATAGACCGGAGCTTCCAGACGCGCACCGAGCAGATCGGCAACCGGCACGTCCCGCCACTGACTCGGCAGGTTGGGCAGGAACCGGGTGACGCCGCCCTCGAGGTCGACCCATCCGGGGCAGCCGACGCCGACCGCGGCCGGGTTCTGCCCAACCCCCCGCACCAGTTCGAGCAGGCCCTCGGCAATCCGGTCAAGCATCGGCTCCCATCCGTCGTAGCCGCCGCCTTCGAGGTTCCGGCAAGCGACCACGCGGTACTCGCCGGCTTCGACGTCGACAGAGCCCAGAGCGAGCCCAATGTGAGAGCCGCCCAGGTCGACGGCGCCATAGAGTGCCTCAGTCGTCATGATCCGACCGCGGCATTCTCCCAAAGAGAGGCTGTCTCACAAAGAGAAACGGCGCGCCCAACGAAGAGGACGCGCCGCACGTCAAGAGGCCTACTGCAACAGAGCCGTTACTGGCCGCCGCCGGCAGCAGGCGTCACCGCAGCCGTCGCCTCCTCGACCTCGGTCACGAGATCCTCGCCCCGATCCTCCGAGTAGTCGATGAAGCCGATCATCATCTCGTCGGTCGTCGGTCCGCCGAACTGGACGGCGCGGGTCGTGTCGAGCTCGAGCACCGTGGCCTCGTTCCGCTCCTCCGTGTTGACGTAGGTCATCAGCACGTCGACGCGCGTTCCGGCCGGAATGTCCCTCGGCTCCTTGTAGATGTAGTTCGTCTGCCAGTTCCAGTCGTAGGCCGGCACGTTGAGGAGAACCTCCTCGGTGCCGTCCGGGTAGTACGCGGTGTACTTGGCGTCCAGGCCGCGCAGGTGGGAGTGCGGCAGGTAACCGTAGATCGTCGTCGGGTACTCGAAGACCTTGGAAGCGCCGATGATCCAGTTCTCGTGACCCGGCGGAATCTCGAAGTCGCTGTTGCCGACCCCTTCCCACTTGGCGATCCGGTCGATCTTCGCGTCCTTGGGATGGAACTTGAAGGCCATCTGGGAACGATCCCACACGCCGGTGCCCTCGCCCGGCTCCTTGTTGTAGTGCATCGAGAAGTAGAGCTGCGTTCCCGGCGTCAGCAGCCGGCCGGCGCCGTCGGGAAGGTAGAACGGCTCGGTGCCCGGGGCGATGCCGCCCAGCAGGCCGGAAGCTCCGGGCGTCTCGGTCTCGGTAGCGACCCGTGAACCGACGACGTGGTGGACGACATCGCTGCCGGGGCGGAACTCGATCGCCTGGATCCAGCGCGGTTCGGGCAGCATCTCCTCCGTGATCATGACCGCCTTCAGACTGATGTTCACGTCCTTCACGTCGTCGTCGACCCAGAACGGCTCGGCCAGGTCGAGCACCAGGTCGGGCTCGCCGATCAGCCAGCCGGTCGGCCACTCGATCGGCTCGGGCGCGTTCGCCGGGTCGCCGCGACGGGCGCCGGTCTTGGCCCAGCCGAGGATCGTGTCGATCTCCTCCACCGTCAGGATCCGCTCGTTCGTGAACTGACCGTGCGTATCGTCGCTCGCGAACCAGGGCGGCATCTCCTTCGCCTCCACCTGCCGCGCGATGCTGCGGGCCCACGGGCGCGTCTCTTCGTAGGTCGTCAGGGCCATCGGCGCCTTCATGCCACCGTAGGCAACGCCCTCGGGGCGGTGACAGCCCTGGCAGGAGCGCTGCAGGATCGGCTCGACATCCTCGTGGAACGTGATCTCGTCCGGGCGGTCGACCTCGTTGGGGCCGGCGGCAAGAGCCGGCGCCGCGGTAACGAGGAGCACGGCGGCGAGAGCGCAGAAGCGGGAACGGCGTGACATCACGGGCTTCCTCCCAGGAATCTGGTTGCGGTTGGCTGCCCGGACCCTACCACACTGAGTGATGACTCAGCTATTGCCCCGCGTCCTCAGCCGGCAGCACGGTCTCCAGCCGGTCGATCGCATGAACGGGAGCGCTCTCGCCCTTCATCAAGGGCGCGATCGCCCGCAGCACCAGCCGCTGGCGTGCCAGTCGGTTGCGGCCGGCGAAGGCGGCGGATTCCACGCGCAGGCTGAAGTGGTTGCCCTCGCCCGTCACCTCGATCAGGGCGCCCGGCAGCGCCTCGGCCACCGCCTCCCGCACGCGCTCGGCCGTCTCGTCAGTCGTTGGCTGGCCGGCAATCTCCATACGCGGCGCTGGTCGATCCGAACCGCGGTCGATCAGCCGGCTACGCGGGCGGCCGGAATGTCGACGTCGAGGCGCTGGCCGTGCTCGCTGTCGACCACCGTGATCGAGGCGCCCTGGGCGCGAGCCGCCGAGTCCCGATCGAGCAGGAAGAAGAGATCCCCCACCGGCACCCGGATCTCCGCTCCCGTCGCCGGGCCGAAACCGAGGAAGGGCTGGAACTTCGCGTCGATGCCGAAGTGGAGTTCCGCCCGCTGCTGCTGCTGGGCGTTCCGCAGGATCTGTTCCGCGTCCGGGCTGATCGAGATCGCCACGTCGTCGCCCGGGAGGTCCGGACGTTCCATGCCCAGAGCGGCGTGAAGCTCGCCGCTGTCGTACATCTCCTTGACGATGTCGCAGCCGCCCATGAACTCGCCGCCGATGTAGAGCTGGGGGATCGTCGGCCAGTCGGAGAACTCCTTGACCCCTTCGCGGACCTCGGCGTCCGACAGAACGTCGAAGGTCTGGTACTCGGGAAGCAACCGGTTCAGCACCTGGATGACCTGGGCGGAGAAACCGCACTGGGGCGCGGCGGGATTGCCCTTCATGAACAGGACGGTCGAACCTGAATCGACGATGCCCTGGATGCGGGACTGGAGTTCGGGGGAAATCGACATGGCTGTTGGACCTCGGTGCAGGCGGAACAGGCCCCTGGGCAGAGCCGCCACAGCCTACCAGCCTGGGAGGTGCCCGCAGCGAGCCGCCGCAGGCGGAGCCTGATCCCTACTGGTCCTCCGTCTCCTCGCCGAAGGCGGTGCTCTTGTACTCCCCGTCCTCGGCCCATCGTTCCCAGATGGGCCGGTTGTCCGTGCCGGTGACCAGCCAGCGGTCGTCGTACTTCCTGACGGTGTAGAACTGCTCCATGATCGCCTGGCGACGCGGCCGGAAGTCGATGAAGACGCCGCGGACGACCGCCGTATCGCCGACCCAGCCCTCCAGGTACATCGACTGCTTGTCGTAGCCCGTCGGAGGTCCGATCACGCCGGCCGCGTTGAAGATGTTCCGGTACATCGCGACCCAGTCGGCCTTCGTCTGGCCGGAGTAGTCGCTGAAGTCCTCGGACCAGTAGCTCAGGTGCTCCTCGACCTGCTCCCACGTCCTCGCGTCCCTCTGCGTGTCGAGCACCTTGTTGACCACCTCCAGCACCGCGGCCTCGTCTTCCGCCGTCGGCGTCCAGTCCGCGACCGCGTCGCCGGTCGGACCGGCCGTGGCGTCCGTCACCTGGTCGGGGGCGATTTCGAACACCGCAAGGTGCGCTTCGTCCTTCACGTACATCCGCGATCCGGCGACCGTGAGGTGGGTGAAGACCGGAGTGTCGGCGACGTCCCAGGAAGCGAGTTCCTGATACTCGGAGGGATCGGCGGCAACCACCTTGATCTCGCCGTTGTCCGTCAGCACCAGGAGCCGGTCCTCGCCGACGACGACGAAGGCCGCGTACCGCGCCACCTGGGGCGGACCCTGCCAGCACTGCTGGCCGGTCCGCATATCGACGCAGACCAGCGTCCCGAGCCTCTTGTGCGAACGGAAGTAGGCGTGGTCACCGACCAGCACGGGCGAGTCCATGTACAACTCGTGCCGCTTCGTCGCCCAGACGCTGTTCACGTCCCAGAGTCCGTCACCGCCGGTGGGCTCCGGATCGAGCAGCGCGTTCCCCCAGTGGTAGCCACCGATCAGGATGTTGTCCTCGTACAGGAGCGGCGTCGGAATGTTCTGCTCCATGAAGATCCGCAGTTCCTTCTTCCACAGCGTCTTGCCGTCGCTGATGCGAATGCCGACCACGTGGTTCTGGGTCGAGGTGACGAGCTGCCGGACCCCGTCGAGCGTGAACGCCATCGGCGAGGCATAGCCCGGCGGCAGGTACTCGGTGCGCCAGACTTCCTCCCCGGTGTGCCGGTTGTAGGCCACGATCTCGCCGAGGCTCTCGATCGACGGATCCGGCCACGTCTGCCCGATCGGCACGATGACCAGGTCGCCCTCGACCAGCGGCGAGGCGCTGGTGCCGCACTCGGGAAACGGCTGCGCGTAGATGTTGTCGTAGCTCTTGTCCCAGAGCACGTCGCCCTGCTCCGCGTCGATGGCGTGCAGCCGCTCCGTGACACCGAAGGTGTAGAGCGTGTCCCCGACCGCGGTCAGCGTCGACTTCGGACCCGGTCCCCACGCCCAGGCGTGATTCACCGGCACGTAGGCGACCGGGTAGGCATACCGCCAGATCTCCTCGCCCGTCTCCGGGTCGAGCGCCAGGACCACCTCCTCCTCGCCCTGCCGGACGTGGATGTAGAGCTTGCCCTGGTGGATGATCGGCGCCGACTGTCCGAGGCCGACCTCCAGCTTCCAGACCTGGTGCAGAGACGCCGGCAGCGGACCGTGAAGCGCCGCGGCGAGCCTCTCGTTGCCGGCCACGGGCGCGTAACCGTCCCTGGCGGGCCCCCGCCACTGCGACCAGTCGCCCTCGGCGGCAAGGGTCGGCGCGGACCACGCAGCCGCCAAGAGAGCCAAGCACAGAAGGAGCTTCAGCGCTCCGGTGGACCGAACGACTGTCGCTTTCCGCATCACAGTGATCTCCTCTGGTCGAGGTCAGTAGTCAAGCCGGGACCGAGCGGTCGCAGCGCCCTAGAAGTCGAAGCTGAGCCGCAGCATCAACCGGCGCGGATACTGGTAAAGGGACGGCACCAGATTACCGTCTCTGAACGCATTGGCCTGCCACCAGTCGAAGGCATCCTCGTTCAGGGCGTTCAGGACCTGCAGGTCGACGCCGAACGAGACGTCGCCGCCGAGCGAGAAGTTGCGCCCGATGCCCAGGTCAAGCGTTGTACTGCCCGGCATTCGGCGATCGTCCCCCCGCGGGGTCAGAGCGACATCGATCTGGCCCTGAGCCAGTTGTACCCGCTGGAACAGCGAGTACGGCCGGCCGTCCTGAACCTTCAGCACCGCCGCTCCGCGAAGCTGCCACGGCAGGTCGACCTGAAGCTGGCCCGCGAAGACCCACGTTCGGTCTCCCTGCAGCATCCCCTCGGCGTTGATGTGGTGGTTCGGATCCACGCCCAACTGGGACGAGAAGAAGGGCTCAGCCTGGCGCTGGTCGAGGTTCCGTGACGCGAATCCCTCGGAGTTCGACCAGCCGAGCGATGCGTTCGCCCCCCACCTGCCGACCTTGCGCTTGGTCAGACTCACGAAGAGGGCCTCGTAGTCCTGCTCGTACTTCGCGCCGGGGGGCGCGTTCGCGCCCGGTCCCGGGCTGTTCCCCTTGCGGCGGGTCGGCTCCTCGACGATGCTGTAGAGCGTCATCGTCTCGCCCGTCTCCGGGTTGACGAACGGTACTTCCTCGTAGACGCCATCGTTGAGGATGTGCCAGCCGATCAGGTTCGTGCCGCGCTTGACGACGAGCTCGGCCCCGAGCGTCAGCGTCTCGCTGAGTTGCTGCTCGTAGCCGAGGGCGTACTGGTCGTACTCGGGCGCCTTCAGGTTCGGGTCCGGTTGGATGAGATTCTCGTCCGCGACCGTCCGGTAGACGTACCAAGGGCCGTTCCGGTAGTAGCTGAAGGCGTACATCGAGGGCGGCCGGTCGGGATGAGGGCCGTTCCACACGGCCGTGTTGTTCGCCTCGAAGTACTTGCCGTAGGACAGCCGCAGCACGCCCTGCCGCTCGCCATCGCCGACCTGGTGGGCGATCCCGAGACGCGGCGAGATGTTCTTCCAGTCGACGAGGTCGTCGTAGGCGGGGTAGAAGTCACCGCTGAAGACGGCATTCCCCTTGCCGCCCCCGTGGGACAGCAGCACCTCGTAGGGCGGGATGCCTCCGTTGTCGTGGTCGTAGCGCACACCGAGGTTCAGGGTCGTCTTGCCGCCAAGGTTCCACGAGTCGTCCACGAAGAGCCCGAGAGAGGTCGAATCGCTGCCGTAGTAGTGCTGTTGCCGCGTGTAGCGCCAGTAGAAGCTCTCGGCGAACTTTGCGTAATAGAGACCGCCCGAACCCGGGTAGAGCTGCGGCGTCTTCGTCGTCGCGTCCGTGAACTGGACGCCGAACTTGAACTCATGACTGCCGGCGAGGTCGTCGGCGAAGTGGGTCAGCTTGGCGCTCGTGCGGATCATCCCGGGACCGTAGTCGTACGGGTACCTCGGTCCGCCCACGGTCGTGGGCACCGGCTGGGTGTAGTCCACGAAGGGTGGCTCCGTGCTGCCGGTGACCGAGGCCACTCGGTCGTAGTTGTCGAAGTCGGCGACGTTCACCTCGAAGAACGTCCGGTTCGAGAACACGGACTGCCACCCGAGGCGGAAGGATGGCCGGATGCCGAACTCGTGCGTCTGCGCGTCCTGGGAGAGGAACGGATCCGACGCCTGCTGCCAGTCGTAGTCCTCGTACTGGGCGCTGAGCGTCAAGGTGTTCGACGGGTTGAAGGTCCAGTCGAGCTTCAGCGCGGAGCGCTCCCAGAGGTCCGGCCGGACGTACTCCCGAATCGAGCCCGGCTCCCCGAGGGCGTCCTCCTTGTACTCGAGCGACAGGAAGTACCACAGTTCATCCTGGACCAGCGCGCCGCCGAGCGCCAGGGTGAAGTTGTTGAACTTGTCCCGATAGAAGCCGGTCTCCTCGCCGGTCAATCCGGCAACTTTCGGGCCCTCGGCGGTCAGCGAGTCGAACTGGCCGTAGTAGTTCAGGCGGCCGTCGAACTCGTTCGTCCCGGACTTCGTGACGATGTTGATCGCGCCGCCGGACATGCCGCCGTACTCCGCCGGGGCGCCCACACCGAGCACCTGGACCTCCGAAATCGTGTCCGGGTTGATCCAGAACCACACGCCGCCGTAGTCGTGCAACGAGGAGTTGAGGCCGTCGAGGTTCCACGAGTTCGATACGCCGCCACTGCCGTAGACCGAGTACCTCCAGTCGCCGTAGGTCTGGTCCCGCCCCTGGAGCGTCACCCCCTTGGCCATGGCGGCGTAGTCCTGGAAGCTCCGCTTGGTCGGGAGGTCGTCGATGAACTCCTCGGTCAGGTGGGTGCTGATCACGTTGCTCGTCACGTCCAGGATGGGTCGCTCCGAGGTCACCGTGATCTCCTCCGAGGTCGCGGCGAGCTGGAGGACCATGCTCACCGTGCTGGTCTGCGAGATCGAGATGCGGACGTCTTCCACCGTCTCGTCCTCGAAGCCGTCGAGCGTTCCGGTGACCGAGACCGTGCCCGGGAGCAGCGCCGTGACCAGGAACTCGCCGTTGACGCCCGTCGTCGTCGAGCGGTCGCCGCGCACCAGCGGCCCGTCGACTTCGATCAGGACGCCCGGCAGCGGATCGCCGTTCGCGTCGCGCACCTCGCCGCGAACCGTGCCGACGTTCTGGGCCAGCGCCGGCGCCGCCATGAACAGGAGGAGCAGTGAGACTAAAACCAATGAACGCGTCTTCGACATGGTCACCTCCGGTTCGATTGTCGCCTGAAGCAAGCTTACTTTGACTGATCGAACAGGGTTGGATCTAGAGCAAAACCTGAGAGAACCTTAGGGTTTCTGAGCGCCCGCGCAGCCTTCCGGGCTCGAATAGTCTCGGTGCTGACCCGACTCTCCCGCGTCCCACGAGTTTCCCATTGACTTCGGACCGTTTCCCGGCCCATTCCCGCGTCAGGCCGGTGCTGGCTCTTGTCGTCGTCGCGTTGACCTTCGGCGCGCCGGCGGCCGGTCAGGTCGATGCCGATCTCAGCGAGCGTCCCTCGATCGCGGCGCTCGCCATCGACGAGCCGATCACGGTCGACGGCCGGCTCGACGAGCCCGCCTGGCAAAGCGCCGAGGTCGGTAGCGGCTTCCGCCAGCGCGAGCCCCGCGAGGGAGCGCCGGCTTCGGAGCGGACCGAGTTCTCCATCGCCTACACCCAGTCCACACTCTACGTGGCGCTGCGCGCCTTCGACCGGGAGCCGGAGAGGATCATCGCCAAGGAGATGGAGCGCGACGCGGAGCTCGCCTCCGACGACTCCTTCGTTCTGGTCTTCGACACGTTTCTAGACGGTCGGAACGCCTTCGCCTTCGCCACCAACCCGAACGGCGCCCGTCACGATGCGTTGATCACCGACGAAGGCCGCGACGTGAACGCGGAATGGGACGGCGTGTGGACCGTCAGGGCGCGGCGAACGACGGAAGGCTGGACGGCGGAGATCGCCATTCCATTCGCGACCCTGCGCTTCGATCCGGCGCTCGACCGCTGGGGCCTGCACGTGCAGCGGCTCATCCGCCGCAAGAGCGAGGAAGTCAACTGGGCGTATCTGCCCCGTTCCACGCTGCCGATCACAACATCCGGCGTATCCCACTACGCCGCCTACCGCGTTTCCCTGGCCGGCAGGCTGACGGGGCTCGCCGGGCTCCGGCGCTCCCGCAGCCTCGACGTCAAGCCCTACCTGATCGGCGCCGCCTCGGAAGAGCCGCCGGTCCGTACTTCGGGGACGGACCTCGACGGCGGACTCGACATCAAGTGGGGACTGAGCAAGTCGATGGCGCTCGACCTGACCTACAACACGGATTTCGCCGAGGTCGAGGTCGACGATCTGCAGGTGAACCTGACGCGCTTCTCCCTCTTCTTTCCCGAGAAGCGGGACTTCTTCCTCGAGAACGCCGGCATCTTCGAGTTCGGCCCTCCCCAGAGGGTGCCGTGGATGCCCGCCCTGATGAAGGCCTTCTTCTCGCGCCGCATCGGGCTCGACGGCGGCGAGACGGTGCCGATGGATCTGGGGGCTCGCCTGACCGGCCGGCTCGGCGAATGGAACTTCGGCGTCCTCGGGGTCGGCACGGGAGAAGCCGATGTCGGGAGCCGGAGCGTGCCGCAAACCGCCTTCTCCGTCGCGCGGGTGAAGCGCAACATCGGCCAGCGCTCCAGCGTCGGCGCGATCTTCACGCAGCGCGACCCCGCCGCCGCGGGAGCGCAGAACCTCTACGGCTTCGACATCGAACTCAAGCCCACCCAGCTCCTCCAGCTCAACGGCTACTGGAGCCGGAGCGAGCGGCCAGGTACCTTTGGCGACGATGCTTCCTTCGGCGCCGGGGTCGGCTACCAGGGCTCGACGCTCACGACCTCGTTGGACTTCATCGAGTCACAGCAGAACTTCGATCCGGGCGTGGGGTTCCTGCTGCGCGAGAACTTCCGCCTCTACAACCCCCGCTTCATCTGGCAGCCCCGGATCGAACGGGCCGGCATCCGCTCCTGGTACGCCGAAGGCACGCACCGCCGTTTCGAGCGCTCGAGCGACGGACGCCTCGAGAGCGAGGAGACCGTCCTCTACCCCGTCGGCATGGTCTTCAAGACGAACGACTTCCTTGAGATCGGCGCGGTCCGGACGAAGGAGCGACTGTTCGCGCCGTTCGAGATCTTCCCCGGCGTCGTGATCCCGCCTGGCCTGTTCGAGTCCGACGGCTGGGAACTGCTGCTGCTCACCGACGCGTCGCGATCCGTGTCCCTGCGGAGTTTCAACTTCTGGGGCGAGTTCTACCAGGGCGACTGGGTCTCCGTGCGACAGCAGCTCAGTCTTCGGCTGTCGCGCCTCGTTCGCGCCTCCACCACCTGGTCGCACCACAACGTCGAACTGCCGCAGGGCGCCTTCGAGATCAACTTGTGGAGCCCGGGCGTCGACCTGTCGTTCACACCCGATCTGCGACTGAACATGATCGCCCAGTACAACGACGCCGCCGAGGATCTCGGTGTCAACATCCGCTTCCACTGGATCTACCGGCCAGGGGCCGACATCTTCCTCGTCTACAACGAGAACTGGACGGCGCCGTCGCTCCGGGAGCGACGCACACAGGGCCGGCAGTTCATCCTCAAGGCGACCTATCTCTTCCAACGCTAGGGTTAGCGTGCCCGGATCTCCCGGCCGGAGCGAAGCGCCTCCATCGCCTCCCCGGTGCGGCCAAGTCGACTGAGAATGTCAGCCAGAACGAAGTAACCCAGAGCGCCCGCCTGGTGCGCTTCGTCCTGCGCGAGACCCGCGCGCACCAGCTCCTCCGCCCGCTCGAGGTCGCCGCCCTGGTCCATCAACAGCTTGGCCAGCAGGTAGTGCCCCTCGATGAACTCCGGATTCGCGTTCACCGAGGCCAGCCACAGCTCCTCCTGCTCCACCACGTCGCCGTCCCGGCCCAGCAGCCGGCCGAGGTTGAACAGCGTCCTGTAGTGCCACGGCATCCGGGCCAGCGCCTCCTTGTAGCGCTCGATCGCCCTCGCCGTCTCGCCGCGCTCCTCGTAGAGCACCGCCAGGTTGAAGTGCGGCTGCACCGGGCGATCGTTCGCCTGGATGGCCCGCTCGAAGGCCCTCTCCGCCTCGCCGACCCGCCCGGCGAGCGCGAGCAGCTCGCCGTGCTGGTTGTGGACCAGCGCCGGGGCGTGCTCGTAGCGGGCCGCCGACTCGGCAACTTCCAGCGCTTCCGCCTGGCGGCCGAGATCGACCAGGATGTCGGTGGAAGCGATCGCCGCCTTGCTGTCGTGCGGGGCCAGGCCCCGGAGCCGCTCGAAGCCGACCAGGGCGTCCTCCGGCCGGCCGAGCCAGAGGTAGGAATCGGCCAGACCCATGAGTGAGGCCTGGTGGTCCGGGTTGCGGGCCAGGGCGTTCCTGAAGTACTCGATCGCGGCCTCGTACTCGCCTTCGCGCTGGTGCAGGTTGCCGAGCATCTGCTGGGCGTCGACCACTCCGGGATCGAGCTCGATGGCCTCCAGCAACCGCTCGCGGGCAGCCGCCGTCTCGCCCTTTCCGATGTCGCTCTGGGCGAGCATGATCGCCCGGTGGACCGCGATCTTGCCTTTCGGGTCGGCCAGGCCGGAGAGGTCCTCGGGCGCCTCGGCGCGGCTGCCGCTGCCGGCGAGGTAGCCGAGCGCCTGGAGCTGCGCCAGCGTCTCCTGGTCCAAGTCCGGCCGCGCGCTCTCGCCCGACGCGGACCCTTCGAAGCCGCGGATCATCCCGAGCAGACGATCGCGCAGTTCGCGCGCTTCGGCGCGCGTGCCGCGGACGACGTTCTCCGTCTCACCTGGATCGTCAGGCAGCCGGTACAGCTCGGGCTCCGGCGCGTCGATGAACTTCAGTTGACCCGTGTGGATGGCTCGCAGCGGCGCCCAGCCGTAGTGGTAGAGCGAGTAGTAGGACTCGATGTAGGCCGAGCGCTCACCGTCGTCCAGGTCGAGCAGGAGCGGAAGCAGACTGCGGCCCCCCTGGTGCGAGGAGGCGGCTGGCGCCTCGACGCCGAGCGCCGCGAGAATCGTGGGACGGAGATCGACGTGGCTCACCGCCGCCGCCACCCGGCGGCCTCCGAGACGGGCCTCCGGCAACCGGACGATCAGGGGCACCCGGGCGGTGCTGTCGTAGACGAAGTAGCCGTGGAAGTACTCGCCGTGGTCGCCGAGCCCTTCACCGTGGTCGGCCGTGACGACCAGCAGGGTCCGCTCGAGCAGGTCCCTGCCCTCGAGAATCCCCCGCAAGCGTCCGACCAGGCTGTCCGTGTACGCGACCTCCGCGTCGTACGGCCGCTTCGGGTACCGCGACGCGAAGGGCTCGGGCGGCTCGTAGGGATCGTGCGGCTCGAAGAGATGCAGCCAGAGGAAGAAAGGCGAGCCGGCCGCCTCGTCGAGCCAGGCCTCCGCCTGGCCGATCGTCTCCGTCCCCTCGCGCTGAACGGATCCCATGTTCAGCATCCCCATGTCCTGGACCTTGAACTCGTCGTAGTAGCGGTCGAAGCCCCGGTCGATCCCCCATCTCCCGTCCAGGACGAAGGCGCTGATGAATCCCCCCGTGCGCCTGCCGGCGGCCGACAGGTCTTCGGCCAGCGTCGGCAGCCGCTCGTCCAGCGCGTAGCCGACGTTCTCGCGCACGCCGTGGACCGGCGGGTAGACCCCGGTCATGATCGAAGTGTGCGCGGGAAGGGTGAAGGGAACCGTGGTCAGCGCGTTGTCGAACAGGATGCCTTCGCTCGCGAGCCGGTCCAGGTGCGGCGTCTCGATCTCCGCGTAGCCGTAGGAGCCCAATCGGTCGGCGCGCAGCGTGTCGATCGTGACCAGGACGACGTTCCACGCCTCGGGGGACAGATCGCCGACCGCTCCGGTCCAGGCCGCGGCAACGGAGGGGCGTTCAGCCGATTCAGCGGGCGCCGACGGTGCGATGGGCTCCGAGACCGGGGCCGCATCCCTTTGGCAGGCCGCGAACAGAACGACCGGAAGCGCCAACGCCAGGGCACTCAACCCCCTGCGTCTGAACACGATTCGCTTCTGTGTCTTGTTGACCACGGGTAGTGCGCTCAGTACTATGAAAAGCCATCCTAGCGGCAGCGCGAAGCCTCCTGAGTTACCGAGAAAAGGTCGATCGACACGTCTCCCCCAAGACACAGGAAGGCTCCGACGCGGTTCCGGAGCGTTCGCCGGGACCTCTTAGAAATTCCTAAATTTGTTGGGGGATGAGGTTCCGCAGAAGGGAGAACCCGATGACCAAAGACTCTCTCAAGACGACCCCGATCGTGGCGCTCTGCGCGCTCGCTCTCGGCGCCGGTTTCCTTGCCTGCGCTCCCGCCGAAGAGGAAGCGGCGGAAGCACCGGAGGAGGCGCCCGCCGTGCGGGAAGTGCCGGCGCCGGTCGGCGAGATCGTCGTCATCCGGGGCGACAGCCGCGAGTTCCAGGAACTCACGCCGGGCAACCCGACGTTGATGGTGTCGACGGAGGTCGGCGACCCCAACGCGATCGGCACCGTGGCGGGCACCACGGCCATGTCTGCTGTCATTGCGCAGTACGAGAACTTCTTCCTCGAGGACTGGGTCTACACCTACGACGAGTACATCTACGGCCTCGAGGGTGGAGTCCTGACGCTCGAAACGGAGGACGAGGTGTTCGAGGTCGGTCCGGGTGACGGGCTGTGGATCCCCAGGGGTACGGTGGCCAAGAGGCTCGAGGCCGGCGAGATGGCCCCGAACCTCGTCGCCGTCTACCCGTTCGACTGGGCGCCCGCGGACGAGAACTGGTCGATGGAGGGCGAGCCGGATCCGGTCGTCTTCGTCGCGGCCGCCGACCGCCAGATCGTCGAGTTCGGACCGGGCATCTACACCGGGTCCGATGTCGGCCCCGCGAGCGCGCCCGGCGTCGTCGCGGTCAGCGACATCCTGCACTGCGCGGTCACGGTCCTGGACAACTTCGACACCCAGGAACAGCGCCCGATGATGTTCGACGAGTACCTCTACGTCCTCGAGGGAAGCCTGACGATCCTCTCCGGCGAGGACGCCCACGAACTCGGACCCGGCGACGCGATCTGGATGCCGAAGGGTGTGATGGTGCAGTATCAGTCCGAACAGTCGACGCTGATGGCGATGATCTACCCCGCCAACTGGCAGGAGCAGATGGCCCAGGAAGCCGCGGAGGCTGAGGAAGCCGAGTAGAACCCCCATCCGCCGCAACGCCAACACGGGACGCGAGAGCACCCCGGGCTGAATCTGCCTAGAATGTGCGCCGCGTGCGGGCCGCTGTCCGCTTCTCAACACCCTGGCAAGGAGCCGAGATGAGGAATCGCATTCAGTTCTGTTCATTCCTGCTCGTTCTGGCGCTGCCCGCCGCTTCGCTGCAGGCCGAGGAGTGGACCTCCTGGCGCGGTCCCTACCAGAACGGCTATTCGCCCCAGACCGGCCTGATCGACACCTGGAGCCCGGAGGGCGAGAACCTGATCTGGCGCCAGGACTTCATCGCCCGCTCGACGCCGGTCGTGATGGGCGGACGTGTGTTCGTCAACGGCCGCGCCGGCACCGGAGTCCACGAGCAGGCGGTGATCGCCGCGTTCGACGCCGGTACCGGCGAGCCGCTCTGGGAGAACCGCTACAACCTCTACCTCACGACCGTCGCGATGAACCGGGTCGGGTGGGCCTCGCTCACCGGCGACCCCGAGACCGGCTACACCTACGCGCAGCTCGTCAGCGGCCTCTTCATCTGCCACGACCGCGACGGGAATGTGATCTGGTTCCGGTCACTGAAGGAAGAACACGGGCGCTTCGAAGGCTACGGCGGCAGAACCGCGTCCCCGGTGATCGACGAGGACCTGATCATCGTCAACATGAACAACGGAAGCTGGGGCAATCAGGGCGTACCGCGGCATCGCTACTACGCCTTCGACAAGCGAACCGGCGACGTCCAGTGGATGTCGACACCGGGCGGCACCATCTACGACCGGAACACGCAATCGATCCCGATCGTGACCGTGATCAACAACCAGCGTCTGCTGATCACTGGCAACGCGGATGGGCACATCTACGCTCTGCAAGCCCGCACCGGAAAGAAGATCTGGGAGTTCAACCTCTCCAAGCGGGGCATCAACTCCTCGCCCGTGGTCGACGACCAGGGCAGGGTCTTCATCTCCCACAGCGAGGAGAACATCGACGAGGGCACCCTCGGCCGCGTCATCGCGATCGACGGCACGCTGAGCGGCGACATCACGAACACCGGCGAACTGTGGCGGTGGAACCGGAACAAGGCGGGTTTCCCGTCGCCGACCATCCACGACGGCCGCCTCTACGTGGTGAACAACTCCGGCAACCTGGCCGCGGTCGACACGGAGACCGGTGAGGTCTTCTGGGAACTCAGCATCGGCACCGTCGGCAAGGCGTCGCCGGTCTGGGCCGACGGCAAGATCTACGCCGGCGAGACGAACGGCCACTTCGCGATCATCCAGCCCGGAGACACGAGCGCCGAGATTCTCGCCCGGCACCAACTGAAGGTGCCGGACGGCCGGTACGCCGAGCTGTACGGCTCGGCGGCCATCGCCTACGGGCGCGTCTACTTCACGACCGAGGAGGGCGTCTACTGCCTGGGCGATACGGACGCGCCGTTCGAAGTCACTGCTTCCCCACTGCCGAGCCGCGGCGACGAGGGAGAGCCTGAAGGACCGCCGGCGACACTGCTCGTGGTGCCGGCCGAAGTCAGGGCCAACCCCGGCGAGAGCCACGACTTCGAGGTGTTGGCATTCGACGCCCTCGGCCGGCCGCTGGGCGCGGTAGAAGCCGACTGGTCGCTCAAGGGGATCGAGGCGGATCTTGCGGGCAGCACCCTCCGTTTCGCCGACGACGCGGGCTTCCAAGCCGGCGCCCTGGTCGCGACCAGCGGCGAACTCGAGGCCGAAGCGCGCATCCGCGTCTTCCCGCCCCTTCCCTGGACGGAGGACTTCTCGGGCGGCAAGCAGGCGTACTGGATCGGCGGCGGCCGGTACGACATCGCCGAGGAAGAAGGCGAGACCATCCTGGTCAAGCCGGTCGCCGAGCGCGGCCTGCTGCGCTCCCCGCTCCTGCTCGGCCCGCCCTCGCTCGGCAACTACACGATCCAGGCGGATGTGCGCAACTCGCAGAAGGGCCGGCGCCGTTCCGACTCGGGCCTGATCAACTCCGGCTACATCCTCGACATGATGGGCATCCACCAGCGCCTCCAGATCCGCTCCTGGTCGGCCCAGCTACGGGTCGAGCAGAAGGCCGACTTCGAGTTCGAGATGGACCGCTGGTACACGATGAAGCTGCAGGTGGAAGCAGCCGGCGACACCGCCGCGGTCCGCGGCAAGGTATGGCCGCGCGACGAGGAGGAACCGGCCGAGTGGACCATCACGGCCGAGGATCCCCACCCCATCCGGAATGGCTCCCCGGGTCTCCTGGGCTACTCGCCGTCCGTCGTCTCCTACGACAACGTTCGAATCACCAGCAACTGAGCAACTGAAGTGCAGCCGATGGGCACAGCTGAGAGGGCAAGACGCATCCACTGAACCCGAGGAGCAGAGCATGAAAAAGGGGACCGTTGTGGCAGCGTTCCTGATCTCGACCGGAGCCGCCGCGGCACTGGCCGAGGATCCACCGGCGATGTTCGGCCTGACCCCTTCCCGCAACATGGTGTCGACCGAGACCGGCGTCCCGACGGACTGGGACATCCTGTCCGGAAAGAACATCAAGTGGAAGCAGAAGCTCGGCTCCCAGACCTACGCCGGACCGATCATCTACGACGGCAAGGTCTTCGTCGGCACGAACAACGAGGGCGAACGCCGTCCCGGCATCGTCGGCGACAAGGGGATTCTGATCGCTTTTCGCGAGAGCGACGGCGAGCTGCTGTGGCAGGCCACGCACGACAAACTGCCGGCCGGGCGGGTCAACGACTGGCCGCTCCAGGGCATCTGCTCGACCCCCTACATCGAGGACGGCGTCGCCTACTACGTCTCCAACCGGGGGGAGTTCGTGGCGGTCGACGTCGACGGCTTCGCGGACGGCAACGACGGCATGCAGGACGAGCAGTACAGCCACGAAATGGACGCCGACATCCTCTGGATCTACGACACGATCGCCGAACTCGACGTCTTCCCTCACAACCTCGCCGCCGGCTCGCCCCTGGTGGTCGGCGACGTCGTCGTCGCGACCACAGGCCAGGGCGTCGACGAGGGGCACATCAACATCCCCTCTCCGCTCGGTCCGAGCTTCGTGGCACTGAACAAGCACACCGGCGAACTGGTGTGGGAGAGCGCCCACCCGGGCGAGAGCATCCTCCACGGAACCTGGTCGAACCCCGCCTACGGTGTGGCCGGCGGCCGCGGCCAGATCGTCATCCCGGGCGGCGAGGGTGTCGTCTACTCCTTCGCGCCGGAAACGGGCGAGCTGATCTGGACCTTCGACGCGAATCCCAAGGAGTCCGTGTGGGAACTCGGCGGCAAGGGCACCCGGAACAACATCATCTCCACCCCGGTCTTCCACCACGACGTCGTCTACATCGGCGTCGGCCAGGACCCGGAGCACGGCGAAGGTCCCGGGCACTTCTACAAGATCGACGCCTCCGGAACCGGCGACATCACCGAGACGGGCCAGATCTGGCACGTCGGCGGCGAGGACTTCCAGCGCACGATGTCGACCGCGTCCATCCATGACGGCCTGGTCTACATCGCGGACCTCTCGGGCCACGTCTACTGCTTCGACGAGGAGACCGGCGAGCTCCAGTGGATGCACCACACCTACGCGGCGATCTGGGGTTCGACCTTCGTCGTGGACGGCAAGATCTACATCGGCGACGAGGACGGCGAGGTGGCGATC
Source organism: Vicinamibacteraceae bacterium (assembly GCA_012270995.1). Classification (GTDB taxonomy): domain Bacteria; phylum Acidobacteriota; class Thermoanaerobaculia; order Multivoradales; family Multivoraceae; genus Multivorans. The sequence goes on along the minus strand of JAAXHG010000125.1, from coordinate 10,876 downwards.
CTCGCGACCGGTCGCGAAGAGAACCTGATCAACGAGGTGTTCATGGAGGGGGCGGTCTACACGACGCCCCTCGCCAAGGACGGCGTGCTCTACGTGGCGACCCGCTCGGAGCTCTACGCGATCGAAGAAGGGGCTCCGTTGTCAGCGGAGTAGCGCCGCCAAACGCTCATTCCTTTGCGGTACGCTCCCGGATCGCACTACGAGGGAGCGCGCGATGGAACGGAAGATCCGCATGGGCATGGTCGGCGGCGGCCAGGGCGCCTTCATCGGCGCCGTCCACCGCATGGCGGCCGGCCTGGACGGCCTGATCGAACTCGTCTGCGGCGCCTTCAGCTCGGATCCCGAACGCTCCCGAGCCTCCGGCGCCGACCTCTTCCTGCCGCTTGGGCGTTGCTACGGCACTTTCGAGGAGATGATGGCGGGCGAGGCCGCCCTCGACCCGGCAGAACGGATGGACTTCGTCTCCATCGTCACGCCGAACCACATGCACTTCCCGGTCGCCAGGGCGGCGCTCGAAGCCGGCTTTCACGTGATGAGCGACAAGCCGATGACGAAGTCGGCGGCCGAGGCCGAGGCCCTGGTGGAACTCGTCGAGCGAACCGGCCTGGTCTTCGGCCTGACCCACAACTACACCGGCTACCCGATGGTCAAGGAGGCCCGCCACCGCGTCCGCGACGGCCAACTCGGCAGAATCCGCAAGATCGTCGTCGAGTACCCGCAGGGCTGGCTCGCTACCCGGCTCGAGTCGGAGGGCCAGAAGCAGGCGGACTGGCGGACGGACCCGGAACGGGCGGGGATCTCCTGCTGCATCGGCGACATCGGGACCCACGCCGAGAACCTCGCCGAGGCGATCACCGGGCTACGGATCGAGTCGCTCTGCGCCGACCTGACCACGTTCGTCGAAGGGCGACCGCTCGAGGACGACGGCAACGTCCTGCTCCGCTTCGACAACGGAGCGCGCGGCGTGCTCTACGCTTCCCAGATCTCGATCGACGAGGAGAACGCCCTGGCAATCCGGGTCTACGGCGAGTCAGGCGGCCTGGAGTGGCGCCAGGAAGAGCCGAACACCCTGATCCTCAAGTGGCTCGACCGGCCGCGCGAGGTCCTGCGCACGTCCAGTCAGGGGCTCTCCGACGACGCGGCGGCGCATACCAGGTTGCCGGCCGGGCACCCCGAGGGGTTCCTAGAGGCCTTCGCCAACCTGTACCGGAACTTCGCGCGGACGCTGGACTGCCGCCGTCGCGGGATCGAACCCGACGCGACGATGCTCGACTTCCCCACCGTGTACGACGGCCTGCGCGGAATGCAGTTCATCGAGACCGTCGTCGCCAGCAGCGAGAGCGACCGAAAGTGGCTCGGGATGCCGGCCTGAACCCGACGTTCGACCCACGCCTCAGCGCAACCAGCAACCCGTAGGAGACGCACCGTGGCCCGACCCGTTACCCTGTTCACCGGCCAGTGGGCCGATCTGCCCGTCGCCGACCTCTGCCCGCTGGCCCGAGACCTCGGCTACGACGGTGTGGAACTCGCCTGCTGGGGCGACCACGTGGAGGTCGACCGCTGCGATCGAGCCTACGCGTCCTCCCGGCGGGAGTTGCTCGCCTCGAACGACCTCGAGCTCCACGCGATCAGCAACCACCTGGTCGGCCAGGCCGTCTGCGACCGGATCGACGCCCGCCACGAGGCGATCCTGCCGCCTCACGTCTGGGGCGACGGCGATCCGGAAGACGTCCGCAAGCGCGCCGCCGACGAGATGATCCGCACCGGCGAAGCCGCGAAAGCCCTGGGCCTCTCGGTCGTCAACGGCTTCACCGGCAGTTCGATCTGGCACCTGCTCTACTCCTTCCCACCGGTGCCGCCGGCGATGATCGACGACGGCTTCGCCGACTTCGCCGCACGCTGGACGCCGATCCTCGATGCCTACCGGGAACTCGGCGTCCGCTTCGGCCTCGAGGTCCACCCGACCGAGATCGCCTTCGACACGGTAAGCGCCGAGCGCGCCATCGAGGCGGTGGGCGGTCACCCCGCCTTCGGCTTCAACTACGACCCAAGTCATCTCGGCTACCAGGGCGTCGACTACGTCGACTTCATCCGGCGCTTCAGCGACCGGATCTTCCACGTTCACGTCAAGGACGCGTGGTGGTCGGAGCAGCCGAAGCCGTGCGGCGTCTTCGGCGGCCACACGAACTTCGGCGACCACCGCCGGTTCTGGGACTTCCGCTCGCCAGGCCGCGGCTCCGTCGACTTCGAGGAGATCATCCGCGCGCTGAACGACGTCGGCTACGACGGTCCGCTCTCCGTCGAGTGGGAGGACTCCGGCATGGACCGCGAGCACGGCGCCGCCGAGGCCGCCGAGTTCGTCAAGGCGCTCGACTTCGCGCCCTCGGAGATCGCCTTCGACGCCGCGTTCGAGGACAACTGAGGAACCCGCCCGTGGAGGCTGCCCGATGACCTTCTTCCCCGAAGTCGACGAGCCCATCCCCTACCAGGGGCCGGACAGCCGCGACCCGCTCGCCTTCAGGTACTACGACCGGACGCGCAAGGTCGCCGGGTCCACGATGGAGCGGCATCTGAAGTTCGCGGTCGCCTACTGGCACACCTTCAAGGGCGGCGGCCAGGACCCGTTCGGCCCGGACCCCGTGTACGACCGGCCCTGGAACGACGCGCCGACGCCCATGGAAGTCGCGCGGCGCACACTCGACGCCGCGTTCGAGTTCTTCACCAAGCTCGGCGTCCCCTACTACTGCTTTCACGACCGGGACATCGCGCCCGAAGGCGACTCCGTCGCCGAAAGCAACGACTACCTGGACGAGATCGTCCAACGGGCGAAGCTCAAGCAAAGCGAAACCGGCGTCAAGCTGCTCTGGGGCACCGCGAACCTCTTCGGCCACCCGCGGTACACCCACGGCGCAGCGACCAACCCCGATCCCCGGGTCTTCGCCCACGCGGCGGCCCAGGTTCGGCGCGCGATCGACGCGACGATCGAACTCGGAGGTAGCGGCTACGTGTTCTGGGGCGGCCGCGAAGGCTACACCTCGCTGATCAACACGGACATGGGCCGCGAACGTGAGCAGATGGCCGCCTTCCTCCGTCTCGCCGTCGACTACGCGCGACGGCAGGGGTTCCAGGGCAAGTTCTTCCTCGAACCGAAGGCGAGGGAGCCTTCCATTCACCAGTACGACTTCGACTGCGGGCACTGCCTGAACTTCCTGCGCGAGTTCGACCTGAGGGATGACTTCATGCTGAACGTCGAGGCGAATCACGCGACCCTCGCCACCCACTCGTTCGAGCACGAACTGGCGACGGCGGCGGCGGCCGGCATGCTCGGCAGCGTCGACATCAACCGCGGTCTCGAAGGCGTCGGCTGGGACACGGACAACTTCGCGATGAGCCTGCGCGAATGCGTCCTGGCGCTGCTGATCATCCGCGGTCAGGGCGGCCTGCGTTGGGGCGGCCTGAACTTCGACGCCAAGGTGCGGCGCGGCTCCTTCGACACGGTCGACCTCTTCTACGCCCACATCGCGTCGATGGACGTGTTCGCCAAGGCGCTCCTGATCGTCGAGCGCGTCCGGCAGGACGGCGTCCTCGGCCTCGCCGGCGAGCGGATCCGGGAGCGCTACGCCGGCTACCGCCGGGGCCTCGGCCGCAAGCTGATGGCCGGCGAGACCACCCTCGAAGAACTCGAAGACTGGGCCGGCAGCCTCGGCGAACCGCCCAGGACCAGCGGCCGCCAGGAAGAGCTGGAGAGCATCCTGAACGACTACCTGTACAGCACCCGCATCGAGTGACGGCTGCGGGAGAACGAGCACACCCGCCTGACGAGGGAGCGGCGGGGGCTGTCCCCCAGCGGCCGCTCACGCTCAGTCGGAGAATGGAAGGTCGGCGCTCGCTCCACTCCGCTCGCTCCGGTCAGTCGTCGGTTGCCGCACGGACTCGGCCGTCGCTCGCTTCGAGTCCGCCGGGGGACAGCCCCCGCCGCTCCCCCGTCAGGCTAGACGTATCGGGTCCGCAGCGACGCGAGGCCGCTTGCAGTAGAGAACCGCCACACGCCGAGCGGTATCTCTGGGTGCGCGGACCTTCCGGTCCGCTGCCGCCGGAGGCGGCCAGATTCACGCGCCGGCCATCGGCCGGCTCCACACCTGACGGCCCCACCCTGCACCGGCGTCCGAGATGACGCACGCTGCTGCTTCCGGTGTACCGCTCTACCTTGGTATAGACGTCGGCACCCAGAGCCTGACCGCAATCCTGGTCGAGGCGCCGCAACCAGAACGTCGAGTCGAGGACCGGGCGATCAGGATCGCCACGCGCGCAGGCGTTCACTACGACTCGGAGCTTCCAGCGTACGGCACGGTCAACGGCCAGCTTCCGAACGAGGATCCGGCGATCGGGCGGGTACCGCCGTGCATATGGCTCGAGGCTCTGGATCTCGCGTTCGAGAGGCTGGGGACCGAAGCATGCCGGGAGATCCGCGGCGTCTCGGTGTCGGGCCAGCAGCATGGCTCCGTCTATCTTGGATCGGGAACGGACGCCGTGCTTGGGTCCCTGATACCCGACCGGAGCCTCGCCGAGCAGGTCGAGCCTGTCCTCTCGCGAGCGGAGGCGCCGATCTGGACCGACTCTTCGACGGCCCGGGAGTGCGAGGAGATCCGGTGCGCGCTGGGCGGTGCGAGCACGGCCGCGCAACTTACTGGCAGCGATACGTTCGAGCGCTTCGCCGGGCCCCAGATCCGCCGCTTCGCGCGGACCGAGCCCGAGGCATGGGCCGACACCGCTCACATCTGCCTGGTCAGTTCGTTCGTCACCTCGGTGCTCGCCGGCCGACTGGCGCCAATCGACCACGGCGACGGCTCCGGCATGAACCTGCTCGACATCCGGCGGCGGGAGTGGTCGCCCGAAGCGATGGCAGCCACGGCAGCCGGACTTGAGCGTCGTCTCCTCCCGTCGGAACCGCCCTGGACCGCCGTCGGTGGGATCGCGCCCTACTTCACAGCCCGGTACGGTCTGCCGCCCGACGCCCAGGTCGTCATCGGTTCCGGCGACAACCCCTGCTCTCTGGTGGGCGTCGGGGTCCGCGAACCCGGCGAGGCCGTGCTGAGCCTGGGCACGAGCGACACCTACTTCTGTCTGCTGGCCGACGTCGCCGTCGACCCCTACGCCAATGGCCATGTGTTCATCGCGCCGAGCGGACATCCGATGAGCCTGATCTGCTTTCGCAACGGCTCGCTCGCGCGGGAGGCGGTACGGGACCGCTACGGCCTGGACTGGCCGGGCTTCAACGCCGCCCTGCGGGCAACGCCGCCGGGCAACGACGGGATGATGATGATGCCCTGGTTCGAACCGGAGATCGTCCCGCGCGTCGCGTCGCCCCGGGTCGCGCGGCTGGGCGGCCTCGAAGACGTCCCGGAACAGGCGGCCCGGAACTGCCGCGCCGTCGTCGAGGGGCAGTTCCTGTCGATGCGGCTCAACTCGGAGTGGATGGCGACGCGGCCCAGCCGGATCCTCGCGACCGGCGGTGGCTCGCAGAATCCGGAACTCCTCCAGATCGCCGCCGACATCCTGGGCTGCCGTGTCGAGGGGCACGAGGTGAGCGACGGCGCCGCCTTGGGCGCCGCCCTGCGGGCTACTGGCCGCAGGCCAACCCCGCTGCCGCCGGCAGGCGAACCCGGCGTCTCCGCATCACCGCGCCCGGAAGCCGTGGCCGTCTACGACCGGATGCTGCCCCGGTACGCCGAGGCCCAACGACGGGCCCTCGGCCGCTAGGGCCTCGAGCACGCTAAGGTAGCGTGCCGTAGAGTTCCCGGACCTTCGCCCGCACCCGATCGCCGTTGTCCGGCCCGAGGCGCAGCAGGAGCTTCTGCGCCGGGTTCAGACCCTCGAGCCCGGGGTCGACGTACTCGAAGCTGATCACCCGCAGCCGAAGCTCAGGCGGCGCGTCCGGAATCGGGGTCGCCAGCAGCTTCGTCACCGCGAGTTCCAGCGTGTCGCCGAACTCGTTCGGGTATCCGAGCTCGCTGTGCGCCTGCTCCAGCAGCGGTTGCAGACGCTTGTACGCGCCGGCGGCGCCGGCAACGTCGATCGAGTCGAAGACCTCGACCGCCAGGTCGTAGCGGCGATAGCTCGTCTCGGCCGGGTAGAAGCGCTGGCCGCGCCGCACGACGCTGAAGCCCTCCTCCGGGCGCAGCGGTTCCAGACTCGATTGGGGCGGCTCGTCGTACGCCACGGCGCCGACGGCACGCACGAAGTTCAGCGCCAGTTCCTCGGGAACCAGCCATACAAGCCACTCGGCGTGCTGCGACAAGCCGCCGACGATCTCCCGCACCAGGGAGTCGCTCTCGTACAGGTCCTGAGGCGCCGGCGCCTCAGGAGCCGCCGGCTCGTCAGCCGGGGGCGCGGGGGCCGGTTCGGCGGCCGGCGGTTCCTCGACGCCGTCAGCCGCGGCGTCCGGATCGACCGGGTCTTGTGCGCGGCTGCTGAACCACCACCAGAGCACCGCACCGCCGCCGAGCAGGATCACGCCGGCGATGACGAGTACGGCTAACGTCCCGGAGCGCTCCGGCGGCTCCTCGGGCGAGTCCTCGAAGAACGGATCCGCGCTCTCCGGTTCGTCGGGCCCCGGCTCCCCGCCCAGCCGCGTGGGCAGGTCGAAAACCGGATCGCTGCGATCCGGCTCGTTTCCCGTCGAGTCGAGACCGTCCGAAGGCGCCCCTCCTGGCGATTTCTCGTCCATTGGGACAGTGTAACCCCGATGGCCGCCAGGCCATTCCCCGGCGCCTCGAACCGGTGGCGCCCTCCCGTTCCGACTCAGGCCGCCAGGGCGCGATTCGGCCGGATGCCCCGCAGGACGTCGATCCCCTCCGTGAGACCGTCGATCGTCAGTTCGAACATCGGGAACACCTGTCGGATCAGGTGGATCGTCGGCGCATTCCAGATCCGCCGCGGTTCCGGGTTGAGCCAGATCGAGTTCGGACAGCGGTCTCGGAACTTGCGGAGCCAGTCGAGGCCGGTGACCTGGTTCGTGTGGTAGTAGTCGATCGCGCCGCCGGTGTGGGTCAGCTCGTACGGACTCATCCAGGCGTCGCCGACCAGGCACACCGACCACGTGTGGTCCAAGCGCTTCAGGATCTGGGACGTCGCCTCGCCCTTCCAGCGGCTGATGTCCGTGTACAGGTTCTCGTACACGCAGTTGTGGAAGAACTTGAACTCGAACTTCTTGAAGTGATTCGCCTTGTGCGCCGCGGAGAACAGCCTCTCGCAGAGCAGGGTGTGCGGGTCCATCGAGCCGCCCACGTCGATCAGCAGCAGCAGCTTGATCCGGTTGCGCTTCGGCGGACGGAACACGAGATCGATCTCGCCGGCGTTGCGGGCGCTGCTGTCGATCGTCTCGTCGATGTCCAGTTCCTCGGGCCCCTCGTCCTTGTCCAGCTTGCGCAGCCGGCGGAGCGCCAGCCCGATCTGCCGGGTGTCGAGGATGCGGTCCGAGCGCAGATTGCGGAAGCGGCGGTCGGTCGCAACCTGGACCGCCGACCGGCCACCGCCGGAGCCACCGATCCGTATCCCCGTTGGATGCTCTCCCCCGTGGCCGAACGGGGACATGCCGCCGGTCCCGATCCAGCGATTGCCGCCGTCGTGGCGCTCCTTCTGCTCGTCGAGCAGCTCCTTGAAGCGCTCCCGGAGTTCGTCCAGATCGAGCGCCTCGAGCTTCGCCCGCTCTTCTTCGGTCAGCTCCCGCGGCAGCTCCGCCTTCGACAGCCACTCGAGCAGTTCATCGCTGATGTCGAAGTGGTTCTCGACCCCCATGAAGAAGGACGCGAAGGCGCGGTCGTAGTTGTCGAAGTCCGCCTCCGTCTTGACCATCAGGCACCTGGCCAGGTTGTAGAAGACGTGCAGATCAGCGCGGCTGTAACCGATCGCCAGGGCCTTCATCAGCGACAGCCACTCGGTGATCGTCACCTTCAGGCCGTAGCCCCGCAAGTGGTAGAAGAAATCGACGAACATCGAGTCAGGCCCGGTCGGCACCTAAGGGGAGATCAGTTCACCCGGCCGCGACGGTGAGCCGCCATCACGGCTTCCAGGTCGTTCTCCCGCTTCATCAGCACACCCAGGAAGGGTAGCCCACTCTCGATCGACTCCGTGCTCACGCCGCCCCGGCGCAGCGCCGCGATCCAGTCGATCAACTCGCTGGTGGACGGCTTCTTGCGAATCTCGGGCAGGTCGCGCAGCCAGTAGAACCGCAGCAGGACCTGCTGGAGCAACTCGGCCTCGACATCCGGGTGGTGGACCCGGATGATGTTCTCCATCTCGGCCTTGTCCGGGAACGCGATGTAGTGAAACACGCAGCGGCGCAGGAACGCGTCCGGCAGTTCCTTCTCGTTGTTCGAGGTGATGACCACGATCGGCCGGAACTTCGCGACATGGTGCCTGCCGGTCTCGTTCACGAAGAAGCTCATCCGGTCCAACTCGTGCAGGAGATCGTTGGGAAACTCCATGTCCGCCTTGTCGATCTCGTCGATCAGCAGCACAACCCGCTGCTCGGCGAGGAACGACTGCCCGAGGGGACCGTACTTGATGTACTGGGAGATGTCCGTGATGTCCTTGTCGCCGAAGCGGGCGTCGTTGAGCCGCTGCACCGTGTCGTAGACGTAGAGGCCCTCCTGGGCCTTGCTCGTCGACTTGATGTTCCAGGTCAGGAGTTCCATGACCAGATTCTCGGCAATCGCCTCGGCGAGCACCGTCTTGCCGGTGCCCGGCTCGCCGCGGACCAGGAGCGGCTTCTCGAGCGCCGCCGAGACGTTCACCGAGTCCCGGAGTTCCGGGGCGGCGAGGTAGGTGTCCGTGCCTGTGAAGCTGTGAAAGGACATACTGACTCCCTATCCTGCGGCTGTGCGTGTTCGATCCAGGTTGCTGTAACGGGCGGTCGGCAGTGTAACAGACCGACCGGTCGGTAGAGAACAGCCCGTACACTGGCGTCACCAGAGCAAACCATGGGAGATCGCGATGAGCCAGACTGAAGAACTCGGACGCCTGATCAAGGAAGCGACCCGGATCGTCGCGTTCACCGGGGCGGGCATCAGCACGGAGTCGGGCATCCCCGACTTCCGCAGTCCGGGCGGCATCTGGACGAAGTACCGGCCGATCGACTTCAGCGAGTTCATGGCCTCCGAGGAGGCGCGGCGCGAGTCCTGGCGACGCAAGATCGGCAGCGACCGGACAATCGCAAAGGCAAAGCCGAACCGCGGCCACCTGGCCCTCGCCGAACTCCGCCGCCTGGGCAAGCTCCACGCCGTGATCACGCAGAACGTGGACGGCCTGCACCAGGAATCCGGCATTTGCGACGACGAGGTGATCGAGCTGCACGGCAACGCGACCTACGCGGCCTGCCTCGACTGCCGAGAGCGCTACGAACTCGAGCCCATCGTCGCCGCCTTCAGGGAACGGGAGGAACTGCCTGTCTGCAAGCGGCAGAACCTCGCCGGCGAGCCCTGTCGCGGAATCATCAAGACAGCCACCATCTCGTTCGGCCAGGCGATGCCCGAGGTCGCCATGCGAAGGGCCCAGGAGGCGACTCTGGCCGCTGACCTGTTTCTGGCGATCGGCAGCTCCCTGGTTGTCTACCCGGCCGCAGGCTTCCCCGCGCTAGCCAAGCAGGTGGGCGCCCGGCTAGTCATCCTGAATCGCGAAGCCACCGACCTCGACGGCATCGCCGACCTCGTGCTTCATGCCGAGATTGGCCCGACTCTGGGCGCCATCACCGGCGTCACCCTGCCAAACTAGTGGATCGACTCCTTGATTTGATTGTTCTATCATCAGGTACTTGACATCTGCGCGTTCTTTACTCATACTCCGTGGTCGTCGGAGCCAGCAAGCCAACCGACGAACTTCAGAGATCAACGAATGGAGGACAAGAACCCATGACTCGCAGCCTGATTCACCGCACTCCCTTCCGCCGCCCCCTGATCGGGGCCTTCGAGCCTCTCTTCGACAAGGCGATGCTCGACGACTTCTTCTCGCCCGTCCTGACCCGCTTCACGGGCCACGACGGCGCCGAGGCCGCCGCCGCGACCTGGTCGCCCGCCGCGGACCTCACGCAGACCGAGGACGCCTACACCCTGACCGTCGATCTCCCCGGCCTGTCCCGGAAGGACATCGAACTGACGGTCGAGGATCACGTCCTCACCCTGTCCGGTGAGCGTCACATCCAGCGCGACACGAAGAGCGCGGACCGCATCGAGCGCGTCCACGGTCGCTTCGCCCGGCGCTTCCACCTGCCCGCCGATGTCGACGCCGCGGCCGTCACCGCCGAGTTCGAGAACGGCGTGCTGAACGTCGTCATCCCGAAGGCCGAAGAGACCAAGGCGAGGAAGATCGAGATCGCCTGATCCGACTGCAACGAGGTCTCGATCACGACAAGGGCTCCGCTTCGGCGGAGCCCTTTCTTGTTGCTCAAGCATATTCCCATTCAAAGATGAGCCTGAACGGGGCCAGTTCGGGAGTGACGGCGGGCAGGCGTGGCGGGGTGTGTTTCAGGTTTGCTGATCGGAGCGAAGCGGAGATCAGCACCGTAGACCAGCGGTAGCGCGGGGACCGCGAGGCCGCGTTCGAGTTGGCTGGAGCGCGCCTGGTCCGGGGCGCTTCGACGCATCGCGGGGCAAGACAGAATTGTCGTCATGCGACGGTTGCGTCCCGCCGGCGGATTTCCGCGAAGAGCGCGACGAGCGCTTCGTTGACGGCTGCAGCCGCGGCGAGACCGTCGAGTTCCGCAGCCCGCCGGTCGAGCTGCTCGAAGGTGATGCCGGGCCGCAGGTACCGTGCGGCGCCGTCGAGCGAAGGACGCTTTGTCTTCGTACTACGAGTCGTTGTCGGAGGCTGAACGGTCGCG
>JAAXHG010000101.1 GCA_012270995.1 Vicinamibacteraceae bacterium | reverse complement strand
GGGGGGGGGGGGGGGGGGAAGGGTAGTCGAAGAAACCGCGGGATCCCGAGCCGCGCCGCTTTCGCCGCCGAAGAGGAAGGCCCCGAGCGGCAACAGGCGCGACCGGCCCTGCCTGGTCTCGAAGACCCCCAACGCTTCACCCCAATGGCGGATGGAGTCGACCATGTTGCGGCCCACGCCGAGCCGTACGAGGGCGTCGGGGCTGGCGAAGATGCCGGGGTCCTCCAGCACCGCGGCCACCGCCTTGGGCATCCAGGCGTAGCGGAACGGGAACGTCTGATGGCCCGAGAAGCTGTAGCGGGGGCTGACGTCGGAGGTTGCTGGCATCGGGACCGGATCTGTCGTTGGCGACGCGGCGACGAGAGCGCCAACCGACGGCACGGCAAACCGCCTCGTCCCGCGACGCAGCCTACTCTACTAGAGCGGAGTCGCAAGTCCGGCGACTACCCTGCCCACGGCACCCCCCTGAAGGCAAGGGACGGAACGTCCCCCTCGCAAGCCCGCAACTCTCACCGATGTCCTGTCGCGGCCCAAGGATCCGCTCGCTGCGAACCTCGATGCGGGCTTAGGTAGGATGACGCCCGAAGGACCACTCCGCGCGATGGACGAGAAGGACCTCCTCGAGCGCATCGACAAGCTGAACATCTGGAAGCGCGGCGCCGAACGCGCGCCGCACAAACCACTGTTGCTGCTCCTGGTTCTGGCCCGTCTGCAACGGGGCGAGTCCCGGATCGCGCACTACGAGCGGGACATCCGGGGGCAACTCCGCAAGCTGCTGATCGACTTCGGCCCGTCTCGCAAGGCCTACCATCCGGAGAACCCCTTCTGGTACCTGCGCAACGATGAGCTCTGGGAGATTCCCGACAAGGAGCTGGCGGAGATCCGCGGCCGCGGCCAGGTCGGCGGCCCCACCGATCGTCTCCTGCGCGACGCGAACGCCCGCGGAGGCCTGCCGCCGGCGGCTCACCGGCTGCTCCGCCGGAATCCCACGCTCGTCCGGGAGGCCGCCCGGAGGCTCCTCGACGGCCACTTCCCGACGACCCTGCACGAGTCGATCCTCGATGCGATCGGCCTCTCGCTCACCGCCCACGATGGCGTGGACGAAAGACGCCCACGCAAGCCGGACTTCCGGGCGAAGGTGCTCACGGCCTATGAGCGCCGCTGCGCCATCTGCGACTTCGACATGCGAATCGAGGACTCCCTGGTCGCCCTGGACGCAGCCCACATCCGCTGGCACGCCCGCGGCGGTCCCGACGAAGTACCCAACGGGCTGGCGCTCTGTACATTCCACCACGTCACGTTCGACCGCGGTGCGATCGGTCTGGAGCCCGCGTCGGACGGCTTCCGCGTGCTGGTCTCCGATGCCGCCAACGGCCAGAGCCAACCGTTCAGGCAACTCCTCGAGTGCCGCGGCCAACTCCTCCGGGCGCCACAGCGGCGCGAGCAACGCCCCGCCCAGAACTTCGTCGATTGGCACCGAAGTCAGGTGTTCAGGGGATCGCCAAGAGACCCGAGAGGCTCCGCGCAGACGTGACCTCCCTCGCCAGGAAGTATGACGACTCGAGCCTCTCGACCCGGTTCGCCATGCTCACCGACAAGAGACAGCGCTTCCCCGACAAGGTCGCCCGGACGCTCGTGTTGGAGAGATGACCGACGACGACAAGGAACGGAACGACGAGTTCGGACTTGGGGCCCGAGCTCTGCTGATCCTGCTGCTCTTCAACGCGGGCACCGGTCCGGACGGCCTGCTGGAGCACGTCCGCGAGTCGATCCTGGCCATCTCGTACGCGGCGTCTCTTGTCCTCATGGTGGTCGCCACACTGAGGTACTTGGGCTTGCGGTGGGAAGGCCGGCGGACCGTTGCGGAACCACACCCAATGCCGCGGCCCGACTGGCACGCCTACCGCGCCTTCACCGATCCGCTGTTCCAGGTCCCGGCGGTACTCTGCGTGATCCTCAACGCCGTCGATCTGACCGCCAACCTGCTGGCGGAGCCGCCGGAGTCCGAGGCGGCAAGGTGGTTCCTGGCCGTCATCGCCGGCCTCGCCTTCGCCGCCGTCGGCGGCGCGATCTGGAGCGCGAACCAACGGGACGAAGACAGAAACCGAGTGGCCTCTACAGAGCTCCAGGAAGCGCGGCGCCCCAACCAGCGGAGGACCCATGCTCTACGCGATCCGTGGTTCGCCGTGCCGGCCGTGGCCGCCTCGTTTCTCGTTCTGGTCAGGCGAATCCTCAAGGACATCGAGGAGGGCCGGCCTTGGGCGGTGTTCTCCCCGTTCGCGATCGGCGTGCTCGTCGCGGTGGTGGCGGCGATTGCCGGCTCGGCACTACACAACCGACGCAAACAGGCCCGCGCCTCCGCGGCTTCCGCGGCGGCGGGCGAGCAGCAATCGGTGGGGACAACCGGCGAGGACGGCTAACTGAGCCGGAGCCGCCTGTCTTACCAAAGCTCTGAGACCTCGTCGTCGTACCCGGTCATCTCCCACCGAATGAGCGCCCACGGGATCTGGCCGGCCTCGTAGACCTGGTCCAGGAACTCCCGCAAGACGAAGTCGTCGCCGAGTTGATTGGCGCGGTCTCGCATCAGTTTCATGAACTGGACCTTTCCCAGGACCATGAGCATGTGATGCCCCACGCCGCGCAGCGTGGTATCGAGTTCGAACCACAGGTGGTGGCTGCCCGCCAGCAACTCACCGTGCGGCGCATTGTCGATGCAGAACCGCTCCGCTTCCTCCAGACTCCAGTCGCCGCTGTGCATGTAGATGTCGGAGAGTGCGCGCACGGTGCGGAAGGCCGCCTGTTCATAGGTGACTTCCCTGCCGTGGGGATTGCGTCCGTCCAGATAGCCCGCATGCATCAACAGTTCCTCGAGGGCAAACGCAAGGCCCTCGTCGCGAGCCGTCGAGATCTTGTACGGCCGCTCTCCGCCACGGATCGGCCGATCGTCGCGCTCCGCCCTGAGCATGTCGAAATGATGGCCGACCAGCTCATGGGTGTTCTCCATGACGGCTTCCCGGTGGGAGAAGTTGAAGAAGTAGTCGTGGGTCTCGGGCCAGGGATCCTCCAGGGAGTACCCTTTTCCGTAGAGCCGCGAGTCGAAATAGTCATCCGGCACGAGGAAGTCGTGCATAGTGAAGATCTCCTCCTCGCGCAGGAAGTCCATGACGTGATCGACGGCTTCCTCGATGCCTTCCCTGTACTCGATCTGTGACCCGACGGGTACGAGGGGTGGAACGTCGCGATTCCGGTTCTCCTCCAGTCGCTGGAAGGTGATCACGCGATTGTCTTCAAGTTCAACGATCGTTCGAATGTCGTCCCAGGTGTAGGGAAACAGATAGACGTTCCTGAGGAGCCAGTTGTAGTCCTCCTTTCCCACACCGGCAACGCCCGTCATCCGGTGTTCGTTGGACCGTATCCAGTCCTCATAGTCGTCGAGAGCGGTCAGCGCCGGCCCGACGTCCGCGACGAGTTCCGGATGGTGAATCCTCAGGCCCTCCGCGAGCGCTTCATAGGCCGATCTGGTGTCTCCGATGGAGAGGATCGCCAGAGTGGCCAGGTCGGCGGCGATCAGCGAAAAGTCGTTGAGATTCTCCTTCGCCTGCTGCACCAGATCGGGTACCGAGCTGAGCCTTGATTGCAGACCTGCCGCCTCGTCCTCCTGAAGAGGCGGTTCATCTACCCAGGCGAACGTGGCGATCACGTCGTTGTAGAAGCCGGGATCCCTGGACCATGGGCTGAGAACCCGGTGCTGGAACTCGTAGCCGTTCATCTCCGCGCGGACAAGGTGGTAGTCGACCTGTTCTGAGACCGCCCAGCCCCTCGGATCGATCGACTTCAACCTCTCCCGAAACGTCTCCAGCTCACCGTACTTCTCCGCCATTGCGGCGGCGGAGAAATCCGGCGTGGCGTCGAGGTTCGACAGGATCCAGCCGCTCTGCGAATAGGACTGGATGTTGCCGGAGCCGGCTTGCTGGAAGGACCGAAAGTCTCCGAAAAGGGAGACGAGATCCGCGTAGTCGGTGCTTGCGACCGTCTGGGTTGTCGCGGTTTCCGCCGGATCGCCTCCAGGACCATTCGACAGCAGTAGATACAGGCCGAAGCCAGCCAGCATGACCACGAATACGACCAGGAACTTGCGGTTACCCTTCATGTTCTCTCCCGAATACTCGGCGTCTTCTCTCCTACTCTGCCAAGAGTGACGCCCGCACGATCTCCCGGTCGTTGCGGTGCACGATGTGGCCGTTCGCGTAGGCGGGGTGGACCCAAAGGAGCTTGCCGAGTTCGCGGCGGATGCGGACGCTGCGGGTCGTCGGTTCGAGCAGGTGGGTCCGGTCGATCTCGTGGTAGCCCTCGCGGCTCAGCCGGGCGATCATCAGTTCGCCGCGGTCGTTGCTGATGAAGTAGCGGTCGCCGTTCCGAACCAGGAACGCGGTGGCGATGCGGGCGTCCTCGCTGGGTTCGAAGGTCGCCCAGACTTCCTTGCCGGTGGCGCGGTCGATGGCGCGCAGCGCTCCCTGGCCGCCAATGCCGTAGATCATGTCGCCGTCGAAGGCAGGGGTCGAGTTGAAGGCGTGGAGTCCGTCGAGGTCCTGCTTGCTGCTGCTCTTGCCCTTCCAGACGATCCTGGCCTGGGGCTTGCCGCCTGACGCACCGTCGACTTCGATCAGCGTCGAGCCGTGCGACGCGGACGACACGAGGAGCTGGTTTCCGTCCTGGATCGGCGTGGCGATCGTCTGCCCGTACTCCACCTCGTACGGGAACTGCCAGAACACCTCGCCGCCTTTCGGGTCGAGGCCGGCGATGCCATTCGGGTGCCAGACGATGAGGTGCCACCTGCCGCCCAACTCGTAGATGACCGGCGGGTTGTAACCCGGCTCGCTTCCCACCTCCATCGAGCGCCAGAGCTCTCGGCCGTTCTCCCGGTCGAACGCCACGACCATGGCGTCTGGCTCGCCGCCTACGAGGGTGATGACCTGCCGGCCGTCCACGAGCGGGGCGCCCACGAAGCCCCAGGCCTGCACGGGAGCACCGTAGTCCTCGACCAGGTCGCGTCGCCAGAACACGCGACCGTCCTCGACCGAGAGTGCCGCAAGATAGCCGGCCGAACCGAGCACGTAGACGCGGTCGCCGTCGACTGTCGGCGTCGCCCGCGGGCCATTCGCGTACGCGGGCATGAGGCCGGCGAGGCCGGTTTTCCAGGCGTGCTCCCAGAGCACCTTGCCGCTCGTCTCGTCGAGCACGAGAAGGCGCTCGCGGCCGCGGTTTCCGGGCAGGCGTTCGAAGTCGGTCGCGAACACGCGCCCTCCGGCCACCGCCGGACCGCCGTAGCCCGGCCCGATCGGCACTCGCCAGACGAAGCGAAGACCGTCTTCGGGAAAGCGCTCGATAATGCCGTCCTCGTGCCAGACGCCGCCGCGTTCGGCGCCCCGCCACTGCGGCCAGTCATCGGCAGGTGCGATAGGCGCGACTGCGAGGCCAAGCGCGAAGCAAACGAGCAGGGGTCTGGTTCGCATGCCCTGGAGCATAGCTGCGGGACGTGCTTTCCAGTTCAGAAACGACCGTGAAGTCCTCCAGCCACTCGGGGCAGGCCACGCTTCGTGACTTCGGTGGAGGTCCTCCTCTAGTTCTCGAGGGGCTTCACGATGAAGAAGACTCGGCGGTCGGTTGGAGGGGGCTCTTGTGCTGCACAGGCAGTACAGTCCCGCGACTGTTACTGTCCACTCTGTTGGTGATTGTCTTGCTGAGCGTGGAGGGTGCCGCACGCAGGCTCGATCTTGAGCCGGGCGCTGTCGTGCGCTTGCAGTTGCCTTAGCGGCTCAAGGTCGAAGTCTGTGTCGCCCTCCGACGCTCACGATCACTTCAAGCTGGACAGCGCTCGGAGCGTCGCGGGTTCGTCAAGTGCGGTAGTTTCACCGGCGCGATGCGCCGCCTGCTTCTGCCGCTGATCGTCGCCGCACTGGTTCCCGTCTCGTGCGGCTCGCCGCCCCACGTCAGCGCCGATCTCGTCTATCGCCACGGCCTGGACTTTCCGCCGACGCGGTTGCGTCCCGGCTGGAACCGGGTGTGGGTGGGCCGGGAGCTGGAACGGGTGGACCGTCTCATTCACCGGGTTCAGGTGATCCCGGAGTTCGCGGGCGACCTGATGAACATGACGGGCCGCCAGCGGCAGCAAATGGCCGGGGAGATCGCCTGCCCTCCACTCGACCATCCGGTCTGGGACGAGCTGACTCGCGGCCAGGACATCGAGCTCGACCTGGTAACCGCGGACCGCGGACGATTCACGACCGTCTCGTGCCGGAAGGCGCTCCGGTAGCGGCGCACCCAAGCCGGACCTGTGCTTCGCGGCCGTTGCGGGCGGGATTCCCGCACTCCCGGGAAGGTCTACTCGTCGCCGGGATCGACCGGGCCTCGGCGCATCTTCGTCTCGCCGCGGCGCCGCTTGTCCTCGAGCCTCCTGGCTTTCGCGCGGGCGGAAGGCCGGGTGGGACGTCGCGCACGAGGTTCAGGTCGGGCCTCCTCGATCAACCCAGCGAGCCGTGAGAGCGCCTCGGCCCGGTTGCGGGCCTGGGTGCGGTGGGTCGCGGAGGAGACCACGATCTCACCGGCGACCGTCAGGCGCTTCCCGGCCGCCTTCTCGAGGCGCCGGCGCAGGTCTCCTTCGATGCCGGTCGCATCGAGGTCGAGCCGGCATTGAACGGCCGTCGCGACCTTGTTCACGTTCTGGCCGCCCGGGCCGGACGCGCGGACGAACTTGAAGCTCAGCGCGGATTCGGGGATCTCCAGGCCGCCGATACCGAGGGTGGCCATGGTGTTATGGTGGCAGATCAGTCCTCGGTGTACCGGATCTCCATGCGGCGGATGATCAGGGCGGTCACCGTGAGCACGACCGCGGCCAGGCCGAGCAGGCCGAGGACCGAGACCGCAACTGGAGGCGGTTCGACGACCACGGCGAACGGACCGTCGGAGAGAGGTACCGGCAGCATGCCCTTCAGGTAGTGGATCACGCTGAGCTTCTTGAGCGCCGGCGGCAGCAGGAAGTGCAGCATCTCCCAGACGTAGAGGGCGCCGGCCGGGATGATCGGGTTCCGGAACACCATGCCGACCAGCGTGAACAGCGCGCCGTAGCCGATGCAGGCGAGCAGGGTCACGCCCAGGTAGGCCACGAGGTGCCGCCCGCCCGGGCCGGCGGTCAGGTCCTCGATCGCTCCCGAGAAGCCCACGGGCAGGTAGATCAGCATGTAGCTGAACACGGTGCTGGCCGCAAACAGCAACGCCACGGCCGCCACCGCGGCCAGGTACTTGGCCGCCACCACCAGTTCGCGGCGAAGCGGCACGAGCAGCAGGTAGTGCAGGCTGCGCTCGAGGATCTCGCCGCGGAACAGGTTGAAGAAGACGTACAGGCATCCGAAGAAGAGGATCGCGCCCAGAAAGACCGTCTCGAAGATCGTCTCGTAGACGGTCCGGTTGCCGAACCGCTCCAGCACCGTCTGGCCGTCGATCGGTATGGAGCCGACCAGCAGGACGATCGCCACCGGAACCGCCGAGGCGAGCCCCAGGATCACCGCCCTGCGGGTCAGCAGCAGCCGGCGAAGCTCCAGCCGCACGAGTCCGCCGACCTGCCGGGCGAGCAGCGCCCAATCCCGGCCCCCACGCGCCACTGCGTCCCGCGCCACCGTCACGACGATCCCCTCGCCAGCCAGCCGGCGGAAGCCAGGCCGAAACCACCGCCGGCCACTGCGCCCCGCGCCACGGTCACGAGGGCTCCTCCTCTTCATGGACCAGGTAACGGTAGACGGCCTGCAGGTCGCTGTCCGCCGGACCCACCGCTTCGACCTCGACGCCGCCCTCGGCGACCAGTTCGGCGACCAGGCGCAGGAAACGGTCCGCGTCCCGGGTGCGCAGGTGCAGGCCTCCGCCGTCGTCGTGAAGCTGGACCTCGGTGACGTGGTCCAGCTCGAAGGCGCGGCCGGCCAGCCACTGCGGACGATCGCAACGCACGAACACCTGCAGTGGCTGCTCGCGGACCTCCTCGACTTCCGCCCGCATGCCCGGCACCTCGCCTTCCGCGACGATGTAGCCGTTCGAAATCAGGATCACCCGGTCCGAAAGCAGATCGACCTCGTGCAGGATGTGGCTCGAGATGAGCACGTGCTGGCCCTCGCCGGCCAGTTGACGGAAGAGTTCGATCGTCTCGGCCCGCACCATCGGATCGAGGCCGTTGAGCGGCTCGTCCAGCACCATGATCTGGGGCCGGTGCGCGATCGCCTGCGCCAGCTTGATCCGCTGCCGCATGCCCTTGCTGTAACCCGCGATCCGGCGGTGCGCCGAACGGGCGAGGCCGACCCGCTCCAGCGCCCGGGCGGTCAGGCGCTCCGCCTCGCCGCGGTCCAGGCCGTGCAGCAGCAGGTAGGAGAAGACGAACTGCCAGCCGGTGGCGCCGCGCGGGAAGGAGTCGTACTGGGTGCAGTAGCCGAAACGGTGGAACAGATCCTGCGGCCTGGTGACCGGGAGGCCGAGAATGCTGATCTCGCCCCGCGTGGGCCGCAGCAGGCCCGCGAGCAGGTTCATCAGCGTGCTCTTGCCGGACCCGTTCGGGCCCACCAGGCTGGTGATGCCGGGCTCGATCACCAGATCGACGCGGTTGACGCCCAGCACGTCGCCATAGAACTTCGAGACGTCGCGCAGCACGATGTTGGAGTCGTCGCGTCCCACCGCGTGCCGGTCGGCGTCCAGCGCGCCACGAGCCGTCGCGGCGCCGCTCACTTGACGACCTCGAAGGCCCGCACGCGCCGGTAGAGCAGGGCCGCCGACAGCGCGGCCAGCCCCGCGACTGCCGCCCAGGCCGCCGCGGCCGGCATTTCACCGGGCGACTCGACGCCGAACACCGCGTCCGAGAGGGCGTCCGTCACGTCGAACGCCACGACCATGCTGCCCAGCCAGGAGTCGTAGAACTGCTTGTAGAACTCGCCGAAGGCCGTGCCGGTCAGGACCGCGCCCATGAACACGATCCGGGCCCAGGGCTTCCACTTCACCCAGGCCGCGATCGCCAGCATCGGCAACGACATGCCGAGCGTCCAGACCGCCGACAGGAGGACCAGGGACGGTGCGATCCGCCAGTGCTCCAGCAACCACTCGCGACCGCCGAGCGACGCCTGAATGACGAACAGGAGCAGTCCCGGCGCCCAGGTGATCGCGGAAACCAGGACGCCGAGAACGACAAGCTTGCCGAGCACGTAGTCGGTCCGCGTCAGCGGCCGCGACAGATAGAGCGGCATCGCCCGGTTGCGGAGATCCGCCGACACCAGGGAAGGGCCGACGACCAGGACGACGATGAACGCCAGGTAGAGCTGGGCGCGCAGGAACAGGTTCTGGAAGAACCAGGTGTTGACCTGGACGAACTCGAGCAGGTCGGCCGAATCGAGGTTGATCAGGGCCAGCGCCTCCGCGTTGTAGCGCAGGTACATGGCGACCAGCAGCACCAGCGGCCAGGCGAAACAGAAGGCGAAGAAGGCCAGGAAGAGCTTCGACGCGAAGACGTCGCGCAGGCCATAGCGGCTGATGACGAGGAACCGTGTCCGGGCCGGCATCAGGGGGCCGCTGTAGCCCCTGTAACCGTGGTCATAGACGGCCATCGTCGCCCTCCATCGCCTTGAGGAAGATGTCCTCCAGCGACGTGCGCTTGTGATCGAGCCGGCGAATCGTCACGTCCTGCTCGATCGCCGAGGCGTAGATGTGGCGCACCGTGACGCCCGGCGGCAGCACGGCCTTGATCCGGCGACGGTTGACCACCGCGACCTCGCAGCCGAGCCCCTCGATCGCGGCGCGGAAGCCGCTTCCCGCGCCCTCGCGCTCCGCGGCGAGATCGAGTTCCAGGAACCGGCGGTTGGCGCGCCGCTCCTCGGCCAGGTTGCAGTAGGTGGCGATCCGTCCCCGGTTCAGCACCAGCGCCTCTTCGCAGCACTCCTCCACGTCCCGCAGCAGGTGTGACGAGACGACGATCCTCGCCTTCCCCGAATCCCGGATCTCCCGGATCAGGCGCAGCATGCGAAGCCGGGCGGGCGGATCGAGCCCGTTCGTCGGCTCATCGAGGAAGAGCAGGCCCGGACCGTGGACGATGCCCTGCGCCAGCTTGAGCAACTGCTTCATGCCCAGGGAGTACGTCTCCACGTTGCGGTACCGCGCCTCGCCAAGACCCACGTAGAAGAACACTTCGTGGGCCCGTTCCAGGGCGGCTTCGGACGGCAACCCGGAGAGTTCTCCCATCAGGCGCACGAAGCGGACGCCGGAGATGCCGGCGATGAAGGCGTCCCGCTCCGGCATGTAGCCGATCCGGCGACGCAGTTCCCGGCCCTGGGCCTGGATGTCCATGCCGAACAGGCGGGCCGTGCCGGCCGACGGCTTGTAGAAGCCGAGCAGGGTATTCAGCAGCGTCGTCTTGCCGGCGCCGTTCGGCCCCAGGAGACCGATCGCGCGGCCCGAGAAAGCCCCGCGCAGGTCGTCCAGCACCTGGTGCCGGCCGAACCGAACCCCGAGACCATCGAGGTCGATGACCGGCGCCGCTTCACTCATCAGGCGGCGGGCCTGAGCAGTGTGTCCGTGGTCCTGAGCCGACCGTCCGCCACCCGGGCGTCGGAATCCGGCGCCGGCTCCTGCTCCGATTCCGGCTCGACCGCCTCTTCCATCGACTCCAGGCCCTGCAGCAGGGCGCCGAGTCCGAGCGCCTGACCCAGGCCGGCGAACGCCAGCAGGCTCGGTCCGCTGGACGTGACGACGATCTCGCTGCGGCCCGCGTACACCGTGTAGAGGGACGGCCCCTGGCTGGTGATCGACTCCTCGATCGCCTGGACGGCGGCCTGCTGGTCGTCACCGACGACCTCCGTTGGCAGCAGGTCGAAGAGCTCGCTCGCCGTCTCGGCGAGCCGGTTGTAGACCATCGCGGAGAAGTCCGTGTAGCCGTTCTCCGGCAGCAGACCGAGGAACTGCTGGCTTGAGGTCAGCGAGGCGCCGCTGCCGCGATAGCGGATCGCCGTGTCGATCGTTGCCACGCTGGAACCGCTCACCATGTACCCATCAAAGTACGTGTAGAAGATCTCGGGAGTTTCCACCAGGCTCTCCAGCACTCCCTCCAGGGAGTCTTCGTCCTCGTCGCTCGAGCCTTCACCGTCCTCGCCGTCGTCATCGATCGCGACGGCCAGACGGTAGACGGTGCGGCCGCCCGACTCCATCTCCTCGAGGGTGACCGCCGCGCCCACGCCCTCGGTCGCCAGCCGGTCGTTCACCTTCTCGATCAGAGTCTCGATGGAACCCTGCAGGCCCTCCGCATTGTAGACGGACGCCACCGCCTTCCACGCCGGCGACGGCAGCACGGGGCCGTCGATGCCGGCGGCGTACTCGCCGCCCAGATGCACGAGGAAGTCGCCTCGAATCGACATGCCGAGTTCGCTCTCGAGGTCGGCCGGCGGCGCGTCGATCTCCCCGCCCAGTTCGGCGAGGAAGTCCAGCAACTCGTCGTAGATGGTCAGCGGATCCTCGATCACGCCGGCGGCCACGAAGGACGCGTCGGGAGAGAAGAAGTCGAGGGCGCCGTTGGTTCCCGGCTCCGACAGCCAGGAGACCATCCCGGACCGCTCGCCGTCGAAGCTCAGGGTCGCGGTGACGTTGGCCCGGTCGCCGTCCTGGGTCCGGGAAGCGACCAGATCCTCGACGTGGTCCAGTCCGGTGAACGCGAAGCCGTTCGCGTCCGCGTCCTCGCTCTCCGCCAGTTCGGCCACGACGGCCGCCAGTTCGACCGCGGCCAGCAGCTCCGCGCCGGCGGCGTAGCGCTCCGCGAGCCGGCCGTGCAGCCGCGAGCCGACGAACGGGTTGACGGCGCCGTCCCGGTTCGCCGCCACGGTGCGAAGCGCGGCGAGCGAAGGCGAGGCCGCGGCGAGGTCGTCGGCGATCCAGATCAGGAGCACGCCGTCCGATTCGGCCGCCGTATCGAGATCCTCGACGATGACCGGCGGGCCCTCGTCGCCCATCGCATCGCCGCGTTCCTCCAGGTGTTCCTCGATCGCTTCGCGCAGGGCCGCGGCGTCCGAGACTTCCGTGAGCATCAGGGGGCGAGCCGTGTTGTCGGCGATGCCGCCGACTAGCGCGACCACCGTCTCGTCGCCCATCGTGTCGCCGAGTTCGCCCAGGAACGCGATCAGTTCGTCGATCGTGTCGACGGCGCCGGAGGCCTCGAACTCGGCCCACCACTCGGCGAGCAGGTCGCTCGTCCCGGCTCGCGACCGCACGAGTTCGAACAGGTCGCTCAACGTCGCCGGCGCGTTCGGCATCGCCACGTAGACCTTCGTGTCGGCCGGCATCAGGTCGAGCAGCCGGGTCGAGTGGCGCGCCGGCGCCGACTCCATCAACTGGTTCAGTTCGCTGCGCAGCGACTTGAACTCCTCGAGCAGGGCGAGGTAGCGGTCCGCGTCCTGGCTCCAGCCGACTTCCTCCTGGAGCGTCATCGCCACCAGGGTCGGGCGGCTGCGGAACTGGTCGCCCGCCAGCAGGCTGTGGCGCTCGCGTCCCTTCTCCACCTCGACCTCGCCCTCGATCACCGACACCCGCGACCCCTTGACGCCGTGGGTGACGGCGAAGATCGTGCCCTTGACCGCGACCAGCATCTCCTCGGTCGACACGATGAGCGAGCCGTTCTCCTGCTGCGCGGCCTGGACGATCACGCTGCCGCGGTCGACCCGCACGCGATGGCCGCGGCGCCGGGCGTCGACGCGGAACGTCGTGAGTCCCGCGGCCTCGACCCGGGAACCGTCCGCGAGCTCGAGTACAGCGCGGCTGCCGGCGCCGGTGCGGATGCGGTCGCCGCCGTCGACCGCGTCGCCGGGGCCGAGCGGGACGAGATCCGCTCCGCGGTCGTCGCCGGCCACGAACATCCGGCCATCGACGCTCTGGACCTGCACGATGCCGTCCTGGGGCGGCAGCAGCACTCGCTGGCTGAGCCACACGCCCGCCACGGCGACGCCGACCATTGCCGCGGCGGCCGCGTAGTAGCGGCCGACCCGCGCCGGCGCAGCCGGCCCCGCAGCGTCGGACACCGCGCGGCCGGCCCGCACCGCCTGCAGGTGCTTGCGGCAGGGGATGCACTCGCGCGTGTGGTCCTCCACCAGAAGGTGCTGCGCCTCCGGCAGCGTACCCGCGACCAGGGCCGGCATCCGTGCCTGGTAGTCGGCGCAGGAGGTCAGCTTCGAGTTCGCGTCGACACTGGCTTCGGGCGTCTCGGACCCGGCGGTTTCGCCGGCGGCCGCGGCGGCCAGGGCCTGGCGCACGCGCTCGGCCGCGGCGGCCTCGACGTCGGCGGCCGGCCGCTCCGCGGCGATCGCCTGCGCGGTTTCGATCAGAGTCCGGTTCATCTGGTTGCGGTCGCTCATTGCGGCATCCTCCGCGTTTCTTCCTGGTCTTTCTGGCCTTCCTGTCCGTCCTGTTCCAATTCCCCGGCCGCGGCGCCCGTGGCGTCCTCCTCCGCGAGCGCCGCGCTCAGGCGCTTGCGCAGCCGGTGCAGCGTCACCGCCACGGTCATGCGCGACGTACCCAGCATCGGCCCGATCTCGGAGTTCCGGTAGCCCTCGAAGTAGCGCAGCACGAACATCTCGGCCGCGCGCGGGTTCACGTTGGCCAGCTCGCGCCGCAGCCGGTCGCGCAGCTCCAGCGAGGCGAAGCGCCGCGCCGGATCGCTCTCCACCGCGGAGGACGGTCCCACTTCCTCGAGGACCTGCTGGTCCAGCGCCACGAGGCGCGAGCGTTTGCGTGAACGGATCAGGTCGAGCGAGGCGTTGATCGCCGCCCGCCGCAGGTAGCCGCCGGCCTTCGCGGTGTCGAGCGACTCCGGCGGCCGGTTGAGCAGCCGCAGGAAGATCGTCTGCAGCACGTCCTCCGCGTCGGACGGGTTGCCCGTGACGCGGTAGGCCGTGTGGAAGATCAGCCGGTGGTGCTCCTCGAAGAGACCCCGGAGGCCGTCCACGGCGGAGTCCGGCGTGGCGGGAGGCACTGCGGGCGGTCCTTCGGTCATCGAAACGCTTGCAATCGTCAAACGGTGCCTCCTTGGCTCCGGGTGCGCCGGCCCGGCGCCGGCACCCGGGTGGGTTCAGTGGTGAAGACGCCGCAGAGAACGATTGTTTAGCAGAACCAGCACGATGAGCCGTTGCACACCGGGTGCGCCGACATCCTCGTCGGCTTCAGGGAACGTCGCGCGAGACCGAAGGCGTCGTTCCTTCTTCCTCCGGCGCCCCCGCCACGGTCGCCAGCAACACCGTCGCCAGCGCAACCACGCCTCCGCCCAGCCAGGTGAGCAGATGCGGTTGCTCGCCGTGGAACCACATCGCCCAGAACGGAGTGAGCGCCGGTTCCAGCAGCAGCAGGAGGGCGACCACGGGCGCCTGCAGGATGCGGGCGGCACGGGTCACGAAGACGTAGGCGAGCGCGACCTGGAACAGCCCGAGATACGCCACGATCAGGAGGTCGCCGGGAGCGGCCGAGCCAAGCGGCGCCATCACCGGCAGGCACGCGAGGCAGACGATCACGTTGCCGCACGCGGCGGCCGCGATCCCGGGTGGGCGGACAGGAGCGTCGCCCCGCGCAGAGGACGTACCGCGGCTCGTACCGGCCGCCCGTCCCGCCGGCGGCGACCGGCCCGCGGCGCGCAGACCGATCAGCGTCAGACCGTACGCCAGGCCGCAGAAGGTAGCGAGCACGTTCCCCGTCCGGGGATCCGGCGCGGTGGCCCCGGCATCGGCGCCGCCGAAGAACGCCATCACCAGGCCGGCGCCGAACAGCGGCACGAACAGAAGCTGCCGGCCGGCCGGTCGCTCCCGCAGCAGGATGGGCGAGAGCAGCAGCACGAACAGCGGCGCCGTCGACTGCAGGAAGATCGTCTCGGCCGCCGTCGTCCGCTTGGCCGCGTGGACGAACAGCACCAGGGTCAGGCAGTAGCAGCAGCCGGTCCCCAGGGTGAGGAGGAGGGCGCGACGCCGCGCCGGGCTGCGCCGCCAGCCGAAGACCGCGGCCACTCCGCTCTCCCCGCCCACGCCACCCGCCCATCTCCGCGCCGCGGGAAACGCGAACAGCAGCACCGCGGCCGCGATCAGGGACCGCGTCCCCGCCACCTGCCACGCATCGAGTTCCGTCGCCTTGACCGCGGCGCCACCGGTCGAGAACAGGATGCCGGCGACGATCGCCTGAAGCGCCGCCGAGGAGCGGGACGTCATCGGGAGCTACTCAGCTACAAGTCGCTATGGTAGCGGGCATGAACCTTGCTGTTCCTCGACGAGAATCTCACGAACCCGCCAGAAACGGGTCGAAAGACGCGCGCTCGTGACATCGACTGACCGCGGAAGAGGATGGATCCAGTTGCTCGCACTGGTGCTCTGTCTCGCCAGCGCGGAACTCCTTCAAGCCCAACCGAGTCAGACCTTCGTCGACACAATCGATGTCCAGGTGGTCGAGGTCGACGTCGTCGTCACGGACAGGAAGGGGCGTCCGATCAAGGGACTGGCACGCGAGGACTTCGAGCTCTACGTGGACGGCCGGCCGGTCGAGATCACGAACTTCTTCGAGTCGGCGATCTACATGGAGGAACGGACCGGGCGTCGAAAGAAGGAGCGCCCCATCGTCCGCAGCGAGGGTGCGTCGGGCGCTGAGGACGAGGGCTCGCTCACCGTGGTCTTCTACCTGGACGACGCGAACATCTATCCGTCTCACCGCACCCGGCTGCTGCGCCGACTCGAAGCCGCGGTCGAACCGTGGCGGTTCATGGACGCGAGCTTCATGCTGGCGCGGTTCGTCAACCGGATCGAAGTGCTCGTCCCGCCGACGGGCGACCTCGACGCGATCCTGGAAGTGGCCGCGAGCGTTCCCAAGGCGTCGCCGCGCGCGATCCAGAACGGCGAAGGTGCCCGCCGTTTCGCGATCAGGAGCCTGATCGACAGCGACGAGTTCTGCAGGATGACGCCCTACTGCCGTCCCTGTGAGGACAACTGGGGCGAGCTGCTGTCGCTGGCGAGGCAGTACGCGGACAACCAGGCAACGAACGCGGCGATTGCGGTGGACGGTCTGGCCGATCTGGTCACGACGCTGTCCGGCGTCCCGGGCAAGAAGGCCGTCCTGTACATCACCGACGGCCTGCCCCAACGACCGGGCATCTCCGTTCTCGACTTCCTGGGCAACGAGCTCTGCAGGGACCTGAGGCCCACCGCGACCTCGGAGACGATGTCGGAGATGGTGCAGTACGACGAGAGTCGCCGTTTCAACCGGATCTCCGCTCATGCCAACGCCAACCGGGTCACGTTCTATGGCGTGGATGCGGCCGGCCTCAGGAGCGCAAGTCCCGACATCTCGCTCGACAACCCCAGCCGGGCTCCTTCTTTCCGCAATGTCGGCCTCCGGTCGACGAACGCGCAGAGCGGCTTGTACCTGCTGGCCAACGAAACCGGCGGCAAGGCTCTGATCAATGCCAACGACCTGGCGATCCTCCTGGACGACATGACCGGTCAGCTCTCGGCCTCCTACTCCCTCGGTTTCTTCCCCGAGGAGCGCAAGCTGGGCGAGGTGCGACAGATTTCCGTGTTGCTCGCGCCCGGCGCCGACAAGGGGCGGAGGATCGAGTACCGGAGCACCTACCGCGACAAGTCGCTGGACGAGCGGCTTGCGGAGCGCCTGCTCTCGGTCGCCTACCTGGGCAACCCCGAGAATCCGCTCGGAGCAACACTCGAGTTCGGCGCCACCAACCCCCTGGAGAACAAGGCCCACGAGTTGACCGTCGGCGTCAGCGTGCCGGCGGAGTCCGTCGTGACCTTGCCCGGAAGGGACGGCGTGTCGCCGAACGCGAGCGCTCAGCTCCGCCTCTGGCTGGTCGCCGTCGAGGACGAGAAGGGCGCCCGGACGACCGTGCGGCAGAAGACGATCGCCGTCGGCGGCGAGACCGGCGTTCCGGCCGTGGACGGCAAGTACCGCGTCGAAGTGGCGATGAACCTGCCCGAGGGCGGGTTCCAGGTCGCCGTCGGCGTCCGCGACGAGACGACGGGGGTGACCTCACTCCTGCGCGAGCCGGTGACCGTGCCTACCGGAGACACCGCGACCGAGGGGCGTTAGGTCACGCATCTCGTGTACACTATCTCCTCGTGTACACTGCGATGGTGAGGAAGCCGTGAGGAACATCACCCTCAGCGCCGACGCACGGCTCATAGAGGCCGCTCGCGAAGAAGCCCGACGAAGAAAGACGACTCTGAACGCGGAGTTCCGTGTCTGGCTCGGACAGTACGCCCGAAGTCAGCAAGGCGAACGCCGGGTCAGGGACTACCACCGATTCATGGAAGCGACGACGGAGGTTTCGGCGGGCCGTCGGTTCTCGCGGGATGAGATGAATGCCCGCTGAGTTCTTCCTCGACACCAATGTCCTCGTCTACACCTTCGATCGACGCGACCCGGAAAAACAAGCTCGCGCCCTCGGTCTCGTGGAGCATGCACTGGGGACCGGCGACGGAGTGGTGAGTTCCCAGGTCGTGCAGGAGTTCCTGAACGTGGCCCTACGGAAGTTCGAGCGTCCACTCTCGGACGAACAGGCTCTTCGCTACCTGCGTGAGGTGCTGGATCCACTCTGCTCCGTCTTCCCGAGCATCTCCCTCTACGAAACGGCGCTCTCGCTCCACCGGCGGTGGCGATTCAGCTTCTACGATTCGCTGATCGTCGCGGCGGCCCTGGAGTCGAACTGCAACGTGCTCTACAGCGAAGACCTGCCGGACGGCCAGGAGATCGAATCGCTGACCGTTGTCAATCCGTTCTGACCGCCAGCGTCCGCCTGGCTACTCCTCAAGCGCCTTCCTCCTGTACTCCGAAGGGCTGCAGTCCATCCGTTCGTGGAAGGCCCGACGGAACGTCCTTTCGCTGTGGAAGCCGACCGCTTCGGCGATTCGGCTCACCGCGTCATTGGTTTCGCGGAGGAGCTGGCACGCGCGTTCGATCCGGCGGCATGCCAGCCAACCCGCGAACGTCGTCCCGACGTGTTCCCGGAAGTACCGGGAGAAGCCACCGCGCGACATCGCGGCGACCCTGGCGACCACGTCGACAGTCAGATCTTCGGCGATGCGGCGGTCGACGTGGCGTCGCACGCGGTCCAGTCTCCCGAAGTGGCTGAACGGATCGATCCGCGGCGGCGCGGAGCGATCAACCGCGCGAATCGCGGCGACGCCGGCGCCTACACCGGCGTCGCCTGACGCTTCGCGTTCCGGCAGCGGCTCCATCTCCGCGAAGGCGGCGTCGTACACCTCGATCGAGCGGGTCGGTTCGACCCGCACGCGACGGTCCCAGCCGGGCGCCCATTCCACGAACGTGTGAAACTCGTCGTTCCCGCCACAGGGGTCGACGCCCTCGGGCAATCCGGCCACGAAGTCCGCATCGAACCGGCGCCCCACGAGATTCGCCGGCAGGAACCCGGTATCGACGGAGCACACCCAGGCCGACAGACCGGCCTCCAGCATCTCCACCGAATGGGTCCGCGTATCCCGATTCCAGAGCGGAAACACGACCTCAAGACCCGAGTCGGCAGTGACGAGCAAGCGTCGATCGCGCCCCTCCAACGCGAACAGATCGCCAAAGGCGACGCAAGCCGCCCCATCCGCCCGCACGTCTCCGAAACCCCGCGCCAGGGCCGCATTGCGTTCGCCTCTCGACGACGTCCAGTCGAGCGGAATGAACCGCAGCGGCAACCCGACCGCCTCCGCCTGCCGCTGAATCAGGGTATGGCGCACGCCGTGGAGAATCACCCGGCCGTTCTTCTCGTTCACGAGGCTGATCAGTCCCCGGACCTGGAAGGACGCGTCGACTCGAAGCTCCCGGAGAGCCCAAGCCGAGTCTTTTCCGCCCGACCAGCACAGCCAGGTGGGCCTGGCGTTCCAGGGAAACGGCTCTCCGACCACGGATGCATGGCATGTTAGCCCGCATCCCTCGACTCCGGCTACGCCGCCCCGCGTAAAGGCCAGCGAGCGCTACTCCGAGACGCTGGTTTCGGCCCAGGGACGCACGTCGGCGGCGATGCACGGACCCGGCGACGGACACCACATCCAGCTTCCGGGCGCCAAATCACGGATCACGAACTCATCATCGTCGGCCAGAACCTGGCCATAGTCGTTGATCCCCTCCAGGACGAAGACCGGGATCGAGACCCCGCCGGGCGTGACCAGGGAGGCTTGCCACCTCTTCGGAACTCGGAGCGTTCCGCGGTCGGACGCCATCTCGATCGTCACCGATGGGCCGTCGCGCACGTCGAACCGCCACCCGACCATGCCCAAACCCTCGGCCCGAACCACGACGTCGACTTCGGCCGCTTCCTGCAACGAGTGCTCGGCCGTCCCCGCGCCGTCCGTGCGGCGATTGGAGTGCACGCCCCGATCGCTCCCCGGAACGTAGACGAAGGTCTGCGCGCCGGCTACCGGCGCGCCGCCGGAGCGAACCACTACCGTGAACGGCTGCCGGCGCTCCAGGCGAAGATCGAGGCTGTCGACCGGGTCGCCGCCAGTCACCGCGAACCGATACTCCGGCGACTCGTGATTCCGCTCCCCCAGCCAGGCGTCGGCCCAGACCACGTATTGGCCGTCAGGCAGGCCGCCAATCTCGAACCGGCCCCTGGCGTCGGTAGCCCGCCGCCACTGCCGCGGCGGCAGGACATCGTCCGGGCCGCCGACAAAGGGCGACTCGGACATCACCCAGACGAACGCCCCCTCAACCGGCTCGACAGCGCCGGTCTCGGCGTGCCGCCACGACACGCGACCGGACACGCTGCCGGCGGCAAGGTCGATCGAGACCCTGGCGAAGCCATCGACGTCCGCCAGGACCTCGACCGAACCGGCGTCATCGAGGGCGAGGCCGTCGAAGCCCTCCCACCCGTCAGTGTCCCAACCCCCTTCGCACGGATCGCATGCGGGCAAAGGCGTCACTTCGACCGGCCAGTGGCCCTCGCGCGGCAGGAGGCCGCCGAAACGCCCCTCCTCGCCACTGCGGAAGGAAACACGTTCGGCACCCCACAGACCGCCGAACCAGACCATTACGTCCTCCAACGGCGCCCCTCCGCGCTCAATGCGGCCCTCCAGGGTTACGGCATCGAGTTCGACGTAGTGATGATCCTGACCGTGGGAGCGAAGCACCTCGCGCCGCCAACGGTTCCCCCGGTCGTCGGAAACGTCGACTTCGTAGTCGCCCGAGGGAAGGCCGCGCCACGCGAAAGCGCCGTCGGCACGTTGCATGTCCGGTTCGTAGCGGCCGCGGCGCGACTCGACCTTGTCGCCGGTTCCCAGCTTCACCCGGCTCACGACAGGCCTGAGACGCTCCGCTTCGATGCCGAGCGGCGTTCCAAAGGTCACGGCAAGGACATTCCCGGCCGACGACGAAAGCTGGCCCAGGTCGACCGAGTCGGACAGCGACTCGACGCGGACCGGCCAGTTCTCGACCGAGCCGGTCAACCGGAGTTCGTATGTGCCGGGCGACAGGCCCTCGAACCGGAAGACGCCCGAAGAGTCGGTCCAGGCCGACCAGGGAAAGGCCAGCGGCGCCCGCCGCTGTCGCAACCGGAAGACCCGAGCCGACCCATCGACCGAAGCCAGATGACCGGTCACCGCGGCGCCACGAACCGGCTCGACCAGACCAAGATCCGTATCGACCGCGACAGTCACGTCGGACCGCAACAGAGGCAGGAAGGGCCCCAGCCGCACCCGGAAGTCGGCTCGCGCGCCGAGGGCGAACGGACAGGCGATGAACACCTCGCGCCTGCTCCGGTCGCGGTCCACGGCGCAAGGCCCACCTTGAACTCCACGTGTCAGTCCGGAAGCCCCTACATCGATCCGACCGGCGATCCACACGTCGCCCGGCCGGAGCTCGTCCACGGCCCGGTCGACGCCGTCAAGGGCGAAGCGCACGACACCTTGAGGCACGAGAACGAGCGATGCAGCCGTCCGGTCCGCCTCGACGTAGCGCGCGGGCCCCCACCAGCCGGGCACCCGCGCCCAGAGAAGCCAGCCCTCCTGCCGCTCCGGCAACGCAAGTACGAAACGCCGATCCCGCGACGCCGGCGCCACGGCCCAGGAGATCAGCGGCTCGCGGGTCGCGGGGTCTGCTGCGTACACGGTTGCCTCTTCCGGCAGCGTCCCCCGGTGCTGGCCGCGAAAATCGAGAAGGACCTCGACTTCGGCCGTCTCGCTGGCCGTGGCCACGGCGGCAACGGCGGACAACGCCAAGGCCAACATAACTCCTGGCTTGCTTGCGATCACCTGTGGATGGCTCCCGTGAGAGCTGAACGGAAGTTCAATAGGGTCAGCCACAGATCTGGCCGTTGTTTCCGACGCCGTCGCCGTCGTCATCTTCGCAGTCGTCGTCGCCGTCGTCGCCCCCGTCGCAGCTTTCCAGGTCCTTGTCCCAACCCTCGCATTCTTCCTTGATGTTCTGACACGGGCGCCGCGAGTGCTTGTTTGCCTTCTGGCAGTTTTCGTAGCGTTCCCAACAGGCGTCGGCCATTCGCTTCCAGAGGTCGCAGACAGACTTCGGCGGTCCCCAAGCGGCGATCGACACATGATGAAGCTCGCGTTGCAGCCCCTCAACGACAGCGACCAGATCCCACCGCTCCAGGTCGCCGAGAACGTGGTCGTAGACGGCCACCACGTCGGTGGTGGGGTCGTCCAACAACCGATAGAGACGGTTTCTCGCCTCGACCGGGTCGGTGATGGTGGGCGTGGCGCATTGTGCCGCTCGCAGGATGGAAGCGAACTCGTGATCGTCGGCGGACTCGATGATGTCGTTCAGCCGACTGCGAGCATCCGCAGCGTGTAGCCAGACTACGCCGTCACCGTTCGCGTCGCTGTTCAGAAGATCCGGCCGCGGGTCGAGGCCAACCGCCGTTCCTGCGCGGCAGTGGCTCCGCTGAAGCCAAAGGTGATGGCAGTCAGGATCAGGGCCTCAAGCGCCATCAACGGAAAGTCCCTCATATCTGCTCCCTCGCCCCTCGGGGGGCGGTTTGGTCACTGAACACGTTAATCCGATGCGAGGGAGAAGACCGGACAGAATGTAGCGAGTTTCGGTCAGATTCGTCCAAGACCGGCAAGATCTGGACGCGCTCCACACCGTGCCGGAACGTGCTCTCGCACGTCCCTCACCGCCCTCGGCGGATGGCTATTGTCCCGCATCATCACCGGACGCATTCCGCACCGCCTGTTGTCCGGGCTCTGGTTGAACTTCCCGTTCGCGCTGTAGCGGACGGAGCCCTTCACGATTCGCGCCAGCAGGTAGAGCAGGAGACGGGGCTCGTGCGTCGTGTTGAACTCGTCTCGCACTTGGTCAAAGAACTCCCTCGGATCGAACTGTTGGCTCCTCCACAGCTCTTCGTACTCCGCACCGAGTTCCACTGGCCGCTCCAGAATGTCCTCCCAGAGGTTCATCAACGGGGCGTTCACGTCGTTAAGCCAGAAGCGGTCGGCGAAGCCGCGCGCCGCCGCCGCGACGGACACGGCCGCGGAGCCGCAGAAGGGCTCGATGAGGCAACCGACGTCGTGGGGAAAGTGCCGCAGAATCCGGCCGGCGATGGCGCGCTTGCTCCCCTGATAAGGAAGCGCGTGCGGCAGGCGGCCCTGACTGGCGCGTGCTCTCATCGACTCAACAGTACCAGCGTCAGTTCGCGCCTGACGCTCGGCCCCAGGCGGAGGAAGGGCCGAAGGCCAGTACCCGGATCTACACCGGATCGCGGGGCCTCATGTCAGCCGCGAAGCGGTGCGGTCAGCTCGCCGACCTGGCGTTCAAGGAGCGCCGCCAGGTCCGGCTCGCCGGCGTTCTCCTCGACCAGGCGGACGAGAGCGCTGCCGACGACGACGCCGTGGGCGACCTTGGCCACTTCCTCGACCTGCCGAGGAGTCGAGATACCGAAGCCGACGGCGACCGGCAGGCGAACCCGCCGGCGAACCCGCTTGACTTCGCGGGCCAGAGTAGGGATGAGGTCCTCCCGCTCGCCGGTCACGTCCGAGCGGGCGGTGTAGTAGACGAAGCCGTTCGAGGCGGCGGCGGCGCGGTCGATGCGTTCCCGGGTACTGGTGGCGGCGATCAGATAGATCGAGTTGACGCCCCGCTCCTCGAGCGCCGGCTGCAGCTCCCGCAGTCCCTCGTCCGGCGGCAGATCGACGCAGAGCACGCCGTCGACGCCGCTGTCGGCGGCCTGCGCGGCGAACGTCTCCACCCCCCGGGCGTGAACCGGGTTGTAGTACGTGAAGAGGACGATCGGGACGCCCAGTTCCTCGCGGTGCCGCTCAACGATGCCGAGCACGGCGCTGAGCGAGGAACCCGCGGCAAGCGCCCGGTGAGAGCCGCGCTGGATCGTCGGGCCGTCGGCGATCGGGTCGCTGAAGGCGACGCCGAGTTCGATCACGTCGGCGCCGCCGGCCACGAGGGCGCGCAGCAGGTCGGGCGTGGCCTCGAGCGACGGATCGCCGGCGACGAGGAAGGGGATGAAGGCGGAGCGCCGCTGCTTCCGGCAGGCGGCGAAGGAAGCGGCGATGCCGCCGTTGCGTGAGGGGCGCTTGCGTCGGGAGCTCATTCGGCGTCTCCGTCGCCCGACGCGGACCCGGAGTGCCGGCCAGAGGGCCGGCGCACCGACACTCGACCGCCTGAAGCGGCGTCGTACTCGAGTACCGACTCGACGTCCTTGTCGCCGCGGCCGGAGAGGTTGACCAGGATGACCCGGTCGGGTTCCATTTCTGGCGCCCGTCGCGCCACCTCGGCGATCGCGTGCGCCGATTCGAGCGCCGGCAGGATGCCCTCGGTCGCTGACAGGAGGTGAAAGGCGTCGATCGCCTCCTGGTCGGTCGCCGAGGTGAACTCGATCTGCCCGTGTTCGTGCAGGAACACGTGCTCGGGGCCCACCGCCGGGTAGTCGAGCCCGGCCGACACCGAGTGGGTGCCGACAACCTGGCCTTCGTCGTCCTGAAGCACCAGCGTCCGCGCGCCGTGGAGCACCCCCAGCGTGCCGCCCGCGAAGCGCGCCGCGTGATCGCCGAGGTCCGGCCCCCGGCCGCCCGCCTCGACGCCGACCAGCAGCACATTCGGCCGGTCGAGGAACGCGGAGAACAGGCCCATCGCGTTGCTGCCGCCACCGACGCAGGCGACCGCCACGTCCGGATCCGCCGTGCCCGCGAGCCGGCGCAACTGGCGCCGCGCCTCGGCTCCGATCACGCTGTGGAACTGGCGGACCATGCGCGGATACGGCTCCGGCCCGGTCACCGTGCCGAGCACGTAGTGGGTGTCCGCGAAGCTCGCCACCCAGTCGCGGAACGCCTCGTTGATCGCGTCCTTGAGGGTCTGGCTGCCGGCGTCGACCGCCACCACTTCGGCGCCGAGAAGTTGCATCCGGTAGACGTTCAGGCGCTGGCGCCGCATGTCCTCCTCGCCCATGTAGACGACGCAGTCGAGGCCGAGCAGGGCCGCCGCCGTCGCGGTGGCGACGCCGTGCTGGCCGGCGCCGGTCTCGGCGATGATCCGCGTCTTGCCCATCTCGTTGGCCAGCAGCACCTGGCCCAGGGCGTTGTTGATCTTGTGCGCGCCGGTGTGGAGCAGATCCTCGCGCTTCAGGTAGATGCGCGCGCCGCCGAGGTGCTCGGTCAGTCGCTCGGCGAAGTAGAGCGGCGTCGGGCGGCCGACGTAGTGCTCCAGCAGGTGGCGAAGCCGCCGCGTGAAGGCACGCTTCCGCCGCAGCCGGTCGTAGGCGCGGCTCAACTCCTCGAGCGGCGCCATCAGGGTCTCGGGAGCGTAGCGGCCGCCGTAGACCCCGTAGCGGCCGCCCTCGTCCGGCGCCAGGGCCTCGGCGGCGAGGGGTGTTCTTACCTTCATCGTGCTGCTCCCTGTGCGAGGTTGGCGAACAGTCGCTCCAGCTTGACGCGGTCCTTGAAGCCGGGCGAGGCCTCGACGCCCGAACAGGTGTCGACCGCGTAGGCGCCGGGGACCGCGGCCGCGACCTGGGCGACGTTGCCGGGGTGGACGCCGCCGGCAATGAACACGCGGCGCGGCCTGCCGCCGGCCACGGGCGACGAGGCGAGGTCGGCCGCCGCGGCGTAGTCCCAGCTCTCTCCGGAACCGCCGTACAGGCGGTCGTGGGCACGGTCGATCAGGATCGCCCAGCAGTCTTCGTCGGGGATCGCGGCGTCCCTCGCGGGGGCGCCGCCGACACGCCGGACCCGGATCGCCCGGTCGCTGAATTCCGCGACCAGTTTCGGGCTCTCGTCGCCGCTGAACTGGAGGAAGTCCAGGCCGACCCGGCGGCCGACCGCCTCGAGTTCTTCGCGCGTGGGGTTCACGAAGAT
The DNA here is from genome assembly GCA_012270995.1 of Vicinamibacteraceae bacterium. Lineage (GTDB taxonomy): Bacteria > Acidobacteriota > Thermoanaerobaculia > Multivoradales > Multivoraceae > Multivorans. The sequence goes on along the minus strand of JAAXHG010000101.1, from coordinate 13,961 downwards.
GCCGACCGCCCGGGCACGGTCGCCGACGGCGCGGCGGATGGCGGCCGCCTCCCCGACGTCGATCCAGCGAGGGCTCGGACGATAGAAGTTGAGGCCGATGAAGTCCGCGCCCAGGTCGACGGCGAGCAGGGCGTCGGCGGGGGTCGTGACGCCGCAGATCTTGACCTTCATCGGGTCGCCCCCGAGGTCGCCGGCTCACCAAGGAGTTCCGCGAGTGCGGCGGCGGGGTCGCCGGACAGCACGAGCCGCTCACCGATCAGGAAGGCGTCGAAGCCGGCCTCCCGCAGTCTCGCGACATCGGCGCCGGAGTGAATGCCCGACTCGGCAACCTTGAGCGCCGAAGCCGGCAGGCGGCCAACGCGTTCGGCGCTGCGTTCCAGGTCGACCTCGAACGTGCGCAGGTCGCGGTTGTTGATCCCCACGAGCTCCCATTCCGGGCAGTCCGCGCCTCCCAGCTTCTCGAAGTCCGCGTCGTCGTGCGTCTCGACCAGGGGGACGAGGCCCAGGTCACGGGCGAGCCGCGCCAGCCGGCGCAACTCCGGCGGGTCGTAGAGCGCCGCGATCAGCAGCACCGCCGAGGCGCCGGCGTCCCTTGCCCACGCGAGCTGCACGTCGGAGACCACGAAGTCCTTCGCCACCGCGGGCAGGCCCGACGCGGCGACGCAGTCCGCGAGCAACTCATAGCTGCCATGGAAGTGGTCCGGCTCGACCACCACGGAGAGGCAGGCCGCCCCGGCGGACCGGTAGGTCGCGGCGCGGGCCGCCGGATCGAAGCGCCCTCGAAGGTCTCCCAGCTTGGGCGAACCCATCTTGATCTCGGCGATCACGGCGCTCCCCCGGCGCTCCCCGATCGCATCGAGGAAATGCCGGCCGGGAGTGTCCGGCGCGAGCCGCGAAGCCGCGGAGACGCACGCAGATCCGCTCTCGGCGCCACGCCCGCCAGCAGGCACGCGGCGGCGACGCTGGTCACAGATGCGCCGCAGGATGTCGGGTACTTCGGACACGACCGTCAGCCTCCCCGCCTCAGCGTCCCAGCCCGTCCAGCCGACCAGCGCCTCCAGCTTCGCGGCCGCCGCTCCCGAACGCTGGACCTCGAACGCGCCGGCCACGCCGGCGGCCAGACTGTCCGCCCGTCCGGCGACGTAGAGAGCGGCGCCGGCATTGAGACACGTGATGTCGGCAAGCGCTCCGCCACCGCCGCCGAGCACCCCGCGCATCAGTTCGACGTTGCCCGCGGGGTCACCGCCGACCAGATCCTCCGGCGACGCTTCGGCGATGCCGAAGTCGCGCGGACGGACTTCGTACAGGCTGACCTCGCCGCCGCGGACCTCGGCGATTGCCGTCGTTCCGGTGGTCGTCATCTCGTCCAGTCCGTCGCCGTGAACGACCAGAGCGTGCTCGCTGCCGAGTTCGAGCAGCACCCGCGCGATCGGTTCGACCAGATCGGGCGCGAAGACGCCGATCAACTGCCTCTTCGCCCCCGCCGGATTCGTCAGGGGCCCAAGCACGTTGAACAGCGTGCGCACGCCGAGCTCCTTTCGCACCGGCATGACCTGCGCCATCGCCGGGTGCAGCATGGGCGCGAACAGAAACACGATGCCGACCTCGTCCAGACAACGTCCAAGAGGCTCCGTGTAGCCGGAGAGCCGCACGCCCAGCGCGGCCAGCACGTCCGCGGAGCCCGAGCGGCTCGAGACGGCGCGATTGCCGTGCTTCGCCACGCGCGCGCCACCCGCGGCCGCCACCAGGGCGGCCGCGGTCGAGATGTTGAACGTGCCGCGGCCGTCGCCGCCCGTGCCGCAGGTGTCGATCACGCCGGAACTCGCGTGCGTGATGCGCGACGCGCGCGACCGCATCGCCCGGGCGGCGCCCGCGATCTCGGCGACCGACTCGCCCTTGGCCGCCAGGGCGACCAGGAACGCGCTCTTCCACACCTCGGAGAGTTCGCCATCCACCAGGCGGCCGAACAAGTCCTCCACCGTTGACGCGGGAAGGTCCTCGCCGGCGATGGTCGTCCGCAACAGGGCTGTCAGATCGAGATCAGTCATCGGTCGCCTCACAAAGGTCGAGGAAGTTCTGAAGTAGGCGCGACCCGGTATCGGTGAGCACCGACTCCGGATGGAACTGCACGCCCCAGTACGGCAGCTCACGGTGCCGCATCGCCATGAGGCTGCCGTCCTCGCTCCAGGCCAGCGGTTCCAGCGTGTCGGGCAGGCTGTCCTCTTCGACCGCCAGGGAGTGGTAGCGGGTGGCGACGAAGGGCGACGGCAGGCCGGCGAGCACGCCGACTCCGCCGTGCTCGACCTCGGAGGTCTTGCCGTGCATCAGCACACTGGCCCTGCTCACGGTGCCGCCGAACGCCGACCCCAGCGCCTGGTGGCCGAGGCAGACCCCGAGGAGCGGCACGCCGGGGCGCGCCCGCAGGAGATCGATGCAGACGCCCGCGTCCTCCGGCCGGCCCGGGCCCGGAGACAGGACGATGCCGTCCGGCCTCCGCGCAAGCAGCTCGGGCACGGGTTCGACATCGTTGCGCACCACCTCCAGCTTCGCGCCGATCCCGCCCAGCATCTGGACCAGGTTGTAGGTGAAGGAGTCGTAGTTGTCGACGACGAGGATCATGGCCGACCCTCCAGGTCGCGCGCCAGGGCCACCGCCCGCAGGAGCGCTGCGGCCTTGTCGCGGGTCTCCTGAGCCTCCCGCACCGGATCGGAGTCGGCGACGATGCCGCCCCCGGCGGTGATCGACGCTTCGCCGTCCACCAGCGTCAGGGTGCGGATGGTGATGCAGGCGTCCATGTCCCCGCCGAACGAGAAGTAGCCCACGGAGCCCCCGTACATCCCCCGCGCCTCCGGTTCCAACTCGTCGATGATCTCCACGGCCCGGATCTTCGGCGCGCCGGAGAGGGTACCCGCCGGGAAGCAGGCCAGCAGGGCGTCGAGCGCCGAACCGGCGCCGTTGCCGGCCGCGGCCGACTGCTCCGCTTCGACCGAGCTGACGATGTGCATGACGTCGCTGTAGTACTCGATGACCATGAAGTCGGCGACCGAGACGCTCCCCAGCGACGCCACCCTCCCCAGGTCGTTGCGCCCGAGATCGACCAGCATCACGTGTTCGGCGCGCTCCTTCGGGTCGGCCATCAGTTCCTCGGCCAACGCGCGGTCCTCAGCGGCACTGCCGCCGCGTGGACGGGTGCCCGCGATCGGCCGCACCTCCAGGCGCCGGCCCGTGCGCCGCACCAGCATCTCCGGCGAGGCCCCGATCAGCGAGACCTCGGGCGCCTCGAACAGCACCATGTAGGGGGACGGATTGACCAGCCGCAGCGCACGGTAGAGCGTCGTCGGCGTGACGTCGAGGTCGAGAGTCCACCGACGGGCGAGGACGACCTGGAAGATGTCGCCGGCGGCGATGTACTCCTTCGCCGCCATCACCGCCCGTCCGTGCTCCTCGTCGCTCAAGGTCGGGGCCGCGGTCTCCGCTTTCACCCCCAGATCCTCAACTCGCGCCGCCGCCGCCTCGCCCCGACTCTCGAGCACGGCCTGCAACTCGTCGAGACGCGCCTCGGCCTCGGCCGCCGTGGTCTCGCCCACGATCTCGTTCGCGACCGCGACGATCCGCTGGCGGGCGTGATCGAACACGAGCACATCGTCGAACCGGGCCAGGATCGCGATCGGCAGGCCGAACGGGTCCGGCGGCCGGCCGGCCCGGTGGTCGACCAGGCACGGCTCGACGAGCCGAATCGCGTCGAAACCGAAGGCGCCGATCCAGCCGCCCGCGAACGGCAGCGGCGGCGGCGACTCCGCGACCACGCCGTCGAGCAGGCGCCGCAGCTTCGGCAACGGATCGCCGGTGTCGATCTCGATGCCGCCGCCATTCCGCAGATCCTCGGTCTCCAGCCGGTCGAGGTACACGCGGCAGACCTGCGAGGGGCTCGCGCCGAGGAAGCTGTACCGCGAGACGTGCTCGCCGCCGGTGATGCTCTCGAGCAGAAAGCGCCGGGCCCCGGCGTCGCCCTCCGCGGCCGCGGTGAGCTTGCGATAGACGCCGAGCGGCGTCGACGTGTCGGCCAGGAACTCGCGGGTATGCGCGATGGCGGCAGCGGGCCGGCTCACGACGGCGAGCCTCCCGCGCCGCGGTGGCGGCGGCCCAGCTCGGCAGCCACGTCGCCGAGTTCGACGCCGGTCGCCCGCAGCAACACGAGCAGGTGGTAGGCGAGATCGGCGGCCTCGGCCGCGAGGTCGTCCCGGCGCCCGGCCGAGTCGGGCTCCGCGTCGGCCCGCACGCCGGCAATCACCGTCTCGCCCGCTTCCTCCGCGACCTTGCGCGCGATCCGGTCGACTCCCTGGTCGAGGAGGCGGGCCGTATAGCTCTCCTCCGGCTCGGCTCCCGCCCGCCCGGCGAGCACCCGCCAAAGCCAACCGAGCTCGAACTCGGCCGGGTTCGGCTCGAAGCAGCTCCGGGTGTAGAGGTGGCAGGCCGGCCCCGCCGGCAGCGCTCGCACCAGCAGGGCGTCCCGGTCGCAGTCCTGGAGCACCTCGACCACCGCCAGCGTGTTGCCGGAAGTGGCGCCCTTGCGCCACAGCTCCTGCCGCGACCGGCTGAAGAAGTGGGCCTCGCGGGTGGAGAGCGTGAGTTCCACCGCCTCCCGGTTGGCGTAGGCGAGCATCAGCACCGCGCCCGAGAGCACGTCCTGGACCACGACCGGCAGCAGGCCCCGGTCGTCGTAGGTGAGCGTCGCCGCGTCGATCGTCGTTTCGGTCACGCCGTGACTCCTGTCTGAGTGCGAATCGGATAGCGGCGGTCGAGGTACTCCTTGACCGTACCGACCGAGTACGTGGACTGGTGGAAGATCGACGCCGCCAGCACCGCCGCGGCGCCCGTATCCAGGGCATCGCCCAAGTGTTCCAGGGTGCCGGCGCCGCCGGAAGCGATGACCGGCGCCGGCGACAGCGCCGATGCCCGGCGGAGCAGTTCCAGGTCGTAACCCTCCTTCGTGCCGTCGCTGTCGATGCTGGTCAGCAGGATCTCGCCGGCGCCCCGTTCGATTCCCTCCTCGATCCACTCCAGAGCGTCAAGGCCGGTCGGGCTGCGGCCGCCGTGAGTGACGACCTCCCAGCTCGGGCGGTTGCCGGCCGTGCCGTCGTCGCGGCGCTTGGCATCGACCGAAAGCACCACGCACTGGCTGCCGAAGCGCTCGGCGAGGCGGGTGAGCAGTTCCGGCTCGGCCACCGCCGCGGTGTTGATGCCCAGTTTGTCGGCGCCGGCGAGGAGCAGCTTGCGGCCGTCGTCGACGCTGCGCACGCCGCCGCCGACGCTCAAGGGAATGAACACCTGCTCGGCGGTCCGTCTCACCCAGTCGAGGTCCGTGTCCCTGCGCTCGGGCGCCGCGGTGATGTCGAGGAAGACGATCTCGTCGGCCCCCTCCGCGGCATAGCGCCCGGCGGCCTCTGTCGGGTCGCCATGGTCGGTGAGGTTCTTGAATTGCACGCCCTTGACCACCCGCCCGGAGGCCACGTCCAAACAGGGGATGATGCGCCGGGTGAGGCCGGTCGGCTCGATCGTGGCTCTCATCACGCGCTCCCGCAGGCTTCGAGCGCCTCCTCCAGAGCGAGCGAACCGTCGTAGAGCGCCCGCCCGACGATCGCGGCTTCGATCTCCGGCCGCCGCGCCGCGGCTTCCAGATCCGCGGCCGAACGCACGCCGCCCGAGAGGATCGCCGGCGCTCCGGCCATCGTGCCGATCCGGCACGCGAGGTCGATGTTCGGCCCCTGCATCATCCCGTCGCGCGAGATGTCGGTCACAAGAACGGCGGCCACGGGCAGATCGGCCAGTTGCGCGCAGAGCGCGGCCGGTGAACGGTCGGCCGACTCGGTCCAGCCGGCCAGCCGGACCTCGCCGCCGTCGATGTCGAGCGCCGCCACCATGCGGCCCGGATAGTCGCGGCAGAGACCGGCGAAGACACCGAAGTCGCGGACGATGAGCGAGGTCACGACGGCCCGCTCGCAGCCGGCCGCGAAGGCCCACTCGACCGCCTCGCGGTCGCGCAGGCCGCCGCCGAGCTGGATGCGGGCCCCACCACCCTCCGAACCCGTGCGGCGCGACCCCGCGTCACACGCGAAACGGTCCGTGCGCTCGTCCGCGGGCGGACGGATGGCCTCCGCCGCCTTCCGCGCGAGTTCCTGGACGACGCCGCGCTGCGGCGGGCCACCGAACGCAGCGTCCAGGTCGACGACATGGATGCGGGCGACACCCGCTTCGCGGTAACGGCGGAGCGCGCGCGAGGGATCGGCGTCGTACACCGTCCGCCGCCCATCGTCGCCGCGCTCGAGACGGACGACCTGGCCGCCTCGCAGATCAATCGCCGGCAGCAGTTGCAATGTTGCCTCCATCAACGCCTGCGGCCAGGTCGCCGGCCCAGGCCAGGTAGTTGCGCAGCAGCCGCAGGCCGGCGGCACCGCTCTTCTCGGGATGAAACTGGGTGCCCAGGACCCTTCCGTGACCGGTGATCGCGGGGAAGCTCCGGCCGTGACGGCAGCGTCCCAGCACCGAATCCTCGGGCACGCCCTCGGGCGCGAACGAGTGGACGAAGTAGTAGTGGTCGTCCTCGGTGCTGCCCTCAAGTAGGGGATGCTCCGCGACACCGAAGACCCGGTTCCAGCCGATGTGGGGCAGGGGCACGCCTCCCGGCAGCTCGGTGACCCGCCCGCCAAGCAGGCCAAGACCGTCCGTCGTCCCGAACTCCTCGCTGCTGTCGAACAGGAGCTGGTAACCGATGCAGATGCCGAGCAGCGTGGCACCATCGCCGAGAGCGCCGCGAATGGCCTTTTCGGGCGCGCCGCGAAGCCTCTCACGCGGCGGCCGGAACGCCCCCACCCCCGGCAGCACCAGGCAGCGGGAGGCACGAATCGTCGCCGGGTCGCAGGTGATCTCGACCACGGCGCCCAGGTGCCGGAGCGCCCGCACCAGGTTGCCGATGTTGCCGACCCCGGCGTCGATCACCGTCGCGCCGACCTTTGAACGCGCAAGCGGCGCAGTCGCGGGAGCGCGCTGGATGCGGGCAGGCTGCCCGCGTTCCCGGGATGTCGCTGGACCGGTCATGCCGTCAGGCTCCCCTTCGTGCTCGGCACCTCGGGGTCATCCCCGGTGCGCACGGACACCGCCTGCCGCAGCGCGATCGCCACCGCCTTGAACGACGCCTCGGCCACATGGTGCGGGTTGCGGCCGCAGAGCACGTCCAGGTGCAGGGTCAGCCGGCCGCGATCGGCAAAGGCGCCGAAGAAGTCGCCCACGAGCGTGAGCGGAAACTCGGTCGTGACCCAGGCCTGCTCAAGGTCCGGCGGCAGCCGGAAGTGGAAGGAGCCCCGGCCGGAGAGGTCGACCACGGCGCGCGCCAGCGCCTCGTCGAGCGGGGCGTAGGCGTGTGCGAACCGGCGGACGCCGGCGCGGTCGCCGAGCGCCTCCCGGAGCGCGTCGCCGAGCACGATCCCGGTGTCCTCCACCGTGTGGTGGAGGTCGATGTCCGTGTCGCCGCGGGCTTCGAGGTCGAGCCCCAGACCGCCGTGGCGGGACAGAGCGTCCAGCATGTGCGAGAAGAACCCGTTCGGCACATCGAGCCGGCTCGGGCCGCCGTCGAGCGACAACTCGGCACGGATCTCTGTTTCGGACGTCTTCCGGTCGATCGACGCTGTTCTCATCGTTTCCCTCCCGCGTTTTGGGCCTGCCCGGCAGACACCGGGTGCGCCGGCGTAGCCGGCATCCGGCGCGAAGCGTCGGCTTCCGGACCTTCTGCCGCATCAGGGGCCGACAACATCCGGGCCAAGGCGCGCCGGGTCGCACGCAGGGCCGGCCCGGCGCCGATCCCGATCCGCATGCAGTTGGCGAGTCCCGGGTAGCGGCTCACGTCCCGGACCAGGACGCCGGCCGCGGCCAGACCGTCGCGGATCTCGGTGCAGCGCGGGTGGCGCGCCAGCAGGAAGTTCGCCTCCGAGTCGAAGACCTCGAAGCCGAACTCCCGGAGCATGGCCGCCCACTGCTCGCGGCGCGCCCGCACGACCGCCACCCGGCGCGGGAAGCGGTCGGCGTGTTCCAGCGCCACCTCGCCGATGGCAGCCGCGGCGTGGCCGACGTTGTAGGCCAACTTGACCTTGATCAACTGGGCGACGAGTTCCGGCGCGGCGAGCAGGTAGCCAAGCCGGATGCCGCCCAGGGACCAGGCCTTGGACAGGGTCCGGAACAGGATGACGTTGGGGTTCGCCCGCAGCAGCGGCCGGTAGTCGTGGCGGCAGAACTCGCCGTACGCGTTGTCGAGCAGCAGGGCCGCGTCGAGCGACCGCGCCAAGCGCTCCACCGCTTCGGGATCCGCCGCCGCCCCGGTCGGGTTGTTCGGCGTGCACAGGAGCACCGGCCGCCGCGGGCCGCGGTCGACCTCGGCCTGGAGCTCGTCCATCTGCAGACTCAGGTCGGGCGCCGGTGGCAGGTGCCGCGGCCTACCGGCGGCGCGGCCGACGAACGTCCTGTAGGGACTGAAACTCGGATCGCAGATGAGCACCTCCTGACCTGGACGGACGACCGCTTCGAGCACGGTCGTGAGGAGTTCGCCGGAGCCGTTGCCGACCAGGACGCCCTCCATCGGCCACTCGTGCAGGTCGCCGATCAGCCGGCGCAGCCGGTCGGCGTGGAAGTCCGGGTACTCCGACCAGGGCCGGTCGGCCAGTCGGGCCAGCGCCTCCCGCTTGAGCGACCGCGGCAGATCCCAGGGCGCCTCGTTCTGGTCGAGCTTGTAGCGGGCCTCGACCTGGTGCAGCGAGTAGAGCGAAAGATCGCGCACCTCCGACCGCACGAGGGCCGCCGCCCGCTCGGCGCGGCCGGTCATCGCCTGGTCTCCCGGTCGTCGCACCCGCGGCGGAGCCTCGCTGCCGCGGCATGCGCGGCCAAACCCTCCGCGGTCGCCAGCGCCTCGGCGGCGCCGGCCCAGGCCGCCGCGGCCTCGGTGGAGAAGCGGACGGTGTGGCTGCGCCGGAGGAAGTCGTCGGTACCGAGGCCGGAAGCAAAGCGCGCGCTGCCACCGGTGGGCAGAACGTGGCTGGGACCGGCGACGTAGTCCCCGAACACGACCGGCGACGAAGGCCCGACGAACACCGCGCCGGCGTTGCGAAGTTCGCCGGCCCGCCCTTCGGCCGCCTCGCCCATCAACTGCAGATGCTCTGGGGCGATGCGCTCGGCGAGCGCGATCGCCTCGTCCAGGTCGCCGGCGACGAAGGCCGCGCCGTACTGATGCAGGGCAGCCGCGGCCGTCTCGGCGGCCGGCAGCTCCGCGAGCCGCGAGTCGACTTCGCCGCGGACGCTCTCCGCGAGTTCGGCGGAGTCGGTGACCAGGACCGCGACCGCCAGCGGGTCGTGCTCCGCCTGCGCCAGCAGGTCGGCGGCGACGCACCTGGCCGGAGCGCCTACGGTGGCGACGATGACGACCTCGGACGGCCCGGCGTCGCGGTCGACGCCGACATCCGACGCGACGTGCCGCTTGGCCGCGGCCACCCAGGCGTTTCCCGGGCCGGCGATCAGGTCGACCGGGCAGATCGACTCGGTGCCGTAGGCAAGGGCCGCGACCGCGTGGGCCCCGCCCATGCCCCAGACCTCGTCCACTCCGACCAGGTCCAGAACGTGCCGCAGCACCGGGCTGTCCCGGTAGGCCTCGGGCGGCGTGGCGACGACGATCTCCTCGACCCCGGCGAGCCGGGCCGGCAGCGCGGTCATCAGCACGGTCGACGGATAGGGGAAGCGGCCGCCCGGCACGTAGAGGCCGACCCGACGAATGGCGATTCGACGCTCCTCGATCCGGACGCCGTCCCGCTCGACGATCTCGACGCCGGGGCCGCGCAGCAGTGCGCGGTGATACGCCTCGATCGCACTCCGGGCGCGGTCGATGGCTTCGAGGACTGGCGGCTCGATGGCTTCGCCAGCGGGATGCGGGCAGGATGCCCGCGTTCCGAGATCCGGCGCGCCGGATGAGTCCGCGCCCGGACCGTCAAGACGTAGTGCGGCCGCCGAGGACACGTCATGGCCGTCGAAGCGGCGCACCGCCTCAAGCAAAGCGGCGTCGCCGCCGGCCCGGACCTGGTCCACGATCTCCGCCGCCGCCTGGCGGATCTCCGCCGCGATGCCGCCGCTGCCCCGCCGGTCGAGGAGCTCCAGGCGTTCCCGTCCGGCGGAACTCCCGGCCGCGAGGACTCGAAGCGCGCTACCGCCAGCCTCAGTCATCGCCGGTCTCCGTCTCTTCGAGCGCGCCGAGCAGCCCGCTCAGCCGCCGGCGGTGGGCGTGAAACGACGCCCGGTTGACGACGAAGGTCGGGGCCACGGCCGCCAGCACCTCAACTTCGTGCAGGTCGTGGGCTCGGAGCGTGCCGCCGGTCTGAACGATGTCCACCGCCACGTCGGTCAGATCGAGCAGCGGTCCAAGCTCGATCGAACTGGCGAGGTGGATCACCTCGACATGGAGGTTCCGGGCGGCCAGCAGACGCGCCGCCCAGGTCGGGTAGCGGGTCGCCGCCCGGAGCTGGCCGCTCCGCTTCGGCAGTTCGGGAGTCTCGGCAATCAGCGACAGGCGGCTCCTGCCGTCCTTCAACTGGAGCGGCCGGAAGACGTCGGGCTGCGTTTCCTCGAGCACGTCCGAGCCAACGATCGCGCAGTCGACGATCCCGTGCTCGACGTAGAGCGGCAGGTCCCAGTCCTTGAGCAGCAGGACCTCGACCGGAGTCCCCAGTACGTTCTGGTCGGGGAAACGCTGGCGCAGCCGCGAGGAATCGAGGCCGTCGAGATTCAGTCCCGCGGCCGCGAGGGCGGCGCGCGCGGGGCCCAGGTTCCGCCCCTTGGGCAGGCCAATCGTGATCATGTGGACAGACCGAGTGTGTTGGGTACGACAAACGTGATGGACAAGCTAGACGTGATCATGAGCGCGCCTCCGCGAGGCCGAGTTCCAGCAGCAGGTCGAGACCCAACGAGAACCCGACCGCCGAGCAATCGCCGCTGAGCGACCGGAACACCTTGTCGTAACGGCCGCCGACGCCGAGAGCCAGGGCGGTCCCCGGCGCGTAGGCAGCGAACATCAGGCCGTCGTAGTAGCCGCGCGGGCCATTGCCGACACCGATACGCGGGTCGAGGGCGGCGGCGGCGAACTCGGCGAGGTCGACCTCGACCTCGACGCCGGCGTCGCGGTACGCGGAAGACAACCGGTCGCGCAGACCGAGCAGCCCGGACACCGCCTCTGCCGTGACGCCCAGCACCGAGAGGTCCGTCGGGTAGCCGCGTTCGACGACATCGGCCAGACCGGCCCGGCGCGCCGCGGTCCGGTCGCGGCTGGCGATGCGCAGCGCGAGGTCGGAGGCTTCCCGTTCGCCGGCGGCCGCCAGCAGAGCCTCGTCGAGCGCTCCGGCGACACCGAGCACGACGCGCAGGGTCTGCTCCTCGCCGTCGCCGGGCGCCGGGGCTTCCCCGCGCGCCTCAGGCAACCCGTGGCGAACGTCGCGCTGCATTCGAGCGTCCATGCATCCCGTCCAGCTGTGTTGCTCCTCGGTCGAATACGGCCCGGTATGCTCCTTCGTCGCGCCTTGCTGGCCGGGCGCCTGACCGCTCTCGGCGCGACGCGCACGTCCACCACGGGCTGCCAGCAGCAGGTCGAAGAACAGGGTCAACATCTTCTCGTCCGCTTCGGCCTCGTCGCCGCCGAGGAGCTCCGCGCCCACCTGCGAGTACTCGCGCATCCGGCCGGGCCGGAGGGGCTGGTGCCGCACCACATCGCCCCGGTAGTAGAGGCGCAGCGGCAGCTCCAGCTCGTCGAGGTGCGGCGCCAGCAACCGCGCCAGCATCGGCGTGAAGTCGCCACGCAAGACCAAGAGTTGACCGTCGCGGTCCACGAAGCGGTAGAGCTGCTCCAGCCGCGGACCCGTCAGCAACGGCCGGTAGGGCTCGAAGTAGTCGAGGATGGGCAGCAGGACCTCGGCGAAGCCGCGCTCCTCCAGCAGCGCCGAGAGACGCGCCTCCAGCCGGCGGCGGCGTCTGGCGCTGTCGAACAGGGCGGCCGAGACTCCGGTCGGCAGGCCGGCGGAGATCTTCATCGTCGCGGCTCCAGACCCAGGGCGGCGGCCCCGACCCCGAAGGGCAAGGCCGTTCCGGTCATCGCCTCGAACTGGGCAAGTCCCTGGTGCAGGAGCACCTCGCGCCCGTCGACGACCACCAGACCCCTGGCCGCCAGCGCGCGGCTCCATGGCGTTGGACCGCCGCCGTAGACCAACTCGACCGCGGCCGCCGAGGCTCGAAGCGCAGCCGGGTCGCAGGGCAGCGCATCGTCGGCCCGGTGACCGAGAGAAGTCGCGTTGACCACGATGTCGAAGTCGCCGGGTTCCAGTTCATCGAGCGGCACGAAGGCGACCCCGAGCGACTCGGCGGCAGCCCGTCCGGTCGACTCCGTGCGGTTGGCGAGTGCCACGCGGGCGCCGGCCGCGGCCAGACCGAGAGCGGCGGCCCGACCGGCGCCGCCGGCGCCGATGACCACCGCCTCGCGGTCCTCCAGATCGATGCCGCATCGTCGAAGCGGACCGACAACCCCCTCGGGATCCGTGCTCTCCGCCCTCCACCGCGTGATCGCGGCGCCATTCCGGCATGGCAACAGCGTGTTCGCGCCCTGGGTCCCGCGCGCCAGGTCTCCCGCTTCGGAGGCCGCTGCAAGGGCCGCCGCCTTGTGCGGCGCGGTCACGCTCAGACCGGCGAGCGGGAGGCCGGCCCGATCAAAGAAGTCGGAGAGCACGACCTCGCGCCAGAATGTCTCGAAGCTCGGCGCATCGAAGGCGACGTAGAGAGCCTCCTCGCCACGGTCGCGGTAGCCGGCGTTGTGAAGCCTGGGCGACAGGCTGTGCGCCGCCGGGTGGCCGACGACGCCGAACAGCCGCGATGCGCGGTGGAGGTTCGGGAGGCCGTAGTCGACCCGCAACCGTTCGACGGGCGGCTGACCGGGCGCCGCGGCCAGCGGCCCGGCGGCGCCGTAGATCCACGGTGCGCCGAGACGCGGCGCCACCAGCCGGGTCCAGGCGCCGACGGCGCCCATCGAGAAGGCGGCGACGTCGTCGCGCGCCTCGCCGAGCAGCAGCTCGAGCGGCACGAGTTCGTCTCCGGACCGCTCAGCGGCGGTGACCAGCTTGTAGAGCCGCGCCTCGACCCCGGAAACCTGTTTCAAGCGGCCCCGCAGGACCTTCAGGTTCCGCGCTCGGCCATGCCACGACACCAGGCGGCGCCGGGGTTCGACAGCGTCCAGGACGGCCCTGCCGAGATCGCGGTCCGCCTCGATGTCAACGAGGTCGTATCCCTGCGCCGCGGAGAGGAGTGCCGTCCGCCGTTCCGCCTCAGCCGGACCGCGACCGCCCTCCGCCTCGCTGCGCAGCGTGTAGAGAAGCTCTCCCGCAAAGCGCTCCCGCAACCACCCGGGGTCGACGTCTCCGACCAGGTCCGCGCGCACCTCCAGACAGTCCGCCTGCTCCGAGAGCGCGCGCACCTCGTCGCCGGACGCGCTGGGCGCCTCGGTCAACGACGCCACCAGGGTCGCACTCCGTGCGACCTCCGTAGGGGTGGCGGTTCGGGGTTCGTCGGTTGTCGGGTTCAAGACGGGAAGACCTCCTTCGATCCGGAAGGAGGTCTTCTCGCTCACCCTCGTCCCGGACCGTGCGTACCGGGACCTGGCCCGGGTTCAGCCCTTGCCGTGACCGTGAGCCCACACTTCAATGAGGCCGGCGACGTTCGCTCCACGGTTGTGAACGTCGGTCGCCGGAGCGACGGAGGCGGCGACGAGGGCGAAAGTGCTGTCCGGTGGGTTCATGACGCGGTGCCGGTGGAACGGGTCGGAGTGGCTCCAGGACGCCGGATACTGCACCGGAAGGTGCGGACTGTCAAGCAGAAGAGCTGTCCAATGAGAAGTGATC
>JAAXHG010000105.1 GCA_012270995.1 Vicinamibacteraceae bacterium | reverse complement strand
CCCTTCCCTTCGGTCCTGGCCGAGGCTGGGGGCGTTGCGCTGCGTAGGCCTCAGTCGCGAGCGGGTTGCCGACGGGCAGGTTCCTGCAAAGAGAACTCGCCGTAGCGGGGCTCGCTGCTCACCCTTTCCCGTCTGTGGTTCCCCGTTGGCGTCTCGTCTCCTGTACGGCCAAGTCCATGGCTCGATCGGGATCGAGCCCCGAGTTCGGGCGTGCCTGCTTGACTAGGTCCCCAACCGCCGGGACATACCAGCCCGGCTCGGTCTCCTTCACCTTGCCTCCTTCGACCAACGCGTCGAGGTGAGCGCGGAGCGAAAAGGCGGCGGCGCCGTGGAGCTTGGGATCGACGTCGGTGTAGATGCGCTCGACCATTCCGGGGATCGTGGCGACGCCGGCGGCGATGGCGTCGAGGGCCTGGTCGGTGCGTTGCTGGCGGTGGCGATAGATCTCCCGGACTCGGCCGAGCGGGGGGCGGATCGACTCGCCGTGGCCGGGGTGCAGGACGTCGATGCCGCGGCGGCGGTCGAGTTCGATGAGTCGCTCGAGGGAGGCCATGTACTGGTTCAGGTTGCCGTCGGGCGGGGCGATGATCGAGGTCGACCAGCCCATCACCAGGTCGGCGGTGAAGACGGCCCGCTCTTCCTCCAGCAGGAAGCAGAGGTGGTCGCTGGCGTGGCCCGGGGTGTGGAGGGCCACGAGCGTCGTGCCGCCGGCTGAGAGCCGGGAGCCGTCCTCCAGGCGCGGGCCGGCGGTAAACGGCGGCTGCTCGCTGAAGGCGCGGATCTCGGCGCGTGTGTGCTCGGCGACGCGTGGCGCCAGGGGCCAGTGGTCGCGGTGCGTATGGCTGATCAGCACCGTCGCCACCTTCCGGTCGCCGACGGCGCTGAGGATCGCCTCGAAGTGGACGTCGTCGTCTTCACCGGGGTCGAGCACGAAGGCAGGGCCGCCGTCACTGCCGATGACGTAGGTGTTGGTGCCCGGACCGGTGAACATGCCCGGGTTGTTCTGGGTGACGCGCAGCACACGTTCGGACAGCCGCACCGGCGTGCCCTTCAGGAGGGTGTTCAAGGCCGGGCAGCTCCTAGCGGCTGAACGCCCGCTGCCAGTCCTTGACGTTCGCCGCGGAGGGGCGCATGGCCGCTTCCTCGTAGCCTTCGTCGCCGGGCAGCACGGCTCGCGCCGGTTCATCGGGCGTCCGGCCCATCAGCACGCGGGGCTGCATGACGGGGAACTCCGCCTGGACGTCGACGGCCGCGATGGCGGCGTCCGCGGACTCGAACTGGGCCAGCTTCTGCAGGTTGCGGATGGTGGGAAAGATGATCATCCACTCCTTGCGACGCCCGCGCTCGAGCGCTTCCCGGGCGGTGACCCAGGCGGAACTGGTCAGCTCGTGGTCGTCGTGGGCGGCGGTCTGGTTACGCGGCGCCCGCGCGACGAAGAAGCGGGTGTCGTAGCGCCG
>JAAXHG010000132.1 GCA_012270995.1 Vicinamibacteraceae bacterium | reverse complement strand
ACCTCGGTGAAATCTGCGGGCTAGCGTGCACGCGCGGGCTCAGCCGGCGAAGACCAGGTCGTAGCCCACCGCCATGATGGCGAGGTCGAGGCAGATGTGGCTGATCCAGGGGGCCAGGAGGCGGTTTCCCGTGGTGCGGTAGAGCAGGCACCAAAGGGCGCCGCCCAGGAAGACGGGGAGGGACATGAGGACCAGGACGAGGATCGACGCGTCGCCAAGATACACCGCGATGACCACGACATGGTGGGCTGCGAAGCCCGCGGCAGCGATCAGCAGAGACCAGGCGGGGGAGGTCAGGCGGCGTAGCCGCCCATAGACGAATGCCCGCCAGTACACCTCCTCCAGCCAGGAGTGGAGGAAGCTGATGAGAAGCGCCGCGACGACGTAGCGGCCCAGGGTGTCGAGGTGGAAGTCCGCCAGCTTGACGGCGATCGCCTCGGCCGCGGTGGCGGCCATGTCGCCGCCACGAAACAGCACGACGTAGCAGAGCCAGGTGAAGGCTGCTCCGGCGATCCCGGTGCCCAGCCCGAGGGCCGCGGAACGTCCGGGCCCCGAGGGCCCTGTCGCGGCCGCCAGCAGGATCCCCAGGGCCGCTACGGGCCCGGCGAATTGGAGGACCTTGGCGCCGACGTAGACGGGCGCGACCCAGGCCGTACCCTCCAGCCAGACGAAGTAGGCGAGCGAGGCGACGGTCGGCAGGGTCATGGCGGCGACCAGGACCGTCCACCAGACCTTCCGGCTTCGTGAGCCGATCGCGACTTCCTGGCCGTCGGGCTTCATGGTCGTTGGCGCCTGGACAGGGCTTCCAGGTAGGCGTCCCGATACGCGCCGGCGACCTGGTCCCAGGTCAGGTGTGTAACGGCCCTGGTCCGGGCCTTGGCGCTCATCCG
Source organism: Vicinamibacteraceae bacterium (assembly GCA_012270995.1). Classification (GTDB taxonomy): domain Bacteria; phylum Acidobacteriota; class Thermoanaerobaculia; order Multivoradales; family Multivoraceae; genus Multivorans. The sequence continues at coordinate 166,087 of JAAXHG010000132.1, read as the reverse complement.
GAGGCGGCGCTCCGGAGAGCGCAGGAGTTCGGCGATGGCGGCGCGGAGGGCGGGGCGGTCCTGCTCCGGGACGAGCAGTCCCTCGACCCCGGATTCGATCGCGAGTGGGATACCCGAGATCGCGCTGGCAACGACGGGCAGGCCACTTGCCAGGGCTTCCAGGATCACGTTGGGCAGGCCGTCGACGTTGCCCTGCGGGTCGTGGACGGCGGGCAGCGCGAAGACGTCGGCGCCTCGGTACAGGGCGGGGAGGTCGTCGTGGGAGATGGGACCCGGAAAGTGAACCCGCGAACCGGGTCCCTGCTCCCAATCCGATACGGCGGACCGCAGGGCGGCCATCTGGTCGCCGCCGCCCGCGATGACGACGTGCAGGTCGTCGAACTCGGCCAAGAGCCGGGGCAGGACGTCGACCAGGACGTGGAAGCCCTTCTTCGTCGCCAGCCTGCCGACACCGAGCAGCACCGTGGCGTGATCGGGGATGCCGAACCGTTCACGCCACCCGCTGCCGGCAACCGGGTCCGCGGTCTCCGCGGCGGGACAGAAGAGATCGACGTCGACGCCGTAGGGGATGACGTGGCAGGGCTTGCCCCGGTAACCCAACTTCACGACGCGCTCGACGAGCTCCGGCGAGCAGCCGGTCAGGAGTTCGCACCGCCCCAGGGCGCGCCGGATCGCCGGACGGACCAGAGCCTTCTCCGCCAGAAAGACATCACTGCCGTGCAGGCCCGCGGCGATCAGGGTTCCTCGCTTGCTGATGCCCGGCCACAGCGCCACGAGTCCGTTCGGCGCCAGCCAGTGCGCGTGCAGCAGGTCGCACTCCTCGCGGACGAGATGGCGGGCGACCGCCGAGGCGGCGGCGCGCAGATAGAGCGGCGCCGCCAGCCCGGCGCCGGGTCTGACGCGTTCGTCCGCCGCCAGACTGCGCCCGTAGCCGAGCACCTCCAGCCTTCGGGGAGCGTAGGCGAAGCTGCGGACCTCGACGCCGTCGTCGATCCAGGACCGGCGGACACCCTCCGCGCGAGGCGCCAGCACCGTGACATGGTCGCCGCGGCGGACCAGGCCGCGAGCCAGTTCGCGGATGAAGGGGCCGGCACCGTCGCCCGGCCAGCGGGGGTAGGTCTGCGTGAGGAAGAGGATCCGCAGGGCCGCCTCGGGAGAGGCGGTTCCCCCGCCCCGCACGGCCGCCGAGGTCGGGTTCGCTTCAGGCAAGTCGCCTCAACCGACCCGTTCGCGAACCGAGTAACTGTCGTGGCGGCGGAAGTTCTTGAAGGTGATCAGTTCGCCGATCAATCCGGTCGTGACGATCTGTATGCCGAGCACCATGAGCAGGACGCCAAGCTGCAGGAGGGGCCGGTTGGAGAGGGTCTCGCCCGTGAACCAGAGCGCGGCCAGGTAGGCGCAGACACCGAAGCCCAGGGCGAAGCTGATCAGGCCGATGGGTCCGAAGAGATGCAGCGGCCGGCGGGTGAAACGGCTGATGAAGAGCACCGTGATCAGGTCGACCGGGCCCTTGTAGGAGCGATCCCAGCCGTAGCGGCTGCGGCCGACGCGACGGGGGTGGTGAGCGACCGGGATCTCGCCTACCTTGAAGCCGCGACGGCTGGCGAGGACCGGAATGTACCGGTGGAGCTCGCCGTAGACGGCTACCTGCTCCAGGACTTCCCGGCGATACGCCTTGAAGCCGGAGTTGAAGTCGTGCAGCTTCACGTTGGAGAGGGTCCGCGTGACCCAGTTGAAGGCCCTTGACGCAATGCGGCGCCGCAGGGGGTCGCGGCGGGTCCGCTTCCAGCCGCTGACCAGGTCGAGCGGGCCGTCCTCGAGGGCCTGCAGGAGTCTTGGAATCTCGTCCGGGTCGTCCTGGAGGTCGCCGTCCATCGTCACCAGAATGCGGCCGCGGGCGTGGTCCACCCCGGCCGAGAGCGCCGCCGCCTTGCCGAAGTTTCGGCGCAGACGGACGAGGCGGACCCTTGGGTCGCGCTCGTGTTCCCGGCGAACCGCATCGGAGGTACCGTCGGTCGAGCCGTCGTCGATGAACAGGAGCTCACCGCGGGCGCCCATCGCGTCCAGGTTCACCAGGACGCGCTCCGCGAGACTGGAGACGGTGGCCTCCTCGTTGAGCACCGGTACCAGCACGCTGACGTCGAGCGGCGTGGGTTCAGCGCCGGCGTCGCTGTTACGGCGCGGGCTCCTCATCAACCGGAGCGTACTCGATCCTCTGGCCGTCGACGGTCAACGCCGGCGGCTCGGATTCGAGGTCGAACTGCACCGTGGTCTCCTGCCTGGAACGCACCCGGATCTGCTGATCGACTCGCTCCTCGGGCCGCCAGGTCGGGTTCTTGAAGAGACTGAGGACATGGGTGCCGACCGGGAGTTGCAGCCCGTCGATCGGTGTCCAGCCGATCGCTTCGTCGCCGACGCGCACGAAGACCGGACGTGCCGATTCCTCGACTGGAGCCACGCGGAGGAATCCGGGTCGTACCAGCGGCACGGGCACCTCAAGCAGGCGGCCGGCCGGAACCTGGGTCACCACCTGCTCCCGGATCTGGTAGTCGCGGGTGGCAAGTTCGAAGGTGAGCACGTGGTCGACGCCGGCTTCGACTTCGAACAGTCTCCGGCGGTCGAGAACGACCGGCTCGCAGCCGGCCACCGACACCGTGATCTCGGGATGCCACGCGGGCGCCAGGGCGAGGCGGCCGGTGCCGAAGCTCGCCGGTTGGGCAGGTGTGGCCCGGCTCGGGGCTGCGCCGGCCGGCACGGCGCCGTTCGCTGGAGAAGCCACGTCGTCGGAGGGGAGAGGGTCGGGCATCGTGACCGCCGTGCCCGGCCGTTCAACCTCGGTGATCGCCGGTGGCCCGGCCACCGGAGCGTCGGAGCCGGCGACGGCCGGACTACCCTTGGACCACCAGAGCGTGCCGCCCAGCCAGAGCGCGCTACCGGCCACGGTCGCGAACGTCAACCAGCGGCGTCGGAAGCGCGAACGCGATGGCCGCTTGATGGCCGCCGCCACCTTCTCGAGACTTGGCGGTGGGTCGCCGTCCTTCCCGGCAACGCGGCCCCGGAACTCGACATCGGCCAGGGAAGCTCGGGCGGCGTTCAGGTCGTGGACCGCGGCCTCGAGCGCGCCGCGAACGGACGTGAAATCGCCGGGGCGGCCCGCTGGATCGTCATGAAGGCAACTCTCGAGGACGGGGAGCAGGCGACGCGGAAAACCGGCGGGCAAGTCACCCAACTGCAGGGAAGACGCGGATTTGATCCGGCGGGGAAGGACTTGATGTCCTCCGGGCTCGTAGGTCAACAGGCGGTGCAGCAGAACGCCGAAGGCAAAGAGGTCGGTGCGCACGTTGACAGCGTCGCCGCGGAGGAGTTCAGGGGCGCGGTAGAGGAACTCGCCCGTGGCGCGCGGGTTGGCGAAGCCGCGCACCCGTACCGTGCAGTCGGAGCGGATCGTGACCATGCCGGGGTGCAGGTCGCCATGAATGACACCCATGCCATGGGCGTACTCCAGTGCGCGCGCAATCTGCGTCAGCCAGGCGAGGGCCGTCTCCCTGGGCAGTTCGCCGCCCTCCCCGAGCCTGGTCTCGAGGGTCTCGCCGTCGCAGGCCTCCTCGATGCGGCACGAGGTCGTTCCGTCGATGCCGAAATCGAGAATGCGGGCAACATGGTTGTTCTCGAGCACCGCCGCGGCCGTAGCCCGCTCAAGGAAGCGGGCCTGCGCGTCCGGCGTCTCCGCCGCCCAGACGTCGACCGTCGCCGGAGCGCCGTCCGTCGAGTTGCGGGCGACGTACGAAGCAGCTCCGGCGTGGGCTTCAAGGCGGCGGACGATCTCGAAGCCGCCGATCTGTTTGCTCATGGACTCATGCCAAGAAGTTGGTCGATTGCAGAAGCCGATGATAGCACGTCTTCGACGTAAGTTGTTGTTTCTCAGTACGTTGTGTTCTCACTTGGGTGTCGTGCGCGGTGACTGCTGTAATCTCGCGAGCCAGGATCGGTTGGAATGGGAGCGAACGGGAACACCTGGGCCAGACGACTCGTCTGCTCGGCCACCGGAGTCCGGGCGCCGCTTGACGAACCGGCCTTTCTGTCGCCCGCCGGCAAGCCCTGGCTGGTCGAGTACGAACTGGACACGAGCCGTGGACAGGCGCTCGCCGGTGCGCTCCGTGGCCGGCCGTGGACGCTGTGGCGCTACCGCGAGCTGTTGCCGGTCGTCGATTTCCACAACCGGGTCGATCTCGGCGAGGGCGGAACACCGGTACTTCGGCTTCGTCGACTGGGCCCCGACGGCGTGCGCGTCTTCCTGAAGAACGAGGCCGGGAATCCGACCGGTTCCTTCAAGGATCGAGGGCTCTCGGTGGCGGTGAACCGGGCGCGGGAGCTCGGAGGCTCCGGCATCCAGCTTCCGAGCGCGGGCAACGCCGCCATCGCGGCAGCGGCCTACGCGGCCGCCGCCGGGCTGCCCTGTCGGGTGGCTCTGCCCGAGGACACGCCGGCAACCGTTCGCCGGCGCTGCCGGCGCTTCGGCGCCGAGGTCATCGAGGCCGGCGGGACCCTGGTCGAGGCGGGCGCCGCGCTCCGGGAGCGGGGGGAGGACTTCTGGGACCTCTCTACGCTCCGCGAGCCGTACCGTGCCGAAGGCAAGAAGACGATGGGTTTCGAGGTCGCCGAGCAGTTCGGCTGGCGGCTGCCGGACTGGATCGTCTATCCGACCGGCGGTGGTACCGGCATCGTGGGCATGGCGAAGGCGTTCGCCGAACTCCGTGGTCTCGGTCTCCTGAGCGGTCCCCCGGCGAAGTTCGCTGTCGTGCAGATGGCTGGCTGCGCGCCCATCGTGCGTGCCCACCAGGCGGGCGGCGAGACGGCCGACCCCTGGCCGGAGCCGGACACGGAGGTGTGGGGGCTGCGGGTGCCCAGGGCGATCGGCGACTTCCTCCTCTTGCGGGCGCTGCGCGACAGCGGGGGCGCGGCCGTAGCGGTGGACGAGGCCGAGGTCGCGGAGACGGCGACCCGGGCGGCGGCGGAAGAAGGAGTTCTGGTCGGCCCCGAGACGGCGGCGGCCCTGGCCGGGCTCTCGCACCTGAGCGACTCCGGTACCATCCGTCGCGGCGAGTCCGTGCTGGTCTTCGCGACCGGCCATCCGGCCAACTACGTCTAGGGGAGGCTTGGCGCGATGCCCGAGGAGGTGTTCGGTTCGATTGCGGACGGGGTGAACGGGCTGCTCGGGCCGGTGGCCGGCTGGCTGGAGGGCGTGGTCTGGAACACGCCGCCGCAGGCGCCCATCCTGGCTCTGGTGCTGCTGGGAACGGGCCTGTTCGTGACGGTCCGGCTGGGCCTGATCCAGTTGCGGGGCTTCCGGCACGCCTGGGCCATTCTCGGCGGCAAGTACAACGACCCGGAAGACGAAGGCGACCTGGTTCACTTCCAGGCTCTGACCACGGCTCTCTCGGCGACGGTCGGCATCGGCAACATCGCCGGCGTCGCGATCGCGATTCGCATGGGAGGTCCCGGAGCCCTGTTCTGGATGTGGGTGACGGCCTTCTTCGGCATGGCGCTCAAGTTCGCCGAGTGCACGCTGGCCGTGGCCTACCGGCGGGTTCATCGGGACGGCTCCGTCTCCGGCGGTCCGATGTACTACATCGAGAAGGGCCTGGGGGCCCAGTGGAAGTGGATGGCCATGCTGTTCGCCGGCCTGGCCGTCATCTGCTCGTTCGGTACCGGCAACATGAACCAGGCCAACACGATGGCCGATCAACTCGAGTCCCAGTTCGGTCTGGCGCCGGCCTGGAGCGGCCTCGTCTTCGCCTCCCTGGTCGCCCTCGTGATCATCGGCGGCATCCGCCGCATCGGGAGGGTGACCTCGATTCTGGCCCCGGGCATGGCCGTGATCTACGTTGGCGGCGCTCTCTTCATCCTGCTTGCGAACATCGACACCGTGCCGGCGAGCTTCGCCCTGATCGTGGAGCAGGCTTTCCGGCCGACGTCGATGGTCGGCGGGGCCGCGGGTTCCTTCCTGATGACGATGATGTGGGGCATCCGGCGCGGTCTGTTCAGCAACGAGGCGGGACAGGGCAGCGCGCCGATCGCGCACGCCACCGCCAAGACGGACGAACCGGTGCGAGAGGGTCTGGTGGCCTCTTTGGAGCCCTTCATCGACACCCTGGTCATCTGCACGATGACCGGCCTGGTGATCGTGACCACGGACGCCTGGCGCGACGCGGCGCCCCAGAGGTTTGGCCTCGAAGAGGTCGAGGGCATTCACCGGGTGCTGGAGGACGACTCCGGGCTGCTGGCGGCGCGGGAGGAGCGTGCCGGCGTGGGCGGCGGCGCGCTCGAGGTCGTCGACGGCGTCGCCAGCGGCTCGTTCGTGTCTCTCCACGCGATGATCGTCGACGCGCGCGTGGTGGATGAAGAAGGATCCGCCTGGAGCGGTAGGCTGGAGCTGGGCGCCGACGGCTCCCTCGGCACCGACGGGGCCGAGCCGAGAATCGAGGGCGGAGCCCTGCTGAACGGCGCGCCCCTGACGGCCCGGGCCTTCAGCCTCGGTCTTCCGGGCAGTCGCGGCGACCTGATCGTCACCCTCTCGGTGCTGCTCTTCGCGGTGTCGACGGCGATCTCCTGGTCGTACTACGGCGACCGCTCGATCGAGTACCTCTTCGGCGCGAGGGCGATTCCGGTCTACCGCTGGATCTACGTCGGTTTCTTCTTCATGGGTTGCCTGCTGCCGCTCTCCACCGTGTGGACTTTCGGCGACGTCGCTCTCGGCCTGATGTCCTTCCCCAACCTCATCTCGCTCCTCCTGCTCTCGGGAGTGGTCACCGGCTTGACCAGGTCCTACTTTCGCCGCCACCTCGGGAAGGGCGGCCGTGACTCCGGATAGACCCGGAAGCGGCCGAAGTGGCTGAGAAGGACCGCGGCGTCGGTCCGCTTGCCGTCGCCGGGCTGATCGGAGCGCCCCTTCTCGCGGCGCTGGTCTACTTCGCGATCCCCGAAGCCGTCGTGGGCGCCGACGGCGAGGTCGTTTCCGGCCTCCCGGCCGCCGGCAGGGCCGTGGCCGCGGTCGGCGTCCTGATGGCGGCGCTCTGGCTCACCGAGGCGCTGCCGGTGCCGGCCACGGCGCTCATTCCGTTGGCGGCGATGCCGCTCCTGACCGGCGGCGCACTCGGCGTCCGGGAGGTCGCGGCGCCCTACGCCCACCCGAACATCTATCTCTTCATGGGCGGCTTCATGATCGCCCTGGCCATGCAGACCTGGGGCCTGCACCGGCGGCTCGCGCTCCGCATCATCCTGTTGGTGGGCACGCGCCCCCGCCGGGTCGTGCTCGGCTTCATGACCGCGAGCGCCGCCCTCAGCATGTGGATCTCGAACACGGCGACGACGGTCATGATGCTGCCCATCGCCCTCTCGGTCATCGCGCTCGTGAGGCGGCGCCTGGGCGAAGAGGCGCCGCCGGCCGGGCAGACCTTTCCGTTCGCTCTTTGCCTGCTGCTGGGTACGGCCTACGGCGCCTCGATCGGCGGCGTCGCCACGAAGATCGGCACCCCTCCGAACCTGGAGATGATGGCCTTCGTGAGCGACAACTACGGCCGCGAGATCACGTTCGCCCAATGGTTGCCGTTCGGCTTCGGCCTGAGCGCGCTGTTTCTGCCCCTCGCCTGGATCGTGCTGACGCGGGTCGCTTTCCCTCTGCGCATCTCCGAGGTGCCCGGGGGTGCGGAGCTTATCCGCGGCGAACTGCGGAAGATGGGTCCGATGTCGGGGCCGGAGAAGGGAGTGCTGGCCATCTTCGCCGCCACCGCCGTGCTGTGGACGACGGGATCCTGGCTGGCTCGGATCGAGGTCGGCGGCAGCGCACCGTTCGCCGGGCTGACGGACTCGGGGATAGCGATCGCGGCTGCCCTGTGCCTGTTCGCGGCGCCCGTCGACCTGCGCCGCGGCGTCTTCCTGCTGAGCTGGAAGAAGGCGCTCGAAGCGCCCTGGGGCATCCTGGTGCTCTTCGGCGGTGGGCTGAGTCTGGCCGCTTCCATCCGCGCCACGGGAGTCGATCGCTTCATCGGCGGCCTGCTTCAGGCGCTCGAAGGGACGCCGGTGCTGATCCTGGTCCTGGGCGCCGCCGGGCTCCTCATCCTCCTCACGGAGGTGACGAGCAACACGGCGACGACGGTCACGTTCCTGCCGATCCTGGCGGCGACCGCCGCCGTCATCGACGTCGATCCCCTGCTGCTGATCGTTCCCGCGACGCTGGCGGCGAGTTGTGCCTTCATGATGCCGGTCGCGACGCCTCCGAACGCGATCGTCTTCGGCTCCGGTGAGATCACCATCCCGCAGATGGTCCGGGCCGGCGTGTGGCTGAACGTGATCGGCCTGGTGCTGATCGTGTTCTGGGTCTACGTCGCGGGCGGCCTGATCGGCGTTTGATCGAGCCGCTCAGACGCCGGCCGTGCGGCCAGCTCCCGCCGGAAGCGGTAACCGATGCACTTGTAGAGCAGGCGCGCCGCCGTGAACTCGCTGGCGGGATTGTCAGGAATCGGCGCGAGTTCGACGACGTCCATCGCTATGACGGACTTCTGCTCGAACAACAGGCGGAGCAGCGTCAGAGCTTGGTGCCAGTTGCCGCCGCCGGGTTCGGGCGTTCCGGTGGCCGGCAGCAATGACGGGTCGAAGAAGTCGAGATCGAAGGTCAGATAGACGGTGTCGGGCAGTGACGCCAGAAGCCCCGCGAACAGCGCCTGCAGATCCTCCGGGGCCAGGGCCTGCATCTGGTGGCCCCAGATGATCGGAAGCCTCTCCATCTCAATCCGCACGGCCTCCGGCCGGCTCAGGGACCGGATGCCGACCGCGAGCGTGCGGACGCCGAGGTCGAGCACCCGGCTCATCGCGCAGGCGTGGTTCCAGCGCGTCCCCTGGTAGGTCGACCTCAGGTCGGCGTGGGCGTCGAACTGCACGACGCCAAGGTCGGCGCCGGCTGCTTCCATCACGCCACGCACCAGGGCGGGGGTGACCGTGTGCTCGCCGCCGATCGCGGCGAGGAAGCGACCGCGCTCGATCACGTTTCGGGCCGAAGCGCTGATTCGCTGGAGCGCGGCCTCCTCCGACGCCTCGACATCGACCGGCTGCAGAGTCTCGATGCCGATGCGGACGGGTTCCAGCCGGAGTTCCTCATCGTAGATCTCGACGTAGCGGGAGGCGCGGAGCAGGGCGGCCGGTCCATGTTCGGCGCCCCGCCCCCACGAGGTCGTGCGTTCGTACGGCACCGGCAGCACGGCGACGGACGCTTCGCCCGGCAGGGCCTCGGAAGTAAGGAACGGCGGAAGGTCGGCGTCGGGCAGAGGCACGGAGCGGACACTGTAACCGGAGGGACAGGCGGAGTCGTGCCCCTCGTGGTGATGAGAACTGGACGACGGCCAATCCGTCGATGTCCATAGGATTCGCGATGGCAGAACAGGACCAGCCGCTCCGCAGCACCCTGCGGGAGATGCCTTCGGGGCAGCGTCCGCGCGAGCGGTTGCTGGCGCACGGAGCGGGCGTCTTGACCGATTGCGAGTTGATCGCGATTTTGCTGCGGACCGGGCACCGGGGCTGCTCGGTGCTCGATCTCGCCTACGACCTGCTCTACGACGAGGGACGCGGGCTCGGCGGCCTGCCGGCTCTCGCCCTGCTGGTTGAACACGATCTGCCGTCGTTGCGCCGCAAGGGGCTCGGAGACGCCAAGGCGGCCACGGTTCTGGCGGCGGTCGAACTCGCGCGGCGACTGGCCCGGGCGCAGCTGCCGGAGAGGAGGCCCCTTGGCGACGTGGTGGCCGTGGCGCGCTACCTGAACCTGCGTTACGCGCGCCGCGACCAGGAGGTGATGGGCGCGATCTACGTGGACGTCCGGGGCCGCGTGATCAGTGAGCGGGAACACTTCGTCGGGGCTCTCGACCGCACTTCGGTCGAGCCGCGGGTGATCCTGAAGGAGGCCCTGCGACTGGGCGCCACCGCGGCGGCGATCTTTCACAACCATCCCAGCGGGGATCCGGATCCGAGCCGGGAGGACATCGCCTTCACCCGCAGATTGGCGCGGGCGGGGGCCTCGGTGGGAGTCGAACTTGTCGATCACCTGATTCTGGGCGGCGGCGGCCGCTGGGTCTCGATGCGGGAAAGGGGATACCTGTAGCGGCAGCCGGTTGCACTGGCGGGAGTTGGTATGGAACCGGGCCGCGCAGGCGGAGCCAGCCTGACGGCCGGCGCGTCTTTCTGGCCGCCCTTGGCGGCAGCCGGCGGACCCAGTGTGCGGCCAGTTCCACGCGCGACAGCGCAACGACCCCGCTGCGAACGCTGCTAGGGTGCCTCCGATGGCTGCTGGAGGCCCCGACCTGCTCCACGTGGACTGTGCCAGCGGCATCTCGGGCGACATGTTTCTCGGCGCCTGCCTCGACCTGGGTCTGCCGGTGGCCCTGCTCGAGGAGATGGTGGAGCGGCTCGCTCTTCCCGGCATCGAGCTGCGGGTGCGGCGGGCGAAACGCGGGTCGCTGGCGGGCATGCGCTTCAGCGTGCTGCGCCGTGGCCGGCCGGTGGAAGGACGCGGGGGCGCGGACGCCTCGCATCGGAACCTGTCCACGATCCTGCGCATGATCGAGCGGAGCGGTCTCGGGGCGGGCACGCGGGAACGGGCCTCGGCGCTCTTCAGCTGCCTCGGGGAAGCGGAAGCGACGGTGCACGGGGTTGGTCTGGACGACGTGCACTTCCACGAAGTCGGCGCCGACGACTCGATCGTCGATCTGGTCGGTGCCGCCTTGGCGCTGGAGCACTTTGCCCCGGCCAGGGTGTCCTGTTCCACCGTGGTGGTGGGCAGCGGCACGGTGAAAACGCGGCACGGCGTGATGCCCGTGCCGGCGCCGGCGACCGCCCTGCTGCTTCAAGGCATGCCGATCAGGTCCGGCGGGGTGGAGGGCGAGATGACGACGCCGACCGGCGCCGCGATCCTGCGCGAGTTCGTGGATTCCTTCGAGCCGTCGGCGGCCGACAGCCCCCGCCGCATCGAGGACACGGGCGTAGGGCTGGGCAGCAGGGAGCTCGCCGATCGGCCGAACGCGCTGCGCCTCCAACTGGCGACCCGGGTGACGGCCGGCTCGCCGTGGAGCCGCGTCGCGGTGCTGGAGTGCCAGGTGGACGATGCGACCGGCGAAGCGATCGGCTACGCGGCGGAGACGATGCTCGGAGCCGGAGCGCTCGATGTCTTCGCCACCCCGGTGCAGATGAAGAAGTCGCGTCCGGGCGTGGCCGTCACCGTGATCTGCCGCCCCGAACGGGCATCGGATCTCGCCGAGCGGCTGCTCCTCGAGACCGGGTCCCTGGGCTGCCGGCGGACGGTCGTCGACCGGCTGGAAGCCGAACGGAGCGTCGTCCCGGTCATGACGCCCTTCGGCGAGGTCCGGATCAAGACGGCGGCGGTCGGCGGCCGCTCGCTGGGAGCGGCGCCGGAGTACGAGGACGTACGACGGATCGCCCGGGAGAGGGAAGTCCCCTTCCGGGCGGTCTATCGAGCCGCCCTGCGCGCCGCCGACTGAGCGGCTGGCCCGTGTCGGCCGGCCGACCGGACGCCGCCAGATCTAGTCGCGGCGCGGACCGCGGCCGCCGCCCGACCGTGGGCCGCGGCCTCGGCCACCACGGCCGCCGCGTCCCCGCGGGCCGCCGCGTCCACCGCGGCCGCCGGGACCGCCACGACCGCCGCGTCCACCGGGACCGCCCCTGCGGTCGCCGCCGGCGGGCGCCGGGACGCCCATGCCTTCGTAGTCCTTGGGGTCGAAGTCGGGAGCATCCATGATCACGGCCTTCCGCGACAGCCGCACCTTGCCCGAGGGATCGATGTCGATCACCTTGACCGTCATCTCGTCACCCTCGGTGACCAGGTCGCCGATCTCGCCGACCCGGTAGGGGGCGAGTTCGCTGATGTGGACCAAACCGTCCGTGCCGGGGAGGATCTCGACGAACGCGCCGAACGGCTCGACCCGCCGCACCTGGCCGGTGTAGACCTTGTCGACCTCCGGCACCTCGGTCAGGCGTTCGATCATCGCGATCGCCCGATCGGCCGCCGTGGAGTTCGGCGAGGCGACGACGACACGGCCGTCGTCCTCGATGTCGATCTGGCAGCCGGTCTCCTCGGTGATGCCGCGGATCGTCTTGCCGCCCGGTCCGATCACGTCGCGAATCCGGTCGCGGGCGACCATCATCACGTGCAGGCGCGGGGCGTAGTCCGACATCTCCTCCCGCGGCTCGCCGATCTCGGCGGCCATGTGGTCCAGGATGTGCAGCCGGCCGGCCTTGGCCTGGGTCAGCGCCTGGCCCATGATCTCGCGGGTCACGCCGGTGATCTTGATGTCCATCTGCAGGGCGGTGATCCCGCCGCGGGTGCCGGCGACCTTGAAGTCCATGTCGCCGTGGTGGTCCTCCTGGCCGGCGATGTCGCTGAGGACGGCGAAGTCCTCGCCGTCCTTGACCAGGCCCATGGCCACGCCCGCCACCGGGGCGAGCATGGGGACGCCTGCGTCGAACAGCGCCAGCGAACCGGCGCAGACGGTCGCCATCGACGAGGAACCGTTCGATTCCAGGATCTCCGAGACCACGCGGACCGTATAGGGAAAGTCGTCCTCGGTCGGCAGCACGGGGATCAGGGCGCGGCGGGCCAGAACGCCGTGGCCGATCTCGCGCCGGCTGGAACCACGCAGGAAGCGAACCTCGCCCACCGAGAAGGGTGGAAAGTTGTAGTGGAGGAGGAACTTCTGATGGGTCTCGCCTTCGTACTCCTCGATGATCTGCGCATCCCGGCGGGTGCCGAGCGTGACCGAGGCGAGGGCCTGGGTCTCGCCACGGGTGAAGAGCGCCGATCCGTGGACGCGGGGCAGGAGTCCGGTGTCGCAGTCGAGCGCCCGGATCTCGTCGAGGGCGCGGTTGTCGAAGCGCTTGCCCTGCTTCATCACGATCTCGCGGAGCGCCTTGTCCTCGAGTTCGCTGACGATCTTGCCGACCTGCGCGCGCCGCTCGTCCTCCTCGGGAAGCTGCTCGATGAAGCCGTCGACTATGGCCTTCACCGCATCGCGGCGCTCGAACTTCGCGGGCGTGTTGAGCGCGGCCGTGAAGTCGTCCCAGATGGCGCTTTCGACCTCCTGCTGGAACTCGGCCGTGTAGGCCTCCGGAGCCTTCCAGTCGGGCTTCTCGAGGTTCATCTCGCGGAACAGATCCCGCTGTGCGCGAACGACCTTCTGCAGTTCCTGGTGGCCGGCGAAGATGCAGTCGAGGACCACGCTCTCATCGAGCTGGTTGGCTCCGGCCTCGACCATGGTCACCGCTTCTTCGGTGCCGACCACGATCAGGTCGAGGTCCGAGACGTCCCGCTCGGCGCCGGTGGGGTTGAACACGATCTCGTCCTCGATCAGCCCGACACGCACCGCGCCCACCGGGTGGTAGAAGGGAATGTCGGAGAGCACGAGCGCCGTCGACGCGCCGTTGATCGCGAGAATGTCGGGGTCGTTCTCCTGGTCGGCCGAAAGGACGAGGGAGATGATCTGTGTCTCGTGGAAGTACCCCGGCGGGAAGAGCGGCCGGAGCGGCCGATCGGTCAGGCGGCAGGTGATGATCTCCTTCTCGGAGGGGCGTCCTTCGCGCTTGAAGAAACCGCCCGGGATGCGGCCGGCCGCCGACGTGTACTCGCGGTAGTCGACGGTCAGGGGCAGAAAGCCCCGCGGGTTGCTGTCCGGCGCCATGCAGGCGGTGGTCAGCACGATCGTCTCGCCGAGCTGTACGGTGCAGGAACCGTTCGCCTGCTTGGCCAGGCGCCCGGATTCCAGGGTCATGGTGGAGGTCCCGATCGGGATGTCCTTGGTGAACTTCATTGCTTGTTCTCTTGTCTTCCTTGCTCTGTGGTTGCGCCCGGCGACTTCTGGCGGCGGGCAGGTGCCTCACGTCGGCCAAACGGATCCGTCGCTGGATCCGAACTCACCTGGTCGGCGAAACGGCCGGTTGGGGAGAGGCGGAACCGCCTGGCGGCTCCGGGCTCTGGGGCTACCTGCGAATTCCGAGGCGCTCGATGGTCGTCCGGTAGCGCTCGAAACTCTGGTTGCGGAGGTAGCCGAGCAGCCGGCGGCGGCGCCCGACCAGCTTCAACAGGCCGCGCCGACCATGATGGTCGTGCTTGTGGACCTTGAAGTGTTCGGTGAGTTCCTTGATGCGGTTCGTCAGGAGCGCGACCTGGACTTCAGGGGAACCCGTGTCCGTCTCGTGGAGACGGAAGTCACGGATGATCTGGTCCTTCACTTCGGCTGTCTGTGGCACTCGCTGATTCCTCGCTGACTCTTGCTTGTTTCGTTCTGGCTGGTTTCCTGTGTTGCCTTCTTTCGGTTCCTTCGGGTTCCTCTGTCCTTTCGCGGCGCGGAGTGTAGCACGGCCGGCCTGGTCGTCCATGAAGCCGGCGCCGGGGCCGAACTCCAAGCCTGCGAGCGGTTTGGCGGCTCAGTGGAACACGATCTTCGGCTGCACGACGGCGAGTCCGCGGTCGCCGATCCGCTCCGCTACCGCGCCCACGGCGAGGAACCGGCCACGGTGGTTCGTCATCTGAACCCAGTCCCCCTCTTCGGCGTCGCTCCCGGGTGCGAGCACGGACTGTCCGTGCGCGATGCGGCGCTCCTGGGTCGCGTCCATCGTGACCCGGGGAAAGGGCAGCGGAATGTCGTCGAACGGCACCCATGCGACTCCCAGGTCGGCGTCCGAAAGAGGTTCGTCGCCCCGCCGGACTGCTTCGAGCCGTCCGGAATCGAGGGCCCCTTCAAGTTCGAACGAGCCGATGCGAAGGCGGCGCAGGGTCGCAAGATGCCCGCCGCAGCCGAGCTGCTCGCCCACGTCGTGGGCGAGGGAACGCGCGTAGGCGCCCGCCGCACAGCTCAGCCGGAACGGGATCCGGTCGGGGGAGGAGGCTCCGAGCTGGCCGGTGGCCTCGAACTGGAAGATCTCGACGTCCTTTCCCTCGCGTTCGAACTCCTGCCCGCGACGGGCGAGTTCGTAGTACTTGCGGCCGCCGATCTTCTTCGCCGAGTAGGGCGGCGGCAACTGGTGCTGCAGGCCTTCGAAGCGGCGCATCGCTTCGACGACCTGCTCGTGCGTCAGATCGGCGGTACTGGCTTCGAGGGTCACCTCGCCGGCCGCGTCGTAGGTGTCGGTCGCGATGCCGAAACGGATCTCGCCTTCGTAGACCTTGGGTGCGCCGATCAGGAACCGCGTCAGCCGGGTACTGCGCCCGACCGTCAGCAGCAGCAGGCCGGTCGCGTTCGGGTCGAGGGTGCCGCAGTGACCGATCTTTCGCTCGGCGAGGGCACGCCGCGCCGCCCGCACGACGTCGTGCGAAGTGCCTCCCGGCCGCTTGTCGACCAGGAGCAGTCCGTGTCGCCCGGGCCCCGGGGTCATGTTGCGTCCTCACAAGCCGCGGCGGCATGCGCGAGGTTGTCCCCGTTCGCCTCGACCGCGGCCGCCAGTTCGGCGATCACCGCGGTTTCGTCCGCCGCGGTGTCGATCAGGCAGCCGGCGGCGTTCCTGTGGCCGCCGCCGCCGCGCCGGCTGGCGATCGCGCCGACGTCGATCCCGCCGCGGCTGCGCAGCGAGACCTTGACGTCTCCCTCGGGGCGTTCCCGAAACAGCGCCACCGCCTCGACGCCGCGAATCGACCGCGGGTAGTCGATCAATCCCTCGGAGTCGCCCGGCGACGCGCCCGCGCGTTCGAACATCCGCAGTTCCAGCCGGACGCTGGCGATTCGTTCGTCGCAGTGGAACCTGAGCGTTCCCAGCACCTCCCCGAGCAGGCGCACGGCGCCCGGCGGCTGGGACTCGTAGAGCCATCCGGCAATCTGCTCCGGACGGGCGCCGCGCCGGACGAGTTCGGCAGCGGCTTCGAAGGCCCGCGGAGTTGCGTTCGAGAACCGGAAGCTGCCGGTGTCGGTCGAGAGCCCGAGATAGAGCGCGTTGGCCGTTGCCGGGTCGACCGGAACGTCGAGGGCATGCGCCAGGCGGAGCACCATCTCGGCCACGGCCGGCGCCTCGGTGTCGACCCAGTTGGCGAGGCCGTAGAGGCGGTTGCCCAGGTGATGGTCCATGTTCAGGACCTCCAGCCGGCGGAGCGCCTCTTCGAGACCGGTGCGGTCGAGCCCCGGGCACTCGAGAGCTACCGCGAAGTCGAACGCCTCGGGAAAGCCGGGCGGCGGCGTCTTGCCGACGTGGATCGCGGTGTCCCCGATGACGCCATCGTAGGTTGCCGGCGCCGGATCGACATTCCAGATCGTGGCTGATCGTCCGGTCGC
This sequence comes from Vicinamibacteraceae bacterium, assembly GCA_012270995.1. Lineage (GTDB taxonomy): Bacteria > Acidobacteriota > Thermoanaerobaculia > Multivoradales > Multivoraceae > Multivorans. The sequence continues at coordinate 149,774 of JAAXHG010000132.1, read as the reverse complement.
GTGGAGGATCCGCGCCAGAGCGACCTCCGAACCGATGGCGTCACCGTCCGGGTGGGCGTGGCTCGAGAGCAGGAAGCTCCTGCCAGCCAGGATGGCGCCGACGAACTCCTCCGGGACGGTAGGGGGGGTGGTCTTGAGGGCGTTCACAGTTCGCTCAGAAGCTGGTCGATCCTCTCGGCGTGTTCGGCGCCGCGGTAGAGCTCGAAGTGGAGTTCCGGCGTTCGCCTCAGGCGGAGGCGCCGTCCGAGGCGGCCGCGAATGAAGCCGGCCGCCCGGCGCACCGCCCGGATCGCCGTCCTGCGTTCGTCCTCCTCGCCGAGCACCGAGAGGAAGATGCGTGCGTGACTGCGATCCGCGCTCAACGTGAGATCGGCGACACTGGCGAGAGCCGCCCTGGGATCCTGGACTTCGCGTCGCAGAATGTCGGTCAACTCCCGGCGCAGCAGATCGCGTGCGCGGGCCTGGGAAACCGATCTCACGGGATCAGAGGGTAGGCGCGACGGCCTCGTGGTCGAAGGCCTCGATCAGATCGCCGGGTTTGATGTCCTGGAAGCGGTCGATGCCGATACCGCAGTCGAAGCCGCTCCGCACTTCGGCCGTGTCGTCCTTGAACCGGCGCAGGGAGCCGATGCGGCCCTCGTGAACGACCACGTTGTCGCGTACCAGCCGGATCTGCGCGCTGCGTGGGATGACTCCCGCGACCACATGGCAACCGGCGACCATGCCGACCTTCGGCACCTTGAAGATTTCGCGCACCTCGGCCCGGCCCATGGAGACCTCCCGGTAGGTCGGCTCCAGCAGTCCGGTCATCGCCGCGAGCAGCTCTTCCGTCAGCTCGTAGATGACAGTGTGCAGCCGCACCTCGACGTCCTCCTTGGCGGCGAGATCGGCGGCGTTGCGCTCGGGCCGGACGTTGAAGCCGTAGATGATCGCTCCCGCGGCCGATGCCAGGAGCACGTCGTGCGTGGTGACGGCGCCGACGGCGGCGCGGATGACGCGCACCCTGACCTTGTCGGTCGAGACCTTCTGCAGCGTGTCCCGGAGCACCTCGACCGAGCCCTGGACATCGGCCTTGAGCACGACGGGAAGTTCCTTGACCTCGCCCTCCTTGAGGCTCGCGAAGAGGCTCTCCAGGGAGACGCCGCCCGTGCTGGGGGCGAGTTCGCTGCGGCGCTTCTCCTCACGACGGAACTCGGCGATCGAGCGGGCTTTCGCTTCCTTGGCCGCCACCTGGAACGGATCGCCGGCGTCCGGAAGCTCGTTGAAGCCCGCCACCTCCACCGGCATGGACGGTGGAGCCTTCTTGACCCGCTTGCCCATGTCGTTCATGAGGGAGCGGACGCGGCCCCAGGTGGAACCGCAGACGAAGACGTCGCCCACGCGAAGGGTGCCGTTCTGAACGAGAACCGTGGCCACCGAGCCACGACCGGTTTCCTTGCTCGCCTCGATCACGACGCCCTGGGCCTGCAGCTCCGGATTGGCCCGGAGTTCGGCCACCTCGGCGGTCAGGGCGAGCATCTCGAGTAGATCGTCGATGCCTTCGCCCTTGAGCGCGGAGATCGGCACCGCGATCACGTCGCCGCCCCAGTCCTCGGTCACCAGGTCGCGATCCGCCAACTGCTGCTTGACGCGGTCGACGTTGGCGTTCGGCCGGTCGATCTTGTTGATCGCGACCAGGATCGGCACCGACGCGGACCGCGCATGGTCGAGGGCCTCGACGGTCTGCGGCATGACGCCGTCGTCGGCCGCGACGACCAGGACCACGATGTCGGTCACCTTGGCGCCCCGGGCCCGGAGCTGGGTGAAGGCCTCGTGGCCGGGGGTGTCCAGGAAGGTGATGCGGCCGCCGTCGTGTTCGACCTGGTAGGCCGCGATGTGCTGCGTGATGCCGCCGAACTCACCTTCGGTGAGCCTGGACTTGCGAATGGCGTCGAGCAGGGAGGTCTTGCCGTGATCGACGTGACCCATGATCGTCACGATCGGCGGTCGCTCGACCCGTGACAGAGCCTCCGAGCTGTCCCCGCTGGCCTCCAGTTCCTCTTCCTGCTCGAGCTGGATCTCCTCTTCGAAGGAGACGATCACGGCATCGAAGCCCATCTGTTCGGCGAGCTCGACCGCCACACCCGGCTCCAGGACGTGGTTCACGGTCGCCATGATGCCGCGCTCGAACAGCACCTTGAGCAGATCCTTCACCTTGACTCCCATCTTCTCGGCCAGGTCCCTGACCTGCAGACCGTCGGAGACGGTCAGGGTGCGGCGCGGGCCGTCCTCGGCCGGCATCGCGGCCTCGCGTTCCTGCTGCCGCTCACGGCGGGTGCGCAGATCGACGGAGGGCGATGCCGGCGGCGGAGTCTCCAGCGGCGTTTCGGGCTGGGCGGGCGGCGCGGTCGCCGCGGTTGGCGGGCCCGGCGACGTTGCCGGCGCCTGGGCAGGCGGAGCTGCCGGGGCATGGGTGGGTGGGGCCTGGGGCGTGGCCGCCGGCGCGTCCCGGCTTTCCGGCGTCGGCGTGCGCGCGGCCCTGGCCGCTTCCTCGGCCGCGATCTCCTTGGCCGCGATCTCCTCGGGGGTTGGAGGCTTCGGCTTCGATTCGGTCGGCGTCAAGGTACGGATCGTGTGCTTGTGGACGACCTGCCGCCGCCGGTTCGGCCGCATCGGCCCGGTGGGAGGCCTGAGGCTCGAAATCGGACGGCGACGGGGCGCGGCGGGGGGCGCCGCGCGGTCGCGCAGGATGACCTCGCGTTGGGGGCCGGCGATCTTCTTGCCTTCCAGCAGGGCCTTGATGATGTCCGTGTCGATCATCGCGTCTTCGCCCTCTACGCGAACACCGATCGATCGGAACTTGAACAGCAGGTCCTGTTCGGCCACGTTCATCCGCTTGGCCAGGTCCTGGAGCCGGATTTTTGCCATGGAGTCCTCGGTTCCCCTTGCGTCGTGTCGGCTCAGGCGCCCCTAGGCCGCGCCGTCCCCCGTGTCCTTGTCGTCGCCTTCGTCCGCGCCTCCGGCCTCTTCCTCGAAGACGCGGTTGAGAGCTGCCATGAAGTCGTCTTCATCCATCGCGGGGCCGTCGCCCTCCGTCGCCGCTTCGATTGTGTCGGCCGACTCGGAGCGTTCGGCGGCCCATTCGAGGATCGACGCGGCCAGCGCCGCGTCGACGCCTGGAACCATGGTCAGGGCTTCCAGGCCGGCGGTCTCCAGGGTGTCGAGCCCGTCGAAGCCTGCTTCCGCGAGTGCGACCGCCAGTCCGTCGTTGACACCCGGGATCTCGGTGAGATCGAGTTCGTCCGCGCCGCGGTCGACGTTCAGCATCTTCGCCAGGGCGTCGGCGACCTCGTCCTTGACGTCCGTTTCGCTCTTGATGTCGATCCGGGCGCCGATGAGTTCACTGGCGAGGCGCACGTTCTGGCCGCGCTTGCCGATCGCCAGCGAAAGCTGCTCGTCCTCGACGATGACGTCGAGGTGCGGCGTCGCGCCCTCGTGGGTCACCGAGACGCGGGTGATGCGCGCCGGCGCCAGCGCGCTCTGCGCGAAGGTGACCTGGTCCTCCGAGTACTCGATGATGTCGATCTTCTCGCCCCGGAGCTCACGAATGATCGACTGCACGCGCGACCCCTTCATGCCGACGCAGGCGCCGACCGGGTCCACGTCGCGTTCCCGGCTCAGGACGGCCACTTTGGCGCGTTCCCCGGGGGCGCGCACCGCCGTCTTGATGACCACGGTGCCGTCGTAGATCTCCGGCACCTCCATCTCGAACAGCTTGACCAGCAGGCGGGGATCGGTCCGGGACATCACGATCTGCGGTCCCTTGGGCTGCTTGTGCACCTCGACGATCACGCCCCGGATCCGCTCGCCCTGACTGTAGCGCTCGTGGCGGGACTGTTCGCTGCGGGGGACGATCGCCTCGGTGCGGCCGAGGTCGACGATGATGTCGCCGCGTTCAAAGCGTCTCACGGTGCCGTTGACCACCTCGCCGACGCGGTTCTCGAACTCGCCGAAGATCTTCTCCCGCTCGGCTTCCCGGACCCGCTGGTAGAGCACCTGCTTCGCGGACTGGGCGGCGATCCTGCCCAGCCCCTGGGTGGAGATCGGGAACTCGATCTCCTCGCCGATCTCGGCGTCCTCCTTGTGCTCGCGCGCCTCTTCGAGAGTCCATTCGGCGAACGGGTCTTCCACCTCGTCCACGACCACGCGGTAGCTGAACGCGCTGAACTGGCCGGTTTCGCGGTCCATGTAGGAGCGCACGGGCTCCTTGATGTGGTGCTGCTTCTTGGCCGCGGAGGCCACCGCATCCTCGAGGGCGACGATCCACCGGTCGAGATCGATGTCCTTCTCGTGGGCGACCTGCCTGAGGACCTCGTTGATGTTCACTTCGGGAGTGTGTGGCGGAGCCATTGTCGGATTCCCCGGAGTCAGAGTTCGACCAGGAGTCTGGCCTTGTGAATGCTGTCGATGGTCAAGGGTACGGTCGCGCCGCTGTCGTCCTCCAAGATCAGCGCGACCCCGGAGGCTTCGGCGCTCAGACCTTCCAGGAGACCCCGTACCGTGCGCCGGCTTCCGCTCGCGGCATCGGTCAAGGTGATCTTGGCCCGCCGTCCGCGGAAGCGCTCGTAGTCGCTTGCGGCGTAGAGTTCCCGGTCGAGTCCCGGCGAGCTGACCTCCAGCACGTAGCCGGAGGCGGGGCCGAAGTCCTCGGCGTCCAGGAGGACGGACGCCTCCCTGGAAACGTCGGCGCAGTGCTCGTGCGTGACGCCGTCGGCATGATCGATCACGAGACGCAGGCTGTTGCCCCGAAACCTGGCGTCGAGCAACTCGCAAGAGTGGCTTGCCGCGAGACGCTCGAGGCGCCTTCGGAAGTCGGAATCGATGGCGGTTCCCATAGTGGTCCCTAAACAAAAGAGAGCGGGCCGAAGCACCCACTCTCAGCAGCCGCCTGCCGGTTTTCGGCGGATTCGCCTCCCGGGAGGGGAGCGCGCCGGCAGTTGGACCTTCACTATACAACCGATGGTTGGGGCGGGGCAACCGCAACGTTGGCAGGTGGATTGCACACGAGAGAGGTGGCCGGCCGCTGCACCTCGGCAGCGAGAGGCCGGTACGGTTGTATGCTCTCCCTATCGAACGAGGTACTCCTGACGATGAATACGAAGAAGCAGATCCTCCTTACCGCCCTGATGGTGTTCGGCGCCCTGGTGTTCGGCATGATCATCGCGGGTGGCCTGAATCTCACCGAACCGACGCGGGCGGAAGAGGCCGGCCGGAATGCAGCGGCCCTGGAGGAAGACTCCCGCAGCGAACAGGCGAGGCGGGTCGAAGGTCACGCCAGGACGTCGATCGAGAGCTTTGCCGATCTGGCGGAATCCGTGCTGCCGGCCGTGGTCACGGTCGAAGTCGCGCGGATCGAAGAGAGTTCCGGCCCCGGTTTCTTCTTCCGGCGCAACCCGTTCCAGCGCCAGCCGGAAGGCCAGGCGGAGCCGGACGAACAGCGGCTCCAGGGCGCCGGCAGCGGTTTCCTGATCTCCGCCGATGGCTGGATCGTGACGAACAATCACGTGATCGACGAGGCGGACGACATCACGGTCCGTCTCGACGGTCGCGAGTACGAGGCCGAGGTCCGGGGCCGCGACCGGGAAACCGACCTGGCCCTGATCAAGATCGACGCGGACGAGGACCTGCCCTTTCTGCCCCTCGGAGACTCGGAGGAGCTGAGGGTCGGTGACTGGATCATGGCGATCGGCAGCCCCTTGAGCTTCGAGGCGTCCGTGACCGTGGGAGTCGTCAGCGCCAAGGGTCGCTCCTTCGCCATCGAGGACGGACCCACGAGCTTTGCGAACTACATTCAGACCGACGCCGCGATCAACCGGGGCAACTCCGGAGGTCCGCTCGTCAACACCGCCGGCGAGGTCGTCGGCATCGCCACCGCGATGGCGTGGGCCGAGAACATCGGCTTCGCCGTGCCGGTGGACGTGCTCGAGGGAGTCCTCCCGCAGTTGCGCGACGAGGGCAGGGTCCGGCGCGGCTACCTCGGCGTGCAGATCCGCGATCTGGAACACATCGAAGCCCGCTACTACGAGCTGGACGAACCGCATGGCGCCTTCGTGGAGCAGGTGATGGAGGAGACGCCCGCGGAGAAGGCAGGAGTCGAATCCGGAGACGTGATCCTGCGCGTCGACGACCACGATGTCGTGGCCACCCGCGACCTGATCGACTACGTCGCGGCGCTGCCGCCCGGCGAGAGCGTCGAACTGGAGGTCCTCCGCGACACCCGGCGGATCGCACTCGATGTTCTGCTGGAGGAACGTCCGCTGCAGGTTGCCGAGAGCAGCTCCGCGAGACCGGCCCCGGCGCGCGGCGAAGGCATGGAGTGGCTCGGTCTCGAGTTGCGGCCGCTGACCGCGAATCTCCGCGAGCGCGCGGACCTCGACCGGGGGCAGCGGGGCGTCTACGTCTCGGATGTCTCGGCCCGCAGCGTCTTCGCCGAGAAGGGATTCCAGGCCGGCGTCGTGATCACCGGGATCGAGGATGCCGAGATTCGCGATCTGGACGACCTGAGGGCGGCGACGGCCGATCTCGAGACCGGAGACCTGATCCGGGTGGAGGCGGTGATTCCCGGCGGCCGGCGGTTCTTCTCGGTCATCGAAGTCCCCTGACGCACATGGCCCCTCGGGTGCTCGTGGTCGATGACGAGGAGTCGATCCGAAGCTCGCTGCGGATGATCCTCGAGTTCGAGCGCTTCCGGGTCGAGGAGGCGTCGACCGGCAGGGAAGCGCTGCGGCGGGTGATGACCAGGCCCCCGGCAGCCGTTCTGCTGGACATCAAGATGCCCGAGATGGACGGCCTGGCCACGCTTTCGCGCCTCCGGGAACTCGGCCACGACATGCCGGTCGTGATGATCAGCGGTCACGGCGACATCGCCGCCGCGGTCGAAGCGACCCGGTTGGGGGCCTACGACTTCCTGGAGAAACCGCTCGAACAGGATCGGGTGCTCCTGGCGCTCCGAAACGCCGTCGAGCGCCAGCGGCTCGAGGACGAGAACCGGCTGCTCCGGGGGGCGCCGTTCGAGTTGGTGGGCGAGTCCGCCGCGATGCGGGAACTCCGGGCCGTGATCGAGCGGGCCGCGCCGACTCCGGCCACTGTGCTGATCACCGGCGAGAGCGGCGTCGGCAAGGAACTCGTGGCGCGCGCCATTCACGCCGGCAGCCCGCGCAGCGACATGCCGCTCGTGCAGGTCAACTGCGCCGCGATTCCGGACGAGCTGATCGAGTCCGAGCTGTTCGGCCACGAGAGGGGCGCGTTCACCGGCGCCGTGCGCCGCCAGATCGGCAAGTTCACGGCCGCGGACGGTGGCACGATCTTCCTGGACGAGGTGGGGGACATGTCCGCCCGCACCCAGGCGAAGGTGCTGCGGGCGCTGCAGAGCGGTGAGATCGAGCCGGTCGGCGCCCGCACCATGGTCACCGTCGATGCCCGGGTGTTGGCGGCGACCCATCGGGATCTGCTGGCCGAGATCGAGGAGGGCCGCTTCCGCGAGGACCTCTTCTACCGGCTCAACGTGGTCCCGGTTCACGCGCCGCCTCTGCGGGAGCGCCTGGAGGACCTGCCGCTCCTGGTCGATCACTTCATCGAGCGCTTCGCGGCGGAGAACAACTACCGGCCCAAGGCCCTGACAGGCGCGGCGACACGGCAACTGCAGGCGATGCCCTGGCGCGGCAACGTGCGCGAGCTGAAGAACCTGGTGGAGCGTCTGCTCATTCTTACGCCCGGCGACAAGGTGGATCGCGAAGACGTGCTCCGGCTCGCCGGCCCGGAGCGCGGGGAGTTGTCGGAGGCTATTCTCGCGGTCTCGACGCTGCGGGAGTTCAGGGAGACCGCGGAACGGCTGTACCTGGCGAAGAAACTCGAGGAACATGGCTGGAACGTGACCCGGACCGCCAAGGCGATCGGAACGCCGCGAAGTAACCTGTACAAGAAGATGGACCAGCACGGCCTGCGGCGGGAGGAACCCGCGTGAGCGCGGCGCGCCCCGGCGCTCTGATCCCGCATCGGATTCTGGTCGCCAAGCCCGGGCTCGACGGCCACGATCGGGGCGCGAAGGTCGTTGCCCGGGCGTTGCGGGATGCCGGCTTCGAGGTGATCTACACCGGTTTGCGCAAGACGCCGGAGCAGATCGTCGCCGCGGCCGTGCAGGAGGATGTCCGGGCCGTCGGTCTGTCCATCCTTTCCGGCGCCCACAACACCCTGCTCCCCGAAGTCGTCGAGGGGCTCCAGGCGGCGGAGGCGGATGACGTCCTGGTGTTCGCGGGCGGCATCGTGCCGGAGCGGGACATCGAGGGTCTCAGGGCGGCCGGCGTGGACGAGGTCTTTCCCCCGGGCTCGAGCACCGCCGAGATCATCGAGTACCTGAACCGCCGGCTCGGGCCGCCGTGAAGAAGCGCTTCGACCCGGCGTCCTACGAGGGCAAGTGGCAGGCGTGGTGGGCGGAGCGGGATCTGTTCCGCTGCAAGGAGGATCCGGAGCGAAAGGGAGCGTCTCCCTACTGCATCCTGATCCCGCCGCCGAACGTGACCGGCAGGCTGCACATCGGGCACGCGCTGCAGAGCACGCTCCAGGACCTGGTGACCCGCTGGCGGCGGATGCGGGGCGACAACGCCCTCTGGCTTCCCGGCACCGACCACGCCGGTATCGCGACCCAGCTCATGGTTGAGCGACACCTGGAGCAGCAGGGATCGGGCCGGATCGAACTCGGCCGCGAGAAGTTCGTCGAGCGCGTGTGGCGTTGGAAGGATGAGTACCACTCGAACATCCGGGGCCAGTTGCAGCGCCTGGGGGCCTCCTGCGACTGGTCTCGAGAGCGGTTCACCCTGGACGACGGCCTCGCCCACGCCGTGCGGACCGCCTTCGTCGAGCTGTACCGCGAGGGCCTGATCTACCGCGGCGAGCACATGGTCAACTGGTCGCCGGTCCTGCAGACGGCGGTGTCGGACCTGGAAGTGGAGAACCGGGAGGTCGAGGGCAAGCTCTACCACCTTGCGTATCCCCTGGAGCCGGAGCAAGGCGGCGGTGGCGCCGGCGAAGAACCGTTGATCGTCGCGACGACGCGCCCGGAGACGATGCTGGGCGATACCGCGGTCGCCTTCCATCCGGACGACGAGCGGTATCGCCAACTCGGGAACCGCTTCGCGCGACTCCCGATCCTGGGACGGCGCCTGCGCCTGGTCGCCGACGAGTACGTCGACCCGGAGTTCGGCACCGGACTGGTCAAGGTCACGCCGTTCCACGACCCGAACGACTACGAGATCGCGCGCAGGCACGATCTCCCGGGTGTGCGCGTGATCGGCCTGGACGGGCGGATGACGGCCGAGGCCGGCGCCGACTTCGAGGGCCTGGACCGCCTGGAAGCCCGGCGACGGGTCGTCGAACGGCTCGAAGCGGAGGGACGCCTGGTCGGGACGGAGCGGCACGTCCACAGCGTCGGCCACTCGCAGCGGAGCGGGGAACCGATCGAGCCGATGCTGTCTCCGCAGTGGTTCGCTGACGTTTCGGGCATGGCGAAGGAGGCGCTCGCCGCCGTCGAGGACGGGCGACTCGAGCTGATCCCCGACAGCTGGGACAAGACCTGGGAACACTGGCTTCGCAACATCCGGCCGTGGGTCATCTCGCGTCAGCTCTGGTGGGGACACCGCATTCCGGCCTGGTACGACCGCGACGGGACCTGCTACGTCGCGATGGACCGCCGGGAGGCCGAGAAACTGGCCGGCACGGACGAACTGACCCGCGACGCCGACGTGCTGGACACCTGGTTTTCGTCCGGGCTGTGGCCGATCTCAACCCTCGGCTGGCCCGATCGGGACGCGCCGGACCTGCGCACCTGGTACCCGACGGACGTCCTGATCACGGGCTTCGACATCCTGTTCTTCTGGGTCGCCCGGATGGTCATGCTCTCGCAGCACTTCCACGGCGACGTGCCGTTCCGCGCCGTCCATCTGACCGGTCTGGTCCGGGACGCGCGGGGCGAGAAGATGTCGAAGACGAAGGGCAACACGGTCGATCCGATGGACCTCGTCGAGGAGTACGGGGCCGACGCGATGCGCTTCACGCTGGCGGTGCTGGACGTCCCGGGACGCGACATTCCGCTCGACCTCGAGCGCATGGCCGGTTACCGCGCCTTCGGCAACAAGATCTGGAACGCGGTCCGGTTCGCGCTGGCGCGCACCGAGGGAGCGAGCGTGCCCGGATCGGCCGCCGAGTTGCTCGGCGACGATCTGGCGGCGCCCGAACGATGGATCCTGTCCCGGCTCTCGGCCACCGCAGCCGCGGTCAACGAGGCCCTGGAGGAGTTTCGCTTCGACCGTGCCTGCAACGCGCTCTACCACTTCTTCTGGCACGAGCTCTGCGACTGGTACATCGAGTTCTCGAAGCCCGCCCTCGCGGGCAGGGCGCCGAGGCCGCTGGTCGCCGAGACCGTCCTGTTCGCGATCGAATCGAGCCTGCGGTTGCTGCATCCGGTGATGCCGCACCTGACGGAGGAGCTCTGGCAGCGTCTGCCGCGAGCCGCGGCTACGGACTCCGGAGAGCCGGAGAGCATCGCGCTTCAGGCCTACCCGCTAGGAGACGACGACCTCGTCTCGGACGAGGTCGAGCGGGGCATGGACGTCGTGGTCGCCGTGGTTCAGGCGGCCCGGAGTCTCCGCCGCGAGCGGAACCTCGGCGCGGCCGTGCAGATGTCGGTCTTCGTCGAGGACGGCGACCGGGACCAGATCTCCTTCGTCGTCGACCAGGCATCCCTGCTTGGAGCGGTCGCCGGTGTTGGGCAGGTCGCAACCGGCAGGGGTCCGGCCGGGTCCGTCCGGGACCGCGCCGGGGGCGTGAATCTCGCGTTCGAGGTCGAGGCGCCGGCAATGAGCGAGTCCGAGCGCGAGAAGCTCGCCAGGGACCTGCGGAAGATCGATGCCGAGATTGCCGGCGCCCGGGGCCGACTCTCGAACACCGGGTTTCTCGAGAAGGCGCCGGCCCACGTCGTCGAGGGCAACCGCGCGCGCCTTGCCGAGCTCGAGGAGCGTCGGCAACGCGTGTCCGAGGCGCTCGGCTGCTAGAGCCGCCAAATCCGTCGCGGACTCCGTGTTTGGCCCCAGCCCCCACGTCGCTAGCGGCGTGCGCCCAGGAACTCGCTCCGCTGCGTTCTACGGCGCACGCTTGCATGGAACTACTGTTCCCTGCGCGACAGCGCAGCCTGACGGCTGCGAACGCTGCTAGCCTTCGCGCCCCTATGGCGGACCGCTTCGAGGCATTCGACCAGTTCACCGGGGAACTGCTGGCCTGGTCGCCGCGCCTGCCGGGCAACCTCGTGCTGATCGATACGGTCGATTCGACGAACCGCTTCGTCAAGACCCTCGCGGAGCGGTTCTTCGAGGAGGAGTCGCCGCCGCAGGCGGCCCTGGTCGTGGCCTTCGAACAGACGGCGGGCCGGGGTCGACAGGGCCGCTCGTGGGTCAGCACGGCGGGACGCGGTCTCTACTGCACCTGGCTGCAGCCGCTGCCGATCGCGGGAGCGGGCCCCCTGGAGGACCAACTCGGGTCGCTGCCGCTTCTGGCCGGCATCGGCGTCTGCCGTGCGCTGACGGACTTCGTCAACGGCCGAGCGGGCCTGAAGTGGCCGAACGACGTGCTCGTCGACGGCCGCAAGATCGCCGGCGTCCTGATCGAGACGGTGGTCGGCAGCGGGGGCGAGACAGTGGCGGTGGTCGGTTTCGGCGTGAATTACGACTTCGGCACGGCTGGCGAACTGCCGACGCCGGCATCGACATCGATCACGCTCGAAACCGGGAGGCCACCCTCACGGGCGGCCGTCGTCGCACGCCTCGCGAGTTCGCTGGAACGCGAGCTGGGTCGTGCGGGAGATGTGGGGTACACGCTGGATTCCTACCGTGGCTGCACCGTCCATCGCGAGGGCGACGAAGTGAGCTGCCGGATCGGCGGCGAGACGGTTTCGGGCCGCTTCGCCGGCTTCGACGACGGCGGACGCTTCCGGCTCGAGACGCCGGCCGGCCTGCGCACGATCGCGTCGGGCGAGGTCATCGAGGCGTGAAACCACTCGTCTTCGGGCCCGAGGCAGCGTCGGCGGTGTCGGCAGCATCGGTGTGGACCGCTGCCGGCGCTGCGGCGTGCCGCCACGACCCGGCGACCGGCGGCGGGGCATCCGCTACGACATCTCGATCTACCACGCCGAGTTCGGCCTGACCCAGTTCTTCGACGATCCGGTCCAAGGCCGGGTCTTCTTCGAGCGGGCCCTGCGCGAGCATCCGGATTGCCGATGACTTCTCAGGTACTGCGCTTGTGCTTGCCTGGCTCGGACTCACGCGATCCGCAGGTAGCCCCAAAGGTCGCCGCCGACGATCCCTGAATCGGAGGCGTAGTTCAAGACGCTCAAGCACCACTTGGGCTTCCCGGGCCGATTCGTTGGCGGGCAGACTTCGCACCCACCCTTGCCCGAGACCGTCTGGATCAACGACGCGAAGATGACTGAGAGCAACGGGCAGGGGTCCACGATGCCCATGCTAGAGTCGGTCTTCAACCAACTTGGGGAGACCGTCATGAGTCGAATCGCCCTCGCCTTGGCTCCGCTGTTGACCGTCGCTGCCGCTGGAATAGCGACCGCCCAAGCACCCGGCGAATCGGACTCGGCCCGAGAAGAGGCCCGGGGGATGCTGAATGAAGCCCGCGAGCGTGTAGAGGAACTTCGGGGGGACGACGGCCGCCCAACAGGAGCACCCTCGGCCGTGAAAATGCTAGAAGCGCGCGAGCTTCTAGAAGAAATGGTCGCGGAAGCCAGCGATGGAGACGCTTACATCTTCTACAGGACCTTGAGACACGTTCTCGATAAGCGGCAAGAGATCTTTGACAGCATCGAGAAGTCGCGACGAGAATACGAGGACGCTGTACGACGTCGCGGCAGAGAGTTGATTCCCCCTCCTGCAGGGTTCGCGCTCTACGATTCTTCAACTCCGCTAGTCAGTTTCGCTCAATTCGGGGGTGGGCTTGGGACTCCCTGCTCGCTGGGCGATGTTCACCCGAACCCGTCCTACGAGTGCGTCAATGGAGTTTGGGCAGTTGACCTCTGTGCCCCGGAGAAGAAACGGCTCGGCGATGCAAGCGACAGAGTTGACACCGCATGCGCTTTTGACACGTTTGACTTTCTCGCGTGCATGGCCGCGATGGATGAGTACCAAGCCGCCGCTCTGGTCCTGGAACAGTGCCTCGCTGATCCATTTGGCTAAGGTCAATGACGATCAGCGCTTGGAGGTTCCGCAGCAACGCACCCGCCCCGCCACAGCCGACTCAGACGGCTGCTAACTCATTGGTGTAGTGTGACCTGTCCGATGTCGCGTAAACTGTCGTACCGACTGGTGACCGGTCGCTCGACGGGTAGCGTAGAAGAGCGCGCAGCCAGTGCGAAAGCACCGACGCCGAGGCGCTAGCGCCTCGGCGATCGGTCGCTAGGGCTAGGCCCGTGCCGCACTCTCGGCAACCCGGCAAGGGCCTCGATACGACCAGGATCGACCGGCCGGAGCTTGGAAGATGGGCAAGTCGAGTCAGAACGAGCGTAGCCACTGCGGCTACTTTGATGTGATCGAGGAGGAGTTCATCAGGCTGCGGGGAGCGCCCCTGCTGCTGAGTCCGGCGGACTGGCGGCTTGCGCGAAAGTGGCGGCGGGATGGCGTACCGCTTGACCTGGTTCTCGAGAGCATCCGCGAAGTGTTCGCGCGGCGGGCCGAACGGGCGGCCGCGGCGCCGGACGCGCCAAAGCGGCGCGTGAGCAGTCTGCGCTACTGCCGGCCGGCGGTGGAGAAGGCGTGGGCCGTGTATCGGGAGCTGGGACCGGCGCCGCCGGTTCGTCGCCGGCCATCGACCATCGATGTGCCAGGGAAGCTGGCGGCCCTCGCGGCAGCTCTGCCCTCCTCGCTTCAGGGAGTCGACGCCACGAGACGCAGGCTCCTGACGCTGGACGGGGCGGCGCCGGAGGTCGAGGCGAGGCTGGCAGCGTTGGATCTCGAGCTGGTCGGACAGGCGTTCGACTCGCTTGCAACGGCGGACCGCGAGGCTGTCCTGGCGGCCGCAGACGAAGCGTTGGGGCGGACGGCGGGGCGAGTGGACGAGAGCAGGCTCCCGGATCTTCGTCAGCGCCTTGTGCGCCGCCTGGTGCGCGAGCGGCTCGGACTTCCCCTGCTCTCTCTCTTCGCCGAGCCGGCGACGTCGCCGCGCGAGAGCTGACTCATTCGCGATTCCCGCGCCAGCGGTCGGCGCAGCGATCGTAGAGCACGACGCCGACCGTCATGCCGAGGTTCAGCGACACCGCGGTGGGCACGCGAAGGCGGTGGTCGCTCTGCTCCAGGATGCGTTCGGAAACCGAACCGCTCTCGGGACCGAACACGTAGCAGGCCCGCTCGGGGTGGACGAAATCGGGCAGCGCGATCGCGTCCGGAACGATCTCGACCGCGACCAGGGCCGAGTCGCGAGGAACCGCCTCGAGCAGATCCTCAACCTCGATCACCGGTACATGCCGGTAGGCGAGGGTCGGATCCGTCGGCAGCCGCAGGACGTCGATGTGTTCCGACGGCTGGCCCAGGATGATCATGCGGGCCTGGAAGCAGAGCGCCGCCCGCAGCACGTGGCCGACGTTCACGGGATCGGCCGGCCGGTCGAGCGCCACGCAGGCGAAGCCGCGGCCGCCCGCCAGATCGGCGCGGCGCTGGACCGCGCGTTCGATCTTCTTCGCCACTCAGGGCGCCTCGCCGCCGTACTGCTCGAAGAGGCGCTCGATCAGGAGCTGGAGCGGGAAACGGCTCAACCGGCCGGTTCCCGCGGCGCGCTCGCCGTAGCTGGTCACGTCGTCCGGCGCGATCCCCTCCCCCCAGATCAGCACCGGCACGGGATCCGCGCCATGCGCGCCCAGTTCGGACAGGGTGGCATGGTCGGCCGTCACGGCGACCCGGACGGGTTGGTCGAGGCGGTCGAGCAGGGTCCCCAGTTCGCGGTCAAGCCGTTCCAGGAAGGCGACCTTCAGATCGGGGCGGCGGTCGTGGGCGGCGATGTCGGCGCCCTTGACGTGGACCATCACCAGGTCGTGCCCCTCGAGCGCCTCCAGGGCGCAGTCGAACTTGAGCGAGAGGTCCGTGTCCACGTTCGCGGTCATGCCGCGGCGGCGGATCACGGATGCGCCGAGCGCCGAGGCAATACCCATCACGGTCCGGTCGCCGCCGACGCAGGCGGCTTCGAGCGGCAACCCGCCGGGTTCCAGGGGAAGCAGGCGGTGGAGCCGGCCGACGCCGCGGGTGAGGACGGCATTGGCCGCCAGCTTGCCGTTCTTGCGGCGTTTCTCGTTCACCGGGTGCCGGGCCAGAACCCGTCGGGCCTCCTGCTCGAACAGGGCGAGGACACGGGCGGTTCGCTCGGCGCTGTCGTCGTTGGGATCGAGGGGGCGCGGCGCCAGGGGCGGCCCGGACGGCGCCCCCTCGCCCGGGTCGGAGCCCTGGATGGCCGAGGTCAACCCTGCTCCGCGCAGCGTGATCGCGAGCCGATGCTCGGTCGTCGCCCGCACGCGCACCTTGACCCGATCGGAAGCGGGGAGGTCCAGCTTGTCGATCGCCTTCGCCAGCTTCTTCGCGTCCTCGCGGATGCGGCCGGCGCGGCGGTCGACGACGCTGCCGCGCTCATCGAGGGTGGCGAAGTTGCCCCGAATGGCGATCGTGCCCGCCTTCAGTTTGAGGCCGGCGCCGAGCGCCTCGATCGGTCCCCGGGTCATCACCCGCGGGGACTGGGCGAACAGGGCGAGATTGCCCGAGGCCGTATCCGGAACGACGCCGGGCGCCACCGGGTCGGCCAGACCGCAGACGCCCTCCCTGGCCAGCCGGTCGAGAGTCCGCGTGCGAGCGGCCTCGAGGGGCGTCCGTGCACCGAGCGAGCGCAGGGGCCGGTCGGGCAGTCCGTCGATCACCAGGAGCAGAGCCGGGGTGCGCCGTTCGCCGAGCGACTCGACCGACGCCTGGGTCAGCCAGGGCAGTCGCTGGGAGAGGCTCTGTCCGAGCAGGGCGATGGCCGCCGAGAGCGATTGCTCGCGGTCCGTCGTGTCCAGGATGGGGATGTCAGCCTCTCCGGCCAGGTGCAGGAGGCGGTCCTGCTGTTCGCGAATCACTGTGAAGTGATCCAGGTGCCGGCTCGACTTCCGGCCGTCGAAGGTCTCGCGAGCCAGAAAGTGACTCCGATGAACCTCCTCGTCCGGGGTGGAGAGAATGACGAAGAACTGGTACGCCTCTCCCTCCAGGTCGGTGAAGGGAACCAGTCCCGGCAAGAGGTGGACCCCCTCGACCACGAGGCTGATGTTCTCGGCGATCGCCCGTTCGACCACGGCCCGCACGCCGACGCATACCCTGGTCGCCTGCTCTTCGAGCGTGGCGAGTTGTGGATTCGCGGCTCCCGCGGCAAGTTCGGCGGGAGGGTCCGTTGCCGCCTCGTAGCTCGAGACGTGAAGCGCCGGCAGAATCGCCGGCGCGAACACCATCCGCATGACCTGACGCACGGTGTCGGTGGCGTTGATCCGGTAGATGCGGAGTTGCGGCGCCAGGTCGAGGGCCAGCGTCGATTTCCCTGTGCCGCCGGCGCCGCCGATGTAGAGGATCAGGGGTTTGGGCAGCCGCCGCAGGCGGCGGATCAGCCGGTAGCGACCGGCGGTGTCCGAGCCCTCTTCCGTGTCCAGAAAGTCGGCGATCCGCCGTACGAGACGCCGCTTCTCGAGGCTGGTCGTGCCTTCGTGCTGCAACTGTCGCTGCAGTTGCTCCACCCGACGGTAGGCCCGGTCGAAGTCGAGTCCGGCGGCGTAGAGGCTGCGCGCGAGCAACCCGCGGGAGAACGGCTGCGTCTCGCCGTGGTGAGTGATCTGGATCGGGCGCTCGGTGGCGCCCTCGGTGACGATCAGGTCTCCTCCCGCGCACGGCGCAGCGGGCAGTTGGAGCAACTCAGCGGCTCACCATCGGGCCCGAGCACATCGGGACCCCCGCAGGAACCCCGCAGGCAGCGCCCGCTCAGCAGCACGCCGACCGCCATGAGGATCACCGAGGCGGCGATGACAGTGATCGAAAGAAACAGGACCGCCATGACTCACAGGCCAGTCTACCGGCGCGGGGCTGGCGAGGCACCCGCCGGACCGGCTGGACGTCGTGGGGCTGGCCGCTAGTCGGCGGGTCCGAACCGGTTGCGGAAAGCCCGGCTCGTGAGTTCCTCCAGCGAGTCCTCCCTGTAGACAAGGAGCAGGGCGGCGATGTCGTTCTCGTCCGCCCACTCCAGGCCGTCCTCGGGGCCGAGGACCATCAGGGCGGTGGCGTAGCCATCAGCGGCGGCGCAGCTTGTGTGGACCACGCTCGCAGAGGCGAGGGCGTGTTCAACCGGCCGGCCGGTGCGGGGGTCGATCGTATGGGAGTAGCGCACGCCGTCGCGTTCCCAGTAGTTCCGGTAGTCGCCGGAGGTCGCCAAGGATCCGTCGGTGAAGGGGAGGACCTTCTGCAGGCCCGGCTGGGTGGCGTCCTCCGTTGCGGCTGCTGGGGCGGATGGCCCGGGCTCGGGTACTCGAACAGGCGGCCGCTCGATCGCGATGCGCCACGGGTCGTTCGCAGGACTGTGCCCGGACGTGCGGACCTCGCCGCCGACCTCAACCAGGTGACCGGCGTAGCCGGCTTCCGTGAGCGCTTCGGAAACTCGGTCCGTGGCCCATCCCTTAGCTATTGCTGACAGGTCGAGAGCCGCTTCGTCCTGGAGCTTGAGCACTCGCCGGTCCCCAGATGTCAGCTCGATGGCGCCAATCGCCTTTCTCAACTCGGCCAGACGATCATCAGCCACTGGAGCTGGCTCCGCCTCGCGTCCCGGCGCTCCGAAACCCCAGGCGTCGACAAGGGGACCGATGGTGGGGTCGAAGGCGCCCCCGCTCTCTTCCCGCACCCTCCAGGCTAGTTCGAGTACCTGCCACGTCTCCTCGGAAACGACTATCGACTCTTCGGCCACGAGCCGATTGAAGCGCGAGATCTCCGAGTCGTCCCGGTAGGTCGACATCCTGCGGTCAACCGCATCCAACCGTTGCTGGACCAGAGCCCGAATCGTTTCGCGGTCACCAGAGTCCGCGACCGCGCGTACGCGATAGTAGGTGCCCATCGTCGCGCCCTGCAGCATGACTTCTTCGGATGCTTGCCCACAGCCGATCGTGAGGCCAGCGAGAACTGCCAACACCGGCCAGCTTCCTTGCCATCCCCGCTTGGAGGAACAAGAGTTCGGGGAGAGTGTTGCGATGCGACTGCGCGACATCGTCCAGCCAGGTGCGGGTGCCACCAACAGCCGCGCGCTCTCGCGCATCCCCAGGCCCAGGCCTCAGCCGAAGTCGTCGAAGGCGATGTTCTCGGGCTCGACGCCGAGGTCGTCGAGCATCTTCATGCAGGCCTGGAGCATCAGGGGCGGGCCGCAGAGGTAGTACTCGACGTCTTCCGGGGCGGGGTGATCGTTCAGGTAGTTGTCGTACAGGACTTGGTGGATGAAGCCCGTGTAGCCGTCCCAGTTGTCCTCCTCGAGCGGATCGGAGAGCGCCAGATGCCAGGTGAAGTTCGGGTTCTCCTCCGCGATCCGGTCGAAGTGATCGATGTAGAAGGCCTCGCGGTAGGAGCGGGCGCCGTACCAGAAGGACACCTTGCGGTCCGTGCGGATGCGGCGGAACTGGTCGAAGATGTGGGAGCGCATGGGCGCCATGCCGGCGCCGCCTCCGACGAACACCATCTCGGCGTCCGTGTCCTTGGCGAAGAACTCGCCGAAGGGGCCGGCGATCGTCACGTCGTCGCCTGGTTTCAGGTCGAAGATGTAGGACGACATCTGGCCGGGCGGCAGGTCCATCTCGCGCGGCGGCGGCGTCGCCACCCGGACGTTCAGCATGATGACGCCCTTCTCCTCCGGGTAGTTCGCC
This sequence comes from Vicinamibacteraceae bacterium, assembly GCA_012270995.1. Lineage (GTDB taxonomy): Bacteria > Acidobacteriota > Thermoanaerobaculia > Multivoradales > Multivoraceae > Multivorans. The sequence goes on along the minus strand of JAAXHG010000132.1, from coordinate 130,792 downwards.
ATCGAGTAGGCGCGGACCACCGTCTCGTCGACCTTGGAGACCAGATTCCAGAGCTTGAAGCGGTCCCAGTCGTCGTGGTAGTCGTCCTCGATCGTGAAATCGCTGTAGTTCACGACGTGCGGAGGGCACTCGATCTGGATGTAGCCGCCGGCGCGGAAGGGAACCTCCTCGCCTTCGGGCAGCTCCAGCACGAGTTCCTTGATGAAGGTGGCGACGTTCTCGTTCGAGCGGACCTTGCACTGCCACTTCTTGACCCCGAAGACCTCGGCCGGGATGCCGATCTTCATGTCCTCCTTGATCTTGACCTGGCAGCTCAGGCGGCAGCCCTCGCGCGCCTCGCGGCCGCTGATGTGGGTCTTCTCGGTCGGCAGCATGGCGCCGCCGCCCTCGAACACGTCGACGGTGCAGACGCCGCAGGTGCCCTGGCCGCCGCAGGCGGAGGGAATGAAGATCTGGTGCTCGGCCAGGGTGCCGAGCAGGGTGCCGCCGGTGGCGGCGGCCAGCGTCTTCTCGTCGTTGATGAGGATCGACACTTCGCCGCCCGCGACGAGCCGGGCCTTGGCCTGCATCAGGACCGTGACCAGGGCGAGGATGACGACGGTGAACATCGTCACCCCGAGGACGACGGTGATCACAGCTGGATGCCCCGGAAGGCCATGAAGCCGAACGCCATCAGCCCGGTGCCGCGCGTCATAGCTGGATGCCCCCGAAGGCCATGAAGCCGAACGCCATCAGCCCGGTGATGACGAAGGTCATGCCCAGGCCGCGCAGACCGTGGGGCACGTTGCTGTACCGCAGGCGCTCACGGATGGACGCCAGGGCGACGACGGCCAGGAACCAGCCGATGCCGTTGCCAAGGCCGAAGACGACGCTTTCGCCGAAATCGTAGTCGCGCTCGACCATGAACAGGGAACCGCCCAGGATCGCGCAGTTCACCGCGATCAGGGGCAGGAAGATGCCCAGCGTGGCATGCAGCGCGGGGAAGAAGCGGTCGGTCGTCATCTCCACGAGCTGGACCATCGCGGCGATCGTGCCGATGAAGCAGAGCAGGTTCAGGAAGGTCAGATCGACGCCGGCGAACTCAGGGCTGATCCAGGCGAGGGCGCCTTCGTTCAGGAGGTAGGTCTGGATCAGGTTGTTCGCCGGCACGGTGACGGTGAGCACGAAGATGACCGCCAGGCCGAGGCCGACCGCGGTCTCCACCTTCTTCGACACCGCCAGAAAGGAGCACATGCCCAGGAAGAAGGTCAGCGCCATGTTCTCGATGAAGATGGCCTTCACGGCCAGGTTCAGGTATTCCTCGAACATCGTCCCGGCTCCCGTTTACCCGTCCATCTCGATCTGGGCGGGCTTGTACACGCGCAACGCCCAGATCAGTCCGCCGATGATGAAGAAGGCCGCCGGCGACAGCAGCATCAGGCCGTTCGGCAGGTACCAGCCGCCTTCGGAAACCGTGGGCAGAACGCTGTAGCCGTAGAGCTTCCCGGAACCGAACAGCTCGCGCAGGAACGCCGTGACCATCAGGATCGCGCTGTAGCCGATGCCGTTGCCGATGCCGTCGAGGATGGCCAGCGACGGCGGGTTCTGCATCGCGAAGGCTTCGGCCCGCCCCATGATGATGCAGTTCGTGATGATCAGCCCGACGAACACCGAGAGCTGCTTGCTGATCTCGAACACGTAGGCCTTGAGAATCTGGTCGGTGACGATGACCAGGGACGCGATGACGGTCAACTGGACGATGATCCGGATGCTGTTCGGGATCTGATGCCGGAGCAGGCTGATCGTCAGGTTGGACAGGGTGAGCACGCCGATGACGGCCGCGCACATGACGACCGAGGTCTCCATTTTCGTGGTCACCGCCAGCGCCGAGCAGATGCCGAGCACCTGGAGCGCGATCGGATTGTTGTTGAAGAGGGGATCGAGCGCCGCTTCGCTCTTCTTGACAGCCATCAGTTGGCCTCCGCGCGGATCCGGTTGAGATAGGGCTCGAAGCCGTTCTCGCCGAGCCAGAACTCGAGCATGTTCGTCACCCCGTTGCTGGTGATCGTCGCGCCGGCGAGACCGTCGACGCGGTGAGGATCGTGCTCGGCGGTTCTTGCCGGTCCCTTGATCACCGCCAGGCTGACCTCGCCGTCGTCGTCGAAGGCCTTGCGTCCGGGCCACTTGTCCTTCCAGCTGGGATTGTCCACTTCGCCGCCCAGGCCCGGCGTCTCCTTGTGCTGGTAGTAGGTGATGCCGCGCACGGTCGTCGTGTCGGCATCGAGCGCCAGGAAGCCGTAGAGCGTGCCCCAGAGTCCCAGACCTTCGATCGGCAGCACGATCATCTCGAGGTCGCCGGCGTCGCCGCGCATCTCGTAGAGGAGAGCCCGATCCGGGACGCGTTTGACCTTGGCCAGGTTCTCGGGGGCTTCCGTGCTGGTGACCGGATCCCGGGCGCGGCGCTGCTGGTCGAAGGTCGCCGTGTCGCCGTCCACCGCCTCACCCGAGGCGAGCTCGATGAGCACCGGTTCGATCGGCGCGAAGCGCTCGGCGACCTGCGCCTCGTCGATCGGCTCGCCGGGCTGGAGCAGGCCCACGGCCTCCAGGACCCGCTTTTGCTTGTCGAGGGCGATGTTCTCGTCCTGGAGATCCTCCAGGCTGACCGCGAAGGAGGACACGAGGATCCCGCACACGATGCAGATCGCGGTCGCGAACAGGAGGGTGTAGCCGGTGGCCTGTCGGTTTGCCATGGAGAACTCCGCCGGGCGGGTGGATTCTACTGGGCGTAACGCGCCTGGCGGCGCTTGATGTTCGCCTTCAGCACGTAGTGGTCGATCAGGGGCGCAAACAGGTTCATGAACAGGATGCCGAGCATCACGCCTTCCGGGAAGGCGGGATTGATCGTGCGGATCAGGATGGCCAGCACGCCGACCAGGAAGCCGTAGATGTAGCGTCCCCGGTTCGTCTGCGCGGCGCTCACCGGGTCCGTGGCCATGAAGACGATGCCGAACGCCCAGCCGCCGAGCACGAGGTGCCAGTGGAAGGGGACGGAGAGCATCGCGTTGGTCGACGAGGCCACGAGGTTGAGCAGCACGGAGATCGCCGCCGTGCCGGCCGTCGCCGCGACCATGATCCGCCAGGAGCCGATGCCGGTTGCGATCAGGATGACGGCGCCGATCAGGCAGGCCAGGGCGGAGGTCTCGCCCATCGACCCCGGAATGTCGCCCAGGAAGGCCTGCATCCAGGAGACCTTGCCCTCGATGGCGGTCAGTCCGTCGAGCGGGGCGTCGGAACCCTCGACGGGCTCCAGCACCGCGATCTCGCCGAGCGCGGTGGCGCCGCTGTAGCCGTCGGCCGAGGTGCCGGCCGCGATCCACACGGCGTCGCCCGATATCTGGGCGGGATAGGCGAAGAACAGGAAGACCCGCGCCGTGAGCGCCGGGTTCAGGACGTTGTAGCCCGTGCCGCCGAAGATCTCCTTGCCGACGACGACGCCGAAGCTGATGCCGACCGCGACCTGCCACAGCGGGATGGTCGGCGGCAGCACCAGGGGGAAGAGCATGCCGGTGACCAGGAAGCCCTCGTTCACCTCGTGCCGCCGGACGACCGCGAACAGGCCCTCCCAGGCGCCGCCGACGGCGAAGGTCACGACCAGGACCGGCACGTAGTACAGCGCGCCGTGGACCGTGTTGGCGAGCAGGCTGGAAGCGTCGAACGTCAGTCCGAGCATCTCCATCGCTTCGGTTCGCCAGTTCGAGAGCGGCGCCGCGCCGCCGGCGACCGCGACGTGGATCTGGCGGCCGGTGTTCCACATCGCCATCAGGACGCAGGGCGCCAGCGCCACGACGACGGTCATCATCAGGCGCTTCAGGTCCAGCGCGTCGCGTACGTGGGCGGCGCCGGCCGTCGTCTTGCCCGGCGTGTACAGGAAGGTGTCCGGCGCTTCGTACAGGGGGTAGAAGCGCTCGAACCGGCCCCCCGGCTCAAAGTGGCGGACCTGCTTGTCGAGAATCCGGCGCAGCAGCTTCATTCGCGCCTAGCCCTCCTTCTCGATCAGTTCGAGGGCGTCGCGGAGGTACGGTCCGTACTCCGTCTTGCCGGGGCAGACGAAGGTGCAGAGCGCCAGGTCCTCCTCCAGGAGCTCCAGGCAACCGAGTTCCTCGGCCCGCTCGATGTCTCCGGCCACCAGGGACTTGAGCAGGAAGGTCGGCTGCAGATCCCACGGAAAGACGCTCTCGTAGAGGCCGATGGGCACGATCGCGCGCGGGGAGCCGTGCGTGGTCGTGGTCATCGCGAACGACCGGCGCGGCAGCAGCGAGGAAGCGAAGGCGCGGGCGCGGGAGAAGGCGCCGAAACCGGGCTTGAGCCAGCCCAGGAAGTGGCGCTCGCGGTCGTCCTCGAGCATCGAGACCGTGTCGTGAAAGCGGCCGAGGTAGCCGTAGAGATCGGCGGGCGCCTTCTCGCCGATCCCGGTGCGCCCGCAGAGCGGCGAACCGGTGATGACCCGTACCGCGCCGTCCGGGACTGCTTCCGCGCCCCTTCCGTCGGCGCCTTCGGCGCCCTCGAACGACACGGCGATCTCGCCCCGCGTCAGGTCGGCGAGCGAGGCGCCCAGCCGCGTGCGCAGGAGTCTGGGTCTCCCGACCGGGGGCCCCGCCAGGGCCACGACGCGTTGGACGTCGGCTTCGCCGGTCGCGAACAGCCGGCCGATGGCGAGGGTGTCCTGGAGTCCGATCTGCCAGACGGGCTTGTTGCGGTTCACCGGGTCGAGGGTGTGGATGTGCAGCCCCGCGGCCCCGGCGGGATGCGGACCCGCGAACTCCTCGATCCGCACCGGTTCGCTCGTCTGGACACCGGCGAGGGTGCCGGGGGCCCGGCAGAGATACACGGGTCCGTCCGTCAGCCGGACCAGTGCGGCGAGCCCTCGCTCCAGATCGCCCGCGCGCCCTTCGACGATCCGGTCGGCAGCCGGTGCGAACGGCTCCGTGTTCATCGCGGTGACGAAGATCGATTTCGGTACGGAATCGACGGCCGCGGTGCGTCCGAAGGGACGAGCGCGCAGGGCGACCCAGTCTCCCGACTCGACCAGTAGTTCCTGCACCTCCACGCGGGAGAGAGCGCTCGGGTGTCTTCCGGTGTAGCTGGCGAAGCCGACCCCGGCGCCCCTTGAGCCCGCCTGGTCGGAAGGATCCACGCGCACCACGACCGAGATCAGCGCCCGCTTGGCGCCGCGATTCACCGCCGCCACGGTTCCCGCCGCGGGGGACGTGAGGCGAACGCCCGGCTGCTTGCGGTCCTCGAACAGGAGCTGGCCGCGCCCCACCGCATCGCCCGGCCCGACGTGCATCGCCGGCTTCATGCCGGGATAGTCGGCGGCGCTGACCGCGACGGTAGCGGGAGCCGCAGCGTCCTCCACCGTCTGCTCCGGAGCGCCCGAGATGGGCAGGCTCAATCCCCGCCTGAAACGGTGCGTGCCCATCGATCGTGACGTGCTCTATTCCGGCGAGCGAAGGCGAATCGGAGCGCGTCGCTCGGCCAGTGAGGGACTATTCCACAATGGTGGGGGATGGGCAATACGGTTCCGCGCTTGGCCGGACCGGGCGGTCCCGACAGGTTTCGAGTCGGCTCCCTTCTTGCCCCAACCAAGGGCGGCACGTCGAGCCGCTCATGTGCGGGCGCTCACTGCCGGCCGCTCAGCAACTTCCAGTGCTCAATCGTAGTCAGATCGAGCGGCTCGTAGTGCGCGAGCTTGTTCCGCAGGCGATTGAGGGGCCAGGCCCGTCCACGGCAGCCCGTGGTGCCCGAAGCTCTTCGCGATAACGAACAACGCGCCTGAGTTCGACGTGGTCGAGAGAGGAAAGGGACCGCGGTTGGCCATTGTCGTCGGAGAGATTGAGAGGAAGTTTGAACTGGCCTCCGAACTCATGGACGAGCTCGGCCTGCCGATCCCCTACCATCGGCAGCAGAGCCGACGCCTGCGCGGCCCAGAGCCGTCGATTCAACTCGGCGAGCCTTCCCTTCGCGTAAAGCAGAGAGGAGTGGACCAACGGCCTGGCCGCGGGGCCGTCCACCGTGCCGGCTTCCCATGTCTCCGGTGTCTGCTTCGACCTTCCTCGCTCGGGCGCATCCGCTTCCAGCATCGCGTGCGGACGAAGGATGGCCTCGGGCCGGGCACCGAGGAGTCGCTTCGCTAGGCGGCGCAGGTGTTCTATCTTCTCGACGTCGACGAGACCCCTACGAGTGTCCCCGGCGATCTCGTCGACGACCTCGAGAACGGAACTTCGCAGCATGTTCGCGCCTTCATGCAGCAGTTCTTTCTGCCGGGAGCGAACGGCGCTCCGGAACGCCGCCAGACGGCTTTCGAGATCGATCGCATGATCGTGCAGGGCGTCCAAGGCGATAGTATCGCGCAAAGAGACCGGCAGTCGGGCCAGGGAGTCGAGGGCGGGCTCCATTGCAGCCTCGTGGGCGCGGACAAGCTTCTCGCCAACCTCCCGCTTCTGGTCTTCGGTGGCCTCCGCGTAGAGAGTGGTTACCAGAGCGAGCATCGCGCGGAGGTCGGACCCGCCCTCAGGATCGCCCGGCTCCGGCTCTCTGTTGCCCGAGTCGCCCGCCTGATCTTCTCCTTCTCGCCTGTCATCGTTGTGGGCGAGCAGATCCCGGAACTTCCGCTCCAGATCAGGCACCTTCCTGGACACATCCTCGAGGACCGTCCGATCGAGGGCCGGCGAACATCGCCGCCTCGACTGCGCGCCGCAGCTGGCACCTCTTCTTCGGCGATCACGGACCTGCCATACCAGCGGCGCCGGTCGGTTCCGAGGGTGCCTCGGGCTGATAGTCTCCATTGCCATGACAGTGCGCGTCGAGTTGCCGCCTTCGATCCCGAAGCAGGCTCGCGTCGCAAGCGGCGCGCGCGCCTATGCCGGGTGTCGGCGGGTCTCGATGTCAGCCGACGAGTACGAGCGCTTCGACGGCAGGGTGGAGTGCTGGGAGGCGAGAAGCCAGACGGCGAACGTGCTGCGGGAACCGCTCGGCTTCCAGCACGAGTACTCTTCGCGCAGGCTCGTCGTGCTGGTCCACACGATCGGCCTGACGCGTGGCGCCGTCATCGCGTCGGCCGGATCCGTTGACATCGTGCAACGCGATTCGGAAGGACGGAGAGAACTGGTCCTGCGGGCCGACGAGGCGATCTTCCTGAATCCCGACCGCGATCGTCCCGCCGGTCTGTACGTCGAGGTCGGCAGCGATCCGTTGCCCGATGTCGTCCTGGAGGTCGACTACTCGACCGATGTACGGCGAGGGCGTCGAGGCCGGGCCGGCAAGCTGGACGACTACGCGGCCTGGGGCCTGCCGGAGGTCTGGGTGGAGGTGCCGGATTCGGCGAGGACGGCGGGAAGCCGCCGTCCCGGTCTGACGATCTTCCTGCATCGCGGATCGGGTTACGTGGAAGCGCCGGGCAGCCGGGCCTTTCCCGGCTGGACGGCGGTCGAGATCCACCGGGCGCTCAACGAGATCGAGGATTCGCCGGAGACCCTGGCCGCCCTGCGGCGCGTCGGCCGCGCGATGGCGGCAGCAGAGGCCGGCCCATCGGCCGGCGGCACCTTCTCCGAAGAGTAGAACCGCGTCCCACTGCCGGCGGGAGTCGCGGTGGCTACGGCGCGTAGTAGGGGTTCGTGCCGGCGGCGTGATCCGTCGTGTCGAGGACGCGCTGCACGGCCGGTACGGCTTCCACGATGGCCTGCTCGACGCCCTGCTTGAGCGTGTAGTCGGCCATGCCGCAGCCCTGGCAGCCGCCGCCCATCGTGATGTAGGCGGTCTCTTCCTTCACCTCGAGCAGGGTGACGAAGCCGCCGTGCGCGGCGATTTGCGGGTTGATCTGTTCATCGAGGACCCGCTGGACGTCGGCGGCCACTCCATCGCCCCAGACCGAGTTCGGGTTGTCGAACTTGAAACCGCTCTCGGAGAGCCGGGTGACGAAGTCGATCGTGGCGCCCTCGAGGTCCGGGGCGCTCTCGGAGTCGACGTAGACCTTGAACGTCTCGGTGTCCAGTATCTCGTCGCCGGGCCGAGCCTCGTCGAGGCCGACCAGGTCCATCTGGTAGCGGAAACCGCCGCCCGTCCGGCCGGTGATCGCGATCCGGAGAGCGAGATCGTCGCGCTCCTCGTCCTTCATCGCTTCAGCCACCTGCTTCTGCGCCAGTTCGGTGATCGTTAGCATGCGCCGCATCTTACCGAAGGAGCACCTGTTCCATGAACTACGAACACATCCTGCTGTCCCACCAGGGTCCGATCACACGGTTGACCCTGAACGATCCGACGCGGCTGAACGCGATGACGCCGGCGATGGGAGCGGAAGTTCGGCAGGCGGTGCCGGAGATCAACGCGCGCGAAGAGACACGCGTGGTGATCGTGCGCGGCGCCGGCCGCGCCTTCAGCGCCGGCGGCAGTCTCAAGAGCATCCAGGAGGAGGTCAGCGAGGATCCGGGCGCGGGCCCCGGCCTCGGCGGCGGCGCGAACTTCTACCGTCTCTACCTCTCGGTTCGGGACCTCGAGGCGCCCTCGATCGCCGCCATCAACGGCCACGCGATCGGCGCCGGGCTCTGCTTTGCTCTCGGCTGCGACATGCGGGTGATCAAGGCCGGCGCGCGGATCGGCATGACCTTCGTGAAGCTCGGGATTCACCCCGGCATGGCCGCGACCTGGACGCTGCCCCGGCTGATCGGTCCCGCCCGGGCCGCGGAGCTCCTCTTCAGCGGCCGTCTGATCGACGCGGCGACGGCGGTCGAGTGGGGGATCGCCAGCCGCGAGGCCGACGAGGACTTCGACCGGATGGTCGAGGATCTGGCGCTCGAGATCGCAGCGGCTGGCCCGATCGCCGTCAAGGCAACCAAGCGCACGGTGCGTGGGACCTTCGAACGCTCCCTCGGCGAGGCCCTCGACCTGGAGAGCGCGGAGCAGGAAGTCACCTTCCGCACCGCCGACGCGCGCGAGGGTGTGCAGGCCCTGACGGAGCGCCGGTCGCCGCGTTTCACGGGTCGGTAAGCTACGCCGATGCCGACGGCAGCGGCCCTGATCATCGGGAACGAAATCCTCACCGGCAAGGTGGAGGAGGCGAATCTGACCCTGCTGGCGCGGGAGCTGTTCGGTCTCGGCATCGAACTCGAGCGGGTCGTCATCTGCCCGGACGACGCGGCCGGCATCGCGGCCGACATCCGTCGCCTGCGGCACCGTTTCGACTACGTGATCACGAGCGGCGGCGTGGGGCCGACCCACGACGATGTCACGCTCAAGGCGGTGGCTCACGCCTTCGGACGGCCTCTGGTGCGCTCTCCGGAACTGGTGACGAAGATCCGCGAGATGGTGGGGGAGCGCTGTACGGAGGGTCACCTGCGAATGGCGGACGTGCCGGAGGGCGCCGACCTGGTGAGCACGCCCGAGGTGCCCTGGCCCTCCGTCGTGATGGACAACGTCTACGTCCTGCCGGGGATACCCCGGATCTTCCGCATGAAACTGCCCCTGCTGCGGGACCGGTTGGCTGCCGGCCGGCGGTTCTACAGCCGCGCCGTCTACACGATGTGCCGCGAGACCGACATCGCCGAGATGCTCGATCTGGTCGTTGCCGCCCATGCGGGGGTCGAGATCGGCAGCTATCCGGTGATGGACGGCGACTACCGGGTCAAGCTGACGGTGGACAGCCGCAGCCGGGGCGCCGCGGACCGCGCTCTCGAGGCGCTGGTCGAGGCGCTGCCCGTCGGTGCGGTGGTGCGAGTGGAGGGCGGAGCAGCCACCGCCGGAAGCCGCTGACGAGGACCAGGGAGGAACCATGATCGAGTGGAATCGCCTTTCGGGGCTTGGCGCGAGCTACGGTGTCCGGGCGGGGATCGCTTCGCTTGCCGCCTTCCTCTGCATCGTCGGCGCGGCCGCCGCGCAGCAGGAGGCCGAAGGGGATGCCGGCTGGACCTACGAGTTGACCGAGGTTCTGCCCGAGGATTCGGCGGTGCTGACGGGACGCCTCGACAACGGGCTCCGCTACTACGTGCGAGCCAACGGGCGGCCGGAGAACCGTGCGTTCCTGCGTCTCGTCGTGCGTGCCGGCTCGGTGCTCGAGGACGACGATCAGCTCGGCCTCGCTCACTTCGTGGAGCACATGGCGTTCAACGGCACCCGGAACTTCGAGAAGACCGAGCTGCTCGACTACCTGCAGGGCATCGGCATGCGCTTCGGTCCGGACGTCAACGCGTACACGAGTTTCGACGAGACGGTCTACATGCTCGAAGTACCGACCGACGATCAGGAGATTCTCGACACGGCGTTGCTCGTGCTCGAGGACTGGGCGTCGGGCGTCAGCTTCGAGGACGAGGAGATCGAGCGCGAGCGGGGTGTTCTGGTCGAAGAGTGGCGAGGCGACCGGGGCGCGGGCGCGCGGCTCCGGGACGCCGAGATCCCGTACCGGTTCCACGGTTCCCGGTACGCCGAGAGGCTGCCGATCGGTGACCCGGAGATTCTGCGCGAGGCGCCGCCTCAGCGGCTGCGGGACTTCTACCGCGACTGGTACCGGCCGGACCTGATGGCGGTGATCGCGGTCGGCGACTTCGACGCGGCGGCGATCGAAGGCGAGATCAGCCGCCGATTCGCCGATCTTGTGGGGCCGGACGAGCCGCGCGAGCGGTTCGAGGCCGAGATTCCCCCGCACGAAGAGACGCTGGTCTCCGTGTTCACGGACCCGGAGTTATCGCGCTCCTCGATTTCGGTCGCCTACAAGAGCGCCGTGGATCCGTACACGACGGTTGCCGACTACCGTGCGCGCCTGGTCCGCGGCCTCTACAACGGGATGTTGAACAACCGCCTGGCGGAGCGGGCCGAGGAGGCCGATCCGCCCTTCATCGGCGCGACGAGCAGCAGGGGAACCCTGGCCCGCACCCGCAGTCTCTACCTGCTCGCGGCGGGGGCCCGCGAGGGCGCCGCGGTCGAAGCGCTGGAAGCGCTGCTCACCGAATCGGAGCGCGCCCGCCGCCACGGCTTCGAGGAGAGCGAACTGGAACGGGCCAGGGTGAACACCCTGCGGGCGATGGACCGCGCCTGGGACGAGCGGGACAAGACGCACTCCGCCGTCTACGCGAGCGCGTACCAGCGCAACTTCCTCACCGACCAGCCCTTCCCGGGCATCGCCTACGAGCGAGAGATCGCGCGCCGGTACGTACCGGAGATCACCCTGGCGGAAGTCAACGCGGCCGCCGACGGCTGGATTCACGACGAGGACCGGGTCATCCTCACCAGCGGGCCCGAGAAGGACGGCCTCGAACCGCCCACCCGGGAGGAACTGCTGGCCGTCTTCGGCAGGATCGACGAGGTCGAGATCGCGGCCTACGAGGACGATGTCGGTGAAGGCGCCCTCGTGCCGCGCCGGCCCTCGCCGAGTGAGATCGTCGAGCGCAAGGCGATCCAGGGGCTCGGCGTGACCGAGTGGCGCCTGTCAAACGGCGTCCGCGTCGTGCTGCGGCCCAGCGACTTCAAGAACGACGAGATCCTGTTCGCTTCCTTCAGCCCCGGCGGCACCTCCCTGGTCTCGGACGAGGACTGGCTGGAGGCGAGCCTGGCGACCTCGGTGGCCCAACTGTCCGGATTCGGGAACTTCAGTCTGACCCAGTTGAACAAGGCGCTGGCCGGCAAGGTGGCGCGGGTGGGCCCGGTCATCGGCCCGTTGTTCGAGGGCATCAACGGACGCGGCTCGCCCAAGGACCTGGAAACGCTGTTCGAGTTGATCTATCTCAACGCGACGGAGCCGCGCCGGGACGAGGAGGCGTTCGAGTCCTTCCTGACCCGCCAGGGCGCGCTGCTGCGCAATCAGAGCGCGAGGCCGATGTACGTCTGGGCCAGGACTCTCCAGGAGATCCTGACCCAGGAGCACCCCCGGCGGCGCATCCTGACCGAGGAGATGCTGGAGGATCTCGATCTCGACCGCATCTTCGCCGTCTACGAGGACCGGTTCTCGGACTTCTCGGACTTCATCTTCTTCTTTGCCGGCAGCTTCGAACTGGACTCGATCGAACCGCTGGTTGTGACCTGGCTTGGCGGCCTACCGGCGGCCACCCGCGAGGAGAGCTGGCGAGACGTCGGCGTGCGCATGCCGGAGGGGAGGATCGAGCGCACCGTCTACAGGGGCCTGGAGGACCAGAGCCAGGTCGCCGTGGTCTACAGCGGCCCGTTCGAGCAGAGCCAGTTGAACCGTTACCGGCTGAACTCGATGGTCTCGCTGCTCCGGGACCGCCTCCGGGAGCGGCTGCGGGAAGACCTGGGGGGCACCTACAGCGCCAATGTCGCCGGGGGTTCGGATCGGATTCCAGTATCGGCCTTCGCCGTCCAGGTTTCGTTCAGTTGCGCTCCGGACCGCGTCGAGGAGATGCTCGAAGCGGTGGAGGAGGAGATCGCCCTTCTCCGCAACGACCTGGCCACGGACGAGGAGATCGCCCAGATCAGCGAACAGCAGCGCCGCGGGCGGGAGACGGCGAAGGAGACGAACGGTTTCTGGCTCGGCGTCCTGCAGACCGTGTACCAGTTCGGCGACGATCCGCTCAGCATCCTGGCCTACGAGGAGCTGTTCGACGAGCTCGACGCCGAGATGATCCGCGGCGCCGCCGTGGACTACCTGGGAGGCGAGAACCGGGTCCAGGTGCTGTTGATGCCGGAAGCGGCGGAAGCGAAGAACGAAGTCGCCGGCGGCCAAGCCGCTGAGCCGGCCGCGGTGAGGGAGGCAGCATGAACCGGAAGAAAGTGGAATCGCGACGTGGAGGTCGACGCTGCAGGCGGTCGGCCGTCTGGTGCATCCTGCCGGCGCTGTTTGCGGCGCAGGCGGCGAGCGGGGCGGACTGGCCGAACTGGCGGGGGCCCGCGCGAAACGGCTACAGCGAACACACCGGCCTGGCGCTCGAATGGTCGCACGACGGCAACGTGGAGCGGAACATCCTCTGGAAGCTGGCGCTGCCGGACCGTTCCGGATCGACGCCGATCGTGGTCGGCGACATCGTGTTCCTGAACGTCGCCGAGGGCGACGATCTGTCGCTGTGGCGCGTCGACGCCGGTTCGGGCAACGTCGTATGGCAACGAACGATCGGAGGCGGCAACCGCTTCCAGCGCAAGCACAACATGTCGTCGCCGTCCCCGATCACCGACGGTGAGCGGGTCTGGGTGCTGACGGGAACCGGCGCCTTGCAGGCCTACGATTTCGACGGCAACCAGCTCTGGGCGCGGGAACTCGAGCAGGACTACGGCGCCTTCGGTCTGAACCACGGCTACGGTTCATCCGCGCTGCTCTGGCGGGAGGTGCTCTACGTGCCGGTCCTTCACGGCATGAAGACGGACGATCCGTCCTACCTCCTGGCGATCGACTCCTCTTCCGGGGAGACGATCTGGAGACAGGAGCGGCTGACGGAGGCCCGCATGGAGTCGCCCGACGCCTACATCACGCCGGCTCTCGTGGAGGTTGGCGACGGGCATGTCCTGGTGTTGAACGGCGGCGACGTTGCCACCGGGCACGACCCCGAGAGCGGCCGCGAGCTTTGGCGCGTGGAAGGCTTCAACCCGAGGGACAGCCCGATGTACCGGGTCGTCGCGTCGCCGGTTTCGGCGGGGGATCTCGTGTTCGTCCCTACCCGCGTCAATCCGATGAAGGCGTTGCGTCTCCGGGCCGGCAGCGAACCCGAACTCCTCTGGGAGACCGATCGCGGTCCCGACGTGCCGACCCCCGCGACGGACGGCAAGACCCTCTACTTGCTCCGCGACAACGGCCTCCTGTCACGGCTCGACGCCAGAACCGGCGCGCCGGACTGGGAGAACCAGCGGCTCGAGCCGGGCACCTACAGCGCCTCGCTGCTGGTCGCCGACGGCAAGGTCTACGCGACCAGCGAGGACGGAGTGACGACGGTGGTCCGGGACGGCCCCGACTTCGAGATCCTGGCGAAGAACCAGGTCCAGGGTTTCACGCTGTCATCGCTTGGCGTCGCCGAGGGTCGCCTCTACCTGCGGACCGACAGCTTCCTCTACTGCATCGTCGAACCGTAGAGCCTCAGCCCGCGGCCGGCGAGTTATGATCGCCTGCCGCGCCCGGCTGGTGCGTCAGCTTTCAGTCACCGAGGTCCGCGCCGATGAAGAACCGCCTGTTCATTCTCCTGCCCGCACTCGTCCTGCCGCTTGCCTGCGGCGGCGAAGGAGCGGACGGCGGCTCCGCCAACCCGCGATTCCTGAGCATGGGCACGGCGCCGGTCGGCGGCGCCTTTCCGGTCGTCGGCGGCGCGATCGCGGAAGTGCTGAACGAGAATCGCGGAGAGAACAACTGGCGGGTCCAGCCGCGTGGGACGAAGGGGTCGCAGGAGAACATCCGCCGACTCGCGCGCGGCGAGCTGCAACTCGCCATGTCGAACTCGGCGATCAGCTACTTCGCGGTGCTCGGTGAGTCGGGCTGGGAGCAGAGCTACGAGATCCGCGCGGTAGCAACGCTGGCGCCGAACATCGCGACATTCGTCGCCAAGGCCGACTCCGGGCTGACTTCGCTGAGCGACCTCGCCGGGAAGCGGGCAATGGTCGGCGTGGCCGGGGCGGGCTTCGAGATGTTCGTCGAACCGCTTCTCGCCGCCCACGGCGTGACGTACGACGACTTCACCCAGGTCTACGGCACGCAGAGCGGGGCGGTCGACCTGCTGGGGGACGGCTCCATCGACGCCGCCTTCCTCGGCGGCGCGGTGCCGACCGGCTCGGTGACCCAGGCCAGCAGCACCCACGACATCGTGTTTCTGCCGTTCGACGAGGAGAAGCGGCAGCAACTCGCGCACGACTATCCCTTCTTCCAGCTCGCCACGATTCCGGCCGACGCCTACTCCGACCTCACCGAGGACTACCCCGGCCTCAACGTCGGCTCGATGCACCTGATCACCTACGCCGACGCTGACGAGGAACTGATCTACCGGATCACGAAGACGATGTGGGAGAACCGCCAGGCGATCGCCGAGAAGCACCCCGCCGGCCGTGCGATCAACGAGGCGAATGTCGCTCGCGACACCGGCACGCCGTTCCACCCGGGAGCGGAGCGCTTCTACAGGGAGATCGGCATCTGGCCCGAAGCGGGCGGTTGAACGAGGCGGCTGAGCGGGCGCGCCGGGGCCTGATCGCGGGACTCGGCGCCGCTCTCTGCTTCTTCGTTCTCTTCGAGGTCAACTTCGGCCTGCTGCTGCCGCAGTCGTCGCTGGCGGTGTTCGTCGGCCTCGGGTTGCTGCTCTGCTTTCTCGCGTTTCCGGTCCATCCCAAGCTCGGGTCGCACCAGTGGCTGCGCGGCCTGGACCTCCTGTTCGGTCTCCTGGCCGTTGTCGTCTGCGCCTACGTGGTCGTGCAGACGGAGCCGGCGTTCGAGCACTTGTGGTCGGGCGGGAGGTCGCTGGGCAACCGGGCCGGGATCGAGACGGGGGCGGACATCGGCCTCGGTCTGATCGGCCTTCTGCTGGTGCTGGAAGCCGCCCGCCGGAGCATCGGCTGGATCGTCCCGGCCCTCGCCCTGGCCTTCGTCGCCCACACGCTCTACTGCTACTTCAGCCTCCGCAACGGTTGGGCTCTGCTGCCGGACTGGCTGTTCCCGCATGCCGGCCAGCACCCCCGCGACGTGGTCGGCACGACCTTCCTGCAGAGCCTGGGGGTGTTCGGTCCGGCGGCCTCGGTCATGTTCCGGTACGTCTTCCTGTTCGTCGTCTTCGGCGCCTTCCTCGAGATGTCCGGGGCGACCCAGTTCATCGTGCGCTTCGCGGAACGGGTGTTCGGAAGCAAGCCGGGCGGGCCGGCGAAGGTGGCGGTGCTGAGCAGCGGCCTGCTGGGTTCCCTCTCCGGCAGCGCCGTGGCGAACGCCGTGACGACCGGCGCCTTCACCATCCCGATGATGAGGAGCAACGGCTTCAGGCGCCACGTGGCGGCCGCGGTCGAGGCGGCTGCGGCCTCCGGGGGCGCCCTCGTGCCGCCGGTCATGGGCGCCGGCGCCTACATGATGCTCGAGATCGTCGAGCCCCAGGTCACGTTCCTGCAGATCGTGCAGGCGGCGCTGCTGCCCGCGGTGCTCTTCTACCTGTCCATCTTCCTGATCGTCCACTTCTACTCGCGCCGGGTCGGCACGCCCGAGCGGGAGGGCGAGCCGCCGCCGGTGAGGCGCTTCGACGCCCTCGTCTTCGCCGCCGGCTTGTCCACCCTGGTCCTGCTCCTGCTGCTCCGGTTCTCGCCGTTCCGGGCGGTTACGGGCGCCCTGATCGTGATCCTGGTGCTGGCGGTGCTGCGACCCGAGATCGATCTGCCCAGGAGGCTGCGCCACCTGGCCCTCGGCTGTTTCGGAATCGTGGCTCTGCTGCACCAGGTGCTCTGGGCCGAACTCCCCGCGGATCCGTCGTTCCGGCAGGTCTTCGAGTCCTGGCTCTCGTCCGGGATCGTGGCGATGTTCGGCTTGATGGCGTTCGGCCTCGTTCACCGGGTCTTCCGGCCCCATGTCCTCGAGGCCCTGACCCGCGCCGCGCGCAACGGGATCCCCCTGGTCGCCGCCAGCGCCTGCGTCGGCGTCGTCATCGGCATCGTCCAGCAGACCGGCATCGCGGCGGACTTCTCGGCCGCGATCAAGGGCGTCGTGGCGACGAACCTGTTTCTGGCCCTTCTCGGCATCATGGTCACGTCGCTGGTGCTGGGCATGGGGGTGCCGTCCGTCGTGTGCTACCTGCTGATGGCGACGCTGATGGGCTCGCTGCTCTCGGAACTGGGGGTCATTCCGCTCGCGGCTCACCTCTTCATCTTCTACTTCGGGATGATGTCCATGGTGACGCCACCGGTCGCGCTGGCGGCCTACGCGGCGTCCAGCCTCGCCCAGGCCCCAGTCATGCCGACGGCGCTGGCGGCGTTCCGCTTCGCCCTGGTCGGCTTCACCCTGCCCTTCATGTTCGTCTACCGGCCGGCGCTCCTGATGATGGACGAGAACGGAGCGAGTCTCTTCGCTTCCGGAGCAGCCGGACTGCCGCCGCTGGTGCTGGCGCTCGGGGCGGCCGTGGTCGGCATCGTGGCCCTGGCTTCCGGGATCGGCGGCTACCTCCGATCCGAACTCACGGTGCCGCTGCGGGTCGTCATGCTGGTCGCGGCGGCCCTGCTCCTGGTTCCCGATCTGGGCGGCCCCACCATGGGGCTCGTGGTGAACGGCGTGGGCGCCCTCCTGTTCGCGGCGCTCCTGGCGCTGAACCGGCCCGCGGCGCATCCGAGCTGACAGGACTGCCCGGCCAGGCGGGAGGCGACTCCTCTCTTGCCGCAAGTCCGTTGGATCCTCGGGGAGATTCGCGGGTCTCACGCCGCTCGCGCCCCCTCAGCGCAGGGCCTGGACATCGATGGCGCCGCAGAGGCTCCCCGGCGGATTCCGGTAGGTTCTCGTGGTCCCGGTCCAGGTGTCGGTCACGTCGATCGTGTACTCGAGATCCGAAAGACCGCCGTACAGCACCCAGTAAAAGCCGTTCATAGCCGTGCCGTCCAGGACCTTGACCGCCACCTCGATGTTCTCCGGGTTGAAGAACCAGAAGAGACCCGATTCGTCCGAAATCGACGCGCGGACCGCCCCGGCGGCCCCGAAGTCGCCGTCCACGTCCGGGTTGGTCCAGTGCGCCTGCAACTCGAACCGCCTCTCTCGCAGACACAGGTAGCCCGGGCCCGAACGACAGGGACCGCCGAACGCGCCGGTCGTCGCGCTGGCCTCTTCGGAGTACTCGACCCCGCCGCCGGCCGACGGCCGACGGAGCCGGAACGTGTACGGCGTCTCAGCGTCAAGCCCCCGAATCAGCAGAGCGCCGGCGGCGGACGCCCTGCTCGCCGCCGCGGCCGCCTCCGCCGGCGGCGCGGCCGGACCACGCGAGCTCCCCAGGTTCCCTGACGTCGTCGTCGGCAGCTCGATCCAGCCGTGCCCGGGGCCGCGCGCCTCCACCGCGGCAACGTGCGCCGACGCGCCGGACCAGCCCGAACCGGGAAACAGTCCCACGCTCTTCGGACCCGCCGGCGTCACCCTCAGTTCCCGCGCCGCCGGTTCTTCCGGCGCCGGAACCACCTCGATCGCCAACTCGCGCGTCGCGCTGTCCGGCTGCTCCCGATCGCCGTCGGTCGCCGTGAGCGTGTACGTCGTTCTCCCCGACTCCGCCACCGGCGTACCCCAGATCACCCGGCTTTCCGCGTTGAACGAAAGACCCGCGGGCAGCGTCGGGCTCAAGGAGTACCGAAGCGCGCCGTCCCCGCCGGACGCGGCGGGAAGCTCCACCCTCGCCGTGACTCCGACGGTGAAGATCTGGTCCTCGACTCCGGAGTCGAAGCTCGGGATGAGATCGGGCGGTGGAACCACCGCAACCGTCACCGAGTCCGAGGCCGTCGCCCCGTCGTCATCCGTCACCGTCACGCCGATTCTGGCGTTGCCCGGCCCGCCCGGCGCCGTCCACGTCGTTCTCCGCTGGTCCGTGACATCCAGGCTGCCCGCCGTCGCCGTCCAAAGGTAGCCCGCGACCGATCCGTCCGCGTCGGCGGCGTCCGCGATCAGGGTTACCGCCTCGTCGATCTCGACCTCGGTTGGCGCGCCCCTCACCACGACCGTCGGCGGTTCGTTCGCGGGCGGGTCAGGCGGAGGCGGGTCGTCGGGCGGCGGTTCGCCGGGCGGCGGTTCGCCGGGCGGCGGGGCCGCTCCGCGCCTGATGAACAGGTTCGTGTTCGTCTCCGACCGCCAGCCGCTGTCGTTGTGCTGTACCTCGACGGTGCAGTACGCGCCATCGCCGCCTTGCTCGAACGCGAAGAAGCCGGCGTCGGCAACGGCCGTCCCCTGGCTGTCGGTCGCCAGGGGCAGGTAGACGGCGCCTGCCCCCCAGTGCCCGCACTCCGAGGCGTAGACTCTGTAGTTCGAGTCCAGCGGCCACCCGCCGGTCACGGTGACCCGTACCTGAGTGACGACATTGGCGACCACGTCGTCGGGTTCGATCGAAAGCCGCTCCTGGTAGTAGACCCTGACTCTGGCCGTGGCCGACGCCGTATCCCCCTCGTTGTCGGTCACCGTCACCACGATGTCCACGATGGCCGGCGCGGACGGCGCCGTCCACGTCACCGACGCCGCGTCCGTCGCGTCGAACGTCCCGGCCGGCGCGCTCCACGCGTAGGTCAGCGGGCCGCCGTCAGCGTCGCTGGCGTTCGCCGTCAGTCGCGCCTGGCCGCCCGGCGCCACGCTATCCGGCGCCGCCGCCGCCTCCACCGCGGGCGCGGGGTTGGTGGTGACCGTCACCGTCGCCGAGTCCGACGCCGTCAGCCCCTTGTCGTCGGTCACCGTCACGGTGACGACTACGTCGCCCGGTTCGAGCGGGGCCGTCCAGGTCGCCGTGGCTTCGTACAGGCCCCGGATCGGGTGCTCCGGGTCCGCCAGCACGCTGCCCGCCGTCGCGGTCCACTCGAAGCTATGCACCGGCGCGCCGTACTCGTCGTACGCCTCGGCCGTAAAGGTCGCCTGTCCGCCGGGAGCGACCTCGGTCCAGGCGGTCGCAAGCTCCACGAACGGGGGAAAGTGCTCCTCTTCCTCCGCCAGAGCCACTCCGGCCGCCGCCGGCGCAAGCGTCGCCGCCATGACCAGGAGCGTCGCAAGGGGCTGATTGGCGTGGCGGATGGCGGACCCCATCTAGCCGGACGGCGGACGACCGCTTGGACAAGGGGCCTTGCGCGAGTCCAGAGTGTAGCGTGCCCGCCGGCCTCGGGACTCGCGCCCGGCGACCCGCTACGCTTCCGTCATGACGACGTCGGCGCGCGGACCGCGGCCCTCTCCGGGCTCACCGAACGCAAACTTCTGCTCCGCAGAAAGATCAGGACAGTCGTCGTCTCGGCGCCGAGCTCCATTCTCGAACAGTGGCGGGCGGTGGCCCGGGACAACAGGCACTCGTCCGTCATGTACATGGCCGGCGAATCCGCCGGCCAGTACATCGTCAACACGAACAACTTCCGGGACGGTCTGACCCTTCAGCGTCTCTGGCGCGCGGCGTGAGCCTCGGACTGACACCGGCCGGCGACGTGCGCTGGACAGACCCCGGCGTCGAAGAGATCCCGGACCGGCTCCAGCACCTCGAGCGCGCCTTCGAGGCCGATTGGAGAGAGGCTCTCTTCGCGCTGGCGGCCCAGAAGCTCGATACCCGGGAGCGGCCCGCCGTCCGCTACTGGCAGAGAATCGCCGAGCGCCACCTGACGGCGGTTTGCCACCTGCCCGAAGAGGCGGCGTCGCTCAGCGTCGAGCCGCCGACTTCGGCCGAGTGCGCCGCCCTCGTCGAAGCCGCCCCGCCGATGCAGGGCGGCGAGTACCTGACGGCGGACCTCCTGCAACGCATCTGGACCGAGGTGGACGCTTGGGTGAGCCAGGCGGCTTCGGCTGCCGGCGGGCTTTCCGCGTTCCTGCGCGCGCGAGCGCCGAACTGGCATCAGGTCGGGCGGGTCTGTTTCCACCTGGCTGAGAATCGAAACGAGCCGGCACGGCCGTTCGCCTTCATGGCGACGTACGCCCCGCGGTTCGGCGCGGCCGGACGGGCGCGGCATCTGCCGCTGTGGCGAGCGCTCGAACAATACGCGGGCGCGAACAACCGCTCCGTCTTGCTCAAGCTCCTGTCGCCGATTCAGCAAGCCGCGACGGTCTGCGACTGGGTAAGGGAGATGGTGGATGCGGGCGACATCTACCGGCCGATGGCCTGGACGCCTGATCGCGCCTATCGACTCCTGTGCAGCGTCCCGGCTCTCGAGGAGAGCGGCCTGTCGGTGCGGCTGCCGAACTGGTGGCGGAAACGGGCGCGGCCGCAGGTCTCCGTGACGATCGGCGAGGCGCCGAACCTGGTCGGCGCCGACGCGATGCTGGATTTCCGCGTCGACGTCGCCCTCGGCGCCGAGCCCCTGTCGAAAGAGGACCTCAACGCGCTGCTCGGAAGCGACGCCGGGCTGGTGCTCCTCAAGGGCCAATGGGTCGAAGTGGATCGCGACCGGCTGCAGGAGGCGATCGCGCATTGGGAGGCCGTACGCCAGGCGGCCGGCGACGACGGCATCTCCTTCATCGAGGGAATGCGTCTCCTGGCCGGCGCGTCGGCCGATCTTCGGAGCGAGGCGGAGGCCGAGGCCGAACGCCCCTGGGTTCAGATAGAGGCCGGAGACGGCATGCGCGAGATTCTCGTCGGCATGCGTCAACCCGAGACGCTCGCGCCTGTCGATGGCGGAGCGCTGCGCGGGACCCTGCGGCCGTATCAACGCGATGGAGTGAAATGGCTCTCCCTCCTGACCCGCCTGGGACTCGGGGCCTGTCTGGCCGACGACATGGGCCTGGGCAAGACCATTCAAGTGCTGGCGTTGCTGCTCTTGGACCGCGGCGGAGAGGAGCGGCTGGCGCCGTCGCTACTCGTGATTCCGGCGTCCCTGCTCGGAAACTGGCGAGCCGAAGCGGCTCGGTTCGCGCCGTCGCTGGAGCTCCGATTCCTGCACCCGGCCGAAACCGATCGGGAGACGCTGACGGAGATCGCGGGCGCTCCCGCGCGGTCGCTGGCCGGCGCCGATCTGGTGGTGACCACCTACGCCATGCTCCCTCGGCAGCCCTGGTTGGCGGACATGCGGTGGCGACTGGTCATCCTGGACGAAGCGCAGGCCATCAAGAACCCCGACACGCTCCAGAGCCGGTCCGCCCGCAATCTCCAGGCCGGCGCCCGCATCGCGATGACCGGTACGCCGGTGGAGAACCACCCGGGAGATCTGTGGGCGCTCTTCGACTTCCTCAATCCCGGTCTGCTCGGCTCGCGCGCGGTGTTCCAGCGGTTCGTCAAGACGCTGCAACAGCGAAAGGAACAACAGTTCGCGCCGCTGCGCCGACTGGTCGCACCCTACATCCTGCGCCGCCTGAAGACCGACCGCCGCATCATCGCCGACTTGCCGGACAAGACCGAGGCGGCGCGCTACTGCCATCTGACCCGATCCCAGGTCGTGCTCTACGAGCGCCTCGTGCGGTCGATGCAGCGCGACCTGGAGTCGGTCGAAGGCATCAAGCGGCGGGGCCTCGTGTTGCGGACGCTCATGCGATTGAAGCAGGTCTGCAATCATCCCAGTCAACTTACCGGAGACGGCGCCTACAAGCCGAACGACAGCGGCAAGTTCAAACGCATCGCCGAAATCTGCGCGGAACTGGCCGAACGCCAGCAACGGACCCTCGTGTTCACCCAGTTCAGGGAGATCATCGATCCCTTGTCCGACCATCTGGCCGCCGTCTTCGGTCGGCCGGGGCTGGCGCTTCACGGAGGCACCGGAGTTGGCCGGCGCCGTGCCTTGGTTGAAGCCTTCCAACGCGCCGACGGACCGCCGTTCTTCGTCCTGTCCCTCAAGGCGGGAGGCACGGGCCTGAACCTGACGGCGGCTTCGCACGTGATTCACTTCGACCGCTGGTGGAACCCCGCCGTTGAGAATCAGGCCACCGACCGGGCCTTTCGCATCGGCCAGCGTCGCAACGTGCTGGTTCACAAGTTCATCACCTCCGGCACCATCGAGGAGAGAATCGACCGGATGATCACCGAGAAGAGAAAGCTGGCGGACGATCTTCTGGAAGACGGCCATGAGATGAAGCTCACCGAACTCTCCGACGACGAACTGCTCGACCTTGTTCGCCTGGACATCAACCGGGCGGCGGCATAGCAGCTCATGTACAGGTTCCCGACCTACGTTCCAGTCGCCGCGCGACGGGCCAGGGCCGCCCGGAAGGTCGCCAGTCTCCGCAGGCAGGGAACGAAGGTGCAGCCCGTCGAGATTAGGGGGAACCTGATCGCCCGGAGCTTCTGGGGCAAGCGCTGGTGCCAGCACCTGGAGTCGTTCTCCGACTATCGCAACCGCTTGCCCAGAGGCCGCGCTTACGCGCGCCACGGCGCGGTCTGCGACTTGGCGATCCGGGCCGGCCGGGTCGACGCGCTGGTCTTGGGGACGAGGCTCTACCACGTCGCCATTCGCATCGAGAAACTCAAGCCCGCTGTATGGAAGTCCATCAAGGCCAGATGCACCGGGCAGATCGGATCGGTCATCGAGTTGCTCCAGGGACGACTCTCCGACCAGGCGATGGCCGTCATCGCCGATCCTCGGCGCGGCCTGTTTCCGACGCCGCGCCAGATCCGGTTCGACTGCGACTGCCCGGACTGGGCCGGGCTGTGCAAGCACGTGGCCTCCGTCCTCTACGGCGTCGGCAACCGTCTCGACGACAGCCCCGAACTCCTGTTCCTTCTGCGAAAGGTCGACGAAGCGGAGTTGATCGACGCCGAACTGGCGCTGCCGGCCGGCTCGGCGGGCGCCGACTTCCTGGCGGAAGGCGACCTGTCGGCAATCTTCGGCATCGAGATCGAGACCGACGAAGCGCGGGCGCCTCGCGCCAGACCGCCCAAGAAAGCGGCGCGCGATGCTCGAAGAACCAGGGGCGCTTCCCGACCTCCGAGCCGCCGAAGGCGCACCGAAACGAAGGCCCCCGCGAGGAAGGGCGCCGCGAAGAGGACCCAGGGGATGGCCCCACCGTTCCGCCCCACCGGCGCCCGCGTACGCCGGCTCCGCCGGCGCGGCGGCCTTTCGGTCGCCGAATTCGCGGCCGCGCTTCAGGTCTCCGCGGCAACCGTGCGCCGCTGGGAGTCCACGCGCGGACCGCTGACCCTCCGGACCGCGTCGCGCAACGCGTTGCGGACACTGCACGAACAGCTCGAAGTCGAAACGGTGGGCCGCTAACAGCCGACGCCGCGACGCCACGCAAGGAGGTCGGCGAAGCGGCGGATCGATCATTGCAACACGAGGTTGCGATACAACAAGCAATTGCCGGCTCTGCCGCAACCAGGACACGCGATGTTGCAATCCACGGCGGCAACCGCAACAACGAGCGCCAGCACAACGCGAGCACCCGAGAGCGACCCGGTTCATGGAGCGATTCTACGAGGTCGGAGCGGAGGCGGGCGTCAGTCCAGGAACCTGAAGCGGTTCGCCTTCAGTTCGTAGCGGCGGAGGGAGCCGGCGTCGGCGATCCGGACCGGGACCCGGAGGCTGAGCCGCTCCTCGAACAGGTCCCGGAGTCGGGATCTGAGATTCCGGGAGTCGGCGCCCGCCTCGGGCTCGACCTCCAGCTCGACCTCGACCATCTGGCGGCGTCGCCGCACGGTGGCCCTGTACTCGACGACTCCGCCGGCCTCGCGGACCAGGGCGTCGACGGCGCTTGGGTAGACGTTGACGCCGCGGACGATGAACATGTCGTCGGCCCGGGCCAGCACGCCCCCGTCCAGGTACATCGTCGGCCGGCCGCAGGAACAGCCGGCGGCGCGGAGGCGGCCGACGTCGCCGGTGCGGTAGCGAATGACCGGACTGCCGATCCTCCCCAGATTGGTCAGCACGAGCTCGCCGAGGACCGGCTCGGCTGCTTCACTCGCCGCGGGGTCGACTGGTTCGAGCGGTTTGCCGGTGGACCGATCGAACCACTCGACGATGAACTCCTCCTCCAGGATGTGCAGGCGTTCGCCGACGCCGCAGGGTGTGCCCCAGGCGCCCACCTCCGTAGCGCCCGCGTGATCGAAAACCTCGGCGCCGAAACCCGCCGAGAGTTGTTGCTTGACCGCCGGCACGCCGGCGCCCGGTTCCCCCGCGTGGATCGTGCGCTCGACGGCGCCGCCGGCGAGGTCGACGCCGAACCGCGGGGCGGACTCGAGCATCCGCAGCGCATAGGTGGGCGTCGACAGCAGCACCGTGCTGCCGTCGTCCTCCATCATTCGCAGCCGCTGTTCGGTGGAGAGGCCGCCCCCCGGCTGAACGAGGCAGCCGAGCTGCTGCGCGGCCTCGAAGGCCGTCCAGAAACCGATGAAGGGGCCGAAGCCGAAGGCCGCGAACACCCGGTCGCCGGGGGTGACGCCGGCGCCTTCATAGACGACGAGCCAGCAGTCCAGGAACCACTGCCAGCTCGCGGGCGTATCGAGCCAGCGCAGCGGCCGGCCGGTGGCGCCCGACGTGCGGTGAACGCGGACGTAGCGGTCCAGGGGAAAGGTCAGATTGCTGCCCCAGGGCGCGTTCGCCTCCTGGTCGGCTGCGAGTTCGTCCTTCGTCGTGAAGGGGAGACCGGCGAGATCGTCCAGAGTCGGCGGCGAGTCGAAGCCCGCGGCCCGCCACTTCGCGCGGTAGAAGGGATTGTGCACGTGGACCTGGTCCGCCATGCGGGCGAAGCGGTCCGCCTGCCGCGCCCGGAGCCGCTGGCGCCTCCGCGCCAGCCGGTTGGTCAAAGCCGCGGTTCCTCGGTCACGCCCTGCCGCAGCCCCGGGTCTTCTTTCGGCATGACGGCCGGATCGTCGAACTCGTCGCGGAAGCGGACCTCGATGCGGTAGGCCTCGACGTCCTCTCCGAACTGGGAGAGCAGGAAGGTCCGCACGAAGTCAGCCGTCCTGCGGCGACCCAGCTCCCTCACCAGAGCGATGTTCTCGCCGGCGCGGGCCGAAAGCTGGTCCGTGATGCGGAGACGGAGTTGCTCCAGGACGGCTTCCTCGTCGCGGAGGACGGACTCCGCCTGCACCCGGTACTCGATCGCCGAGGCGTCCACCGCCGGCCGGTTCGCCCGCACGCCGGGCGCCAGGACGTGGACGGTTGTTCCCTCCAGGGTCAGCGACCACTCGTCCTCGAGGTCAAGGTAGTAGGTGTAGCGGACCGGCACGCGCGCCTCGACCATCACGTCCGGCAACCGGAGCCTGCCCCACAGCAGGGTGGCAGAGTCCCTGCGCTCCAGCACCTCGGTCTGATCGAGTGTGGCGAACTGGAGAAAGGTGCTGCCGGAGATCTCGGTGGCGTAGCTCGTGAACGACGTCTGGACGGCGCCGGTGCGAAACGCCTCCGCGATCCGTTCGACGCCCTCGATCGCGTCGCGCGCAAGTTCACGGCCTTCCGAGATCACGTCTCCCGGGACTTGGGTCATCCGGATGACCACGAAGCCGATCACGATCGCCACGATCAGGCCGAGGGTGAGGGTGACGAAGGCGAGCGGCCAGAGCACTTGGCTGCGGGTCGGCGGAGAGTGTCGTGCAGCGCTGCGATCGGGTCGTTCCGTCCGCGACGTCATGGCCGCAGTCTATGCGCGGAGCGGGGCTGCTACGCTCGCGCGCGTTTCGAACCCGGAACCCCAGACAACAGCATAGAGGGAGACCCTTCCATGGAACTCGGATTGCTTGCGGGCGCCTTCGGAAGCCGGATCAGCATCGACATCGATCGCATCCGACGGGCCGAGAGCGCCGGCTTCACGTCGGTGTGGACGGCGGAGGCGTACGGCTCGGACGCTGTTTCGACGGCGGCCTGGATCCTGGCCCGGACCGAGAAGATCAAGGTCGGCACGGCGATCATGCAGATGCCGGCGCGCAGTCCGGCGATGACCGCGATGACCGCGATGACGCTGAACCAGCTCTCGGGCGGCCGTTTCCTGGTGGGCCTGGGGCCATCGGGTCCGCAGGTGATCGAGGGCTGGCACGGCGTGGCCTACGGCCGGCCGCTGACGCGGACGAAGGAGTACATCGAGATCATGCGCAAGGTCTTCGCCCGGGAGGAGCCGGTCACCCACGAGGGCTTCCACTACCAGTTGCCCTATCGCGGCGAGGACGCAACGGGCCTTGGCAAGCCGCTCCGGAGCATCTTGGCGGCGGACGACTCGATCCCCATCTACACCGCCTCGATCAGTCCGAACGGACTCGCCTGCAGCGCCGAGGTCGCGGACGGCGTCTTCCCGATCTGGATGAACCCCGAACGCTACGACCTGCTCGAGGACTCTCTGGAGCGCGGTTTCGCCCGGGCCGGCAACGGCAAGAGCCTCGACGACTTCAAGGTCATGCCGTTTGTCACCGTCGTCATGGGCAATGACGTGGAGCAGTGCCGCACGCCCGTCAAGCAGAGCATGGCCCTCTACATCGGCGGCATGGGAGCGCGGAACAAGAACTTCTACAACGACTACGCCGAGCGTCTCGGGTATCCCGACGAGGCGAGGGCGATCCAGGACAACTTCCTCGGCGGCAAGAAGAGCGAGGCGGTCGGCGCCGTGCCCGACGCCCTGGTCGACGACGTCGCCCTGGTCGGACCGAAGGAGCGGATCCTCGACCGGCTCGAGGCCTGGAAGGAGGCGGGGAACAACGGCCAGGTCGCATCGATGCTGCTCGGTGGCCGGCAATCGGAAGCGCTGGAAGCGATCGCGGAGGCGGTTCTGTAGTCCGGAAGTGCGTCTTTCCTGGAACGAAGTCAAGGTCCGCGCCGCGGCGTTCGCCAGGGAATGGCGGGACGCGCGGTACGAGAAGGGAGAAACGCAGAGTTTCTACAACGAGTTCTTCGAGGTCTTCGGGGTCAGACGCCGCACGGTAGCGCGATACGAGGAACACGTCCGGAAGCTCGACGACGGGAGCGGCTTCAT
The DNA here is from genome assembly GCA_012270995.1 of Vicinamibacteraceae bacterium. Lineage (GTDB taxonomy): Bacteria > Acidobacteriota > Thermoanaerobaculia > Multivoradales > Multivoraceae > Multivorans. Next base: position 103,350 of record JAAXHG010000132.1, on the reverse strand, counting down.
CGATCTGTTCTGGCCCGGCGTGCTGATCGTCGAGCAGAAGAGCGCGGGGCGGGATCTGGACAAGGCGTACGGCCAGGCGGGAGAGTAATTCGATGCTCTCCCGGACCGAGAGCGGCCGCGGTACATCCTGATCAGCGACTTCCGGACCTTCGAACTGCACGACCTCGGCGAGCGGGCGGTCGCCAGCTTCGATCTCCAGGATCTGCCGGCCAACGTCGAGAGCTTCGGCTTCATCCTCGGCGTCGAGCGCCGAGTGTTTCGCGACCAGGACCCGGCGAACGTAGAAGCTGCCGAGCTGGTCGGCAGGGTCCACGACGCCCTCGCGGCGGCCGGTTACTCCGGCCACGATCTGGAGCGTTTCCTGGTCCGGCTCGTGTTCTGCCTCTTCGCGGACGACACCGGCATCTTCGAACCCCGCGACATCCTGTTCGATCTTCTGGAGAGTCGAACTGGCGAAGACGGCGCGGACTTCGGGCTCTGGCTCTCGCAGTTGTTTCAGGTTCTGAACACTCCCGCCGAGGCCCGTCAGGCGACGCTGGACGAGGACCTCGTCCGCTTCCCCTACGTCAACGGCGACCTGTTCGACGGGCCTCTGACCATCCCATCCTTCGAGGCTTCGATGCGCCGCGCCGTGCTCGACGCTTGCGGCTTCGACTGGTCCACGATCTCGCCCGCGATCTTCGGCGCCCTGTTCCAGTCCGTCATGGCGCCCGCGGAGAGGCGCGCGCAAGGGGCGCACTACACGACCGAGAAGAACATCCTGAAGGTGATCGAGCCCTTGTTCCTCGACGATCTTCGAGCCGAGTTCGAGCGGCTACAGGGTCGTAAGGACAGCCGACGAAGGGCCGACCTGCTGGGCTTCCAGCGGAAGCTCGGCGAACTGACGTTCTTCGACCCCGCCTGCGGCTGCGGGAACTTTCTGATCATCGCCTACCGTGAATTGCGGACCCTCGAACTCGAGGTCCTGAAAGAGCTCTACGCCGGTCCCGTGCTGGAAACGCTCGCGGATCGCATGTCCGTCATCGACGTGGACCAGTTCCACGGCATCGAGCTTGGGGAGTTCCCCGTCCGTATCGCGGAGACGGCGCTGTGGATGATGGACCACATCATGAACAATCGGCTCAGCCTGGAGTTCGGCCAGACCTACACGCGGATTCCGCTGCGGACGACTCCGCACATCGTGCAGGGAGACGCGCTGGAGATGGACTGGGCCGACGTGCTGCCGCCCGGAAACTGCGATTACGTCTTCGGCAATCCACCGTTTCGGGGCAAGAGCCAGCAGAGCAAGGAGCAGGCCGCCCAGGTGCGCCGGGTCGCCGACCTCGGCATGAGAGGGGGCACTCTCGACTACGTGGCCGCCTGGTTCATCAGGGCGGGAGAGTACGTCAGCCGGGCCGGCAAGTCTGTCCGCATCGGGTTCGTCGCCACCAACTCCGTGACGCAGGGCGAGCAGGTCGGCCTCCTGTGGCCGGTTCTCTTCGACAGGCATGACCTTGAGCTCGCCTTCGCGCATCGGACCTTTGCCTGGGGGTCGGACGCCCGCGGGAAGGCCCACGTCCATGTCGTGATCGCGGGGCTCGACCGGCGCCGGGACGCACGTCCCGGCAAGCGTCTGTTCAGCTACGCGGAAGTGAACGGCGAGCCGGACGAGCAGCGTTGTCGTGCTCTTTCGCCGTATCTGTTCGACGCCGGCAGAATGACGGACCCGTATCTGACGGTCCGGAAGGCGATCCGCCCAATCAACGGGCTGCGTCGCCTCAAGACCGGCGTTCAGATGATCGACAACGGCCTCCTGACCTTCACAGGCGATGAACGCGAGGAGTTCCTCGCCCATGAACCCGGCGCGGCGAAGTTCTTCAAGCGTTACATCGGAGGCGATGAGTACATCAACGGCTTCCATCGGTGGATTCTGTACCTGGCGGACGCGTCACCGACCGAGCTTCGAAGGCTCCCGCGGGTGGCCGAGCGTGTCGCCGCCGTGAGGCGCTATCGAGCATCCCGTTCGCGGGAGAGCACGGTGAGGATGGCGAGCTTCCCGACCCGGGTCGGGGTTGACAACAGGCTCGCGGAGCCGTTCCTGGTGATGCCCAACACGAGCTCGGAGAGACGCCACTACATCCCGATCGGCTGGCTTGCGCCCGATGTCGTGGCGAACCAGAAGCTCCGGATTCTGCCGAAGGCGACCTTGGCCGAGTTCGCTCTGCTGACCTCCGCCATGCACATGGCGTGGATGCGTGCTGTCACGGGACGAATGAAGAGTGATTACATGTACTCGGTCGGTGTCGTCTACAACACCTTTCCGACCCCGGCGGGTTTCTCCGAGCCGGGAGAGTCAGGTATCTCGCGGCTGAATCCGCTGGCGCAGACGGTGCTCGACGCTCGTTCGGAACATCCTGGCGCGACCCTCGCCGATCTCTACGATCCCGACCTCATGCCCGCGACTCTCCGGAGGGCGCATCAGCGCCTCGACCGGGCGGTTGACCGGCTCTATCGACGGGAGCCGTTCAAGAGCGAAAACGACCGCATCGAGCACCTGTTCGGTCTCTACGAGCGGATGCAGGCGCCGATCGCTGCAGCTCAGGCGACGCGAAAGGGCCGAAGACGGCGGAAAACGACGTCCGGGTCCGGAACCAGCCGGAAGTGAAGAAGGGACGCTTCGGACGAGTGGCGCGTCGAGCCTTCTGCTCGGCTCATCAACCGCGGCTTGCCGAGGCGATTCAGTCTGACCCTACCTTCGCCCTTAGCACGGGGTTTCCTGGCGATGAGCCCCTCGATCTCCGCGATCGGCAGTCCGATGCACTTCAGCAGGTGCAGCTCGCACAGCGCTTCCGTTCGCGAAATGAAGGCAGGCAGGTCGCTCATGGGCACGGCCTGGTCGCGCTTGGCTGGGTTGTAGTGCACCAGGTAGTTCCTCGTGTGGGCGATGCGGGTCGCGAAGGCGCGGGCCGTTTCCTGGCCGCCGAAGATCGCGGCCAGAGGCGAGATGATGTCGGCGACGCGACTCTTGAACGGTTTCCTCTTGCAGTCGCCCGCATGCCTGGAGTGCAGGACCTCCACCGCCTGCGCGAGAAGCAGGAATCGTGTTTCGACCCGCCTCTCGGGGCCGGAAACTGCAGCGAAGTAGCTGTCGAGGGCCCACCCTTGCGCGGCAGATCGTCAGCCAGTTCCGGAGGAGTTCTTCAAGCCTCCCGGAAATGTCGCGGTAGTCGACGAGCACCCGGCTCGGGCGCAATCCAGGAAGTGAGACCGTCGGCGGAAAACGTGAGCCGAGAGAAGGTGATGTCTTCATCCCTCTCGTAGGCTGCGCCAAGGAACACGCGTCGGATCCGGAACCTTGCTTTCGAGAGAGCTCCGGGCGCGAGTCCTGGCGTGCCACCGGCAAGGACGCACCCCTCGAGAGTCGCGTAAGGGAAACCCACTTGACCAACGATGCGGATCGGCGGCGACGGCCTGTTCGTCCAGACGTCATGCCACGGCGGTCGAGGAGTTGCAGCGCCTCGCTCGGCGTCGAACGCGTACCGGACCGTGAGGACGGCTGACCCAGTCGTCTCGATCCGCAGTACGCCCTGGACCTGCTCCGACTCGTCCTCGGGTAGCCAGAAGACGCCATGCCTCTCGATCGGTTCACGCAAGCGCATCACGCAGGGGCCCCTTGAACAGTTGGCACTCGTTGCTCTTGAGCGAGAGTCTCCATGGTTCGCCGCCGCCTCCGAGGGCCGGTCCGGTTCAAGCCGTGATCGCCAGCGGATGGTCCACGAGCTGCCGGTCCCTGGTGAGAAGCCGCAGGCCCTCCTCTTGGGCCTGCACGAGAAGCAGTTCGTCGAACTGGTCCTTGTGAGGTAACGGAGTCTGAAGTTCGCACGCGGCGTGAGTCGCGTCGAGATGCACGAAGTTCACACGGTGCTTCTTGAGCACCGCGACGACGTCAGCGGGGTCGTAGGGGCTCTTGCGCTTTCCGGAACGGTGGAGGGAGCGGTGCTTGATCCTCATTTCCCAGATGGACACGGCGCTTACGAAGAGATCGGCGCTGTATTCATCGAGAGTCGCTCGGACGGAATCCGGCGAGTCACCATGGGACGCCATCAGTTCGTAGAGGAAGGACGTGTCCAGGAGGATTCGCACGTCCGCTGGCCCCGGCTTGAGCTACTCGTCTTCGAGCCCGAGCACGCGGCGGCTGAGAGCGGAGTCATCCAGGGCGGCGCGTATCGCTTCGACGTCCGCCCGTGGCGTGTCCCTGAACCCCAAGCGACGGCAGTCCTCGTCCCACTTCTCCCAGTCGATGCCACCTTTGCGGCGCTTGGCGCAGTCGACGAGTTCTACCGCCGGCTCGCCGTTCTTGGTGATGACGACGCGCTCGCCGTTCTGCGCGGCGGTGACGAGTTCGGACAGGCGAGCCTTCGCCTTTGTGATGGCGAGTTCCACGATCGAGTGCCTCCGGGCCGAATCGTAGCGCAGCTTCATGCCCGATCTCGATACCTCGGGCCGCGCCCGTCCGTCAGCTGGGCTTGCGGCCCACGACGACCGTGATCCCGACCTCGCTCCAGACGCACTCGGCGGCGAAGCCGGCCTGCGCAACGGCGGACAGTTCGTCTTCGAGGGGGAAGTACGTGTCCTCTTCCGACCACTCCTGGAAGTGCTCGAATGCGCGTCGCTCGTCGATGCCGTGGGCGACGAGGTGGTCGGCCCAGCCGCGCCAGGTGGCTTCCCGGGCGGTCGGCTCACGGGGCATGGTGGCGTCGGCGTTGACGAAGATGCCGCCCGGTTCGAGGGCCTCGAAGACGCGCCCGTACAGTTCCTGCTTCGCGTTCATCGCCGGAATGTGATGGAGGGCGAGCGAAGCGGCGGCGCCCCGGCAGCGGGGCAGCGGTTCGAGGAAGGAGCCTTCCGTGAAGCGGGCCCGGTCTCCGAACCGGACGAGACGCGCGCGGGCCTGGTTCAGCATCTCCGGATCGATGTCGATCAGCTCCAGGACGGCGTCGCCGACGGTGTCGAGAAGCGCCTCGGAGAGGGCCCCGGTGCCGGCGCCCAGGTCGATGATCAGGCCCGGGGCTGCCGGTCTCAGTGCACGCGCGGCCTCCGCGAGCATCTCCTCGTAGCCGGGGATGAACCGGCGAATGGTCGTGTCGTACTCGTCGACGGCGATTCGCAGGTGGCGGCGAACGGAGTGGGAGGGCTCTTCGCTCATGGGCCGCTGAGGCCGGGGATGGCGCCGGGTTGCCGGGTCAGGAACCATCCAGGCCGGGGCGGACGAGGCGCAGCGGCCCCTCGCGCTCGTAGCGGTGGGCCGGATTGTTCAGCACGGCGGCCAGCTCCGCGGCCTGGAAGGATGCCTCGACACGCTCGGGCGGCGGCGTGCCGTACGCGGTCGTCCGCTGCTTCGGTACGCGGCCGGCGTCGAGGATGAGCTGCTCCATCTCGGCGGGAGACAGCTCCTGTCCGTGAGCCGCGCCCGCGGCCCGGGTGATGCTCTCGTTCATCAGGGTGCCGCCCAGGTCGTTCACCCCGGCGTCGAGGCAGGCCCTGACCCCCTGCGGTCCCATCTTGACCCAGGAGGCCTGGACGTTCCCGAACCAGGGATGGAGCGCCAGGCGGGCGACCGCGTGCATGAGCACGGCCTCGCGGAAGGTCGGTCCCTTGCGGGCGCGTCCCTTGAGATAGAGCGGCGCCTCCATGTGGACGAAGGGCAGAGGCACGAACTCGGTGAAGCCGCCGGTCCGCTTCTGCAGGTCACGCAGCCGGAGCAGGTGACGCGCCCAGTTGCGGGGGCCTTCGACATGGCCGTACATGATCGTCGCGGTCGTCCGGTAGCCGATGCCATGGGCCGTTTCCATGACCTCGAGCCACTGGTCCGTGTTCAGCTTGTCGGGACAGATGACCGCCCGGATCTCGTCGTCCAGGATCTCGGCGGCGGTCCCCGGCAGGCTGCCGAGACCGGCGTCCCGCAGGCGCAGCAGGTAGTCGCGAAGCGGCATGTCGAGCGTCGCCGCGCCCTGCCAGACCTCGAGCGGCGAGAAGGCGTGGACGTGGATCTCCGGCACGGCCTCCTTGACCGCCCGGCAGATGCCCAGGTAGGTCTCGCCGGTGTAGTCGGGGTGGATGCCTCCCTGCATGCAGACTTCCGTCGCGCCCCGCTGCCAGGCCTCGACGGTGCGGCGCATGACCTCCTCGAGTTCCAGGTCGTACGGCTTGCCCCGCAGGTTCTCGCTCAGCTTGCCCTTGGAGAAGGCGCAGAACTGGCACTTGAAGTAGCAGACGTTCGTGTAGTTGATGTTCCGGTTGACGACGTAGGTGACGGTGTCGCCCTTGACTTCGCGCCGGACCGCGTCGGCGGCTGCGCAGACGGCGGAGAAATCGGTGCCGCGGGCCTCGAACAGGCCGGTGATCTCGTCTTCGGTCAGATCCTCGCCTGCATGGGCGCGGTCGAGAATCGAGCGCATGGCCGCGGAACCGGCACTGAAGGCGCCTCGGGTCGGATTACCTGCAAGGCGGGCCTCGTGGCCCGCGCAGTTGCCGCCGGCGTCTGACGCGCCGGCAACTGCCGGCCCTGAGCCGTCGTCGCGGCCGGCCGAAGCGGTTACCGCGTCCAGCACTGCCCGGGGCGGCGGCGTCTCTTCGCCCGGGGACCAGTCGTCGGTGCGGGGCAAACCGGTGGCGTCGATCCGCTGGAGCACCGCGGTGCGCACGCCGCCCAGGCGGCGGATCTCCCGGCTCTGGCCGCGGCCGTCATCGAGCCAACGCTCCCCGTCGAGCGCCCACTCGGGGTACACGGTCAGCCTCTCGACCAGCGTCTTGCCGGCAACGGCCGTCTCTTCCGCCAGGCGTTCCAGGTGCGGCCAGGGCGCTTCGGGGTTGACGAAGTCGGGCGTCACCGGCGACACGCCGCCCCAGTCGTCGATTCCGGCGTCCACGAGCTGCGGCAGCACGCCCGGGCTCAGGTTGGGCGGCGCCTGGATGTGCATCTCCGGTCCGAGTACCAGTCGCGCCGCCGCGATCGCCCACAGCAGGTCCTCTAGCGTCGGCTCGGGAGCGGTCGCCATCCGGGTCTCCGGCTTGGCGCGGAAGTTCTGGACGATGACTTCCTGGATGTGCCCGTACTCGTCGTGCAGGTCGCGCAGGGCGAGCAGGGCGTCGATCCGTTCCTCGCGGGTTTCGCCGATCCCGATCAGGATGCCGGAAGTGAAGGGCACCCGCGCTTCGCCGGCGAGCCGCAGCGTTTCGAGCCGCCGTTCGGGTACCTTGTCCGGACACCCGTAGTGGGCCTGTCCCTTCTCGTGCAGCCGCATGGAGACGCTTTCCAGCATGATGCCCATGGACGGCGCCACCGGGCGCAGACCTTCGATGTCTCCGGCGGTCATGAGCCCCGGGTTGAGGTGGGGCAGGAGGCCGGTCTCGACCAGCACGCGCTCGGCCGCCTCGCGCAGGTAGGAGAGCGTCGTGTCGTGCCCGAGTTCGGCGAGGCCCTCGCGCGCGGCCTTGTACCGGAGTTCCGGCTTGTCGCCGAGCGTGAACAGCGCCTCCTTGCAGCCGGCGCGGGCGGCGACGCGGGCCTGGCTCAGCACGGCGTCGAGCGGCATGTACGCCGCCTCGCCCTTCTTCGGGGCACGGGCGAAGACGCAGTAGTGGCAGATGTCCCTGCACAGGTGCGTGAGCGGCAGGAAGACCTTGCGCGAGTACGAGACGAGGTCGCCGTGGCCCCGGTCTCGCAGTTCGCCGGCTACGGCGAGGAGTTCGTCGAGGCCGGTGTCGGGCTCGATGCGGGCAAGCGCACGGGCTTCGTCAGGGGTCGGGCGACGGTCCAGAAACGCGCTGAGTGGAGGGGACATGGCGAGGACGGCGGCGGGCGCTGAACCCGCTTCCGGCAGGGAATAGCGAACGGTATCAGTCCCGGTTCCGGGGGCTCTCGACCCGGTCCGGCACGCCGAGTTTCCGCAGAAGGTGGCCGGTCCGGCTGACACGGTCGAGTCGCAGCAGTTCGGCCAGGTCGTCCGGATGGTCCACGTCGAGTCCGAGGTTCGCCAGGGCGATGCTGGAGTGGGCGGCTCTGGCCCGCTCCGCTTCCCGCAGATGGGCATGGAAGCTGCCGTCGCCGAAGCGGAACGGGATGCAACCCGGTGGCGAGCAGACGAGAGCGTTGGTCCCGGAACGGAAGCGGTCGGGGGCGACGGTCACCGCCCCTCCCGGCGCCGACTCACTCCCCTGGCTTCTCCGATCCTCAAGGTGCCGGGCGCGGAGTTCCTCCAGGTCCGCCGCCGCCACCAGGGGGAGGTCGATCGGCAGTACCATCATCGTCGCCTCGCCGCGTCGACCGAGTTCCTCGGCGGCCGTTCCGAGTGCCCGATTCAGGCCTCGCCTGGGTTCGGACAGGACTTCGCATCCGGAGTCTTCGAGGTACCTCGCCGCGACATCGTCCGCGGTCACGGCAAGGGTGCCCGTGATCCGGGGGACGTCCGCGATGGCGGCGAGCACGTCGTCGAGCATGGAGCGGGCCAGTTCCTCCCGCTCTCCGGCGCTCAGGACGGGCGACAGCCGCCGCTTGGCCTCGGACCAGGCCTTGACCGGCAGGACCGCCCAGAGGCCACCGGCAGTCACGCGGACCGTTCCGGCGGCGCGGGTTCCGCGACGTCGCGACGCCGGAGGTCGAGTCCGCGGGCGAAGTCGATTGTCTCCCTGGCCAGGCGTTCACGGTCGGCCAATGTCTCCATCACCGTGCCGGTCACCAGGGTGGGAAGACCGAGATCCTCGATCTCCGTCGCCTGGCGGGCGTCGGCGTCGTCGATCACGAAGCCGTCGAGCAGGTCCCGTTCCCGGTAGTGCCGGGCGACTCCGAGCGCGGTGACCGGCATCCCGAGCTCGGCCATCATCTTGGCCGCGGGGCCCTTGATCGCAGCGCCGCCGACGATCGGCGACACCGCCACCACCGGAGCGGCGGTTCGCCGCAGGGCCGGCTCGACTCCGTCGAGCGCCAGCACCGGATCGACGCTGACGAAGGGGTTCGAGGGACAGACGAGGATCGCCGCGGTCGCGTGGTCCTCCAGCGCGGCCAGGAAGGCGGGCGACGGCCGGGCCGTGTCGATCCCGTCGAAGCGAAACCCGGAGACGGTTGGGGCGCAGGCATCGCGAACGAAGTAGTGCTGGAAGCTGAGCTCGCCGGTCTCCGTCAGCACGACCGTGCGTACGGGGGCGTCGCTCATGGGCAGCACGCGGGCGGCGATGCCGAGCGTCCGGCAGAGGGCGGCGGTCACCTCGGTCAGGGACTCGCCGGCGCGGAGCCGTCGCGTTCGCTCCACGTGGGTCGCCAGATCGCGGTCGCCGAGCCGGAACCAGGTTTCGCCGCCGAGGTGGGAGAGCGCCTCCAGGAAGGACCAGGTCTCGTGGGCCTGACCCCAGCCGGTGACGCGGTTCGAGATCCCGGCCAGCGTGTACATCACGGTGTCGATGTCCGGGCAGATCCGGAGGCCCAGGTGGTCGAAGTCGTCCGCCGTGTTGCAGACGACGGTCAACGAGTCCCCTGGCAGCACGCGCGCCAGCCCGAGCGCCAGCTTGGCGCCGCCGACGCCGCCGGAAAGAGCCACGCAGTGCCTTGCGGGGCTTTCCGTCATCAGAGACCCGCCTTCACCGGAACAGATCCTGGTCGCGCGGTCTCAGCAGGTCTCTCGCCGTCTGAGCACGTCCGAGCCGCCCGAGGCCGCGAACGCGCACGACCGGAGTGCCCTCGGCGCCCTCGCCCTGGACGATCTGGGCGGCGCTCGCGACCTGGTCGGCGATCCCGGTTTCCGAGACCAGGAGTTCACGGCCGAACAGGTCGCGATCACCCCGCAGGTCCCAGAGCGCGGTCATTCCGGCGACACCGATGGCAAGCCCGACGGTGCCCAGCCGCCAGGCGCGACCGACGCTGTCGCCTATGATCACGCCGAGGCGCTCGACTCCGAAGCGCGCCGCCAGGGCTGTGCGCAGTGCCGCCGCCGAGGCGTCCGGATCCTCAGGCAGGAGCAGCGCATGCCCGTGGTCGTCGCCGGCACGCAGGTTCGACTGGTCGATCCCCGCGTTCGCCAGCACCAGACCGAGCCGGTGCTCGACGATGATGACTCCGGGCACGGTGCGAAGCACCGTGGTCGATTCCCGGAGCACGAGCTCGACCAGGCGCGGGTCCTTGTCGCACTTGGCCGCCAGCCGGACGGCTTCGGGACGCGGTTCCACCGTCGCCAGGTCGGCGATCCGGCCTTCCGCCTTGGAAACGATCTTCTGCGCGACGACCAGGACGTCGCCGTCGCGCAGCTCCAGGCGAGCCTGCCGCATTGCCTCGACGATCAGCAGGGCCAGGTCGTCGCCTGGCTGGACCTCGGGAAGGCCCGGTACGGACTCGATGTTCAGCATGGTGTGGGGAAGGCGCGCCGCGCCGGGGCCGAAGGCTATCCGCGACCGTGGCCCGATTGTGAACGCTGGCGCGCCGGTCCGGGGAGTGGGCCGGGCCATCCGCGCCAGAGGGCGATTGTCGCCTGGACGACGACCGCTCGCCGGGAAGCTCAGGGCGCGCGAGTGGGTTCGCCGGTGATCCGGATCCCCGCGCCGGCGATGCCGTACTTGCGGTTCAACTGGATGAGGACGGACGTCAGCGCCTCGGCGGCGGCCGCGTTGTCGAGCGGCCCGGCGTGCCAGCCCCTCATGCCGAGCGCCTCGATCAGTTCGATGACCTCGGCGCGCGCCGACGGGTCGTCGCCCGCAACGAGCACGTCGCAATGGACCGCGCCCGCCTCGCGCAGATGGGCGGCGCCGACGTTCTGGAACGCGGAGACCACGCGGACGCCGGGACCCGCGGTCCGTTGCGCGATGTTCGCGGCGCAGCCTTCGGCGGGGAGCTGCACCCGGGCGATCTTCGGCGGCACGAGCGGCGCCGTGCAGTCGATCAGGATCTTCCCCTGGAGCGCCTCGCCAACAGCCTCCAGCGTCGCCCGCTGAAAGGCGTAGGGCACCGTGAGAACGACAATGTCCCCCGCCTGAGCCGCGGTCAGGTTGTCCGTGCCGCGAACCGTCGCCGGAAGCCCCAGCCCTCGAAGCTGCTCGTTCACGTCCGCGGCCGAGCCCGCGCCCTTCTCACGCGACCGGGAGCCGATGACGATCGCGTAGCCGGCGGCCGACCAGCGTCGCGCGAGACCGCCGCCGAGGTCTCCGGTGGCGCCGAGCATGGCGAGCGTGGGCAGGGAGGAACTGGTCGACTCGTTGTCCGGCATGGTGGTTCCAGTGGCTTCAAAGCCCCGTCGGCATCGCCGGTCGGGACCTGGACGCGAGGCCGACGATCGTACACCGGCAAGCGCCGGTCGGCCTTCCCTTACTTCCGCCGTCGGTGCAGCGTCACCGTGTCGACGTCCCGCTTGCGTTCCCACCAGTTCTGGTAGAGGTCGAGCGCGAACATCAGAAGCAGGATGAAGATGACGATCCACTGCGGGATGTAGGGCGTGGGGGAGCCGTTGACGATCATGTGAGCGCTGTGGCCGGCCTCGAGGATCAGTACGAAGCCGATCAGCAGGAGGACGAACAGGCCGAGGATCTCGAACTCGGGGTTCGAACTGAGGAAGCGGGAGATCGGGCCGGCGAAGACCAGCATCAACGCCACCGAGATCAGCACCGAGCCGACCATGACCGCGAATATGTCCGTCATGCCGACGACGGTGAGGATCGAATCGACCGAGAAGATGAGGTTCATGCCGACGATCAACGCGACCACCTCGGCGAACCTGTTCGCCCTGGCAACTTCGTGCTCGACCGCCTTCAGCTTGACGCGGAGTTCCTTGACGCCCTTCCAGATCAGGAAGAGCCCGCCGATCGCGAGCACCAGGGACTTGCCGTCCACGGTCCCGGCCATCTGGACGCCGAGCAGCCTGCCGTCGAAGTGCCAGAGCTCGGTGGTCGCCGCTCCGAGCACCAGGCTCAGGATCAGCAGCAGCACGATGCGGAGCGCCATCGCCAGCAGCAGTCCCAACTGGATTGCCTGCCTGCGCCTCGCCTCCGGCAGCTTGTTGGCGATGATCGTGATGATGATCAGGTTGTCCGCGCCGAGTGCGATCTGGATCAGCGTCACCGAGAACAGGGCCGCCCAGAACGACGGCTGGGCCAGGAGTTCGGTCATCGCGCGGGCTCCTCGCGAAGCCTCTGCCCGGTGCGGACACCGCCGCCAAACACGTCGCTCGCTCCGAGTCTGGCCCCAGTCCCCACTTCGCCGGGAGCTTGCGTCGGGCAACTCACTCCGTTACTTTCCCGCGGCGCAAGGTCCCATGCAGCGCCCCCGTCATTGCCAAGCCTTGAACATCAGCAGCAGATCTCCAGGAGATAGTCCCACGCCATGAAGCTACACGAAGCCGCCACCGCCCCAAACTGCCGCCGCGTGCGCATCTTTCTGGCCGAGAAGGGCATCGAGGTCCCCGTCGTGCCGGTCGACCTGGGCTCGGCCGAAAACCGCCAGGAGCCCTTCCGGAAGAAGAACCCGATGGGCCGCGTGCCCGTGCTCGAGCTCGACGACGGCACCTTCATCTCCGAGTCGGTCGCCATCTGCCGCTACTTCGAGCAGTTGCAGCCGGAGCCGGCGCTGATGGGCGGCGAAGACCCCGAGGAGGCCGCCCGCGTCGAGATGTGGCAGCGGCGGATGGAACTCGAGGTCGCCCTGCCGATCATGCAGGTGTTCCGGAACACCCACCCATACTTCGCCGACCGCATCGAGCAGTTCCCGGACTACGGCGAGGGTCAGCGCCGCCACGCCGCGAAGCGCCTGGCCTGGCTCGACAGGGAACTCGCCGACCGCGAGTTCGTTGCCGGGGACGAGTACTCGATCGCCGACATCACGGCGCAGATCGGGATCGACTTCGGTCGCGTGACGAAGTTCCGGGTGACCGAGGAGACACCGAACCTGCTGCGCTGGCACCAGGCGGTGTCGGCGCGGCCGAGCGCCAAGGCGTAGGTCCTCTCGTCGGCCCCGAACCGCCCTCCTGCAAGGAACCCGCCTGCGGCGCCGGCTATTGCCAGATCTTCCCGCCAGAGTTCTTGCGCCGTGAGGGTCTGTCGGTGCATCGGTCTTCCGTTCGCCTCTCCGCAAGGCCCGTTCTGGCAAGATAGTTTGCTTCAAGACAAACTATCTTGCCGTGGCGGCCGAGGCCAACTCCTCTCGGAACTGGGGCGCGGCGATGCGGATCAGCCGCCGCGCGCGCTCCGCGAGATCCAGCCCGCGCACTTCGGCGACGCCGTACTCGGTGACGAAGATGTCGGCGTCGGTGCGGAGCGCGGTGGCGGCGTGGGCTGGCGGCAGCGCCGGGACGATGCGGGAGAAGCGGCCTCCGCCGGCGGTCGCCTCGAGTGCGACGATCGAGCGTCCGCCGGCCGACATCCGCGCGCCGCGCATGAAGTCGACGGCGCCGCCCGTGCCGCTGATCTGACGGCCCCGAACCATCTCCGAGTTGACCTGGCCGAAGAGGTCCACCTCGACCGCGGAGTTCAACGCGACGAAGTTGTCCAGCCTCGCGATCACCCGCGCGTCGTGGGTGTAGTCGACGGTGCGCAGGTCGATCAGGTCGCAGCGGCTCGCCCAGTCGTAGAGGCGCGGTGAGCCGAGCACCATCGCCGCGACCAGGCGCCCCTGGTCGATCGTCTTGCGGGCGCCCGTGACGGCCCCGGCTTCCACGAGATCCATCACGCCATCGGACAGCAGGCCGGAGTGAAAGCCGAGGTCGCGGTGACCGTGCAAGGCGGCCAGGACCGCTCCCGGGATCGCGCCGACGCCGGTCTCGATGCAGTCGCCGTTGCGGATCAGTTCAGCCACCAGGGCGCCGATGCGCTCGGCGACGGGGCCGCTCCGACCGGCAAGCGTGGGCGGTTCGACGTCGGTCTCGACCACGTACTCGAAGCGGCCGGCCTGCACGGTCGGGGCGCCCGGTAGCCGGGGCAGGGAGCGGTTCCATTCCGCGACGAAGGGGATCTCCGAGCGGTTCAGCAGCGCCGGCAGGAACCCGGCGCCGATGCCGAGCGAGCAGTCGCCGTTCCCGTCCGGCGGCGTGAACTGGGCGATGGCCAGGTCGAAGGGCGCCGCCACGAGGTCGTCCCAGACGTGCCGGTACTGCATCGGCACGAAGCGGACGGCGCCGGCCTCGAAGCCGGCGCGCATCTCGGGCGTGACGAAGAAGCTCCGCACCGTCGCGCCGGCCCAGGGCGCAAGGGTCGGCGAGGCGATGCCAGGGATGCGGGTAACCGTGAACTCCACGCCGGCGGTCGACTCGGGCCGGTCGTGGAGCGCCGCGGCGATGCCGCGCGGCTCGTTGCAGCCGCCCAGGACCGCGACCTTCATGCCCGGGCGGAGCAGCGCGCCGACCTGCTCGGGAGCGAGTTTCTCCATCGCGGCCCGTAGCGTAGCCCGAACGACAGTCACCCTCGGAAGGGTAAGCTGAGCAAGGGCTTGCGGCCGGGTACCCGGAACAGCATTCTCAAGCAGGCGGGCCTCAGGAGAACCCCGTGAAGTACACGATCGTCATCGAGAAGGCGACCAACAACTACTCTGCCTACGCTCCCGATCTCCCGGGCTGCGTTGCGGCGGCAGACACGCACTACGAAGTCATCGAGCTAATGCGTGAGGCCATCGAGTTCCATCTCGAAGGTCTGCGCCGCGATGGCGACCCGGTTCCGCCGTCCCAGACCACTGCGACCCAGATCGAGGTGGCGACGTAGAACCGCGCTCTGGACAGCGTTCTCAGGCGTCGACGCGGTGGATACGGCGTTCGGCGTTCGCGGACAGAAGAGCGACCACTTTCCCGACCAGGGGTTGCAGTTCCTGCAACCGGGTACGCCGAGCGATCATGATGACGACGGGGATAGGAAGTTCGTGGAGGTTCTGCTCGTACTCGAAGCCCCGGTCCACCGTGACCAGGGCACCGAACCCGTGTTCCGCGGCAAGGCGCAGCAGGCGACCGTTCAAGTAGCCCGCCCAGCCCATTTGCTGCACCGTGTGTACTTCAAACGAGTTCGGGAACGTCGCCCCGAGTCGCCTTGGCACGGATTCGTCGAGCAGCACCCTCACTCGACGTCGCGCACCAGTTGCGCCGTCATCCGTTCGAGCAACGCCACCGCCTGTTTCCTGGTCACGGTGGGGTAGTCCTTCAGGAAGTCATCGAGCCGGTCGCCCGCTTCGAGATGCTCCATCAGAATCCGCACAGGAACCCGGGTTCCAGTGAAGACTGGCGTGCCGCCGAGAATGCCGGGGTTCCTGTCGATGATCTTCCCGCCCATCGAAGTCCCCGGCTTGTCCGACCGGGCCTCGGATCCATGGCTCATGGTTGCTGACACGAGCCGAAGTCTATCTTGGCGGACCCGCTCCCGGCTGGCGCGGCGACGAGTCGCGGCCAAGGAGGGCGATCATGTCCCTCTCGAGTTCGGTTCCACGGTCGTCGCGTGACGGCTTGTGTCGACGGCGGCCGGTTGACGGCGAAGAAGCTCCGCTCCCTACGGCCGACACGGGAGGCCCGCGCCACTACTCCGGACGCCTGATCCAGCCGCTACCGCCCCGGAACAAGCGTGCAGTTCTCAGTTGCCACAAGTGTGCAGTTTTCGGTTGCCATTGACATCCCGCGAGGTTCGTTGCAGCCGCCCATCACGGCGACCTTCATGCCTGGGCAGAGGGCGGCGTCTGAGGCAATGGCGTCCCTTGAGCGAGAAGCCGGCTGGCGCCAGGTTCTCCGGTAGCCCGTGGCACCGGCAGCTCTCGCCGCCGTTCAACTCGACGGCGTCATTCGGCCTCCTGTCTCAGTTCACTTGCGCCGGATGCCGAGCCAATCCCGGACTCGCTTCAGCACACGCATCGCCCAAGCCTTGAATCTCCCGTCGCCGCCTGCGGGGACCTTCGGAGTGCGCGGTTCGTCCAAGGCGGTGCCTGGGCCATCTTGCTCATCGCTCCGCGGGGCGGAAGGTCCGCGGCAAGCGTGGGCCTCGCGACAGTCCTCAGCAGTTATGCGAACGACCTTGAGCGTGTACGGCCCGATGTCCACGCGAAGATGCCTTGCGGCCGGAGAGGGCCGCGACAGCGTGTCGTAGTCGCGGAAATCGCGGAGCGGTATCGAGACCAAGCGTCTGCCAGCCTCAAGCTTCCCAGTGTACCTGCGGGTGTGGGCTGGACCAATGCCTACGCGGACCTTGTTCACCCTCCGAGGTAGTTGCAGGGCAACTGCTTGCCCTGCATCGGCCGCTTCGAGAAACGCCGCGACAGCGGCGCCCCGGTCCGTCCCAGTCCGGCGCCGTCTTGAAGATGAGCGGCCTCCCCGCGAACAGTTCGATCGGGTGTACCCGGCTGTTGGCGGTCTTCGCGTGCAGCTCTCCCACACACGAGGAGATCTCCCATTCTTCGTCCGAGCGTTCGAGCGGTTCACCGTCGAAGAGCACTTCGTCGATACCGAGTTCAGCCGGGGTTTCGAGCGCCAGCGTCCAGCTCCAGCCGTCGAGCGTCCGGCGGCAGAGGAGTTCCGGTGGCCGAGGTGGCGGGTCCAAAGCCAAAGTCGGCTGGCCAGGACCGAGAATGGCCTTCATCATCTGGCTGACGTCGCTCTTCGCCGTGACCGGTGGCCACAGAGCCGACCGCGCCAGTTCTCGCTTGCGCTGCAGCAACGCGTCGAGCACGTGATCGAACGAGCGTTCGCGCTCCGTCGGGTGAATCGCCATCGGCAGGTGGACGGTCACGTCGCGGCTCTGACCGATGCGGTAGATGCGATCGTTGCACTGTTCCTCGACGGCCGGGTTCCACCAGCGGCTGATGTGGATCACGTGGGTCGCCGCCGTCAGCGTGAGGCCGAAACCGGCAGCCCGGGGGGACAGAACGAAGACACCGAACTCGCCTCTTCCCGAGTCGCGCTCCTGAAAGCGCCTGACCTGCTCATGCCGCTTGCTCACGGGAGTGGAGCCGTTGATGACGGGGACGTCGCGCAGTCCGTAGCGGGAACGAAGCCACTGGGCGAGGAATGCCTGTATGTCCAGGTTCTCGATGAAGAGCAGCGCTCGCTCTCCGCGTTCGTTGAGCTTGTCAAGAACTTCCCGGACCCTGGCGAGCCGGGCGGAGTGCTCGATGCAGGCGTCGGTTGTGCCGGTCACGCTTCCCCCGAGGCTCGGGTGCAGCGAGACCGCGCGCAGCCGCTGCAGCATCCTGAGGGCAGAGCCTTGCTCGCCGGATCGGACCAGCTCCAGCGCTTCGTCGTACGCCTTCGTCTGCCCGGCCGGCATCGTTTCGCGGTATCGGCGGTAGGTCTTGGCGGGCAGCCCGCCGAGCGTGTCCTGCTTGAGTCGTCTCATCACCAGGGGCGGCATCTCGTTGCCGCGGCAGGTGCGTCGCGGCTCGAAGAGCCTGTCGTGGAGTTCGCGCATGCTTTCCTCCGCGGCCTCGCCGTAGCGCGCGACATAGTCCTGGAGCGAGCCGAGCCGGCCGGGGGCGAGGGCGTCCATCACTGCCCAGTGGTCGGCCGTCCGGTTCTCGATCGGCGTGCCTGTCAGGCCGACACGGAAATCCGCTCGGACCCTCTTGGCCGCCAGGGCACGTAACGTGGCCGGGTTCTTGAGCATCTGGATCTCGTCGAACACGACGGCGGAGAAGCGGAGTCGGCGAAAGCTGTGCTGGTAGTTCGTCAGCGTCTGGTAGGTCGTGAGCAACCACTGCCGGTGGCCGAGGTTCCTGTCGCCGGCGGCCCGGACTTGCTCGAAGTGAAGGCGGCAGCGGCCGTCGTCCGTATCGACGCCGGGGAGGCCGCGTACACGGTGCGCCTTCAGAGAGTTCCCGTAGACTCGATGCGCCGCGTACAGGCCGCGCTCGTCCAGGTGCTTCGTGACCTCCGTTTCCCAAGTGCGGAGCAGACCGGTAGGCGCCACGACCAGGATGGGATCCCGACGCCTTGCGGCGGTGTCTTCCTCCGCCGACTCCGGCACGTCCTGCAGCCACGCGAGAAACGCCAGTGTTTCCACCGTCTTTCCGAGGCCCTGATCGTCCGCGTTCAGGACGCCGGGCTGACCCGCCGCCCAGGACTCGACGAGCCAGCGGAAACAGGTGAACTGATGAGGGAACGGCTGGGACGTGAGGCGGGCCGGCCATTCGACGTCCTTCCCGAAGTCGCCCCGCGGTTCGATCTCCGTGCACCGTTCGTCGTCGTCGAACCCTCCCACAAGGTCCGGGGCCTCGACGCGGCCGGGCTCATCCTCGGCTCTTGCGTGGCGCGTTGGCGATTCCTGGTCTTCGCGGCCAAGGCTGGCCAGCTGAATGGCAAGCTCTTCGCGTACTTGGGCCGTTGCCGGGAAGTGCGAGCCGCGGAACGCCACGAAGGGCTTGCCATTCAGGCCCGCGCTCCGAAGGTGCGTTTCGAGATCGGTCGCGGCAGCAGGTGTCAGTTCGACCTGCCGCCCACCGATTTCGATCGTGAAGCGCTCGGGCCAGCGGGCACGGGGAAGGCGGGGCAGGAAGTCGAACGCCGGAGGTTCCCACGCCTGAACCTCGACCGCTCGCAGAGCGTACTCGGGCGTTTCAACAAAGAGCCGTGACGTAAGCTCTCCAACGGTCTCGGCGATTTCCGTTGGGTCGGCTGCCGAATCAGCTCTGCCTAACTCTTGGGTCAGGCGCTCCGAGATCGCCGCGCGCGGATTGGCGGCGAAGCCCCGGCGCTCTTCGGGCGGCGCCTGTTGTTTCTCGCGGACAACTTCGAGGGCGGTCTTCAAGGCGTCGTCCACAACCAGGTAGGAGTTCGGCCCGAGCAGGTAGGTCCCCTTGGCCGTGGGGAACGCAGAGAACCCAGTCCGCCCGTCACGCTGGAACGACCGCAGTAGATCCGCGGGAAGAACGCCGTCCTCCTCTGAGACCGGCCTTCCGTCCTCTGACGCTTCATTCCCCGGCCTGGCGCTGAACAGCACGGGGTCGAACCTGATGCCGTCGGCTTTCTTCCGGAGCTGCAGGCTCAGGGCTGCGCCGGTGAAGATCCGGATGCCCGAGAGAAAGGGCACCATTTCAACGGTCGCTCCCAGGGCGAGCCCCTCGAACAGGCGGCGAAACCGCGCCAAAGCGTCCCAGTGACCGGGAAGATCGGTCGCCGCACCGTCGAAACGGTCGGCCTGCTCGACGGCCGAGAGCAGGGGTTCGGGAATCAGGAACTCACCGGCCTCGCTCCAGAGGAAGGCGCCCAATCTCTTCGCTACGACCGGTAGGCCGCGATGCCGCCACTCCGTTCGCAGCCGGAAGCTGGGACTGCCGATCACTCCACGAACGCCCACCTTGAGGGAGAACGGCGGCGGGGCCGGCAGTCCCAGCGCTCCCGCCTGTGCCGCGCCGAGGGAGGCCAGGGCGCCGTGGGACGCGACGATCTCGTCCTTCTCTATCTTGACGGTGCCGGGGTTCTCCTCGCCGAACCTCCGAAGGGCGCCTATGGCGGCACAGCGGGCGACGTCGTCGCCGACCCAGTCGTCGACAGTGACCTCATCGTCGAGCGTCGGGTGTCGCGGGAAGCGGCCCCGTAGCTTAGTCTTCGGGGCGGTTCCGCGCAAGACGACCCGGTCGGGAGTGATGTCGTGCTCGATCGCAATCATCCGTCGAGCGCGTTCCGGACCCTGTAAGGCCAGCTTTGGTGATGGACGATGGCCTTCGCTCGGAGGGCCTTGGCGTCCGCCCGGAACTGCTCGCAGGTGTAGCTTGGCCGGAAGAAGGGAACGGATCGCGTGTCTCCTCGACGGTAGATGTGGGTCTTGAAGCTGTGCGATCCTTCCACCACCGTTCGGCCGTTGATCTTCATGAGGAGGAGGCACTTCTCCCGATCGCTCGAGGACCAGGACTCGTTCTCCGCGTAGGCGAGTTCGACTCCGCCGCGACGCTGGAGTCGCTCCGCTTCCTCGGCTCCGCGGCGGCTCAGGGCGAACCAGGCGTCCGTGATTTCGCCCCGCTCGATCCGGTTCAGCCACAAGCCCTTCCGGTTCTCCCACATGTGCGAGGTCACGACGGCGGAAATGATCTCGAAGAAGACCTCGATGGTCACCTGAGCCAGCCATCGCCGGAGAACCGCCAACGCCTCCCGCGAGCACCGAGGCCACACCCCGGTTTCCCTGAGCCGTGGATCACCGAAGCGCTGGACGAGCACGTCCCGGAGTCGTCTACGCAAGTGCTCGTCGGGATCGGTCTCCGTCCACGGCAGGAGCAACGCGTCGATTCCAAACTCCGCTCCAGCCTCCATCGGGGAAGCTCCCGGCGGAGCAAGCCAGTTCAGCAGGCGCTCGCTGGCGGCGTTGGGGCGGCGAATCTCGGCGCGCGTGTGCCGGTTGACGAACTCCCGGTGAACACCGGCCATCAGGCCATCACCGTGGGGCGCCTCGATCCCGGCCTGCTTCAGGAATTCGAACGGGTTCGCTTCACCCATCATGCGTCCGGCGATCCTG
This sequence comes from Vicinamibacteraceae bacterium, assembly GCA_012270995.1. Lineage (GTDB taxonomy): Bacteria > Acidobacteriota > Thermoanaerobaculia > Multivoradales > Multivoraceae > Multivorans. The sequence goes on along the minus strand of JAAXHG010000132.1, from coordinate 82,935 downwards.
TTCACGGCCGTCCGCGGAGCGAAGACGCCCATTCCCACGGCGCCTTCGATCGGCAGGCCGAACTCCTGGAAGTGACGTTCGAGTCGCTCGGCCAACTCCTGTGTCGGCCAACTGCGTCGCTCGAACGTCGACAGGTAGAGCCGGTACATCGTCCTCGCGAACCTGCGCTTGGCGCCGGGCCGAACCTGACCGATGACGAAGTGGACGAGGCGCCGGTACTCGCTCTGCGGTAGTACGGACCGGCCGTGAGGCTGTTCCTCTTCCCGGTGCTGAAGAGGGCTCGCGCGGCGCGTTGAAGGTCGGCCCAGGTGTAGTCGCGCCAGTCCCACTGGCGGAACCGCCGGTCGAGTTGCCCGACCAGGACGTCCGTATCTTCCTCCGGCTCAAGACCTTCGTTGTCGGGCCATCGTCTGTCGATTGCCGCGACCTCCCTCCGAAGGGCCGCGGGTTCGCCGATGCCGATGGCCAGCGTTCCGGGAGCGGCAACGCCCGGCCGGGGCCTCAGCAAGGCCGAGAGCGAGAGCGCCTCGCTCCCTTCTGGTTCAACGCGGGTCATGCGGGCGATCGGTCGTCCACGGCGATGGCCGGCAGCCCTTCGCGCTGCCTCGTGAGTTGATCCCGAATCCGCTCGACCTGGTCGAGACTCTGCGGCGTCTGGAGAATGAAGCGGATGTCCACTCGGCGGTTTGCCGCCCTGCCGGCCTCGGTCTGGTGACTGTCAATCGGCCGCATCGCCCCGTAGCCCGCGAAGGAAAGCACCGGTTCTCCTCGCAGATTCCGGAAGTCCATCAGCTCGGACCGGTAGCGCTCGGTCATGGCGCGCAGGGTCTCCGCGCCGCGTCTGGCGGACAGGTCGAGGTTGTCCCGCATCTGTTGTTTCTCCCGTAACGCCAAGGAGAGCGGTTCGTCGTCCGTGTGGCCCTCGATCTGGATCGTCTCGATCGCGGCGAGGACATCTTCGCAGTTCTCCGGCGCGGCCGGCGGCGGTCCGAAGGTGTAGCAGGGAAGAGTCTCGGCAAGCGCGTCGCCCAGGGCGCGGGCGACACGGTCCGGGGTACTTCCGTCAGCGATCCGCCACTGACCCGATCCGAACAGCTCATCGCTCTCAAGACGGATGATGCCGTCGCCGGCCACGACGCTGATCCGTAACCCGGGAAGCGCCTCGCGAAGGCGGCCCGCGATCAACTCCAGCACGCGCAGGCGAGTTTCCGCCGTGCTCTCCAGATAGGCCGCCAGGGGTTCGGATTCCGTTTCCTCCGCATCCGGCCGGACCTCGGTAGCGAAGAAGGCCAGCAGGACGAGGATCACGAACAGGAAGGAGACGGTCAGGTCGGTAACCGAGACGAACGAGGACTCGCCCCCTTCCTCGGCAAGGCGCCGCGGTCTGGGCCGAATCGCCATGCCGATCAGTTTCGGCGGCGCGGACGGAGGACTGGGGACCGGCCCCCGGTATCGGGGCCACTGGATAGCGGCGTAAACGGCTCCATCTGGTCGATCGCTTCAAGAAGCTCGCCGAGTGAGCGGGCGAACTCCCGATTCAGGTCGCCCTCGAAACGCCGAAACTCCGCCAGGCTGTTCCCGACGCTCTCCTCGAGTCCCTTCCAGGCTGCGCCTAGGCGCTGATCGAGTCCAGTGAAACCCTCCACCAGCGCGTGGAACTCGTGCATGACCCGCTCGATGGCTAGTCGGGTTTCGGCGGCGGCGTAGCTCGCATCCTTGACTGCGCTCTCCGTCGACTTCAGGACGGCGACGACATGGCTCGTCATATCGCGCGCGCTTGACTGGAGAACATTCGCGGTGGTCATCACGCTCTGCTCCATGAGGCGGTTGGACGCTTGTATCCGCTCGACTGCGTTTCGCCACAGCCCTTCTGGACTCATCGAAGCCTTCGGCGGCCCGGCGGCTTGCTTCCTCGATCGTTCGACTGCCCGCTTCGACGGCGGCCCGCGACGCTGCTTCCGCGCGGTTGGTCAGGGCCTCGACGGCCGCGGTCATCGCCGTGGTCGCTCGGTCGATCCCATCCGCCCCGGTCTGCGTACTGCCGCGAATCGCCTGCAGAGCCTCTTCCATGCTGGCGAGGAGCGAGCGGGAGCCTTGAGTCAGGTTCTCCGTCGCTTCGCGGGACGAATCCGCCATCGCCGTTTGGAGGGAGGAGATCTCGCCGGAAAGAGCGGCCACCGCTTCTCCGACCTGCCCGCCCATGGACTCGGCGGAGCGGTCGAGACGAGAGGCAACGTCGTCGAGGGTGCGGCCGACCGTCTCCATGGTGTGGTTGAGGGCATGTGCCGAGTCCTGAACCGTGCCGCTCATCGACGCCGTGACGCTGGCTACCATGGACTCCAGACCCTGACCAGCGCCACGTTCGAACTGCTCCAGCGACGGGGCCATCGCCTCCTGGATCGACTGCCGGAGGGCTTGGGGGATCTCCTCGCGCAGCGGTTGCGCTACCTGGGCGACGAGCTCGGTGCTGAAGGTCTGAAGGTGGGTCCCGTGTTCCCGCAGGGTCTCCAGGATCTGGTCGAGAAGATAGCTGTCGGCGCTCCTGTACTCGAGACCGCGCTCGATGTCCGCGCAGAGCCCGTGCAGCGCTTCGTCGATCTTCGCTTCGCGGTGCCTGAAGACGAGGCCGAAAAGGATCGAGCAGAGCAGCCCGGTGAGGGACATGATGAACTTCGCTCCCGCGACTTGCAGCAGCGTCTTCAGCCCCGCGGTGACGTTGTCGGTGGCGGCCGTGGCGGTGCTCTCCAAGACCTCGTCGCGCAGCGCTACCTGCGGCCCGGCGAGTACCTCGCGAGTCTGGTCGAGGGCCGCGACCAGACCCAGGAACGTCAGAAAGAGACCAATTGAAACGAACAGAGCCGGCAGCTGGGAGAAGAAGCGGTGCTGCATGTGAAGCGGCTCGCGGTCGAAGAACTCGGCCGGTCGGACGCTGTTGAACAGGCCCTTCTGCCGGTTGACGGTCTCGGCGAACTCGCGCCATGCCTCCGCAATGTGGTGACGTGGACCGCGCTTGGTCAGGTCCTCCCACTCGCGGAACGTTCGTTGCATTCCCACGAATCGCCCCTCGTCGTAGGCGGCGTCCCCGACATGGAGAATGCCCCTCGCTTCCTTGACGGCGCCCAGTATTCGCCGCGAGCTGACGAAGTGCCAGCCCGCGGCAACGACCAGGGCGAGGACGAAGGCTGCCGAGACCAGGCCCGGTGCCGATTCGTCTCGCAGCAACGCCGCGCACCTCAGGATCAGGTCATGGACGCCGGCGCCGAAGTCCACGCTTGTGTTTGCGGTCAGCGTGAAGCCTGTGTACGGCACATCGGGGCTCCAGAACGAGCACGTGGCGCATGCCAAGCCTCTTCTGGCGAAGTCGAGGAAACCGGGGAGGGTACCAGTTCCGTGATGCGGCGACGACCGGGTAGTTGAACGTGGAGAGCGGCGAGGATCCAAGTTTGGGCGGCGCAGTCTCGGAAGGTGGGACGCCGTAGTGGCATGATCGGAGGAGCTTCCAGCGATCTGGAGATGGCGCCCATGACGCAGAACCCGGAGAGAGGCCTCTTCGCGCCCAAGCCCCGTCGCGTCAACCCGAGCGGAGACGCGGTGGCCTGGATCGAAGGCAACGTCGAGGCCCTGCGAGCGCTTCATCGGCTTGAAGAGAGAGCAGCGGCAGCCCGTGAGCGGCTGGAGAGAGGCCGAGGCCGACTGGCCCGACTGGAACAGGTGATCAAGAACCAAGAGAACTCGATCTCGGAGACCGAGACCGAGATCGACCGCCTCGAGGAGAAGGTCTCCTCACTGATCGTCGAGCCGGCGTTCACGCGACCCGACTGGAATCGGGTAGTCGCGCTGGTCAGGCTGATCGACGAACGGTTCCGGGCGGAAGAGCGCTGCGTCGTCCTCGCTCAGGCGGCTTTGGAGCGCGAGAGCAACGAGGAACGTCGGGCGTTGCTCCGCTGCTGCATCCAGGAATGCCGGGGCGCGGCGCGGGCGCTGGAGAGGCGGCATTCGATCACGCGGAGCGACCTGCGGGCGCTGACGGCGAAGGTCGAGCGGGGTGAGGCCGTCGGCTCGGAAGCCAGAGAGAGGTTCGTCTTGGCGAATCTGCGTCTCGTGGACTGGGCGGCGAGGAAGCACTTGAATCGGGGACTCGAGCTGGCGGACCTGATCCAGGAGGGGAGCATCGGACTGATGACGGCGATCGAGAAGTTCGACTACCGTCGCGGAACCAGGTTTTCGACCTACGCGACCTGGTGGATTCGCCAGGCCATGGGCCGCGCCATCGCCAATCAGGCCCGCTTTATTCGGCTTCCAGTTCATGTTGAGGAGCAGCTCGCCAAACTGACTCGCACCTTCGCTCTACTGCGTCGGGATCTGGGCCGCGCGCCAACCGCCGAAGAGCTCGGCGTGCAAGTGGACCAGTCCGAGGCCAAGGTGTGGCAGCTCTTGAAGGTCGCTCAAGAGCCGGTGTCCCTGGACGTTCCGACCGGTGAGGCGGGAGGTCCGACGCTTGGCGACCTCATCGAGGAGGAGAACTCGCCGACCGTGATCGCCGACCTGATCTCGGCCACCCTGCGTGAGCAAACAGCCGATGCCCTGCGCTCGCTGTCGCCGCGCGAGGAGCTGGTCCTGCGGATGCGCTTCGGGATCGGCGAGAACTCCGAGCACACCCTCGAAGAGGTCGGCAAGTCGTTCAACGTGACCCGGGAACGGATCCGGCAGATCCAGGTCAAGGCGTTGGGCAAACTGCGCCGCGCCGAGGCGACGCGGCAGCTGCGCCCGCTCCTGGACCACGTCGGCGCCGCCGGATTGGTTGGGAGCCATGGGGAACCCGCGGAGAGGCTGTTCCGAGAAGCCCAGTCGAAGGGAGCGTCGGTGGTTGAAGAAGCGCCGGCCAACGGCGGCGTCGCCGAGACTGCTGGCCGTGCGGACGACGGGGAAGATCCGGGCCATCTGAGATTCCCTGAACACCTGACGGAACTTGTCGAGAGAACGAGGCCGGTCACCTTGACCGAAGGAAGCGACGATAGGGTCGAGCTGGCCGAAGATGCGGGTGCCGGCCTGGGTCTGGGGGCTCGCTACCTGTCCGAGATCCGGCGCGTGCCCCTGCTGGATCGCGACGGGGAGGCGGAACTCGCGCGTGCGATCAAGCACGGCGAGCGGCTTGTCTTCCGGGCGCTGGCCGGAAACCTCGATCTGACGACCCGGTTGCTGGCTCTGGCGGAACTGGCGGATCGCAAGAACGCGAAGCCGCTGACCCGGTTGCTCGAGATCGATCACCCGTTGTCGCTGCTCGGCGAGAGCGGACTCGAACGTGTCGCCAGGCGCGCCGACGCGTTCGTGACGATGAACGAGTACGAACGCGAGCTCGAGCGCGCCCGAAGCAAGCTTGCTCGGCTGATGGGGCAGGGTGAACGAACGACACACGGACGAACGGAGATCGAGGAACGGGTCGAGAGTCTGGAGGAGGCAGTAACGGAAGCGCAGACGTTGAGAGCATCGATCATGAACGGAAGGTCTTCACCGACACAGGCGAGGTTGCCCGTTCTTCGGTTCACCGAGTCGGACTGGCGCCGGCTCTTCGATCTCCTCGACCTTCCGCCGACCATTTCCCTGGAGCACTGCTCGGACGGGAAGATCCACGAACTGGTCAGAACGTGGGATCTACTGCCGCGCCGGACGAAGGGTGCTTCCGCGGCGGGCGACGGCTCCGGCGAGAGAGGCGGAAGCGGCGCTCCGTCTGGACGGCATGGTCTGGAGGCGCGGCTGCACGACGGTTTCCGTGAGCGCCTGTTGCAAGCCCTCGGGCGGCTCGCGTCCGGTTCGGCCGCCGATTTGAGGGTCGTCGTCGATCTGCTGACAAGCATCAGAGGGTGTTCCCGCGAACTCTCTCGGCGTAGTGGCCGCGTTGACGAACGAGGAGCACCTCCGCCGCCGCAGCCAGCCGGAAGGTCACGGCGCCGACCTCGCGGCGGTGATGTCAAGCCTGTTCCACCCAAGATGGAGGCGGCACGGTCGTCACGAGGGACGCGGGAAGGAAAGACCGGCGGGAAGGAGCCGGCCACTCTCGATTCTTCTCAGCCGAACGTTCCGAAGGAGCCGACGCCGGAGCAGCCCGCCGCGCGGGCTGCGGTACCCGAGATCGGCGGCCGGAGAAACGAAGCCCCGTCGTTGCCCGGGGTCGGATCGCGGTCGGCGACACGGGTTCGTCCGTCGCTTCGGCCCGAGCTCGTCTGCAGGGAACGCTACGATGGCTGGGCCTTCACGTTGGCGCTGGCGGTACCGGAAGGCTTGGACGTTCACCAGGTCCTCCTCGATGGGAACGAGCTCGGTTTGCGGGATGGAGAATGCGAAGTCCCGTCGTGCAGCGGCGATCTGCGGGTTCGGACGGCTGACGATGAAGAACTGAAGGTGTCCCTGTTCGAGGGGAAGCCGCTCATCTTCAGAACCCCTGCCAACTGGAGCGGCGCGGGGCGACGGGTGCGCGGCGTTGGCCGAGGTTCGTACCTGGTGGTCGCCCCCGAGGATTGGCGCCGGATCGGCGAGGCACCCGTGGAGGCGGTGCCTTGTGGACGAGGTTTCCTGGCGCACCACTTCCACTTCGAGGAGGGCGAGACGGTCGACGGGCCGCCCGTTGGGTTTGACGGATACGCGCTTGACACCGTGGGACCGGGGTTCACGCTCAGCGGGGTACGGGTGTTCGACGATTCGCGCGAAGGCGATCTCTTCCGAGCGATCCCCGGTCTTTCTTGTGCCCCGGGCGTTCGGGAGGTCCGCGTAGGCTCCGAAGGGGATGACGCGTGGCTAGGCGAGACGTTCGACCCGAATGAGAAGAGCCTGGCGGAAGTTCTTGGCGGGCGCCAAGGCCGTTTCTTCGTTCGCGCCTACGACGACTCGGGTTTGCGTGACAGCGGTCAGTTCCGTGTCCTTGAGGAACTCCGGGAGATCCGTATCAACGGAGAACCGTACTCGCCAAGTACAGTGCTACTTCCGCTGGCGACAGGCCATCGAGAAGCGAGGGTGCAACTACTCGCCAGCAGCCAGCCTGGAGCCGGTACGGAGTGGGATGCTCGCCGCCTGCCGCCGGAACCGGACGCCGAACGAGCCCTCTACAGGCTGAGGACAGGCTACGGCACCGTGAGTGTTGAGGTGCGGCCACCTCGAGTGTGGTGGCGGATACGTGGGGCGAAGGGTTCGCCGGGGGCTTGGCGAGATGTACGACTCGAGTTGAAGCGGCAGGATTTCCAGCGGTTCGGCGAGGAGGGGCGGTGTCTGGAGGTCCGCTTCCCTAGATCGGTCAAGGGGGTTCGGGTCGGCTTCGATGCAGTGACGCGAAGAGGATACCGCGCGCCCTTGGAAGGAGAGTGGCGCGTCGCGAACGTGCCGTTACGGGACTTCCGGGACTACGCAGCGGTGGCTCGACCCGCAGCGAAGGAGCGGGCGCTCCACGTGAGGTTCGGGGATCATGTCGTCAAGCCGTTGCGCGTCTGGGATGAGCCTTCGCCGCCTCCGCCGTCGGCGTGGATTCAGCCCAGGCCGCGTGTCTGGAGAAGGGTGGGGTACAGCTCTGGCGAACTCGAACTGGCGGGCGTGACGATCGGGGAGGTGCAGAGATCGGAGATTCCCGTGGACGAATCTCGACGCAGCGTGGACCAGGACAACGTCGATCGCTTGCGAGGCTGGCTCGATGCCCAGCGCGGCTGACATCAATGAATGGACGGAGCGGATCCGCCGCCGTTACGAGGCCTATCTCAAGACCTCCTTCTTCTTCCGGGATCCGGCACTCAGAGCCTCGTTTCAGCAGGCGCTTCGCGAGGAGGGGAAGCTGCTCAAGGGGCCAATTCCCGAACGCTCTCGTGGTTTCCGGCGAGGCGCTTCGGCGCGCGTGCTGGCGCGGGAGTGGTTTCCTGGCCAGAGCATCGGCATCGCTCCAGCCTTGATCGAGGAGCCGCTCTACGTGCATCAAGAACAGGCGATTCGGCTACTGCACGCGGACGACCGGAACGCTGTCGTGGCGACGGGTACGGCGAGCGGCAAGACGGAGAGCTTCCTCTATCCGATCCTCCTGCATCTGTACCGGCAGCACCTTACCGGCGATCTGGACGGTGGGGGCGTGCGGGCGCTGATCCTCTATCCCATGAACGCCCTGGCGAACGATCAACGCGAACGGTTGGGCGAGATCTGCCGGACGCTTGCGGCCTCGGAATCGACCTTTTGTCCCACCTTCGGCCAGTACATCGGGCAGACGCCCTACCACGCCGGCGACAAATGGCGTCACGGCGGGACGCGGGAGGAGAGTCGGCTCCCGGGAGAACTCGTGTTTCGGGAGGAAATGAGGGATTCACCGCCCCACATCCTGCTGACGAACTACTCCATGCTGGAGTACCTCCTGATTCGGCCCGACGACAGTCCGCTCTTCGATGCGGGTCGCGGTTCCCGCTGGCGCTTTCTCGTACTCGATGAAGCGCACCAGTACCGGGGCGCCAAGGGGATGGAGATGGCCATGCTGATTCGGCGGCTCAAACAGCGAATCCGCGAGGGCGGTAGAGGCGGCGACAAGCCATTCCGGTGCATCGCGACCAGCGCGACCCTGTCGACTGGCGAGCAAGACGAAGACCGGGCGGCGGTCGCGGAATTCGCGAACACACTTTTTGGCGAGCCCTTCGGGTCCGGGGACGTGGTCTTTGCGGAACGCGAAGAGGAAGATGGAGGCGAGCCGAGCCGTTACCACGTGTTTCTCAGGGCGCTCGAGGGCGCCTTCCTGGTCCACCACGAAGGTCGGGACGTTGTCCGCCTCAATCGTGGCGACGACTTGGGGGAGGAGGACAAGGCGGCGCCACTCGAGATCGCTCTGTGCCGAGAATGCGGCCAGCACTACTACGTAGGCAAGCTGCGCGGCGGCAGGCTGGAGGAGGCCGTGCGCGATCCCAGTCAATCGGGGTTCGGCGCCGATTTTTTCATGCCGTCAACAGACGGCGAGATGGTGCTGTGTCGCCGATGTGGCGCGGTTTCTGAGGATCATTCCCCGTGTGGCTGCGACGCGGCGGTCGGCGTGATGCGCTGCGAGCCGCACAAGGATCACCCGGATCGTCTCCGCAAATGCGCGGCCTGCGACTACAGCCGTGGCGGCGTCGGCGATCCGGTCCAGGAGATCGTTCACGGCTCGGACGGCCCGAATGCCGTCATCGCCACGGCGATGATCGAGTTGCTGCCGAAAGAGAGACGTAAGGTGCTCGCCTTCGCCGACAGTCGGCAGGAGGCGGCATTCTTCGCGTGGTACGCCGAGGACTCCTACGGCCGCCTGCGGGACCGGAATCTGACTTTCCGCGCGGCGCGGGACGCGCCGGTTCGGGAAGGCCTCAGCATCGAGGATCTGGCGAGCAGACTGCAAGAGGCGTGGGAGCTTGCCGGGCTGTTCAGAGCTTCCGATACTCCAGAGACTCGCCGTCGAACTGTCCTCGCTGCGGTTCTTCGTGAGGTCGTCACGGAAGAGCGGCGAATCTCCCTGAGCGGTGTCGGTCTGGTGCGCTGGAGCGTCGCGCTTCCCGCGGACTTCTCGGTCCCGGCCGGTCTGCTCGAACAGCCCTGGGCTCTCACGGAGAGCGAGGCGGTTGGTCTGGTTCAGCACTGTCTCGGGCTGTTTTCGGCGCGTCGCGCCGTCAGCTTGCCGCGGACGGAGGGTGTTCCAGCATGGGGAGACATCTCCATGCTGCCCCAGACAGCCTACGGCCTGGGAAAGCCGGGCGGTCGCCCCCACGTTGCGGAATGGGGAAGCCGGGTTTCCGGGCTCGTCAGGCACTTTCTTCCCCGGGTGCTAGCCGAGAACGGTCTCGGCAAGGAGACGGCCCTTGACCTGAGCGAGCAGGCCGCGTACGACGTTTGGAAATCGTTGACCGCGATGCAGAGCACGCCGCTGCTGGTTCGCGGGAAGTTCGATGGGACGTTTCGTCTGGCTTCGGAGTGGTTGCGGCTTCACCCTGTCGGAGACGACTCGATCTGGTGCTGCGATACCTGCGCCACACTGACCGCGCACTTCGTTCGGGGCGTGTGTCCCCGCACCGGTTGCGCTGGGCGTCTCCAGCGTGCGGACCCCGGGTTCTTTGTGCAGAACCACTACAGGCTTCTCTACGAGAGCCGCGACCTGCCGCCGCAGCTACGGGCCGAGGAGCACACCGCCCAGGTCGCTCCGGAACAGGCCCGGCGCTTGCAGGAGGAATTCAAAGATGGGCGGATTCAGCTCCTCAGCTCCTCGACGACGTTCGAGGTGGGTGTGAGCCTCGGCGATCTCGATGCCGTCTTTCTCCGGAACGTGCCGCCGGAACCGTTCAACTACGTCCAGAGAGTCGGACGGGCCGGGCGCGGAGAGCGAGCTGGCCTTGCGGTGACCTACTGCCGGCGCAATCCACACGATCTCCATCACTACGAGGATCCGGCAGCGAGCATGATCCAAGGCGATGTGGATCCGCCGAGACTTCACCTTTCGAACGATCGCATCGTTTTGCGCCACATGGCGGCGGCCGTCCTGAGCGGGTTCTTCCGTCGCCACCGGAAGCGGTTCGCGAACGTCGCCGACTTCATCGAGGACTGGAAGGCGCCGCGGGCGGCGGGGGACTTCACCGCTTGGTGCCAGGAGAACGCGACGCTCATCGAGTCCATGCTGATCCGGATCGTTCCCGAGCGGGTGGCCGGCCCCGTCGGGCTCCGGGATCGGCAGTGGATCGAGCTAATCGGCGGCCCCAACAGCCGGCTCGGGTTCGCCGAAGCCGAAGTCTGCTCAGAGTATCTCGAACTGGAGGAAATCGAGTCCGGAGCCGTGGGTCAGCGCGACTACGGGAAGGCTCAGCGTGTCAAAAAACGGATGGATACGGTCGCGCACCAGACGGTTCTGGAGTTCCTTTCGCGGAAAGCAGTGATTCCCAAGTACGGCTTCCCGGTCGACGTCGTCGAACTGCACTCGTGGCAGGTTGGGCGTAGTAACGCGAACGTTGCCCTCCAGCGGGACCTGGCACAGGCGATTGCGGAGTACGCGCCGGGCGGAAAGACCGTGGCCAACAAGCTCGAGTGGGAGTCCTGCGGGATCAGGAAGGTGTCCGGCAAGGAATGGCCGGTGCGGATGTACTGGTACGACGACTCGCGGAGCTTCGAGCAGTGGACCGAGGGAACGTCGGATGCACCAGCGAACGTCCGAAAGAAGTACCTGATTCCCCGGTTCGGTTTCGTCACGCCCATGTTCACGGATCCGAAGCCTCCTCGGCGACGAGCGCACAGGGTGTACAGCACCCGTCCGTTCTTCCGGGGTTTCGCTGAGGCCGGCGCCGGTGTCGTGCAAACCCGTTGCGGGCTGCGGGTCAGTTCGGCCGCCTCGGGAACTCTCGTCGTACTCTGCGAAGGCCACGGCGGTCGAGGTTTCCTCGTTTGTCGGTCATGCGGTGCCCACTCCGCGAAGCGCAAAGCCCGACACGAAGCCCCATCCGGTCGGGAGTGCAGGGGAACGCTCGAACAGTTCTCGTTGGGCCACGAGTTGGTCACGGACGTGGTTCGGATGGAGTTCCCGGACCTGCGCGACCAATGGACGGCCTACTCGGTCGCGTACGCGGTCCTCCTGGGGGCGGCTGATGCGCTCGGAGTTCCGCAGAACGACCTGAACGTCACGATCACTTCCGGGACCGAACCGGATGCATCAGTGGTGGTGCTCTACGACAACGTGCCAGGCGGCGCCGGCCTGGTCACTCAACTGGACGACGATGATGTCCTCCTGAGGGTGCTTGCCGGAGCGCGCCGGCGTGTGACCGGGGGCTGCGGCTGCGATGTCAGTTGCTACGGCTGTCTGCGGAGCTATCGCAATCAGTTCGCTCATCCACATCTGGACCGCGGGCAGGCACACAAGGTCCTCGACCGGCTTGAGAGCTCCGCCTCGGGACGCTGATACCCTGCCGCCGCCATGACCGCGACTTCCGAAGGACTGGGCGGCCTCCCGGCCGTCTCTCTCGCCGCGGTGCCGGGGCGCCGCCGGCTCACTCTCGACTTGGCGCGGGAGATCGAGCGCCGCGGCTTCAGCGGCATCTACTGCCCGAGCATGGGCGACGGCCTGGCGCTCTGCGAAGCGATCGCGCTGTCCACCGAGCGCATTCACTTCGGCACGTCGATCGTCAACATCTACACCCGGCACGTGACCGAGTTCGCGCACACGGCGTCGTTCATCCACGAGGTGTCCCAGGGCCGCTTCTGGTTCGGCGTCGGCGTCAGTCACGCGCCGGCTCACAAGCGCCTGGGCGTCACCGTCGGCAAGCCGCTGGGCGACATCCGTGCTTTCGTGGACGAGCTGAAGGCGGTGCGGGGCGCCGGCGAGCTGCCGCCGATCGTGCTCGCCACGCTGCGCGACCGAATGATCGCCGCGGCCGCCGAGATCGGCGACGGGATGGTCTTCGCGAACGGCGCCCGCTCCCGCATGAGCCACTCGCTGGCGGCGGCGGGGGAGAAGGCCACCGATCCGGCCTTCTTCGTCGGCAACATGGTTCCGACCGTGATCTCCGAGGATCGCGCCCTGGCCGCGGCCCGCAACCGGAAGACGCTCTCGCGCTACGCTCTGCTGCCGAACTACCGCAACTACTGGAAGGCGGCCGGCTACGTCGAGGAGATGGAAGCAGTCGAACAGGCTGTCGAGCGAGGGGAGATGGACCGCATCCCGGGCCTGCTCTCCGACCGCTGGCTTGCCGATTGCACGCTGTTCGGTACCGCGGCGGACGTTCGCGAGGGCGTGGAGCGCTGGTTCGACGCCGGCATTCGCACGCCGATCCTGGTGCCGTCCTCGGCGGCGGGCAACCAGATCAAGGCGTTCGAGGAGCTGTTCGCCGCCTACTCGTAGGAGTCCGCCGTATGACGACCGTCAGGGAGCGCCTCGAGGCGCTTGGCCTGGAACTCCCCGCCCCCGCGGCACCGGCCGCGAACTACGTTCCGTTCGTCCGCATGGGCGCCCTCCTCTTCGTGTCCGGTCAGGTTCCGGTCAGGGACGGGAAGCTGGCCTACCGCGGCAAGGTCGGCGTCGAGTACTCCCTCGATGAAGCGCGCGAGGCCGCCCGCCTCGTCGGCATCAATATCGTCGCCGTGGTGGGGGCCGCCTGCGAAGGTGACCTGGAGAGGGTGAAGCGCTGCGTGAAGCTGGGCGGCTTCGTCAATTGCAGCGACGATTTCGAGAACCACCCGGCGGTGGTCAACGGCGCCTCGGACCTGATGGTCGAGGTTTTCGGCGAGAAGGGGCGGCACGCCCGCTTCGCGGTGGGAACGAACAAGCTGCCGTTCAACGTTCCGGTCGAGATCGACGCCGTCTTCGAGATCGACTGAACCGGCGCCGAACGCATCGTACGCGATTCCGAGGCGCGGCGCGAAGGGCCCGGCGGGCCGTCTCGCCGGGGGCTCCAACTGGCTGAGTAGGCGTAGCTTAGGCGCCACGAAAGGGCGTTGCCGGAGACCCCGGCCTGGGGGCGCCGAGTGCTACGATGCAACCCGCCATGTCCACCCAGAGGGTCGAGATTCTCGGCGACACGATGCGCCGCCTCGCGCGCCGCGGAGCCAGACGAAACCTCTCGCGCGTGCTGAGCAAGGTGCGTCCCGGAGACGTCTCCGCGGCGCTCCGGAAACTGATGCCGACGGAGCAGTTGTTCGTGGTCCGCCTCGCCCTCGAGGACTACCCGGATTCGGCCGGCGAAGTGCTGCTCGAACTGGAGCCGGGCGAACGTCGCCCGCTGCTGGAGGAACTGACTCCGGCCGAGATCGCCGGGCTGCTCGCGCCGCTGGCCGTCGACGACAGCGTCGAGATCGTCGACGGCCTGGAGGACGAGCTGCGAGAGGCCGTGATGGCGCTGCTCGACCGGCCCGACCGGGACGAACTGCAGACGCAGTTCGCGTACGAGGAGGACACCGCCGGCCGGATCATGAACACGGAGTTCTTCTCTCTGCCGGAGGACACCCCGGTCGGCGACGCGATCGCGAAGATCCGCGAGCACGGCGAGGTCGAGATGATCTTCTACCTTTACGTCGTCGATCCGGAGGGCCGTCTGGCTGGGGTCCTGTCGCTGCGGGAACTCCTGCTCTCGGTTCCGAGCCGCACCCTGGGCGAGATCATGAACCGAGGCCTGGTCACGGCACACACGGATACGGATCAGGAAGAGGTGGCGCGACTCGCTTCGCGCTACGACTTCCTCGCCGTTCCCGTGGTCGACGACCGCCGCCGCCTGTTGGGTCTGGTCACCGTCGACGACGTGATCGACATCGTGCAGGAGGAGGCGGAGGAGGACTTCTACAAGATGGTGGGCACGTCGGACGACGAACTGCTCTACCGCGAGCGGTCCTGGCGCGTCGCCGGCATCCGGCTGCCGTGGCTGCTCGTCAACCTGATCGGCCTGACATTGACCGGCGTCCTGATGAAGCAGTTCCAGTTGCGCCTGAACGAGGCCTTCCTGCTCGCCTTCGCGCCCGTGGTCATGGGCATGGGCGGCAACATCGGCAGCCAGACGATGACGCTCACGGTGCGCGGCCTGGCCACGGGCCGGATCGGCGAGGGCGGCGGCCGCATGCGCCGCTTCCTGATGCAGCAGATTCGGATCGGCCTCGTCGTCGGCCTGGTGTGCTCGGCGGTCGCCGCTGGAGTCGCGGCGTTCCTCGAACAGAACCCGGCCTACAGCGCGGTGGTCGCGAGTTCGCTGTTCCTCGCCATCATGCTCGCGTCGCTGATCGGTTCGCTACTGCCGATGGCCTTCGAGCGGATGGGCATCGATCCCGCCGTGGCCAGCGGCCCCATGGTCACGACGTCCAGCGACATCACGGGCATCCTGGTGTACTTCGGCCTGGCCACCCTGATGATCGACTGGCTGGTCCGCTGAACGGCGGGTGATCCATGAAGCGGCGAAGCGGGGAGGCACTGCTGCTTCAGACGATCGACCTTCACGAGCGGGACCGGATCGTCGTCTTTCTCAGCCGCGACTGGGGGTTGAAACGAGGCGCCGCGCGCAGCGCCCGAGCCCGGTTCAGCCGCTTTGGAGGCGAGCTGCAGCAGCTCGCCAAGGTGCATCTGTCGTGGTTCGAAAAGCCCGACCGGGACCTGGTGAGGCTGGGCGACGCGGAAATGCTCCGGAGCCCCGGCGCCCTGCACGCCGACCTGGAGGGGATCCTCGTCTCCTCGTACCTCGCCGAGCACATGCAGACGTTTGCGCAGGAGAACGAGCCGGAGAATCACCTCTACCGGCTGCTGGATACGACCGTGCAGGCGCTGACGGCCGGCTGCGACCGCTCGCTGGCGGCTCGCTACCTGGAATGCTGGACGCTGCGGCTTTCCGGCGTGTTCCCGACGCCCCGGCAGTGCCCCTCCTGCGGCGAGGCGCTCGGCGACGAGGCGGTCCTGGCCGTCGACGCCGCCGGTCTGCTGTGCGTCTCCTGCGGCGCCGGGGCGGGCGCGAACCGCCGGATCGGCGAGCCGGCGCTGTCCTTCCTGCGCCGCATCGCCGGCGCCGACCTCGCGCGGCTGCAGGAGAACGGGGGATTCGAGGAATCGACGCTCAAGGCGGTCGAGGCCGTGGCGCGCGAGGTCCGGCGCGCCTTCCTGGGCCGGGAGCTGCGGAGCTACGGCGTCATGCAGCGGACCCTGCGGGACCTGGCGTCCTGATGGGTCCCGGGCGCGCGCCGGCGGACCGTCCGCTGCTCCGGCTTCCCGACACGCTGATCTCCAAGATCGCCGCGGGCGAGGTCGTCGAGCGTCCGTCGTCGGTGGTCAAGGAATTGGTCGAGAACGCTCTCGACGCCGGCGCGAGCCGGATCGAGATTGATCTCGTGAACGGCGGCACGGACCTGATCACGGTCGTGGACGACGGCGGCGGCATCGCTGCCGACGAGGCGATGCTGGCGGTCGAACGCCACGCGACGAGCAAGATCGGCTCCTTCGAAGATCTTCTCGAGGTCGCCACCCTGGGCTTTCGCGGCGAGGCGCTTTCTTCGATCGCCGCGGTCTCGAAGTGCGAACTGGTGACGGCGCGAACCGCCGGTGACGGCCACAGGCTCCTGGTCGAGGGGGGCAAGGTGACGATCGACGAGCCGGCCGGCCGGCCGCGCGGCACGACGGTGACGGTGGAGTCGCTGTTCTACAACGTGCCGGCTCGCAAGCAGTTCCTGAAGCGGCCCGCGACCGAGCTCCGCCATGCCCTGACCGTGGTCCAGGGCTATGCGCTGGCGCGGCCTGACGCGACGTTCGTCCTGCGCCACGCTCCCGACGCCGGGGCGTCGGAACGGGAGCTGCTGCGGGCTCAGGCCACGGGTGTCGACGCGGTCGGCCGACTCAACCGGATCGCGCAGTTGTTCGGCGAGGATCTCGTGAGCCGCCTGACGCCGTTGCCGGAGGCCCGGAGGGAGCAGGGGATCTCCGGCTTCGTCGGCGACCGCGAGACGACGAAGGGCCGGCGCCTGTTCCTGTTCGTGAACGGGCGGTTGCTGAGGGACCGCGCCGTCCTCGGCATCTACTACAAGGCCGTGCGGGACCTGACGAAGGGAGAGCGGCCGCCGGCTCTCTTCCTGTTCCTCGACGTTCCGCCCGAGTCCGTCGACGTCAACGTTCACCCGCAGAAGGCGGAGGTTCGGTTCCGCGATGCCGCGCTGATGGGCCGCATCGGCAGCGCGCTGCGCCGGGGACTCGAGGCCGCCAAGGGCGAGGAGCCGGCGCCGCTTCGCGAACCGAGCGGCCCCGCGGCGCCGCCGGCCTGGACCGGCGCGGGAGAGGTGCGCGAGGCTTCGTTTCCGGCGTCCTGGCGATCCACGGGTGCGGCCAGCGATACGGCGCCTGTCGCTCCGGCGTGGGCGAAGGAACTGGCCGCCCGGTACGGCGGCGCCGGAACCGGACCCACCGGGAAGCTGGCCGAGGTCGCCTATCGCCCGGCGCCCGGCGCTCCAGTGCCGCTGTCGGGCCGGGGCCGGGACTCGCTGCGGCTGATCGGGCAGTACAAGGGCACGATGATCCTGCTCGAGGGGCCGGAGTCGCTGCTGGTCGTGGACCAGCACGTGGCTCACGAGCGCATCCTGTACGAGCGGTTCCGCCGCAGTCTCGGCGAGCAGCAATCCGCCAGCCAGACCCTGCTCGTGCCGCGGGTCCTGGAACTCTCGGCGGCCGAGAACGCGGCGCTCGCGGAGTGCACCGCCGGGCTTGAACGCTGCGGCTACGCGGTCAGCAGCCTCTCCGGCGGCAGCGCCGCGATCACCGCGATCCCGGCCGTCCTGCCGGACGCGGAAGCGGAGAGCCTGGTGCTGCGCATCGCGACCCGGGTGGCGGCCGGCGACGAGTTGCCCAGCGAGGACGAGGCGCTCGCCGACTATCTGCTGACCCAGTTGGCGGCGAGCAGGGCCTGCCGGGCCGCGGTCAAGATGCACCAGGCGCTGTCGGCGGAGAAGATGGAGAGCCTGATCGGGGAACTCTTCGCCTGCGAGCACCCCTACACCTGTCCGCACGGTCGCCCGGTCGTGCTGGAACTCACGGACCGGGACCTGGAGCGCCGGTTCAAGCGCCGGTAGCGCGCGACGGTTCGCGGGCGGTCGGCGTCAGCCGAAGATCGCCCGCAGGATCATCACGGAGAGCGATGCGTTCTCGCTCGACCGGACGAACCGGCCGCCGCCGGAGACGGCCACCCGGCGCAGGAAGGACGCCGTGTCCGGATAGCTGCGACGAGCGTTGAACCGAGGATCGACGAACACGGTCGACACGGTGTGCAGGGCGCCGGAGCGGGCGGCGAAGCTCCGGGCATCGGCGATCGCCTGATTCCGCAGGTGGGCGTGGGCGGGATTGTCGGTGATCAGAACGATCGACCGGCGCTCGCTGCCCGGTCGCCAGGGAGAGGCGGCCGCCGCCCGGAGCGCCTCCGCGAGGTCCTCGTCCGGCGTCGTGTTGCAGCTTGCCGAACCGGCACGCATCGAACGCGCGAAGGTCGCCAACCGGGGCACGGATGCGCGGTCGATCAGTTGCAGGGGAGCGACGCGCAACGCGGGCCGGCCGCCGCAGCCATCCTTGAAGTCGATGACGCCGATGGCGGCGTCTTCCGTCAGGTCGAGCAGAAGTTCCGCGAGGCCGGCGATTTCCTCGCGCAGGCTGGCCACCTCGCCGGTCATGCTGCCCGTCGTGTCCAGGGCGATGACGAGGTCGATGGGAGGCAGGACCTGAACGGTCGATCCGCCGGCTTCGCGCGCCTGTTCGAGTGCGCGTCTCGCCGCGTCGCGTTCCGCCTCGGCCTGTGCTGCCCGGGCGCGCAGCGCGTCGGCCTCGTCCGCCGTGGCGTCGCCCGTGTTGGGGAAGTAGGGCAGCAGCACGAATGCGACGACGATGAACGCGCCCAACGCCGACGCGAAGAGATCGATCGCCGAGATGTTGAAGATGCTGGATTCCCTGCGAATCCGCTTCATGGCGGCGTCTCAGTCGATCGACACGGTCAGTCGGATTGCGCCCCCGACCCCGATCTCGTCGCCGTTCGCGAGCGGGACCGGCTCGTCTACGCCGACTTCGTTTCCGTTCACGTAGGTGCCGTTCGTCGAATGGAGGTCCGCGATGAAGAGGGTTCCGTCGTCCACCGTCAGGTGGAAGTGTCTTCGGGACGCTTCCCGATGCTCGATCACCGCATCCACGCGGCCCGGATTCCGGCCGATGGCGACGCCTTCCGGCGACCCCAGCAGTTCGGCGCCGACCTTGACGACGACGACCCTGCCCTCCGTGTCGCGGCCTTCCAGCAGGCAGGAGAATGGGGCGGGCACGATCGCCGCGGCCAGCTTCTCGTCTGATGCTCTGCGAGCGGCTTCCGAAGCCTCCAACTCGCGCCTTCGGCGCCGCGCGAGGCGCCAGGCTATCGGCGGCACGGCGAGCAGCACGAGGACGCCGGCCGCGAGGGCCATGAACCACTGCCGTCGGCTCCGGTCGAGATCTTCCTCGAGCGCCTGCGCTCGCTGCTGTAGTTGCTCTGCCTCCTGCTGGGCCTGTGCCGCGCGTTCCTCTGCCTCCGCGGCCTGGGTCTGTGCTTCCTGGGCTCGTGCTTCGGCCGTTTCGGCCTCTTGCTCCTTGGCAGCACGGGCGGCCTCAATCTCGGCGGCTTCGGCTCTAAGGGCCTCGGCCTCTATGCGCGCTTCGTCCCGCTCTGCCTGAGACGCGTTGGCCTCCGTCTCAAGCACTCGCGCGCGTTCTTCGGCGGCTTCCGCGCGCTCCCGCGCCACCGCCGCATCCTCCTCGGCTTCGGCGGCCGCTGCCTGACCCTCCAGAGCTGTGACGCGCAGCTGGGCTTCCCGCGCTCGGGCGTTGGCTGCTTGGGCCTCTCGCTCGCGGGCCGCCAAGAGGGCTTCCTTTCGTGCCGCATCGTCGCTGAGGGACTCGACCTCCGCGCGGGCCGCGTCGCGCTCGGCCCTGGCGCGTCTTCCCTGGGTTTCCAGAACCCTTAGGCGTTCGCCGGCGGCCTCGGCGGCCTCGCGGGCCTGGTTGACGTCCAGTTCGGCGGCGCCCACGGCCGTCTGGGCGTCTTGTGCCTCGCTGTCCCGCTGCTCGGCGACTTCGGCCGCCTCAGCCATCTGCCGGCTCAGGTCGAGGCTGGCGAGGCCGGCGGAGTCGGGCTGGCTCACGGAGTCCGAGGGAGCCGCGGCGTCGGTCTGGACCGTTCGATCGGGTTGGGCCGCGATCGGGCCGGTCGCCAGACCCAGGACGAGGACGGCGCCTCCGAGCAGCAATCGTCTTCGGCGGTCGGCCGTTCCGTCCATCATTCCCCTCCTCCTTGCTTCCGGACGGACGCCTCAATGACCGCGATCGTCGCATTGTCCTGGGTTGACGCGCCGTGATCCACCACCGCCGCAAGCAGAGCGTCCCGTATCGCCGCCGGCCCACCGGCATGGCAGTCGGCGATCATGGCGACAATCTCCGGGTAGTTCAGCGTGTCCATGCCGTCGGTGGCGGCCAGCACGACGTCGTCCGGCAGGAGCAACTCGGGCATCGACGATGCGTCGATCTTGGCGATGTCTTCCCCCACGAGCGCCGAACGGAGCTGGTGCGCACTCATTCCGTTCGCGGCCCCGGGGTCGACTTGGCGGAGGGCGGCAATCACGGGCCTCATCGAGTGGTCTTCATTCAGTCTCTTCAATCGTCCGTCGCGATAGAGGAGGAGGGCGGAATCGCCGACGCTGATCCACTCGAGGCCATCGGAGGTGACCGCCGCCGCGACCAGAGTGGTCCCCATGCCGTGGAGTGCTGGATTCTCCGCGATCGCTTCACCGAGCGCCCGGTTGGCACTGTCGAGCGCCGCCCGCAGCCGCTCCGACGGACGGCCTTCGACGCCGTAGGCATCCATGAACTCGCGCACCGCCACTCCGCTCGCGACGTCGCCGGCGGCATGGCCTCCCATCCCGTCGGCTACCACGACGGCCGGGTGGTGGCCTTCAGGGTCGAGGGTAACGCCGGCGATGAAGCCAAGGTCGTCTTCCTGGGTCTCCCGCGTTCCCAGGAGTTGGCCCCCGGCGTGCCGCAAGGGGCCGCCGAGCGCTTCGGTCTCGGGGCTTGGCGATGGATCGGGGACGTTATCGCCAGTCGTCGCGTGCCGCCGCGTGATTCGCCGCAGGGGCCTGAGGAAGCTCACTCCTCCGGCCACGTGAAGTCGTCGCCGCAGAAGGCCACGAAGCGCAGGCTCGTTTCTCCGACGGTGATGGTCGCGCCGTGGGCCAGCAGCATTCGCTCTTCGATGGCCGTCTCGTCGAGATACGCGAGATTGGCGCCGCTTCCCGGCACGACGGAGAAAACCCGGTGCCGGGGATCGTAGTTGACCCACAGGTGGCAACGACGTGAGATGCGCGCGTCGCCGAAGGGCAGCGAGATGCGGTTCTCGCTGCTGCGGCCCAGGTCGTTCCGGCCGACGCCGACGCGCAGATCCCGGCCGCTTCCCGGGCCGTCGATTACGACAAGCCAACCGGCGACCGGTCCCGGGTCGCCCGGTGCGGGCATGGTCGGAACGGCGCCGGCGAGCTTCGTGGGTTCGTCGTCCGGCCGCCTCGTGGGCGTCGTCGGCGCCGCGCCCGGACGGCGGACGACAGTTGGCGCATCAAGTTCCGTGCCGACGCCGCCGCCGATCTTCTCCGTCGCGTCGCGGTTGGGATCTGTGTCCGCGTCGGGTCGATCCGTCGCCTTGCCGCGCGGCTTGACCAGCGTCGTTTCCTCGACGATGCGGCCATCCGGCGTTCGGTATACAGGCATCGTCGCGTCCTTTACCTGTCGTACAGGCGGTTGATCAGATTGTCGAGGCAGTATTGACCGGCGCGGTTGAGAGCGCCTTCCTCGCGGGCCTGCACAAGGCTCTGGGCCAGGACCAGGATTGCGGGCTGTATCAACGCCAGCATCGTCGTGTAGAAGGCGACGCCGAGGTTCCGGGTGAGTTCGCCCAGGAGAGCCGGGTCCTGGAAGTCCTGCGTGTCGCCGGCCGCGCCGAGCGCTGCCGCGATCCCGACCACGGTACCGATGAAGCCGATGGTGGGGGTCACCCACACCAGATAGCGAAGCAGGCTGTACTTACCGTCGACCTCGTGCTGCATCAGGTCGAGCGAGGAGTTCAGCAGAGCGTTGGCGCGGTCGGTCGACTTCGAACTCTGGAACTGGAGGACGCAGCGGGTGACGAGCCGTTGGAGGAAGAACTCCTCCTGGCCGCGGACACGGGCGCGAACTGCTCCCAGGTCCTTGAGCCGGAGCATGGTGACCTCGTCTTCGGGCAGCAGGCTCTTCGCGAGCTGAGTCCATTCGAGTCGGGCGCGTCGATGGCGCACGGCGAGTTCGCCCAGCGCGCCGAAGAAGATGAGCCACATCAGGTTCTGGATCGTGAAGGGGTAGGTGAACACCGGCGAGTTCCGGTCAAGAAGGAAGGCCGCGGCCCGACCTTCGGTGAGGAGCAGACTCAGGCAAGCGACGAAACCGCTTGCCACGACGAGGGACGCGCCCCAGGCCGCGAGCCGCGCGCCGAGTTCCTTCGGTCCGCTCACGGCAACCTGGGGAGACGGTTGGCAACCGGTCCCGGGGCCTCTTGTCGGTCGAGCGCCCGGGGCGCGACGGACAAGGCGGCGCGCCGACACGTCCCTTTCGAGCCGGAAGGTACCGAGAGGCGGCATCGGCGTCAGTCTCCGACGACCTCGCCGGTAAGCGGGTTGCGCCGCACCCTTCCGCGGGGAAGGTCGTCGTCCGGCGTTCCGGCCGCTTGACCGGGTGCAGCCGCATTCCCGCTGGCGCTCGGCGCTCCGTCCCGGTCTCCGTGGCGTTCCGGAAGCCGATTCAGCAGTGCCGCAGCCGTGACCTGGGTCCGGCCGAACCTCAGCCGATCAGAAGGGAGCACGGTGCGTTGACGGATGCGCTCCCAAGCGCCGTCCGCTTCGACCCAGGTGCCGTTGGCGCTCGAGCGGTCCGCAAGGTGCAGGACTCCGCGAGCCGCAACGATGAACTCAGCGTGCAGCCTTGAGACGCTCCGGTCCTGTAGCCGGATGTCCGCCTTCCGGCTTCGTCCGATCGTCAGTAGCCGATGCTTCGCTCTCACCGTTCTGGAATCGAATCTCTCCCGCCCGCGCGGGAATTCCGTCCTGTCGGCACATTGTCGCAGATCGGACCGTACCCGGACGAAGTGACAAGTACGACGTGCGACGCCTGCTCATTCAAGCCCCGCTACGCGCCAGCGCCCCTCGCCGGCCGCAATCTCGTCGCCGCCCCGAAGCTGCCTTGCCCGGTACGGCACAAGCCGCTCACCGTTGACGAAGGTGCCGTTCGTCGAATTGAGGTCTTCCAGAAAGGTCCGGCCGCGATCCATGCTGATGCGGAAGTGGCGCCGGGAGAGGCCTTCCACGGCGAGCGCGTGATCGACCAGATCGGGCAGGCGGCCGAAGCTGTGGCCGTGGGCGGCGCGGCGCAGTTCGGCGATGCGGACTTTCAGGTGCGGCGTGTCGCCACGTCCGGTCAGCCGAACGCCGCTGCCGCGAACCGTGGAGTGGGATCTGGCGCGGGCGGCGCCCGGCGAAACGGCGTCGCTTTCCGGGCTGCTGGCCGGGTCGCGGCTTGCGGGGGCGTCCACTCCAGGGCGGCGGGAGCGCCGGTAGAGAAGCAGGGCGCCAACGACAGCAAGGCCGGCGAGCAGGCCGAGGAGCCAGAGATAGCGAGTCGAAGCACCTGGTGCGGTTGCGCTTGCGCCGCTCGGCAGTTGACCTTCCGCTCCGCAGGCGCCGGCTTCCGCGTATTGAACGCCCAGCCGATCGAGTGCCAGCGCGACCTCCGAGGCGTCGAGGGCGAAGAAGATGCCCTGTGCCGCCGTGGCGCCGATCACGTTGCCCGAGGCGTCATGAACTTCACTCAAACCTCCGCTCGTGTTCACGCCCAGTGCGTTTCCGCAGGCGTCGAGGAGCGGTCCGCCTCTGCTGCCCGGACTGATGGCCGCCGTGTGCTGAAGAACGCGTGCGAGACCGGTGCTGGGTACACCCCACCGCGCCTCAAAAAAAGGCGGCTTGCTCAGGATCCCGTCTGTCAACGTGCTCTGCAGAATGTCGCCCGAAGCGCGGTCCGCCGAACCGGGAAAACCGACGGCGTACACGTCCACGCCGCGCCCCGGCTCGGCGATCCGGAGCGGCAGGCTGGAGCGGTCCTGGTCGGGAGGAGCTTCCAGAACGGCCAGATCGAGTTCTTCGTCCGTCCAACGCACGGTGACCGGAAGCCAGTCGCGGCCGTCTGCAAGCACGATGGAGATGGGCGGACTGGGCGGCAGGTTGGCGTTGGCAACGACGTGTTGGTTCGTCACGAGGTGCCGGTCGTCGACGAAGAAACCGGAACCCGTGCCGAGTATCTCGCCGGCAGCGGATTGAGCGACGACGCGTACTACGGCCCGGTCGTAAGTGGAGGAGTCGGGAGCGGAAGCGGCGACGAAGGCAGGGAATGCCGCCACGGCGAGGCAGAATAGACGGCTGGCTAGGAAGCACCTTCGAGAGACGTCCATCGCACGACCTCAAGAGCCGCCCACCGTTTCGGGCGACCATGGGCCATCCTCGGCGGCGAGTAGTGGAACAGGGAAGGCAGGGTACGAGTCTAGCCACGCAGCACCGCCTGGTTCACGTCGAACCTGCAGCCAGTGAGATGCACGCACCGCCCACTGCCGCGCGTTCTTCGTCACACGAGTCCGGGCCGCTACCCTCAAGGTTGCGGCGGATCTGGAATGGATACCGAGACTTGGCGGAGATAGGCCATGCTTCGCATGGCCACCTTCGACAAACTCGCTGCCGCGCGCGACCTTGAGGATGCGGGCATGGACACGCGACAGGGACCGCGGTGACGGCGCCGATCCGACGCTTCACCATCCGCGCCTCCTCCGCCAATCGAACGGCAGCACGTAGTCTTCGCGGTACTTCGCGGCTAAGCGATGCGCGCGGTGACGCTCCTCCTCCGTCTTAAGCTCAAGGCGTGCGAGAGTGCGTTCCACGAGCTCGTAGTCGAAGTGTTCATCGCCAAGGCTGAACCATGCGTACGCCTGTGCATCGTCCCGTCTTACGCCTCTGCCCTGCTCGTAAGCGAAGCCCATCCTTTGTTGCGCGTGGCGGTCGCACTGACGGGCGGCCCTGCGATACCACTTGACCGCTTCGACTTCGTCCTTCGGCACGCCCTCGCCATCCTGATACATGGATCCCAGCGCCGCTTCGGCATCCGCGTCCTCTTGTTCGGCCGCCTTCCGGTACCACTTCGCCGCCTCGGCCAGGTCTTCCTGCGGGGGTTTCTCGCTGGGGAAATCCGCTGTTTCCGTTTGCCGCTCATCCAGTCCCGCCTTGTAGCGGTACTTGTACACCTGGGCAAGACCAACTTGGCCCCGAGCGCAGCCCTGTTCCGCAGCCTCCCGATACCAGAACAGGGCCTTGGCGTAATCCGGAGGGGCCGGATAGCGGTCGGCGTAACGGGAGCCCAGAGCGGCTTGGGCTTCCGCGTGGCCCGCCTCAGCCGCGCCGCGGCACCATTCCAGCCACTCGACCTCGTCGTACGGTTCCGGAACCCTCCAGCCCTCGGCGGACAGGCGGCGCAGGTCCTCTGCTGCCGAGCGATCTCCGCGCTCGGCGGCCACCGAGTACCAGCTCGCCGCCGCGACCTTGTCGACCGGCACGCCGTCGCCAGCCTCGCACATCCTCCCCAGGAGCCTCATGGCGCGTGCGTTACCTCGCTTGGCGGCCCTGCGATAGTACTTCAGTGCTTCGCCGTAGTCCCGCGGAACGCACTCGCCGGTCTCGTACAGTCGGCCCAAGTCGACCTGAGCTTCGGCGTAGCCTTGCTTCGCGGCGAGGCGTAGCCACATCAGGGACTTGGACTCGTCCGCCGGCACGCCCCAGCCGTACTTGTACATCCGGCCAAGGCTGTGCTGGGCAACGGCGTGCCCCTGATTGGCCCCTTTCAGGAACCACGCCAAGGGCCCGGACTTCCCCGGCTCCGAGCCCTTGGGATACGCATGCATGAAGCCCCAGCCGTTCTGAACCGGGACCTCCCACTTCACCGCCCACAAGGCTGGGGTCCTGCCCCTCCAGGCTGGGCGTGACGGAAAGGGAGGGATGCCTAGTCGCAAAGCTGCCGGCGGGCAGGTCGCCGTTGGGCGGCCATCGCGGGAAAGGGCGACCAAGCGGTCGACGGCCTTGCGGTACCAGGATTCGGCATCCTCGAGGTCCTCCTTCCGGCAGTGCCTGAGGTACGACAAGCGGTCGTCCTTCCTTTCTTCACCCAAGTGTGTCCGGCCTTCGGCGTAGAGGAAGCCCAACGCACTTTGCGCCATCGGCTCGCTCATCTCGGCAGACTGTTGGAAGTGGCTCCTCGCCAAGACATCGTCCCCTCGCTCGGCGCACATAGCGCCCAGGTTGTACAGAGCCGCGGCTATCAGTTGGTCAAGGGCGTCTCGCGCACTAAACGGCGCGCAACAGTCTCGCGCTTTGTTGAACCACTTCTCGGCCTCAGCAACGTCTCGCGACACACCCCGGCCGGTCGCATACATGACGCCCAGCGCGTTCAGTGAGAACGCGTGTCCAATCTTGGCGGCTTCGTGGAGCCAGCTTGAGGCGTCTCGCTGCCTTTGGTTCGCGGCGTAGAGGCGAGCCAGGTTGAACTGAGCGGCGCCTAGCCCCGAGTGGCGACGGCGCGGCGCACCCAAGATCGGGAAGACCGCCCTACTGCTATGCCTCGGCCACGCCCCCGGGGAAGCGGCTTTCAGGAACCAGCTTTCGGCGTCCTCGGGGTCCTTCAGAGAACCCTTGGCGGTTGCGTGGACGATACCCAGGATGTTCTGAGCGCACGGATCGCCGCGTTCGGCGGCCCGGCGGCACCACCCTCTGGCTTTCGAGTAGTCCTGCTGAACGCCAACGCCGACGGCGTACATCATGGCCAGGATGACTTGGGCGTCGGCGAGGCCCTGGGCTGCCGCCTTCCGAAACCAACCTGCAGCTTGATCTTCGCCTTGTGCGAGCCACCCCGTCCACGCTTGGCCGTACGGGTGACCAAGGTTGGCTGCCCTGCGGAACCACGCCTCCGCGACGGCGTCGCCGTTCCAGAACCAGCGGTAGGAGTAGACGCCAACCAAGTAGGCGAGGTAGCCGAGAGGTCGTCCGACGATGCCGCGCACTCGCTTTGCGACCTCGCGTTGCCTGGGACTCGACTCGCCGCCCTCGACTGTCTTCGAACGGCCCCTGGGCGCCGAGGGTTTCGGAGCTCTCGCTGCTCCGAGAGCCGTACTCCAAGCCTTGACATTCGGTGGTCGGTCTTCGGGCCTCAAGGCAAGCCCCCGGTCCACGGCGGCCAGCCAGCCGGCGTCTGCGTCCAGATCGCGATCCACGAGCGGTTGGTAGTCGTCCTGCAGGACCCGATCCGGAGCGCTCGGCGCGGCGTCGCCCGTCAACACCCGATAGGAGACGGCAGCCAGCGCGTAGATGTCGGTGGGCGGGCTTTGGGTAGCGCCGGAGGAGTACTGCTCGATCGGAGCGTAGCTCTCGGTAAGCACCTGCGTGTGTGTGCGGTCGCCTTGCTGGACCCGGGCGGAACCGAAGTCGATGAGCAGCGGCCCGCCGTCCGAGGCACGGACGACGATGTTCGCCGGCTTGATGTCCCGGTGCAGGTAGTCGTGGGCATGCACATGCGCCAACCCCTCCAGCAGCGAGTTCATCCATGGGCGCCACTCCTCGGCCGGCAGACACCCGCGCCGGTCGAGAATCTCCTTCAGGGATTCGCCCTCGACGTACTCCATGACGATGTACGCCGTGCCGTTGGCTTCCAGATACCGATGCGCCCGCACAACGTTCGGATGGCGAAAGTGGTGAATGGCGCGGGCCTCATCGAGGAAGCGGTCGAGACCCCAGGCGAACACGTCCCGGTTCGTTGTGGCCGCGGCGGCAACCCTCTCGCCGTCGGCCCGCGCCGCAAGGTCGGCAGGGAAGTACTCCTTGATCGCTACCGGCCCGTCGAGCTGATGGTCGAACGCCACGTAGGTGATGCCGAAGCCGCCGGCGCCGAGCACCCGGACGATCTCGTACTCGGCGATCCGGTACCCGGTCGGTAGCGCTGCGGAAGGGGCGTCAGGCAAAGCGCGGGGAGGGTATCAACCGGACCTTTCGGGGGCCGTCGAGAGGTCTCTTTGGGCCGCTCGAACCCGATCTTGCTGGCTCCTTTCCGCTCGGCGACAGCGCCTTGACGCAAACGGCCCCGGGCCGGTGTAGGCTGCCTAGGGTGAGCGAGATCGAGCGGCGGTATCGGGCGGAGATCGCGAGCTGGTCCGGGCGGCGACGGGTCGAGAGATCGGCTGAGATCTTCGAAGAGGTCTGGGAGATGCTGGCGCGTCAGGTCCTCGTTGAGAACCCGGGCCTCCCGCCTCACGAAGTTCGGCGTCGCGTGGCCGCCCGGATGTACCGTTCCGACCCGGAGACTCTCGACCTGATTTCCCGGCTCGATTCGTGAACCCGGTCCCGATTCGCCGGGTGCTGGAGCTGGTGATTGCGGCGCTGGAGGCAGGGGAAGCCCCGTACCACGTGACCGGTGGACTGGCGTCGTCCTTCTACGGCGAACCGCGCTTGACCCAGGACGTCGACGTAGTCGTCCGGCTGACTTCGGCCGATGCGGAGTGGATCGCCAAGGCCTTGAGTCCGGATTTTCTCGTCGACCAACGTCGGGCGGCGCGCGCCGCGGAGGTCGGAGGCATGTTTCAGGCCCTTCATCTGGAACTCGTCGTCAAGGCCGACTTCCACGTCGGCGAAGCCGTCCCGGGCGAACTCGGCCGCAGCCGGACCGTCGATATCTTCGACGGCCTCCAAGTACGGATCGTCTCGAAGGAAGATGCGATCCTCTCGAAGCTCCTTTGGGCACGAAGCGGCAGCGTCAGGAGCCGAAGCGACGTGCTCGGCATGCTCCTGGATCCGCAGCCGGTGGACGAACGGCTGCTGGACGCCCTTGCGTCGGAACTCGGCTGCGCGGCTCTCCTTCAGGAGATTCGACGCGAAGCCCGTACGGGCCGGTCGGACCGGGACGGGCCGTTACCCTGAGAACGCGGCCAATGCCCGGGCGGCGGCCCGGCGCTCGGCCTCCTTCTTCGAGTGACCGGACGCCGCGGCCACGGCGCGGCCTCCGACCCAGCACTCGACGTGGAACACGGGGTCGTGGTCCGGCCCGTCACGGCCGACGTGGTGGTAGAACGGAGGTTCGAGTCCCTGACCCTGGAGCGACTCCTGCAAGTCCGACTTCGCGTCCAGCGCGTCCATGGCTTCGGCGGCTTCCGCCTCGATCCACGGTTCGACCAGATCGCGGGCGGCCTGAAGGCCGCCGTCGACGAAGACGGCCCCGATCACGGCTTCGAGGGCGTCCGCCAGGAGAGACGGCTTCTCGCTGCCGCCCGACTGGTCCTCGCCGTGGCCAAGGCGAAGCGCCGGGCCGAGATCGAGCTCCCGGGCTCGTCGGGCCAGAGCCTCCGAACTGACGACATGGGACCTGGCCCGCGACAGGACGCCTTCGGGCGTCGACGGATGACAGCGGAAGAGCCGGTTCGCCACGACCAGCCCCAGCACCGAGTCGCCCAGAAACTCCAGCCGCTCGTTGTCCTGCTCGAGGTCCCGTTCGTTGGCGAAGGAGCTGTGGGTCAGGGCCTGCTCGAGCAACGCGCGGTTCTCGAACCGGTGGCCGAGACGGACTTCGAGATCCTCGACCGGGTCGGTCAGGGGTAGATCCGGTCCATCGTTCGCGGGTACGGGATCGTCTCCCGCAGGTGGGGAACGCCGGCCATCCAGGCGACGAAACGCTCGACGCCCATGCCGAAGCCGCTGTGCTCGAAGGTGCCGTAGCGGCGGATATCGAGATACCACTGGAAGGCGTCGAGCGGCAGGTCGTGCTCCTTGAGCCGCGCGAGCAGTAAGTCGTGGTCGTGGATGCGCTGGCTGCCGCCGATGATCTCGCCGTAGCCCTCCGGGGCGATCACGTCGAGCGCCAAGGCCAAGGACGGGTCATCCGGATCGGGTTCCATGTAGAAGGCCTTCAGCGAGGCAGGATAGTGAGTCACCATCACCGGCCGATCGAACTCCCGCGTGATCGACGTCTCTTCCGGGGCGCCGAAGTCCTCTCCGAACTCGATCCCGGAACCCTGGCGGCGCAGCAGGGCGATCGCCTCGGCATACCGGAGTCGTGGGAAAGGCCCCTGGATGGACTCGAGCTTCGAGGTGTCGCGCTCCAGGATGGCGAGCGGTTCACCGCAGTTTTCCAGCACCCGGCCCGCCAGGTAGACGATGAAGTCCTCGGCCAGTGCGCACAACCCCTCGAAGTCCAGGAAGGCCGCCTCCGGCTCGACCATCCAGAACTCCATCAAGTGGCGACGGGTCTTCGACTTCTCGGCCCGGAAGGTGGGACCGAAGCAATAGACCTTGCCGAGCGCGGCCGCCGCCGGCTCGAGGTAGAGCTGGCCGGACTGACTCAGGTAGGCCGATCCGTGGTCGAAGTACGGCGTCTCGAACAGGGTCGAGGTCCCTTCGCAGGCGGCGGGGGTCAGGATCGGGGAGTCGACCAGGTAGTAGCCGCGCTCGCGGTGAAAGTCGTGGATCGCCTGGCATACCTCGCTGCGGATCCGCAGCACCGCGCGCTGGCGGCTGGAGCGCAGCCAGAGATGGCGATGATCCATCAGGAAGGCGGCGCCGTGCTCCTTCGGCGTGATGGGGTAGCCGTCAGCGCCGTGGACGAGGGCCAGGGACGACACCTGCACCTCGACGCCGCCGGGTGAACGGGGATCTGCCGCCACGGTACCCGCCGCGGCGATCGTCGATTCCTGGCCGGCGTGCTGGAGCACTTCCCAGGAGGCGTCGTCGACCTCCTTGCGACTGACGACGAGCTGGACGGTCGCGCCCGAATCACGCAGGCGGATGAAACCGATCCGCCCGCTGGAACGGCGGCCGTCGACCCAGCCGCGCAGCCTTACCTCCTGGCCGATCAGGCCGCCGAGCTCGGGAATCGAGTTCCAGCCGCTCAACGATCGCCCCCCACGGCGCGATCATACTTGCGAGAGCAGGAGTCGGGTGTAGTCGCTACACTAACTCCCGATGCTTCGCCGCCGGCTCGGGGTCTCGCCCCAATCCGCCGCCGCCGTGCCTGTGGGACGGCTCGGAGTGCGGGCTTCGACTGCCGGTGGTCCAGCGCCCTTCACGGCGAGTCGCGCCGCTTCGCTCGTGACCGCGGGGCTCGTTGTGCTGTGCTGCCTGACCGTCGGGATGGTCGTTGCCGCGCCGCTCCTCGCCGCTTCCGGCGGCCGTGCTGCAGCGCTGCTTTACGAGTTCTTCGCGCCGGTCTGCCATCAGATCGCCGAGCGGAGCTTCCACCTGGGGGAGCACCCCCTGGCCGTCTGCCATCGCTGCTTTGGCTTCTACGCTGGCTTCACGCTGGGGCTGATCGGGCTGCCGCTGCTTCGTCCGGCGCGCGACTGGCTGCTTGACAGGCCCCGGCGGATCCTCTTCCTCCTGGCGCCGACCGCCGTCGACTGGCTGCTGCCGTTCAACACGCCGATGAGCCGGTTTGGGACCGCTGTGCTGGCGGCGGCGCCGATCGCCGTCCTGGTGTGGGCGGCGGTCGGCCAGATCTTCCAACAGATGCCTCGAAACTTGCCACCCGAGAACCCGTAGAGCGTCTTGATCGGCGCGCTCTCGAGTTCGACCAGTCCGAGGAGACTTCATGACACCGAAGAAACTGAAAGCTGCCGCCATCGGCGGCGGGGCGGCCGGGATCGCCTCCAGTATTCCGATCGTCAACCTGGCCAACTGCATCTGCTGCGCTCTCGTCGTGGGCGGCGGCATGCTGGCTGTCTATCTGGCGATGCGGGGCGAGCCCGCCACCGAGAAGGCGCCTCTCGGGGATGGTGCGATGATCGGCGTTCTGGCCGGCGTCGCGGCGGCCGTGGTCGGCGCGATCGTGGCGATCCCGATGGCGGCGCTCGTCGGTGATCCGATGGAGATGGCCCGGTCGATCATGGAGGGGATCGAGGGCTTCCCGCCCGAGGTGCTCGAAGCCCTCGGGGACGATGAGGCCGGCGCCATGGCGGCGGTCGGAGTGATCGGATTCCTGATGAGCCTGGTCGTCGACGTCGTCTTCTCAGGCATCGGCGGTGTGATCGGCGCCGCGGTCTTCCACAAGAAGCCCATGCTCCGGACGGAAGCCTAGGAGTCGCGGCGTCCGCGCCGCGCTGATACACAAGAAACAGGCCTTCCACAGGAGGTGTCATCGTGAGCGGAAAGAAGATCGGTGCGGCGGCGATCGGCGGGGGAGCGGGAGCCGTCGCCTCGCAGATCCCGGGCCTCCAACTACTCAACATCGCCTGCTGCGCGCTCGTCGTGGGCGGCGGCATCCTGGCCGTCTACCTGGCGCTCAAGGACGATCCCCCCGCCGCGGCCGCGCCCTACGGCGAGGGCGCGAAGATCGGCGCGCTGGCCGGTGTCTTCGGCTCTGTCCTGAGCATTCTCCTGGGACTCCTGATCCTCGGGGGACTCACGGGCGCGATGGGAATCGGGGCTCTCGCCGCGGAGTCCGCCGAGGACATCGAGGCGTTGAGCCTCTTCAGCACGATTGCCGGTCTTGGCGTCATCGCGATCGTCGGCTTCTCGCTGGTGATCAACGTCGTCTTCTCGACGATCGGCGGCGTGATTGGGGCGGCTGTCGTGCACAGGAAGGCGCCGGCCCGCGTCAGCGGCTGAGGATGGTGCCCGGGCGGTAGTAGCGCCGGTGCCAGATGCCGGACTGGTCCTCGTCGTCCACGGGCATGCGCCAGGTGCGGACGGTGGCCCGGGCCAGGTCCAGGCGGTAGAGGCCGCGCGGCTGGTCGATCGTAGCCTGGATGTAGTCCTCGACGGCGTCTTCCGGGCCGTAGCGGCGGGCGATCCGGCGGTAGCGGTCCCGCCAGAGATCGTCGGCGCCGATGCCGTGGACGAGTTCCGCTTCGCCCTCGACCAGGACCTTGCGGTAGGGGAGGTCCTGCTCGTCGATCGCCAGACAGGTGCGGGGATCGCGCCGCAGGTTCGCGAACCAGGCGGAATTCTCGCGTGGGGTGAACCAGATGGCGTTCTCCTCGAAGATGAACCAGATCGGGGTCACGAGGGGTCTGCCGTCGTCGCAGACCGTGCCGATCCGCATCAGGATGCCGGGCTCTACGAGGAAGGCGTCGCGTTCGCTGTCGGTCATCGTCGGCACGTTGCGCTAGTCCTCCTCGGGTGCGCCGAGCGTGCGCGCCGCGGCGATGTCGGCGCTGTAATCGCGGAGCTTCGTCGGCATCAGGGTCATCTCCTCGATCACGGTCCGTTCAGGCAGCGCCGCCGCGGCCAGAATCGCCTCGGCGATGTCCTCCGCCATCATCATCCCGGCCCGTTCCTCCTCCGACGGCGGCCGCGGCCGGTTGTCGAGGATCGGCGTGTCGACTTCGCCGGGGAGGACGCTGGTGGCGCGGATACCGAGCTGCCGGAGTTCGGCGGCGAGCCCCATGATGTAGTTGCGGGAAGCCGCCTTGGCGGCGCCGTAGGCGGTGCCGGCCATGACGCCCGGCCGGATCGCCGCCATCGACGACACCATGATCACGGTGGCGCCGCCGTGGTCGAGCATGGCTGGCAGCAGCGCCTTGGTCAGCATCGCCGGACCGGTCGCGTTGACCGCCATCACGCTGTCCCATTCCTCCTGCGAGATGTAGCGCGTGCTTCGCACCTTCGAGCTGTGCCCCGCGTTGTGGACCAGGACGTCGACCGTGGCGTGACGCTCCAGAACGGCGGCCGCCAGGCCCCGGACAGCCTCCGGATCCTCCATGTCGGCCGAGTGGGCCCAGGCGCTCCCGCCGGCGGCCTCGATCTCGGAAACGACCGCCTCGAGCGGCTCGAGGCGCCGGCCGGAGACGATGATCGACGCGCCTTCGCGGGCGAAGAGCAGCGCGGTGGCCCGGCCGATGCCGGTGCCGCCGCCGGTTACCAGAGTGGTCTTTCCTTCGAGCTTTCCCATCTGCCTTCGGCCTCCCCGAGACTCGTGGACGATTTGCTGGCGGCCCGGAGTGTAGCTCCGCCCTGGTTGCCGGCGAGTCTCAGGGGCCGCCGCGATCCGGCGCGAGGTACCGGCGCGCCGCGTAGCCGAGCGTTCCCGCCCTCGTCGCCATCAGGCCGGCCATGCTGAGCCAGAGAAGGTCCGGATCGCGGAAGTGGATCGCCGCCCAGGCGAGGGGAGCGAAGCCGACCCCGAGGCTGACCGCCATCGCGCGGCTGAGCAGCCTGCCCCGGGTCAGGCCGAGGAAGAAGCCGTCGAAGGCGTAGGCGAGGGCGGCGAAGAGGAGCACCGGCAGCAGCCAGGCGTTGCTGTCCGCCGCCAGCGCCGCGACGTGTTCGTGATCGACCAGCAGGGCGTAGAGGGCATCGGGGAACGCCAGCGCCGGGACGAGGAACGCGACCGCGCAGCCGACGGCCGCCGCCAGGGTCAGGAGCAGGACGCGCCGCAACTCGCGACGGTCGCCGGCGCCGAGGGCCATGCCGGCGAGCGTTTCGCCGGCGAAGGCCGCCCCGTCGACGAAGTAGGAGGCGAGGCTCAACACGCGAAGGATGACGCCGTTGGCAGCCAGCCGGGCGGCGCCGAAGAGCGCGCTCGCGTTGGTGAACACGGCGAAGGCGGTGACCAGGAGCAGCGTGCGGATCACCAGATGTCCACTCAGTGCGAGGATCTGGCGCAGCGCGGCGCGGTCGAAGAGGGCGGTCCAGGCTGGAAGCGGCCGTGCGGCCGCAAGCGCCAGGATCAGGCCGGCGGCGGCGCTCAGCCACTGAGCCCCGGCGGTGGCGATCCCGGCGCCGAACGCGGCCCAGCCGAGGTGAACGATGAACCACCAGTTGAGCGCGATGTTGCCGAGGTTGGCCAGGACGACCAGGAGCAGCGCCCGCGCCGCCTCGCCGCGGCCCAGGAACCAGCCCACCAGCGCCAGGTTGGCGAAGGCCGCCGGCGCGCCCCAGATGCGCGCGTCGTAGTAGCTACGGCCGGCCTCCTCCACGCCGGCCGTGCCGGACAGGAGTCCGAAGCCGGCGTCGCCCAGCGGGTCCCGGAGCGCTACCGCCACGAGGCCGAGCGCCGTGGCCAGCAGCAGGGCGCGGTACAGGTGCGCCGACACTTCGCCGGCGTCTTCGCGCCCCCAGGCCTGGGCCGTGAGGCCGGTCGTGCTCATCCGCAGGAAGGCGCAGCCGAAGTATAGGTAGTCGAAGATGAGGGCCGCGAGGACTACGCCTGCCAGGAAGCGGACGTCGTCGAGCCGGCCCAGCATCACGGTGTCGGCCAGGCCGGCCAGCGGCACGGTGAGATTCGACGCCGTATTGAGCGCTGTCAGGCGCGCGAACCGGCGGGGAAGCGCGGTCCCCGGAGCGCCCATCACGGGCGGGGCGCTGGTGGTAGCCTGCCCGCGCTCATGGCGCCAGCACCAACCCTGGGCGGCTTCCTGGCACGTTTCGTGGTCTGGACCGATCGTCTGAACACACGCCTCGGCGTCGCGGTCTCCTGGCTCACCCTCGCCATGGTCGCGGTCGGAGCGTACAACGCGGTGGTCCGTTATCTGGGCCGATTCACCGGCTGGAACCTGAGTTCGAACGCCTACCTCGAACTCCAGTGGTACATGTTCAGCCTGGTCTTCCTGCTGGGCGCCGCGTACGCGCTGCTGACGGGCGCCCACGTCCGCGTCGACGTCATCTTCAGCCGGCTGCCGGAGCGCTGGCGCCGGCGGATCGACCTGTGGGGCTCGCTGCTGTTCCTGATCCCGTTCGCGGTGTTCGGACTCGTCATGTCCTGGCCGGCGGTACGGAACTCCTGGGCGGTGCTGGAAGTGTCGTCCGACCCGGGCGGGCTGCCGCGGTATCCGATCAAGAGCGTGCTGCTGGTGGCCTTCACGCTCCTCGCCCTGCAGGGGCTGGCGGAGGCGGCTAGGAACTGGCTGCGCCTGCGCGCGCTCAAGGCCGGGGCCGAGGAGGAGGATCTGCGGCAGGAGGGACTGCCGTGAGCGGCGACTTCCTCGGACCGCTGATGTTCGTGGTCGTCTTCCTGTTCATCTTCGCGGGCTATCCCGTCGCCTTCTCGCTCGGCGGTACGGCGCTGATCTTCGCCGTCATCGGCATCGAGCTCGGGCTCTTCTCCTGGAACCTGCTCTACGCCTTTCCCGAGCGGGTCTTCGGCGTCATGTCGAACGGGGTCCTGCTGGCGGTGCCCTTCTTCATCTTCATGGGCACGATGCTGGAGAAGTCGCAGCTCGCGGAGGATCTCCTGCGCACGATCGGCATGCTGTTCGGCCGGCTGCGCGGCGGACTGGCGCTGGCGGTGGTCGTGGTCGGCGCCATGCTCGCCGCCGCCACCGGCGTGGTCGGCGCCTCGGTGGTGGCGATGGGCCTGATCTCGCTGCCGGTCATGCTGCGCTACGACTACTCGCCGATGCTCGCCACCGGCGTGATCAGCGCCGCCGGCACTCTGGGGCAGATCATCCCGCCCAGCGTCGTGCTGGTCGTGCTCGCCGACCAGCTCGGCATCTCGGTGGGCGACCTGTTCATCGGCTCCCTGATTCCCGGCCTGATGCTGGCGGGCTTCTACGCGATCTACGTCACCGGCGTCGCGATCGCAAAGCCTGCCGCCGCGCCGGCCCTGCCGGCCGAGGAGCGGACGCTCGACGGCGCCGCGCTGGCGCGCCAGGTGGCCGTGGTCATGCTGCCGCCCATGGTGCTGATCCTGGTCGTCCTCGGGAGCATCTTCGCCGGCATCGCGACGCCTACCGAGGCGGGCGCCCTAGGGGCGGTCGGCGCCATTACGCTGGCCCTCTCGCGCGGCCGGCTGACGATGAAGGCGATCAAGGAGACGATGGACGCGACGGCGAAGCTGACCACGATGGTCATCTTCCTGCTGATCGGCTCGACCGCGTTCGCGCTCGTCTTCCGGGGCCTCTACGGCGACATCTGGATCGAAGACCTGCTGACCGGCCTGCCAGGCGGGAAGATCGGCCTGCTGATCGTCGCGAATCTCGCGATCTTCATCCTCGGGTTCTTCATCGACTTCTTCGAGATCGCCTTCATCGTCATCCCGCTGATCGCTCCGGCGGCGCGCATCCTCGACGTCGACATGGTGTGGTTCGGCGTGATGATCGGCATGAACCTGCAGACGTCGTTCCTGACCCCGCCGTTCGGCTTCGCGATCTTCTACCTGCGAGGCGTGGCGCCCCGGCGGATCACGACGGTCGAGATGTACCGCGGCGTGATCCCCTTCATCGTCATCCAGCTCATCGGGCTGGCGCTGATCTGCCTGTATCCGGAACTCGTGACGGCGCTGCTGTAGCAGGCCCGGCGGTCGCGCCGAACGGTCGAAGAAGCGCGTCGGCGGCTCTCCGAGCGCACCAGAATGGAAGTGTGAACTCGAAGACGCGCCTCCGCTCATTCGGGAAGGCGAAGGCCGTCGAGGAATGCCGAGCGGTAGTGAAGGAGGGTCGCCATGAAGCTGTACAGGCTCGAGTTCGTCCTCAAGGAGCCGTCGGAAGAAACAGAGGGCATGTACCTTGCGGAAGTGCCCGCGTTGCCCGGCTGCCGCGCTTGGGGAGAGACCGCTGCCCTTGCGCTGGAGAACCTCCAGAGCGTCACCGCGGCGTTCATCGAGTCTCACCGCGCTCATGGCGATCCACTTCCTCCCGAAGTCGCTGCCGCAGCGGTGGACGTCGGCGGGCAGCGCGGAGTCGGCGAGGTCATGGTCGCCGTTTGACGTACCGCGAACTGACGCGGAGGCTCCGGCGTCTCGACTACGAGCTGGACCGCAGGGGACGCGGGAGTCACGAGATCTGGATCCGGCGGCCAACGCGAATGCGCACGACGATCCCGAACTGGGGAAACCGCGACCTTCGGCCAGATACCCGTGCGGGCGATTCTGCGAGACCTCGGGATCAGCAGGCAGGAGTTCGAACGAGCCTGACGCGCGTACTGAGGCCGGCCGGCATGGAGGCCTCTACCTCCGACGAGGGACGCTCAGCCGCCGCCGAACGAGAAGCGCGCGTACGCCTGCTCGGCGGTGCTGAACCAGCGGAAGGACGAACGCCGGACCTCGTCCCACGACTCGAAGAGCTTCCGGTAGCCGGCGTCGGCCGCCGCGTTCTCGCTCATCAGCTCGAAGGCGGTGTCGCGGCAGCCGGTCATGATCTCGTCCGGGAACGGCCGCAACGTCACGCCTTCGTCGACCAGGGTCCGCATGGCGCCGGGGTTCTGGGCGTCGTAGCGGGCCGTCATGTCGATGTTCGTCTCGGCCGCGGCGGCGGCGACGATCGCCTGGTACTCGGACGGCAGCGAGTCCCAGGCGGCGCGGTTGACGTAGAGCGACAGCGTCGGCCCCGGCTCCCACCAGCCGGGGTAGTAGTAGTTCTTCGCCACCCGGTGGAAGCCGAGCTTCAGGTCGTCGTAGGGGCCGATCCACTCGGCCGCATCGACGACGCCGCGCTCGAGCGCGGGGTAGATCTCGCCGCCGGGGATCGTCTGCACGGTTACCCCGAGGCGGCTCAGAACCTCCGCGCCGAGACCGGGAATGCGCATCTTGATGCCGCGCAGTTCGGCCAGCGTGTTCACCTCGCGGCGGAACCAGCCGCCCATCTGGCAGCCGGTGTTGCCGCAGGGGAAGTTGACGATGTCGAAGTCCGCGAACACTCCGCGCATCAGCTGCAAGCCGCCGCCGTGGTAGAGCCATGCGTTCTGCTGGCGCGCCGTCAGACCGAAGGGCATTGCCGTGTCGAAGGCGAGCGCCGGGTTCTTGCCGGTGTAGTAGTAGGTCGCGCTGTGGCCGAGTTCGATCGTGCCCTGCTGGACGGCGTCGAGCACGCCCAGGGCCGGAACGAGTTCGCCGGCGGGGTATGGCCGCACCCGGAAACGCCCCTCGGTGAGGCTCTCGACCCGGTTGGCGAACACCTCCGAGGCCCCGAAGATCGTGTCGAGGCCGCGCGGGAAGCTGGAGGCCAGGCGCCAGGTCAGGCGCGGCCGCGTTACGACTCCGGCAGCGCCGTCGGAGGTGGTCGATGCGGCCCCGCCGCAGGCGGCCGCGGCGCCGGCGCCGGCCAGAGCGGCCGTGGCCAGGAAGTCCCTGCGGTTTCGTTCGGTCATCCGCGTTCTCCGTTCTCCTCGGCCGCAGTTGTTCTCGGCGGCCGCGGCGGGCAGTCTACGCGAACCGGCGCGTCTGCGGCGGCCGGGACTCAGTGCCCGTCGCTCAGCCACCGCTCGGCGTCGATCGCGGCCTGGCAGCCCGTGCCGGCGGCGGTGACGGCCTGCCGGTAGATCGGGTCCATCACGTCGCCGCAGGCGAACACGCCCTCGATCCGGGTCGCGGTGCCGGGATGGCGGACTTCCAAGTAGCCGACGTCGTCCATCGCCAGTTGGCCCCGGAACAGCTCCGTGTTCGGGTTGTGCCCGATGGCCATGAAGACGCCCTGGCAGGGGAAGTCGGATTCCTCTCCCGAGCGGGGATCGCGCAGGCGGACACCGTGAACACCCTCGGCCTGGGTGCCGTAGATCTCCTCCACGGTGGCGTGGTAGCGCCACTCGATTTTCTCGTTGGCGAAGGCGCGCTCCTGCATGATCACCGACGCCCGCAGTTCGCCGCGACGGTGAACGATGGTCACCTTGCTGGCGAACTTGGTCAGGAACGTGGCCTCTTCCATCGCGGTGTCGCCGCCGCCTACGACGACGAGTTCCTTGTCGCGGAAGAAGAAGCCGTCGCAGGTGGCGCAGGCCGAGACGCCGTAACCCATCAGCTCGGCCTCGGAGGGGAGGCCCAGTTGGCGGGCCGAGGCGCCGGTGGCGATGATCAGGGCATCGCTGAGGTACTCGCGCCCGTCCGTCTCGAGCCGAAACGGCCGCGCGTCCAGATCCACGCGCGTTCCGGTCTCGAAACGGGTGTCGGCCCCGAAACGCTGGGCCTGGGCCCGCATCTGGTCGATCAGTTCGGGTCCCAGGATGCCCTTCGGGAAACCCGGGTAGTTCTCCACGTCGGTTGTGATCGTCAACTGGCCTCCGGGCTGGCTGCCCTCGAGGACCAGGGGGGCGAGATCGGCGCGGGCGGCGTAGAGAGCCGCGGTGAGGCCGGCCGGCCCCGAGCCGAGGATCGTGAGGCGATGGTAGTTGCCGGGCGAGGCGGTCGTCATGGGCGGCGGAGAGTAGCAGCGCCGCGCCAAGGGCGCCGGCGCAGCCTCCTTCCGAGCCAGGCGGTCGGGCCGGAGAGGGCGTAGCTCAGGGCGACGACCAGGAAGAACAGCCCGATGTGGATCAGGGCGAGGATCGCGATGGCGGCGATCACCACGACGACCCGGAAGCCTCTCCGGCGCCGGAAGTCGAGCTCCTTGAAGCTGAGGTAACGGAACGTGGAGACCGAGAGCAGGCCGGTCACGATCAGGGCTCCGAGGACCGCGAGCTGCAGAACGAAGGAATCGCCCCTGGTGTCGACGAAGAACAGAATCGAACCGATCGCGCCCGCCGCCGCGGGCGCCGGAAGACCCACGAAGTACGCGGGATCGCTGGTCCGGCGGCTGACGTTGAAGCGGGCCAGCCGGGCCGCGCTGCAGAGCAGGTAGACGGCCGGCGCCGCGAAGCCGACGCGGCCGAGTTCGTGCAGGCCCCACAGGTAGCAGAGCAGGGCGGGCGCGAGGCCGAAGGAAACCAGGTCGGCGAGGGAGTCGTACTCCTGGCCGAAGGGGCTCGCGGTACTCGTCAGCCGGGCGATCCGCCCGTCCAGCGTGTCGAGAACGGCAGCGGCGAAGATCATCAGGATGGCTGTCCGGAACTGTCCCTCCAGCCCGGCCAGGAGGGCGTAGAAGCCGAGCAGCATGTTCGCCGTCGTGAACAGGCTGGGGATGAGGTAGGCCCCGGCTCGCAGGGGTCTGGCTCTCCTTCGGGATCGCTTCCGGGTCATCGCGCGTCGGAGGAACGGGCCGGCGGCCTCTTCACCGGAAAGTCGCCGGGCGGCGGCGTCGACGGATCGGTGGGCATGGCGAGCGGCGTCTCGCCGGAGATCACCCGTTGCCCCTTCTCGACCAGCGGGTCGTAGGACATCGGCACGAACACATCCACCCTGGAACCGAACTTGATCAGACCCAGGGGCTCGCCCTGGTTCACCCGTTGACCCGCCTGCAGCCGCGAAACGACCCGCCGCGCGACCAGACCGGCGATCTGCCGCACGGCGATCA
The DNA here is from genome assembly GCA_012270995.1 of Vicinamibacteraceae bacterium. Lineage (GTDB taxonomy): Bacteria > Acidobacteriota > Thermoanaerobaculia > Multivoradales > Multivoraceae > Multivorans. The sequence goes on along the minus strand of JAAXHG010000132.1, from coordinate 42,226 downwards.
GGTCGCCATCGCCGCGCCGGAGCAGGGTCAGGTGGTTTTCGTTCAGATCTCCCGCCTCTTTGCGGTACGCCGGCAGTTTCCTTCCCGGTGTGGCGATGCTGCCGATCACCACGCCCTCGACCGGCGTCTTCTGAGTGTGCACGTTGAACACCGACAGGAAGATCGAGATGCGGCGCCAGGGCTGGTCTCCCAGAGCGCTGTCCGTGATGACCTCGACCGACGTGATCGTTCCCTCGGCGGGCGCGAGAACGACGTCCGGCGGTCCCTCGTACTCCCGCGTCGGATCGCGGAAGAAGAGAAGCACGAGCAGACCGAGCGCGGTCATCGAAGCGGCAGCCAGGAGAATCCCGACCAGCCAGAAGACCCCGGCCGCGACCAGGAACGGCAGAACGAACGGCCAGGCTTCCCGCGCGAACTTCATCGGTTCAACTCCGATCCGACCTTCGGCGCGATCGGTCGGAGGGGACGCAGCCCTGCCGGGCTACTTGGCGGCTTGAAGGGTGTAGGACCGGATGATCGACTCCATGCGGTCCTTGAGGGCGAGTTTGTGGAGCTTGATGCGCTTGGCCTCGGTGTGGTCGATCGGCGACAGGACCGGTCGGCCGACGAGCTCCTCGAGCTGGCTCTCACATGCCTGGTGCTCGTCGTAGAGCTTGCGGAATTCGCCCTCCTGCGCCAGTAGTTCTTCCTTGACTGCGTCATCGCTCATTCGGTACGCGCCTCCCTTCCTCCGTTGTTCCAGGCCATCGCGAATCCTGCCGACAGCCTAGCAGCTTCGAGCCTTCGATCGGGTCGACCGGCGGCTGCCGGCGGCGCGGTCTCGGACTGCCGGGCAGGCGAGTGGACGCTGACGTCGCCGGCGGTCGGATGTAGAGCGGCTCGGTCAGCGCTTCGCCGTCCCACGGGAAGGCTCCGTCCGCCATGAGCCGGAGCAGGGTCGGAGCGAGTTCGGCCGCCTCGAGCGCACCGGCCGGTGCGGGGATCCGGGAGACTCCGTGGCCGACGAGCGGAAGCCGGCCGCGCGAGAGGTCGTCGCGCGTCCTCGTTTCCGGCGGACCGGCGGCTCGGACGCGGCCGTCTTCCCCGAGTCGCATCGGCTGCGTGTACCAGCGCTCACGAAGGCCGCCGATGACGGCGAGCACTTCGGTGTCGCCGGTTGGGTTCCGCTCGAAGTAGTGGGCCGCAAGGATCTCGAACGTGGAAACGGCGCCGGCCCCGATGCCGGAGGCCTGATGAAGCCCGAGCGCGGTCGCCAGTCCCACGCGCAGGCCGGTGAAGCTGCCCGGCCCGCTCGCGGCGCCGATGCCTGCCAGTTCCCCCGGCCCGATGCCGGCGCGGCCCAGCAGTTCGTCGATCATCGCGATGAGTTCCCGCGACGAGCGGCCCTGGGGCGCGGAGAGCACGCCACACCGGTCCGGGCTGCCGACCGCCACGCTGACGATGGCCGAGCCTGTGTCCAGCGCGAGCAACGGTCCCATTCAGCTCAATATACTGGCGGCTGCCCGTGGTTAGACCGAGCACCGCCGAGGACGCGGAGGATTCGCGGGCGCCTGCCGCGGGATCGAGCGGGTCGGCGCGGAAACTCTCGGCGATGACGCCGATGCTCCGGCACTACCTGACGGTGAAGGCGGAGCATCCCGACGCCATCCTTCTGTACCGGATGGGCGACTTCTTCGAGATGTTCTTCGAGGACGCCGTTACCGCGGCGCCCGTGCTCGACGTGGCGCTGACGGCCCGCCAGAAGGGCACGGCCAGCGAAGCGCCGATGTGCGGCGTGCCCCACCACGCGGTCGACGCCTACATCGGCAGGCTGCTGGACGCCGGCTTCAAGGTCGCGGTGTGCGACCAGGTGGAGGATCCGGCACAGGCCCGGGGTCTGGTGCGCCGGGAGGTCACGCGGGTCGTGACGCCGGGGACGATCAGCGACCTCGAAATGCTGGACCAGGCGCGTCCGAACTACCTGGCCGGGATTCGTTTGGACGGGGCGTCCGGGGCGGGGGCGTTTCTGGATCTCTCGACCGGCGAGTTCTTCGTGCGCCGGTGGCCGAACGTGGAGGAGGCGGTCGAGGACCTGGAGCGGCTGGCGCCGCGGGAAGTCCTCACCTGCTCTGCCGATCTCGGGGCCGGCGGGGGTGACCCCGACGGGCATCTGGCGGCCTGGATCGGCCGCGCCGGCACACCGCACAGCGACATCGACGAGTCCAAGGCGCCGAGACCGGCCGCGGCGGGGCGCGTCCTGCGGCGGCAGTTCGGAGTCAGGAACCTGCGGGGATTCGGTCTCGCTGAGGGGGAGGCGGCGGTCGCCGCGGCCGCCCTGGTGGTGGAGTACGCGCGTGGGGCGGCACGCTCCGACATCGATCACGTCGCCGCGCTGGAGGTCCAGCACGACGATCGCCGCGTGGTCCTGGACGAGACGACGCTGCGCAATCTCGAGGTCTTTCGCCACCTGCACCACGAGGCGGGAAAGACCCTGATGGACGTACTCGACCTGACGCTCACCGGACCGGGAACGCGCATGCTGCGACGCTGGTTGAGCCGGCCCCTGCGCGACCTGAAGGCGCTCGGCGACCGCCACGACGGGGTGGCCGTGCTGCTCTCCGAGATCGGCCGGCGCGAGACGCTCCGGTCGCGGTTGATGCGCATTGCCGATCTGGAGCGGTTGACCTCGCGGGCCGTGCTGGGACGGATCGCGCCGCGGGAGGTCGGGGCGCTGCGGAACACCCTGCGCGAAGCACCGGCCGTGCAGGGGGTTCTCGAGGGCCTGCGTGGAGAGCTTCTTTCCCGTCTCGCCGCGGTGGAGCCGCTGGGCGGGCTCCGGTCGAGGCTGGAATCCGTGCTGGCGGAGACGCCCGGATCCCTGACCGAAGGCGGTGTGATCGCCAGTGGCGTCGACGCCGAACTCGACCGGCTCCGTTTGCTGGCCCGGGACGGCAAAGGACACGTCGCCGCCCTCGAGGCCCGGGAGCGCGAAGCGACCGGGATCGGGACCCTGAAGGTCGGCTACAACCGAGTGTTCGGGTACTACTTCGAAGTGCGGAAGACCCAGCAGGACCAGGTTCCCGACCACTACGTGCGACGGCAGACGTTGACCCATGCCGAGCGCTATGTCACGGACGAACTGAAAACGCTGGAACAGCAGATTCTCGGCGCCGAGAGCGGTCAGCTCGCGCTGGAGCAGGAGTTGTTCGAGGGGCTGTGCGTGGAGATCGCGGACCAGGCGCCGCGGCTCCTGGAACTTGCCGCCGCGCTGGCGGAGATCGATTGTCTGGCCGCTCTGGCGGAGGCCGCCGGACGCTACGACTACGTGCGACCGAGCATGACGCCGTCGGGAGGCCGCATCGAGATCCGCGTTGGGCGGCATCCCGTGGTCGAGCGGTCGGCGGCGGCGGTGCAGAGCGCCTCGGGCTTCGTTCCCAACGACGTGGCGCTGGACCGCGAGACGGATCAGATCGTCCTGCTCACGGGCCCCAACATGGGCGGCAAGTCGACCTATCTGCGACAGGTGGCTCTGATCGTGCTGATGGCTCATGCCGGCAGCTTCGTGCCCGCCCGGAGCGCCGAGATCGGGCTGGTCGACCGCATCTTCACCCGCGTCGGCGCCAGCGACGACCTGGCCCGGGGCGAATCCACCTTCATGGTGGAGATGGTCGAGACGGCGAACATCCTCCGCCACGCGACGCGCGACAGCCTGGTCGTGCTCGACGAGGTCGGCCGCGGGACCTCGACGTACGACGGCCTGTCGCTGGCCTGGGCGATCGTCGAACGCCTGCACGAGCGGAACGGCTGTCTCGCGCTCTTCGCGACCCACTACCACGAGCTGACCGGTCTGCCCGCGACGCTTCCGCGGGTGGCGAACCGCCGCATGGCGGTGAAGGAGTGGCAGGATCAGATCCTGTTCCTGCACCGGGTGGCCGCGGGCCGCGCGGACAAGTCCTACGGCCTGCATGTCGCCCGGCTGGCGGGGGTGCCGCCGGAGGTGATCGAACGCGCGACCGCGGTGCTGGAGAACATCGAGTCCCAGCAGTACAGCTTCTCGGGCAAGCCGAAGGTCGCCATGGGAGCCGCCGGCGCCCCGCCGGACCCGAGAGCCGATCAGCTTTCCCTGTGGGCCGGCGAGGACGAGGCGGTGGTCGAAGCGCTCCGAGGCGTCGACGTGGACCAGTTGACGCCCGTGGCCGCGCTGAATCTGGTGCAGACGCTCCAGGACCGGCTCAGGTCGGGGCCGAAGCCGCCGGAGACGTCGGGGTCGGGCCGGCGCGAAGACTCGTAGAAGCGAAGCCTCCTAGAACGGAATGTCGTCGTCGGCGCCGCCGGGGTCGAAGCCGGCGTCGTGGGGAGCAGGCTGGGCCGCCTGGCTGCGGCCGTGGCCGGGCTGGCCGCCGCTGTCGCCGCGGCCGCCGAGCATCTGGAAGTTGCGGCAAACGATCTCGGTGCGGTAGCGCTTCTGGCCGGTCTGCTGATCGTCCCAGGACCGGGTCTGCAGCCGGCCCTCGACCGATACCAGTTTGCCCCTCGTCAGGTACTGGCCGGCGACCTCGGCCTGACGGCCCCAGCAGACGATGTAGTGCCACTCCGTCTCTTCCTGACGGTTGCCGTCGCGGTCCGTCCAGCGCCGGTTCGTGGCGACGCTGAAGTTGGCGACCGTCTGGCCGGATTGGGTCGTGCGGAGTTCCGGGTCGCGGCCGAGATGGCCGATCAGGATCACATGGTTCAACATTTTGGGGGGAGTCGTCCTTTCTGATGGATCGGTAGGAGCGTCGGTTTCATCCCGGCAGGGGAGCGAAGGCCGGCGCGACCGGCATCGCGCCCCTCGCCTTTCTTGTACGGAACTCGGGCCGGGGATGTCGCCCGGCCGTCGCGCCGGTTGATCGTAGCGGCTGGAGCGGCGCTTCGGGGGGCGTCGGCGCTATCGTTCGTCCGTGCGCCTGGTCGTGCAGCGGGTCAGCTCGGCGGCGGTCACTGTCGACGGCCGGACCGTGGGTCGGATCGGCCGTGGTCTGCTCGTCCTGGCCGGAGTGGAAGCCGGCGACGGCGAGGATCAGGTGGCGGCCGCGGCCTCCAGGTTGAGCCGCCTCCGGCTGTTCGACGACGAGCAGGGAAGGATGAACCTGGACGTTCGTCAGACGGGGGGTTCCATCCTGCTCGTGTCGCAGTTCACGCTCGCCGCCTCGACCCGGAAGGGAAGGCGGCCGTCCTTCGACCAGGCGGCGCGTCCGGAGGTGGCCGAGCCCCTGCTGGCCGACCTGCGCGAGCGGTTGGAAGAGGCGGGACTGGCGGTTGAAGAAGGCCGCTTCGGAGCCCGGATGCGCGTGGACCTCGCCAACGACGGACCGGTGACCTTCGTGCTGGAGTTCAGAGGTTCTTGAGTTCCTTGCCGGGCTTGAAGCGGACGGTCTTGCCCGGGGCGATCGTCACTTCGACTCCCGTCTTGGGATTGCGTCCCACACCGCGCTTGCGGTCGCGGACCTGGAAGACGCCGAAGCCGCGGAGCTCGATTCGCTTGCCGTTGCCCAGCGCGTCCTTCATGGCGCCGAGGATCGTGTCGACCGCCCGCGCGGCCTTGACGCGGGGAAGATCCGAGTTCTCGGCGACCCGGTTCACGATGTCCGCCTTGATCATTGGTGCGCCTCCTCAGAGCCGTCGGCCGCCTTCGAGCACAGGTGCCGGGCGGGCCGCCCGGCGACTGGCCGTGAACTGGTCATTCTAGCCTGCTGGAGGCCCTTCCGTAAAGCGCTCGGGCAGTCTCGTACCAACGCCGGCTGAGCGGCGGGACTGCTAACCTTGCCGCCCGCATGAATCCCACGAGGCACTTCCCGGCGCCCGCGGCGCCGTATCCGTGGCGCCGGCGACTCGTCGTCGCGCCGGTTCTGTTGATCTGCCTGGGCGGGTCGGGCGCGGTTGCGCAGGAGGCCGGCGAAGCGGCAGGGGACAGCGGCCCGTTCCTGTTCGCGGCCGCGCGCATGCTGGCCGACGAACCTGGCCGCACCGACGAGGCGCTGGAACTCTTCGAGCAGGCGGTGGCCATGGATCCCGAGGCGCCCTTTCTGAGGGTCGGCCTCGCGGACTTCCTGGTTCGGCTCGGGCGCTTCGAGGAAGCCGCCGGCCACCTGGCCGTCGCCTACCGGAACGCGCCCAGGGATGTTGACGTGCTGCGCAGGTACGGACGAATCCAGATGGAGCTCTCCGACCGCGGTCGCGACCGGGCGGCGATTGACCGCGCGCTCGAGGCGCTCGAGGCCCTGCGCGCGGTGGCGCCGAGCGACATCGACGGCATGCTGGCCCTGTACCAGATTCGCGGCGGGCTGGGACAGCACGGCGAGGCGGCCGCGGTTCTTGAGGAACTGGTCAGCTACCACAACGGCAACCGTCAACTGCAGCACATGCTGGTCAACGCCCTCGGGGCGGCGGGGGAGGAGGATCGGGCACGGGAGGTCCAGGCCGACATGCGGCGGTTCCGGGATCTCTCGCTCGAGGAGCGATTGGAGTTGGCGACGGCGGAGAGCCGCCGGGGAAACCACACGAGGGCGATCGACATGCTGGAGCGCCTGGTCGAGGAGTTCGCGGACGTCCCGCTCGTTCGAGCCGCGTTGGCGGAGGCGTACTTCCGGCGGGCCACGGCCCGAGGCCGGACGCCCGACCAACGAAGCGGGGACCTCGCCACGGCCCTGCGCCGGCTGCGCGAACTCCCCCGCGCGGACCGCCGGAATCGGGCCGTTCGCCTGCTCGAGGCGGGCATTCTCGGCGCTTCGGGCCGGACGCGCGAGGCGATCGACCTGCTCGAAGGTCTGCGGAGGGAACGGCCGGACGACCTGCAAGTCCTGTCCGAGCTCGTGCGCCAGTTGATCGAAGCGGAAGAGTGGGAACGAGTCGGCCAGATCGGCCGGAGGATGGTCGACCGGGCCGACCGCGGTACGGAGCCGGGCCGGGACCTTGCCAACTACGGTCTCGGCCTGCTCGTCGAGGCACTCCGGCGAGCAGGGGAGACGGACAGGGCCCTTGCCGAATTGGAGGCGGAGGTAGAGCGGCAAGGCGAAGGGGTCGAACTCCTCCTGAGTCAGGCGGAACTGCTGGTGGAAGCGGGGAGGAAGCGGCGCGCGATGACCGTGCTGCGGCGTGACGCCGTCGCCAACCGCCGCCTGCTGGAGGGCGGCCCGGACGGAACTCCGGACTATGGCGCGCTTGACCGGAAGGCGCGGCTCCTCTTCGATCTCGGTGCCGACCGGCAGGCGGTCCGGGTCTTCGAGGACCTCGCGGCGGGCGGGGACGTCGAGCGGCTGGGGATCGTGGCCTCCCTGTGTTACCGGCTGGAACGGTTCGCGGAATCCGTACCGTTTCTCGCGCGGGCGCTCGCGCGAATCGATGCCGGAGTGGAGGAGGCCGACACGGCGACGCGTGTGGACCTCCTGTTCCAGCTTGGCGCTTCCTACGAGCGCACGCGCCGCTACGAGGAGGCAGCCGAGCGGTTCCAGGCGGTGCTCGAGCTTCAGCCCGAACACAGCACGGCGATGAACTACCTGGGGTACATGTGGGCCGACAACAACGAGAACCTGGAGCAGGCCCTGGATCTCGTGCGGCGGGCCGTGGCTCTCGAACCGAACAACGGCGCCTACGTGGACTCCCTGGGCTGGGCGCTCTTCCGCCTGGGCGAGTTCGAAGAGGCACGACGCCACCTGGAGCGGGCGAACCAGTTGGTGCCTGAAGACTCCGTCATCCTGGAACATCTTGGCGATGTCTACGTCGCGCTCGGCGACGAGCGGCGAGCTCGCGAAGCCTACGAGCAGGCGCTGGCGATCAACGATGACGAGAACGTCGAGGCGGTGCGCCGCAAACTGGGCGAACTGTCCCGGCGCTAAGGGCCGGCTGAGGTCTCCAGGCCGGTTCGCGGCGTCCCTGGCGGTGCTGGCCGGCCTGTCCCTGCTGATCGGCTGCGCCAGTGCCGGCCGGCCCCGCGAGGTCCTGACCGTTGGAGAGTCGGGCGGTTCGCGAGCCGCACTGCCCTGGGAGATTCCCGGAGCGGAGTGGGGTACGCAGCGCATCGTCAGGATGCGGTACGACGGTCCTGAGGGGGAGGGGACGCTCCACCTGGTGCTGCGCTTCGAGTCGCCGGACCGTTTTCACGTGGAGGCCTCGGACCGGCTGGGTCGCCGATGGTGGGACCTCAACGTCCAGGGTGGCGACGCCCTGGTGCTGTGGGTGCGTGAGCGAACGTACTGCCGGTACCGCGGCGACCTCGAGATCCCTGCCCTCTCGCTCGGACCGGTCCCTGCCGGAGCGGTCGCCGCGCTGTTACTGCTGCGCCTGCCGGCGCCGCCGGTCGACCCCGACGTCGTGGAAGCCGTCTCGGCAGCGGGCTCCGGCGCCGTGGCACTCGACTTCGAAGACCGATGGGACCGGCGCTGGACGGCCGTGACGACGGCAGGCGTTCCGCGGAGCTGGAAGCTGCATCGGGGCGCCCGGACGAGGGCCTCCTGGCGGGTCGACGCCGACGGCATGGCGCGGCTGGTGGAGCCCGAGGCGGGACTCGAGCTGCGCTGGCTTCAGAACAGGCCGGCGAAGCCGCTCAGGGGTGTGCTGCGGGCGCCGGAGGTGCCGGACGGGTTCGTTCCGGGCGTTTGCGAGTCCGGCGCCCGATGAGAAGGCAGATCAGCCTGGAGCGTCCCGCCAAGGTCAACCTGAGTCTCCGTGTCCACCGCCGGCGCTCGGACGGCTATCACGCGATCTCGACCGTGCTGCAGACGATCGCTCTCTGCGACCGCCTCACGGTGAGGCGGACCGAACCGGAGGCCGCCCTGCGTCTCGACGTGCCCGGCGGCGGTGCTCCAGCCGATGAGTCGAACCTCGTGATGGCGGCTGCGCGGACGTTCTTCGGTGCGATCGGCGAGCCGGCGCGGGGCGCGCGCTTCGAACTGAGGAAGCGCATTCCGCCCGGGAGCGGACTCGGCGGCGGCAGCAGTGACGCGGCGGGGGCGCTGTTGGCGCTGCAGGAGCTCTGGGGTGAACCGCTCAGCAGCGATCGCCTCCACGCCGCGGCCGCCGCCGTCGGCTCCGATGTGCCCTTCTTCCTGGTCGGTGGGACGGTGCTCGCGACCGGCCGGGGAGAACGGTTGCAAGCCCTGGAGGACCTCGCCGCGACGCCAGTCATCGTTGCGGCGCCGGCGATGGAGGTGTCCACCGCGGCGGTCTACAGCCATTGGGGCCGGCCTGGAGGAGGCGAGCCGGAGTTCGGGGACGAAGAACTGCTGCCGCCGCCGGCGATGCGGCGCGAGACCGCCCGCTGGCTCCGGGGAAACGACCTGGAACCGGTCGTCCGGCGTCTTCACCCGGAGGTGGACCGGTTGCTCGTTGCTCTGCGCGCGATCAGACGCGACGAATCGGACCGGGGCCCGCAGCTTTCCGGCGCCGGCGGCGCGGTGTTCGGTGTCGGAAACTGGAAGGGCGCGGAGTCCGCCGTGGCCGGCCGGAACGTGCGCCTGTTCCGAACCTCGACGCTGCCCGGGCGCTTGACGCCGGGGCGCACGTGAAGGCGTTTTCCGGGGTTGCCGTCGAGCCTCTGCTTCGCCGCCGCTTCATGTACAATCCGCCGGCCCGTCTGGGGCGTCGCCAAGTGGTAAGGCACGAGACTTTGGATCTCGCATTCGGGGGTTCGAATCCTCCCGCCCCAACCACGCGGCCGCGCCAGTCTTCTTCCCGCTGCAACACATGACCGTTCACGCCAACAACGTCGAGCGAGCCATGTACACGCAGTTGAAGGTCTTCGGAGGCCGGGCACATCCCGCCCTGACGAACGAGATCTGCAACTACCTGGGCATGGTGCCCGGCCAGGTCACCGCCTACAACTTCGCCGACGGAGAGATCTTCTGCCAGATCCAGGAGAACGTTCGCGGCACCGACGTGTTCATCGTCCAGCCGACCTGCACGCCGGTGAACGACAACTTCGTCGAGCTGCTGATCATGCTGGACGCGGTGAAGCGGGCCTCGGCGGCGCGCGTCACCGCCGTCCTGCCGTACTACGGCTACGCCCGACAGGACAAGAAGGACAAACCGCGAGTTCCGATCACGGCCAAGCTGGTGGCGGACCTGATCACTGCCGCCGGCGCCGATCGGCTGCTGACGATGGATGTTCACGCGGCCCAGATCTCCGGCTACTTCGACATCCCCGTCGACCACCTGTTCGCGGCGCCGGTGCTGCTGGGTGCGATCAGGGCACTGGGTATCGACGATCTGATGATCGTGGCGCCGGACGCCGGGGGTGTGGCGAGGGCGCGAGCCATCGCCAAGCGCCTGGACACGGAGCTCGCCATCATCGACAAGCGCCGGGTCGCCGCGAACGAGGCCGAGGTGATGAACGTGATCGGCGACGTGAAGGGACGGGACGTTCTGATCCTCGACGACATCATCGACACGGGCGGTACGCTGCTGAACTCGGTCGAGTCGCTGGCGGCCCAGGGGGCGCGGAGGATCTTCGCCGCGGGGATACACGGTGTGCTGTCGGCCTCCGCGATCGAACGGATCGAAAACTCGAAACTCGAGGGCGTACTGGTCACGAACACGACGCCGCTCGAGGACAAGCTCGCCCGGAGCACGAGGCTGCGGCCTCACAGCGTTGCCGCGCTGCTCGGCGAGGCCATCCGCAGAATCCACGACAACAGCTCCGTGACATCCCTCTTCGTCTGAGCTGTTCAGGAGATACAAGGAGCTCGACGTGAGCGAACCGACCGTCACCGTCCGGCTGCGTGAGCAGACCGGAAAGAACGCGAACCGCCGCCTGCGCGCGGCGGGCGAGATCCCGGCTGTCGTGTATGGCGGCGAGGGCGACTCGGCGGCCATCCGGGTCGACGGCAGGAGCGTGCAGACGCTGATCCGGGAGGGCGGCGAGAACGCCGTCTTCCTGCTCGAACTGGAGGGCACCGATCGCACGCGCCACACGATGATCCGCGATCTGCAATGGAACCCCCTGACCGGCGCCCTGGTCCACATCGACTTCCTGCGCGTGAAGATGGACCAGGAAGTGCAGGTCTCCGTGCCGATCGCACTCGTCGGAACCCCCGAGGGAGTCAGGAACGAGGGCGGCCTGCTGGAGTTCATCACCCGCGAGGTGGGGGTCGTCTGCCTGCCCGGCGACATTCCGGCTTCGATCGAACTCGATGTGGAGCCGCTGCACGTCGGTCAGCACGTGGAGGCGGGCGAGTTGACGCTCCCCGCCGCGGTGCGGCTGGAGGACGACGAGAGCCGCGTCATCGTGTCGGTTGCCGCGAAGAAGGTCGTCGAAGAGGAGGAAGAAGTACCCGAGGAGGACGAACTGCTGGAGGCCGTCGCCGAGGAGCCCGAGATGGTGGGCGCGATGACGGAGTCGGAGGACGAAGACGCCTAGTGGTGGCGGTGGCGCCGACGACCCGCCGCGCCTGGTCCTCGGCCTGGGCAATCCGGGAGAGCGGTACGCCGACACCCGCCACAACCTCGGTTTTCGCGTGGTCAAGGAGCTGGCCCGGCGGCTGGACGTCCGACTCGGCGAGAAGGTCTGCGGAGCGCTCTGGAGCGCGGCGAACCCGGTCGATCTGGCGACTCCGCAGACCTACATGAACCGCAGCGGCTACAGCGCGCGCTGTCTCAGTGAACGAAATGGCTATGCTCCGGAGAACATCCTGGTCGTCTACGACGAAGTCCATCTGCCCCTGGGAAGGCTGCGCCTTCGCGGCAGGGGCAGTCCGGGTGGCCACCGGGGAATGGAGTCGATCATCGAGAACCTGCGCACCACCGCGGTGCCCCGGCTCAGGCTGGGCATCGCGGCGGAGGGGGCGGAACAGACGGATGGAGGTGCGGGTGCCAGGAAGGGCGAACTCTCGGACTTCGTGCTCGCTCCCTTCACCGGCGGGGAAGTCGAAACGGCGGCGCGCATGGTGTACCGGGCGGCCGACTGCGTCCTCAGTTGGGTCGACCGCGGTGTCGACATCACGATGAACGAGTACAACGGGTGAACTTGTACCAGGATGAACTCTTACTGGAGATGAGGGGAAACGGATAGTGGACACGATGTACTACCTGCTGCCTGCATGCGGAGCGGCAGCTCTGATCTACGCCTTGCTGCGAAGTCGCTGGATCAACCGTCAGGATGCCGGTGACGGCGCGATGCCCGAGATCGCCGGCCACATTCGCGATGGCGCGATGGCGTTCCTGGGCCGCGAGTACCGAATCCTGGGGATCTTCGTCCTGCTCGCCGCGGCTCTGCTGGCGCTTGCCAACTCCGACCGCGCGGGCAGCTCGGCCTGGATCGGGCTCTCGGTGCTCGGGGGCGCGCTCTGTTCAGGACTCGCCGGCTTCTTCGGCATGCGGGTCGCCACTTCGGCGAACGTCCGCACCGCCGCGGCCGCCCGGACCAGCCTGAACCGGGCCCTTGCCGTCGCCTTCTCGGGCGGCGCGGTCATGGGCTTCGCGGTGGTGGGGCTGGGCATCCTGGGCCTGTCGCTCCTCTACCTGCTCTACGCCTGGATGTTCGGCAGCGACAGCAACGAGTCCCTGGGGCTCGTCGTTACGGTGATGACCGGCTTCTCGTTCGGCGCCTCCTCGATCGCCCTCTTCGCGCGCGTCGGCGGCGGCATCTACACGAAGGCGGCCGATGTCGGCGCCGACCTGGTGGGGAAGGTTGAGGCAGGCATACCCGAGGACGATCCGCGCAACCCGGCGGTGATCGCCGACAACGTCGGCGACAACGTCGGCGACGTGGCCGGCATGGGGGCCGATCTGTTCGAGTCCTACGTCGGTGCGATCGTCGGCACGCTCGTCCTCGGCGTCAGCACGACGACGCTGGCGGGCGAGGAGTTCACGCCGAACCTGATCCTCCTGCCGATGCTCCTGGCGGGGCTCGGCATCCTGGTGTCCCTGGTCTCGACGCTCTTGGTGCGCACCCGGGAAGGAGGGAACCCCCAGCACGCTCTGGACATGGGCACCTTCGCCGCCGCCGCCGTGATGCTGGTCGTGACCTACTTCACCGCCCGAGGGTTGCTGGGCGAGAGCCGCTACGTTGTCGAGGGGCGGGAGTTCGGCTACATGGGCGTGTTCCTGGCCACCGTCGCCGGTCTGGCCGCCGGCCTGCTGATCGGGTTGATCACGCAGTACTACACGGCGGAATCGAAGGGGCCGGCGCAGAGCATCGCCAAGGACAGCCAGACCGGTTCCGCCACGAACATCATCGGCGGTCTGGCGGTCGGAATGCAGTCGACGGCGCTGCCGATCGTCGTGCTGACCGCCGCGGTTCTCGTGGCGCATGGGCAGGCCGGCCTGTACGGCATCGCGATCGCGGCTCTCGGCATGCTCTCGACGACCGGGATCCAGCTCGCGGTCGACGCCTACGGCCCGGTTGCCGACAACGCCGGCGGCATCGCCGAGATGAGCCACCTGGGCCCGGACGTGCGCGCCCGGACCGACAAGCTGGACGCGGTGGGCAACACGACGGCCGCGATCGGCAAGGGTTTCGCGATCGGTTCGGCGGCGCTCACCGCCCTGGTGCTGTTCGCGGCCTTTCGCACCACGGTCGGCCTGGAGAGCATGGACCTGGTGAACCCCCGCGTCATGTGCGGGCTGTTCATCGGCGCCATGCTCCCGTTCCTGTTCTCGTCGATGGCGATGAAGGCGGTCGGCAAGGCGGCCTTCGAAATGATCGAGGAGGTGAGGCGGCAGTTCCGCACCATCCCCGGCCTGATGGAGGGGGAGGCCAAGGCCGAGTACGCCCGCTGCGTCGACATCTCGACCGCGGCGGCCCTTCGCCAGATGGTCGCTCCGGGGCTGCTGGCGGTGCTGGTTCCGGTCGCCGTCGGCTTCTACGACGTCGAGGCGCTGGCCGGCGTGCTCGCGGGCGTGACGGCCGGCGGCGTCCTGCTGGCGATCTTCATGGCCAACGCCGGCGGGGCCTGGGACAACGCGAAGAAGTACATCGAGGCCGGCGCCCACGGCGGCAAGGGCTCGGACGCGCACAAGGCCGCGGTGGTCGGGGACACGGTGGGCGATCCGTTCAAGGACACCGCCGGCCCGAGCCTGAACATTCTGATCAAGCTGATGTCCGTGGTTTCCCTGGTCATCGCGCCCCTGCTCGTCCTGTGACGGAGGGGCGTGATAGATTCCGCCGCCGATTCGTTGCGGCCCTGGAGCCAACGAACACGACGAGGACGAACGATTGACACGGACATACGAACTGGTCTTCATAGCGGACCCGCGCCTCTCGGACGAGGAGGCGGTGCAGTTGAGCGATGGGTTTGCCGAGCTGCTGACAGCGGACGGCAAGACCCGGATCACCCAGGAGGAATCCTGGGGCAAGCGCCGGCTCGCTTACCCCATCCGCAAGTTCACCGAGGGGCGCTACCACGTCTACTACCTGGAGTCGGATGGAGGCGACAACAACCTTGCCGAGGTCGGGCAGCGGATGCTCCAGAACGAGCGCATCCTGCGTCACCTCGTCGTGCGCACGGACCTTGATCTGAAGCGCGCGGCGAGCAAGGGCAAGGCGCCGGTCCAGTCGACGGTGCTCGCCGAGACCGCGAGCTAGGGGGAGTCGAGAGAGATGGCGAAACGCAGAACGTTCTTCCGCCGCCGCAAGGTGTGCAAGTTCACCGCGGACGGGATCGAGTACATCGACTACAAGGATGTCGCGACCCTGCGACCGTTCGTGCCTGAGCGGGCCAAGATCCTCCCGCGCAAGATCTCGGGCAACTCGGCCCGGCACCAGAGAATGCTGGCCCGCGCCATCCGGCGCGCTCGCTTCCTGGCGCTGATTCCGTACACGACCGACTGAACGGTCGAGAGCCTGGGGAGTTGACGAGGAACAAGAGATGGAAGTCATCCTGCTTCAGGACATGAGGGGGCTCGGTACGCGCGGCGAAGTCGTCGACGTGAAGCCCGGCTACGCACGCAACTACCTGTACCCGAGGGAACTCGCGGCTCCGTCCACCGTGGCGAACCGGCACTGGTTCGAGTCCCAGCGGGCGAAGTTCGACGCCCGGCACGCGGCGGAACGCTCGGCTGCCGCCGAGGTCGCGGCCGAGCTGGCGGCCCTGAAGCTCAAGATCGCCAAACGGGCGAGCGAGACGGGAACGCTCTACGGCTCCGTGACGCCGACGGAAGTGGTCGAGGCGCTGGCGGCCAAGGGCGTCCAGGTGCATCGACGGATGGTGGACCTGTCGGGCGGCATCAAGGCCCTTGGCGATCATGTGGTGCGGGTCGACCTGCACACGGAAGTGATCGCCGAAGTCGCACTCGAGGTCGTGCCTGAGACGTAGAGCCTCCAGCGAGGCGGACACCCGGGCGGGGACGTCCGAACAGACCGCGCACTCGGGCGGTGACAGCGGACCAATGGGAGTCGAAGACTCCCTCCGGCACACGGACGTCGAGGATTTCCTCGGCGATCGGCCTACCCGTCGCCTCGAGGATTGGCGCCATCTGTGGGAAAGGGACGTACCCTTCCCGATTCGCAGCCACCGCGGCGCTGCCGGGAACCTCTTGGTGGCCTTCAAGCGGCTGCTACGTCCCTTCGTTCGACTGCCGCAGGCCGATCTCTGGGAGCGCCAGCGGGTCTTCAACCTCATCCTGCTCGGCCACGTCCGGGATCAGGCCGAGCGCTTTCGGGACTGGCAGAAGCACCAGGAGCAGGTCGACCGGGCGTTCGAGGAGCGCATCGGCGAACTGGATCGGCGGACCCGGCACCTGGAGAACTTCCTGCGCCAGGGCCTCGACGAAGTCATGCGGCACGACGACGCGCTCTTCGGCCGTGTCGACCGCAAGCTGGACCGGTATCGGCGCGAATCTGACGAACTCGTCGGCCTTCTGCGATCGGCTCTGGACCGTAGCGGCGAGGAAGCGCCAGAGGAGGTTCAATCCATCGTCGACGACACCGCCTACCTGGCGTTCGAGGACCGGTTCCGCGGCGGCGAGGAGGAGATCAGGGAGCGCATCGAGGTCTATCTGCCGCGGCTCCGCGAAGCGGCGCCTGTGCTGGACCTGGGTTGCGGCCGGGGCGAGGCACTGGCGCTGCTCGCGGAGGAGGGAATCGAGTGCCGCGGCATCGATTCATCCGCCGCCATGGTGCGCCGCTGTTCGCGGCGGGGCCTTCGCGTCGAGCAGGGGGATCTGCCGGAGGCCCTGGCCGGCCTCAAGCCGGGATCGCTGGGCGGGATCGTGTCCTTTCACGTGATCGAACACCTGCCCCCGGAAGCGATCGACCGCCTCGTGCGACTCGCATTTGCGGCCCTCAGGCCCGGTGGGATTCTGCTGCTCGAGACGCCGAACCCACTCTCCGTCTGTGTGACCGCGCGGAGCTTCTGGCTCGACCCGACGCACCTGCGGCCGGTTCATCCGGAGACGCTCCGAGCCAGCTTCGAGAGTTCCGGGTTCCGCGGGGTCGAACGGCTCGACCTGCGTCCCTATCCGGAAGAGGAGCGTCTGCCGGAGATTCCGCTGGACGGGCTGGAAGGCCAGACCCTGGAGCTGGCGGATCGGTTGAACCGGCTGCGCGACGAGATCGACGAAGTCCTCTACGGCCATCGCGACTACGCGCTGGTTGGTACGCGCCCCTAGCCCGCAAGTTTCACCGAGGTTCGTAGCGAGGGCGCGTAGACGCCGCTGTAGCGGGGCGCACGGACTGAGGGAACGCTGAAGGCGTACTGCAGTACGTCGAAGCGGCCTGAGGGAGTACGGCCCGCTACAGCGAGCAGATCGGCGGCCGCAGTAGGACATCGGTGAGATTTACGGGCTAGGAGTCCTCCCCCTCCTCGTCTTCCCTCCAGGCCTCCCGGACCAGGGACCAGTCGGCGACGTCGTCAGGCATGTTCTCGCCGGCCTTCGGCTCGCCGTACAGGGCCCGTTGCTGGTACCAGGGCAGGTCGTAGATCGGCCGCGTGTCGGGGTCGAAGGTCAACACCGGCTCGGTGCCGACGATGAAGGCCTCCTCGATCAGGTGCTGACCAACGGGTCGGCGTGACGGGTGGAGCCCCGAGTTGTACTCGATCGGGGCGAGACGTATCTGGTTGGGGCGGGTGAAGGTGGCGCGGCGGTCGATCCAGCCCTCCTCGATGCCCAGACGCAACACTTCCCTCCAGATCGGCAGGGCCGCCGCCGCTCCGGTCATGTTGCGCCCGATCCGCCGTTGCTGGTCGTAGCCGACCCAGACGACCAGGGTGTACCTGGGGGTGAATCCGGCGAACCAGGCGTCGGTAAAGCCGTCCGTGGTGCCGGTCTTGCCCGCCAGGGCCGCAAGTCCAAGGCTCCTTGCCGACTGGGCGGTGCCGCGCTGGACCACACCCGCGAGCACATGGGTCAACAGGTACGCGACCTCCGGTGTCAGCACGGTTGCCGCCTGCGGCACGTGAGCCTCGAGTTCGCGGCCGTCCGGGGTCGCGACGCCCTCGATCATGTACGGCTCGACGTGGACGCCCAGGTTGGCGATCGTGGCGTAGGCGGTGGCCACCTCGAGCACGGTCAGGTCGGCGGCGCCCAGGGCCAGACTCGGGTACGGCGGCAGCGGTGAACGTACGCCTGCCCGGTAGGCGAAATCGACCACCCGGTCGGCGCCGACGATGTCGTGCAGCTTGACCGACGTAACGTTGATCGACTTCTCGAGCGCCTTGCGCAGGGTGAGGATGCCGAGGTACTTGCGGTAGTAGTTGCGGGGGCTGTAGCTGGGCAGGTTGTCGACGCCGACGAACACGGCCGGCGCGTCGAAGAGCGTGTCGGCCGGCGTGAAGCCGTGCTCGAACGCGGCGCCGAAGACGAACGGCTTGAAGAGCGAACCGACCTGACGCCGTGCCTGGACGGCGCGGTTGAACTCGCTGCGTTCGTAGTCCCAGCCTCCAACCATGGCCCGCACGGCGCCGGTCGACGACTCGAGCAGCAGCACGGCGCCCTCGACGATCGGTTCCTGGACGAGTTCGAGGGTCCAGGACTCGTCGGGTTCGGCTCCGCCCTCCGCATCGATCTCCGTAGCGGGCCGGAGTTCGAACCACGCGACGTCGCCGCTCTCGAGCGGCGGCGCGTCGCGGCGGGTCCAGGCGTACCCCTCGGGATGGAGCGCGAAACGGTGCTCGCCGATGCGGATCTCCGCTTCGCGCCGGCCGCGCCGGAGAACGACGCCGGGCACCCAGGCGCCGGCCTCGGGTTCGAAACCGTGCCAGCGGGAGAGCAGACCACCGACCGAGTCGGCGAGATCCTCCGCCTCGAGATCCTCCCGGTCGAGGCGGGAGGCCGGACCGCGGTAGCCGCGCAGCCGGTCGATCCGAACCAGGCCCTCACGCAGAGCCCGCTCCGCGGCGTTCTGCATCCGGGGATCCAGGGTCGTCCTGACCTGCAGGCCCCGCTCGTAGAGGCCCTTCTGGCCGTACGTGCGGTACAGATCGACACGGACTCGTTCAGCGAAGTACGGCGCCACCGGCTTCGTCTCCCGCTGCTTGACGACGCCCAGCGGTCTGCTCGCCGCGTCCTCGGCCTGCTGTCTCGTGATGACGCCCCGCTCGGCGACGACCTGCAGGATCGCGTTGCGGCGGGCGCGCGCGACCTCGGGGCGCAGATACGGCGTCCACACGCTTGGACCCGGCAGAACCGCGACCAGGGTGGCCGCTTCCACGTGGTCGAGCTCGGCGGACGGTTTGCCGAAGTAGTAGCGGGAGGCGGCTTCCAGGCCGTAGTTGCCGTGGCCGAAGTAGGTCAGGTTGCAGTAAAGCGTAAGGATCTGCTGCTTGCTCAGACGCTTCTCGAGGTGGACGGCGAGAAGCGTTTCCCGGATCTTCCGGCTCCAGACCTTTTCGCGGCCGAGAAACAGTGTTCGCGCCACCTGCATCGTGATCGTGGAGGCGCCCGAGAAGCGCTCGCCCCGGCGCCAGTTCTGCACCGTTGCGCGCAACACACCGTTGATGTCGAAGCCCCCGTGCCGGTAGAAGTTCCGATCCTCCGCGCTCAGCAGGACGCTCTCGAAGACCTCCGGCACCTCGCCCTCGGCAAGCATGACCCGCTTCTGGACGGAGTAGCTCCGGAACACCTCGCCGCGGAGATCGAGGAGCCGGGTGATCTGGCTCGGCGTCAGCTCCGCGACCGTCTCGACCTGCGGCAGATCGATCGCCGCGGCCACCGAGATACCCAGCAGAACACCGGCGACCGGTGTCACGGCGACGGGCGTGAGCCAGCGCCAGTGCCGCAAGGCCCAGCCGGCGACGGGTCGCAGGGCGTTCCGCGGCGCCTCCATCACACGCGTATCATACGGCCCGACTCATGATGTCCGAAGCCGAGCAGCCGCGCGACCTGCCGCCGTTGCCGGAGCCCTTTCCCGAGCCGTCGGCGACGCGACCTCGGGATCCGGAGAGTTCGCGGCGAGGTTGTCTGATCGCGGGGCTCGCCGGCTGCGGGTTGCTCGCGCTCCTGCTGGTGATCGGCCTGGTGGTGGCTCTGACCCAGGCCGACGAACTGCTCGAGTTCGTGCTGGGCTTCGGTCGCGATCGCATCATGGAGACACTTCCCGAGGACACCCCGTCGGAAGAGCGCAACCGTCTCGACCGGGCCTTTGATTCCGTCCTCGAGCGCTACCGCACCCGCCAGGCGACGCCCGCGGACAACCGCCGGCTGCAACTGGCGTTGACCGACGCGCTGCGACGGGCCGAGCGTGGTCTCTTCGACCGCGATGATCTGCGTCGTTTGACCGAGCGCCTCGAGCGGATCGCGGTCTCCGGACCGGAGGTGTGACCTGCACCGGTGCCTCACGCCGGGGAATGGGGCCGGAGGACGCTTCGAACTCATCTCTCCGTTCCAGCCGCAGGGTGATCAGCCGGCGGCGATCGCCGAACTGGTGGCCGGTCTCGAGGACGACGTTCCCGAGCAGGTGCTGCTCGGTGTAACCGGTTCCGGCAAGACCTACACGATCGCCAAGGTGATCGAGGCCGTGAACCGGCCCACGCTGGTTCTGTCGCACAACAAGACGCTGGCGGCCCAGCTCTACCAGGAGTTCAGGAGCTTCTTCCCGAACAACGCGGTGGAGTACTTCGTCTCCTACTANNTACGACTACTACCAGCCCGAGGCCTATGTCCCGCAGTCCGATACGTACATCGAGAAGGAAACGAGCATCAACGACGAGATCGACCGCCTGAGGCTGCGGGCGACGATCTCCCTGTTCGAACGGCGGGACGTGCTGGTCGTGGCCTCCGTGTCGTGCATTTACGGCCTGGGCGCGCCCGACGTCTTCTTCTCGATGCTCCAGTTCTTCGAGCGCGGAGCCGAGTTGCCGCTCGAGCGCGCGCAGCGGAGCCTGGCCGAGATGCAGTACGAGCGCACCCGGCTCGATCTGTTCCACGGCAGCTTCCGGGTACGAGGCGACGTGCTCGAGATCCTCCCCGCCTACGATGACCGCGGCATCCGGGTCGAGTACTTCGGAGACGAGGTCGACCGGGTGTCCCGCTTCGACGTGATTACCGGACGGGTGCTGGAGGAAGTCGACCGGCTGCCGGTCTTTCCGCGCAACCACTACGTGACGCCGGAGGAGCGGATGCGCCGGGCGATTGCATCGATCGAGGAGGAACTGGGCGAGCACCTGGTCGTCCTCGAACGCGAGAACCGCCTGCTCGAGATGCAGCGCCTGGAGCAGCGGACTCGCTACGACCTGGAGATGCTGCGCGAGCTCGGCTCGTGCGCCGGCATCGAGAACTACTCGCGCCACCTCTCCGGCCGGGCGCCGGGCGAGGCTCCGCCCACGTTCCTGGACTACCTGCCCGAGGACTTCCTGCTGGTGGTCGATGAGAGCCACCAGTCGATTCCACAGGTGCATGGGATGTACCACGGCGACCGCTCGCGCAAGGAGACGCTGGTGGAGTTCGGTTTCCGCCTGCCAAGCGCCCTGGACAACCGGCCGCTCCGGTTCGACGAGTTCGAGGAGCGCTGCGGTCAGAGGATCTACGTCTCGGCCACGCCGGGTCCGTTCGAACTGGAACGGACCACCGGCGTCGTCGTCGAGCAGGTCATCCGGCCGACCGGCCTGCTCGATCCCCGGATCGAGCTGCGGCCTTCGGCGAACCAGATCGACGACCTGGTGGAAGAGGCGCGGACGGCGATCGAGCGCCGCGAGCGGGTCCTGGTGACCACGCTGACCAAGCGGATGGCCGAGGAGCTGACCCAGTACCTGACCGAGCTGGGCCTGAGGGTCCGCTACCTGCACAGCGACATCGACACCCTGGAGCGGGTCGAGATCACCACCGCGCTTCGCCGCGGCGAGTTCGACATCCTGGTGGGCATCAACCTCCTTCGGGAGGGGCTGGACCTCCCCGAGGTCTCCGTGGTCGCGATCCTGGACGCCGACAAGGAGGGCTTCCTGCGCAGCGAGGTGTCGCTCATTCAGACCGCGGGCCGCGCGGCCCGCAACCTGAACGGGCGGGTCATCTTCTACGCCGACCAGCGCACCGAGTCGATCGACCGCTCGGTCCGGGAGACCGCGCGGCGCCGGCGCCTTCAGGCGCGCTACAACCGGGAACACGGCATCGTGCCGGCCTCCATCCTGAAGGACGTGCACAGTCCGCTGGTGCGGATGAGCAACCTTGACTACCTGCACAAGGCCGGTGCGGCGGCGGAGAAGGCGGTGGAGGATCTCCTGCGCGAGGACGCGCCGGAGATGCCCCTGGAACGCCGGATCGCGCGCCTCGAGAAGGCGATGAAGCAGGCCTCCCGCCGGCTCGAGTTCGAGCAGGCAGCGGTCCTGCGTGACCGCCTGAAGGAACTTCGAGAAGTCAAGGTGATGGGTTGATGGACGCGCGCCTCGCACGCCGGCTGGACGAGCTGCCGGATCAGCCGGGGATCTACATCTTCAAGTCCGGGGAAGGCGAGGCGCTCTACGTCGGCAAGGCGAAGTCCTTGCGCCGGCGCGCGGCGGCCTACCGCAAGCCGGCGGAGGATCCTCGACTCGCCCTGATGCTCCAGGACGCGGCCGATCTCGAGTTCGTCGTCACCGACTCGGAGGCTGAGGCCCTGCTGCTCGAGAACAACTGGATCAAGCGCCGTCAGCCGCGCTTCAACATCCGTCTGCGCGACGACAAGACCTACCCGTACCTCAAGCTCACCCTTGCCGACGGGCACCCGCGGCTGGCCTTCACGCGGCGCATTCGCCGCGACGGCGCGGAGTACTACGGCCCGTACCTGCCCGCCGGGCTGGCGCGCAAGGCGATCAAGCTGACGCAGAAGCTGTTCGGTATCCGGGTGTGCCGGATCGAGATCGACGGCAGCCTGCCGCGGCCCTGCCTCTACTACGACATGAAGCGCTGTCTCGGCCCCTGCGTCGACGGCCTGACCACCGACGAGGCCTACGCGGAGGCGGTGGAGAAGGCGCGCCTCTTTCTCGCCGGCAGGAACGACGAGTTGCTGCGCGGCCTGCGCGGCAGCATGCAGTCGCACGCTGCCGGTCTGGAATTCGAGGCCGCGGCCCGTCTTCGGGACACGATGCGGGAGATCGAACAGGTCACTCAGCGGCGCAAGCTGTTCTCGGATCGGGGCGAGGATGTCGACATCTTCGGCGTCCATACCAGCGGCGACAACGCCGCGGTCGTCGTGCTGGTCATGCGCGGCGGCCAGGTCCTCGATCGTCGCGAACTGTTCTGGGAGGGGGTCTCGAGGATCACCGCCGAACGCCTGCTGTCCGAACTGCTGCCGCAGCTCTATGACCGGACCACCCTGATTCCGAAGGAGATCCACCTGCCGGCGCCGATCGAGGGCGAAGACGCGCTGACCTCGTGGCTGAGCGAGCGACGCGAGTCGAAGGTCTACCTCCGCATGCCCTCGCGCGGACCGAAGGCGCATCGTGTGGCCTTGGCCAACCGGAACGCGGCGATGGCCTTCCGCCGCCGGTTCCGGGGCGCGGGCGCCGCCGGGGAGGCCGGAGAAGCGCTGCGGCGGGCGCTCGACCTCGAAGACGCCCCGCGCCGGATCGAGGGTTTCGACATCTCGACCTTCGGCGGAAGCCAGACGGTCGCCTCGCTCGTGGTCTGGAACGACGGCCGCATGGTCAAGAAGGAGTACCGCAGCTTCAACATCCGGGGCCTGGAACAGGCCGATGACTTCGCCTCGATTCGCCAGGCGGTGGAGCGCCGCTACCGGAGGACCCTGGAGGAGGTCGGCGAGATGCCCGACCTGATCCTGATCGACGGAGGACGCGGCCAATTGAACGCGGCGCTGGAGGCGCTGGTGGAACTCGGCGTCGACGAGACGCCGGTGGTCGGACTGGCAAAGCGGGAGGAAGAGCTCTACGTACCGGCGCGGCCGGCGCCACTCAGGCTGCGGCGGAATCACGCCGGCCTCCGCGTGCTCCAGCAGGTCCGTGACGAGGCGCACCGCTTCGCCGTGTCGCGCCACCGCCGTCGCCGTTCCCGGCGAACGCTGCGCAGCAGGTTCGACGACCTGCGGGGCATCGGGCCGAAGCGGCGCAAGTTGCTGGTGCGTCGCTTCGGCAGCTACGCCGGCGTGACCCGGGCGTCCGAAGAGCAACTTCGGGACGTTCTGGGCGCCAAGCTCGCCCGATCGGTCTATGCCTCGGTCCATCGGGATCGGAGGGGTTGAGCGGGTGGTAGGGTTCGCCTTGCCGGAGGACCGGATGCGGTCGCTCCCGGCGGTGCCGCCGCCGGGGGAGGAAAGTCCGGACTCCAACGGACGGCATGCTTGCTAACGGCAAGGCGCGGCAACGCGACGGAAAGTGCAACAGAGAGCAGACCGCCGACCAGGTGGTTCCGGTGCCGACGAGGCCCCCGGAGCCACGGGGAAGGCAAGGGTGAAACGGTGCGGTAAGAGCGCACCGCTCGGCCGGCGACGGTTCGAGGCGATGGCAAACCCCATGTGGAGCAAGACCAAATAGGGAGCGCGGATCGGGCTGTCCGTCCCGATTCCTGGTTGTTCCCAACCGGGGACGCCCTCCGGGTAGGTCGCAAAGATGAATGGCCGCCTCCCATCGCCTGAAGGTGACGGGACGAACAGAATCCGGCTTACGAGGTCCTCCGGCACTTGACCTTCTTCGACAGGCCGTTCGGATGGCCGCCATCCGTCGGGCCGGGCGACCGGATCGGCATCGCGGCGCTGTCCGGACGGATCGACGACGACCGTCTCCGGGCCGGCGTGGCCGCGCTTGGCGACCTCGGGTTCGAGGTCGTGCTCGCCTCCAACCTGCGTCCCGGGGCGAAACGGGAAGGGCGCGATCTGTTCGCGGGATCGGACCGCCAGCGACTTCAGGCGTTCCACGATCTGGCGGCGGACGAGGAGATCGCCGCGATCGTCTTCGCCCGTGGCGGCTATGGCGTGACGCGGCTCCTGGAGCACATCGACTGGCGGCTGCTCGCCGGGAGGCCGCGGCCCTACGTCGGCTACTCGGACCTGACGCCGTTCCTGCTCGGCCTGATCGCCAGAACGCGGACAGTGGCCTTCCATGGCCCGATGCTGGTCGACTTCGCCCGCGGGCTGCTGGCGGAGGAGCGACGCTCCCTGCTCGCCGCACTGGCCGGCAGGCGAGGGGAGAACTGGCAGCTCGAGCCGGTCGGCAGGCCAAGGTCGGCCGGCCGACCGGAAGCAATCGAGGGCCGTCTTCTCGGCGGTTGCCTGACGATGCTGGCGGCGACGATCGGGACCGGTTTCCTGCCGGACTTCCGCGAGTCCATCCTGTTTCTCGAGGACATCGATGAGCCCGAGTACCGGATCGACCGCCTGCTGACGCAGCTTCGGTCCGCCCGACGCGTCGGTGGTGTACGCGCGGTGGTCGCCGGCCATTTCACGAACTGCGACGCGCGCGACGGCTTGATCGACTTCGCCGAGACGCTCGGGGTGCCGCTGCTGGTCGGTCTTCCGGCCGGTCACCAGGCGCCCAACCACACGTTGCCGCTGGGGGCGCCGGTCCGGCTCGATCCGAGTGCCGGCACGCTGGAAGTCACGGACTGACTCCGCCGATGGAGCCGTTCGACCCGATCACCAATGCACGCGGAGTGGGCCCGGTGCTGGGGCGCAAGCTGGCCGAGGCGGGTTGCCGCCGCATCGTCGACCTGCTGGCGCACCTTCCCATCCGGTATGAGGACCGGCGAACGCTTGGACGCTTGCCCGGGCCGGGCGGCGATCCGCCGGAACGCGCGCCGGGACCCTTGACCGTCGTCGTGCGCCTGGAGAAGCTGCGCCGGGTATTCGGCCGTCGGCGCTTCTCGCGCGTGGAGGCGGTCGCGGACGACGGTGAGAACCGGGTCGGCGTGGTCTGGTTCAATCGGCCCTATCTCGTGAACCAGTTGGACGAGGACGCTTCCTATCTCCTCCACGGTGTGCCCAGACGCCGGAGAGCGGACGGCGCCTGGCAGGTCGCGAATCCGACCGTCGAACGGGTGGCGGAGGAACCGGATTGCGGGGGCGGCGTACGGCCGGTGTACGGCCGCATGGGAGACGTACCGCCGTCGCGGGTGGAGCGCCTCGTCCACGGAGCCGTGTCCCGCCTGACGGAAACCCGCGGCCGCGACTGGATCGACGAGTGGTTGCCGGACGAAGAGCGGGCCCGGCACGGCCTGCCAAGTCTGTCCGAGGCACTGACCGCCGTCCACCGCCCCTCCGCCGAGGCCTCGGTCGAGGCACTGAACGAGAGACGGAGTCCTGCCCATGCGCGCCTCGCCTACGGGGAGTTCCTGCTCCAGCAGTTGCAGCTCGCCGCCGTTCGCAGGCGGCGCAGCTGGCACGGAAAACCGCACCGGTACCGGACCTGCGACGCGGCGGCGAAAGTGGCTCGGGAAGTGCTGCCGTTCCGGTTGACCGGCGCCCAGGAACGGGTGCTCGAGGAAATCGAGACCGACCTTCTCGGGCCGCTGCCCATGCTTCGGCTGGTACAGGGCGATGTCGGCTGCGGCAAGACGGTCCTGGCCGCTCTGGCGTGCTTGATCGCGGCTCGGAGCGGCCTCCAGTCGGCCCTGATGGCGCCCACGGAGCTGCTCGCCGAGCAGCACTTCGCCTCCCTGCGGCGGCTGTTGGGACCGCACCTCGACCTTGCGCTCGTGACTTCCGGCCAGCGCGTCGCCAGCGACGGCCGCGGAGCCGTGCTCGAGCGGGTCGGCGATGGCCGGATCGACCTCACGGTCGGCACCCACGCGTTGATCCAGGAGCGCACCCGCTTCGCCCGCCTGGGACTCGCCGTCGTCGACGAGCAGCACAGGTTCGGTGTCCTCCAGCGCCAGTCCTTGGCACGGAAAGGGCAGCGCCCGGACCTCCTGGTCATGACCGCGACGCCGATTCCCAGGTCCCTGGCGCTGACCGTGTACGGTGACCTGGACGTGTCGTTGGTGGACGAGATGCCGCCGGGCCGCGGCCCGGTCGAGACCCGCGTTCTGTCCGAGAACCACCGGGACGAGGCGGTAGCCCTCGTCCGGGAGCGTCTTCGCCGCGGCGGCAGGGCCTACGTCGTCTTTCCCCTGATCGATCCCGGCGAAGGAAGCGCGGCCGGCCTGCCGTCGCTCGAGGAGTCGGGCGCCTGGTGGGCCGAAGCGCTGGCCGCGCCTCATGGCGTCGTCCACGGTCGTCTGGGTCGCAAAGAGCGCGACGCGACGATGAGCCGCTTCTCGGCCGGCTCCATCCGCGTGCTGCTGGCGACGACCGTGATCGAGGTGGGCGTCGACGTGCCGCAGGCGACCGCGATGGTGATCCTCGGTGCGGAGCGGTTCGGGCTGGCCCAACTGCACCAGCTCCGGGGCCGCATCGGCCGGGGTACGGATCGGACGCTCGGGCAGTCGATCTGCACCGCCATTTCGGGCCGGTCGTCTGCCGAAGCCGAGCGTCGGCTGGCGGTGTTCGAAGCATCGAACGACGGCTTCCGGATCGCGGAGGAGGATCTGCGGCAGCGCGGACCCGGGGAGGTGCTCGGCACGCGCCAGGCCGGATTGCCGCAGTTCCGCTTCGGCGATCTGGCCCGCGACTGGAAATGGCTGGTGGAGGCGCGGGCGGACGCCGCGAGGCTTCTCGACCGGCTCGCCGAGCCCGGCAATGAGCCGTTGCGGCGCCAGTTGGAGCGCCGGATTCCGGCACTTGCCACTCCGGCGCAAGGGGCCGCCGGGCCGTGAAGGTCCTGCTGGTCGCCAATGTTCTGCCGCCGAGGGATCTCTCCGGCGCGGGCGAACAGGTGCTTCAACTCGCCTGGGGCCTTCAGCAGGCCGGCTGCGAGGTCGAGATCCTCGGCCGCGACCAGTGTGGCGCGAGGGTTTCGAAGACGTCGTTTCCCTGGCACGCGCGCCGTGCCGTCGCGCGCCGGGTCGCCGAGTGGCGGCCGGACGTGGTGCAGGTCCATGAAAGCGACGGCGGCCTGGTCATCCGGGACCTCGCGCGCCGGGCAGCCGGCCGGCGGCCCCTGCTCGTGGCGCTCCAGCAGGTGAGCTATGTCCAGGAGCGCCTGGCGGTCCGTCCGCTGATCGATGGCGACGACAGCGCGCGGGTCGTGGCCCGTCCGGCGATGAGCGAACGCACGTTCCGCGCACTGCGCGCGCCCATGCACATCGCCCTGGGCCGGATCACGGCCCGGCGCGTGGACCTCCGCCTGGCGCCGAGCCGGGTCACCGCGGCCGAGATCGAACGTGACTACGGTGTCGTCGGTGTCGAGGTGGTTCCGAATGTCACCGGTGCGCCCCTGGACCTGCCGGCCGGCGACGAGCTTCGAAAGAGCCGGGCCGACGAGGTCTTCGGACAGAAGCCCTTCCTGCTCGCCGCGGGACGGCTGCGGATCCGCAAGGGCTTCGAGATCCTGCTGCGGGCCATTGCGACCGCTCACGGTCGCGGGCGTCGTCCGCGACTGGTCATCGCGGGCGACGGCGAGCGTCGCGAGTCCCTTTCCGTGCTGGCGCGGGATCTGGGGTTGGAAGCGAGCGTGCGTTTCGCGGGCCGGTGCTCGCGGTCGGAGATCGCCCGGTTGCGGCGCGGCGCTACGGCGCTTGTCGTTCCGTCCACGTACGAGGGCATGCCGCTGGTCATCCTCGAGGCCATGGGTGACGGAGTCCCCGTGATCGCGTCCGCGGTCAGCGGCATTCCGGAAGTCGTCGTCGATGGGGAGACCGGATGGC
Source organism: Vicinamibacteraceae bacterium (assembly GCA_012270995.1). Classification (GTDB taxonomy): domain Bacteria; phylum Acidobacteriota; class Thermoanaerobaculia; order Multivoradales; family Multivoraceae; genus Multivorans. The sequence goes on along the minus strand of JAAXHG010000132.1, from coordinate 14,173 downwards.
TCGTGTCGCCCGAGCGTTCCGGCGCTCTCGCGGAGGCCCTGATCGAGGCGGCGCGGGAACCCGGCGAGACCCGCCGCCGGGGAGAAGCGGGACGGCGGCGCCTCGAGCGGCGCTTCCGGCCGCGCCATGCGGCGGAGCGGTGGTTGGAGGCGCTGGAGCGGGTCGGTGGATCGGCGCCGCCGGTGTGGAAGAATCCCGGCAAATGAGTTCCATCTCGGGCTGCAGTTGCTCCGGCGGGCAGTACTGATGAGCTCGACCGTCAACGTAGGACGCGCCTGCGCCCAGGCTGCGACCAGCCTGCTGCCGGCTTCCTGGCGGGTCGAGTTGCCGGAGTTCGAGGGCCCCCTCGATCTGTTGCTTCACCTGGTGAGAATCAACGAGATCGAAATCACGGACATCCCGGTCGCTCTGATCTGCGATCAGTTTCACGCGTACCTGGACCTGATGGACGAGCTCGATCTCGACATCGCCGCCGACTACATCTACGAAGCGGCTCTGCTGATCCAGCTCAAGGCCAGGGTCCTGTTGCCGCAACCCGAGGCGGGGCCCGGCGAGGAACCGGAGGATCCGCGCCGGGAACTGATCGAACGGTTGCTCGAGTACCAGCGGCTCAAGGAAGCCGCGCAGACCCTGGCCGAGGTCGACAGCCTCCGGCACGGGCTGTGGACGCGTGGCCGGCGGGAGACCGTCGAAGCCGGCGGCGAGGAGGAGTTCGACCTCGGCGACCTGTCGCTCTTCGACCTGCTTCAGGTGCTGCGGGGCGTGCTGAAGCGCTACGACGAGGAGCATCCCAGTCCGCTGATCTACCAGGGCGAGACCTTCAGCGTCCGGGGCCAGATCGAGCGGTTGCTGGGCCGCTTCGAGGGCGGCCGCTCGCTCGATCTGAAGGATGACCTGTTCGCCCTGTCGAGCCGCGCGGAGGCCATCGCGTGCTTCCTGGCCGTGCTGGAGATGGCCCGCCTCAATCTGGTACGGCTCCATCCCTCCGACGCCGGCTCCGTCTTTCTGTTTCGCACGACGCGGGCCCTCGACCCGGTTCTGCTGGAGGACCTGACCGGATGACGGAGACGCCCGAGATGGAGGCGGTGTTCGAGGCTCTGCTCTTCGCCAGCCCCGATCCTCAACCCGAAGGGAAGCTCCTCGAGGTGTTTCCCGAACAGGACCGTGAACGCGCGGCCGAGGCCCTCGAAGCGGTTCTCGACCGCTACCGGGTCGACGAAACCGGCGGTTCGGCGAACCGCGGCGTCGTTTTGGACCGGGCCGGCGGTGGATACCGGCTCGTCACGCGTTCCGATCTGCACCCCTACCTGCGCAGGTTCTTCGAGGTGGCCGGTCGCAGCAGGTTGTCCATGGCCGCGGTGGAAACGCTGGCGATCGTGGCCTACCGCCAGCCGGTGACGAGTCCGGAGATCCAGGAGCTGAGGGGCAGGAATTCCGCGGGTGTGCTGAAGACGCTTCTCGAGCGACGGCTGATCCGGATTGCCGGGCGCAAGGAAGTCGTCGGCAGTCCCTTCCTCTACGCCACCACGCGCGAGTTTCTGCTTCACTTCGGCCTGCGCGCCCTCTCCGAGCTGCCCCCGCTGGAGGAGTTCGAAGAGACCTTCCTCGGTGGGGCGGAGGAGGAGCCCCTGCAGACACCGATCGCCCTTGCGCCGGCGGACCCGATCGATGGCTGAGGAACCCAAGGGCGAACGGCTCCAGAAGATCCTCTCCCGCGCGGGCGTCGCCTCGCGCCGGGCCGCGGAAGATCTGATTCGGGCCGGCCGGGTCACGATCGACGACCGCGTCGCGGTCCTCGGAGACCGCGCCCGGCAGTGGGGCAAGGGCAGGCAGACGGTCCGGGTCGACGGCGAGCCCGTCGCGCGGATGGATGCGGCCCTCTACGTTCTGCTGAACAAACCGGCCGGTCACGTAACGACCCGTAGCGACCCCGAAGGGCGACCCACGGTCATGGATCTGCTCCCGGAGAGGTGGCGCGGACGGCTCAAGCCGGTCGGGCGGCTGGACTACCGGACCGAAGGCCTGCTCCTCTTCACGGACGACGGCGATCTCGCCAACCGCCTGACGCATCCGCGCTTCGGCTGCACGAAGCGATATCTGGTCAAGGTCCGGGGGTTCCCGGCCCGGGCGGCCATCGAGCGCCTCGGCCGGGGGATGTTCATCGCGGGCCGGCGAACCGCGGCGGTGACTCCGCGGCCGGTGCGAACGCGCAGGGGGGGCGGGACCGCGCGCTCGTCAAGCTGGTGGGAGCTGGAACTGCGCGAAGGCCGGACCCGGCAGATTCGGGAGATGTTCTTCCGCGTCGGACATCCGGTGCAACGACTGCGCCGGGTGGCGATCGGCCGGCTCGAGGACGCTCACCTGCCGAGCGGCAAGTGGCGCGAACTCTCGGTTGGAGAAGTGGCGAGCCTGAAGGCCGGTTCAGGCCGGATGTCGGCAGGGCGCTCTGGCGGCGGACGGAAACGGGGACGCCGGCGCCGGTGACGGTTGTCGCCATCGACGGTCCGGCCGGTGTCGGCAAGAGCACCGTGGCCCGGACGGTCGCGGCGAAACTCGGCGTTCCCTATCTCGACACGGGGGCCATGTACCGCGCGGTGGCCTGGAAGGCGCTGGAGGCCGGCCTGGACCCCGCCGAAGAGCCGGCGATGGAGGAGCTGATCGGGCGGATCTCCTTCGAACTCCGAACTCGCGCTGCCGAGGCGGAGGTGGTCATCGACGGTTTCGCCCCGGGGCCGCTGCTGCGTACGCTCCGGGTCGACGCCGCCACATCGCGGGTTGCCGTGCATCCCCGGGTGCGTTCGTGGCTGGTCGCGCGGCAGCGCGAGTTCGCGGCCCGGGCGGGTGCGGTGGTCGAGGGTCGGGACATCGGCACGGTCGTCTTTCCTCAGGCGAAGCACAAGTTTTTTCTGGACGCGCCGCTCGAGGTGAGGGTGGAGCGCCGGCTCCGCCAACTCGGCGGCCGGAACGCCGGTGGCCGCGAGCGGCTCAAGCGGGAGATTCAGGCCCGGGATGAGCGGGACCGCAGGCGCCGGGCCTCGCCGCTGCGGCACGATGGGAGCTACGAGACGATCGATACGTCGGCTGGCGCCGCCGATCAGATCGCCGCCCGTATTCTCCGCTCCGTTCGCGCGGCGGAGACGGTGAAGGACCCATGACGGACCACGCGGACGAGCGCGGGGGCGCTGCCGGACCGCTGATCATCTTCGGACTGTTTGCCCTGGCGGCCATCCTGCTGGCGGTTGAACGATGGCCGAGGGACGAGGAGCCGCCGCTTCCGACGCCCGCGCAGTTGGCCTCGATGGAAGCGGCGTACCAGGCGATGCTGCTGGATCTGCAGGCGGACGCCGAGCGCGCGGCGGAGAACGTTCGGCGGATGGGCGCGATTCCGCTCGCGTCTGCCGGCGCCCGACAGGAGGTGTTCGAAGAACTGGATCGGGCGAGCCGCGTCGAAGGTCGCACCCTGGTTCTGGTCGATGCGGATGGTCTGGCCCGGGCCTGGGGCGGACCGGGACTGAGGCACGATCTTCCTCTTGATCGCCTGCTGCCGGGAGGCATCAATCAGACCGCCGGCTTCACGGCGGTCTCGCTGTACGCGGCCATCGACATGAGCACGGGCGAAGGGGGCTGGCGGTTGATCGTAGGCAGCAGTTTCCCGACCGATACGCTGCCGATTGCGGCACCCTTCGGACTTCGGCGTTACGAGGTCCGATGGTCGGTGCGGGACCACTCCGCGGAACCCCTGACGCCCGGCCTGGAGGCCATCGGCATTCGCGAACTTGCTCCGCCGGAGGGCATCCCCGGACCGTGGCTGCGCCTGCGCTTCGGGCCGCCCTCCGAGCCGCAGCCGGGAACGGCCGGCTCGCTCGCGGTGGCCGCCGCGATGGTCGGCATCGGCCTGTCGCTGGTCTGGGTCTTCCGCCGCTGGAGCGGACGGGCACCACGGAAGCCCCGGCTTGCGGTGGCGGCAACTGGCCTGGTCGGTGTTTGTGCGGCCGTGGGCTACGGCCTCTATCGATGGCAGATCCGGGCAACCGACGCCGCCGGGGCGCCCGTCGATCCGGGAGGTTCGTTCGGGGGTTCGATCGGACAGTGGGCCGTCCTGTTGACAGGTTGGGTTTTGCTGACCGGAACCGTGCTCTGGGCCTCGGGTCGGGGGGACCGTCGGGACTGGATGCACCTTCTGCTGAGCGCCACCGCGGCGGCTCTCGGTGTGGGTCTGCTCGTCGAAGTGACGCACCGACCTGCCCTGCGGGCGCTGCTGCTCGAGCAGGTTCGAGGCGGGCTCGAGGCTCCGGAACCCGGAGAGGTCGCGGCGCTGTCGGAGCAAACCGGCTCCTTCGTGACGGCGAGCGACTTGAGGGAACTGGCCCTGGGCGATCCGAACGAACTCGACGATCACCAGGATCTGGCTCTGGAGCTCTGGCGCCGGTCGCCCCTGGCCGCTTCCGAGACGTTCTCGGCGCTGGCGGTGATCCGGGGAAACGAAGTGTCGACCTTCTCCTACGGTCTGCCGGTGGACGCGGAGACGGGCGAGCTCGCCGTTGACAGCGCCCGTTGGCCGGGCGGCAATCTGCCGCCATGGCAGGAACAGCGCAGCGCGTCGGGTGAAGCCACGGTGGCCTCCGCAGGCCAGGATTGGGGCGCGGTTCGCTTCTGGACCACCGCGCTGCCGCGGCTCGATGTCTGGAGCACCGTCACCTCCGGAACCGGCGCCGAACTCGAGCTGCGCCTGCTCCGGGGAGGGCCTGCCAGAAGTCCCGGCGGAGCGAATCCTCCGGGAGAGGCGGTCCTCGCCTACGTCGACGGCGCGGGCCGCCCGTTCGTCTCGCGGTGGGACGAGGACTGGTTGCTGCCGGCGCCGTCGGAAGCGGTGGATCCCCGCCAGACGATGCGCGTCGAAACGCCGGCGGGACCCGCTCTGGCCTGGTTCAGCCCGAGCAGTCTCGAGCGCCTCTGGGTCGTCGCGTTGCTGCCCGAAGAGCCGGTGGCGGAGCGGATCTGGCGGATCGCCACGGTCGCCGCGCGGCTGGTGCTGGCAGTGTCGGCGGTGGCGCTCGCTGTGCTGCTGATCAGCCTGCCGAGAACGAAACTGCGCGGCGGCTTCCTGCCGGACTTCCGGCGGTACTCGGTGCGGCTGACGGCCGTGCTGGCCCTGATCGCGATCGTGCCGCTGGCGCTGCTCAACGGGCTGCTCGTCCGGAATCTGGGCGCCCGCATCCAGGCCGAGCAGGAGGTCGCCGGTCGAACCGCCCTGGTGTCGCTCGAGCACGTCCTGACCGATTTCCTGCTCGGCCTGCCGCCGGGATTCTCGATGGACGCCCAGTTGGATGACGAGCTCCTGGCCTGGCTGGCGGAAGTCGTGGGACACGAAGTGAACCTGTACTGGCGCGGCGGCGTCTACGCATCGAGCAAACCGGACCTCTTTACCGCCGGCCTGATGCCGAAACGCATTCCGGGCAACGTGTACAGCAGATTGGCGCTGCTCGGCCACCCGACCGCCGCGCGGGTTCAGACGGTGGGGCAGGGCGTGTCCTACCTGGAGTTGTACCAGCCCGTGTCCCTGGGGGAGGAGCGCCCGGGGGAATCGGGACTGTTCGTGTCCGTGCCGCTGCTGGCGCAGCAGGAGGCGGGTACGCGCGAACTCGCCGCCCTGAGGCGGCAGACGCTGGTCATCACGACGGCCCTGGTTCTGCTGCTGATCATCGTCGGCGCCCGGCTCGCGCGGGGATTCACCCGCCCGCTGATGCGGATGATCGACGGCGCGGGCCGGATCGCCGGCGGCGCGGCCTCCCTCGGCTTCGAGCCGCAGGAGACGGAACTCAAGACCCTGGGCGCCGCGATCGACGGCATGGCGTCCCGGATCGCATCGACCCGCGCGCGGGAGGAGGAGGCGCAGCGCCTGGAGGCTTGGGCCGAGATGGCGCGGCTGATCGCGCACGAGGTGAAGAACCCGCTGACCCCCATCCGCCTCTCGACCGAGCACCTGCGGAGGGTGTGGCGGGACGCCCCGGATCGGCTGAACGAGGTCTTCGAGCGCTGCACCGACAACATCCTCTACCAGGTCGATGAGCTGGCGCGCACGGCGGGTGAGTTCGGGGCGTACAGCAGGATTCCCCTCGCCCGGCCGGAGCCCGGGGATCTGGCGGCCGCGGTGCGGGAGGTGGTGGACGGCTATCGCCACCCGCCGCCGGAGGGGGTGACGGTGGCCTTCGAGTCGAGAGTGGACAAAGAGGCGGCGCGGCTTCGGTTCGATCGGCGGTTGATGCAGCGGGCGGTCCGCAACCTGCTGGAGAACGCCCTCGGCGCCAGCGACGGCGGAGGCGAGGTCCGGGTCACCGTGGCGCCGGTCGACGGCGGCAATGCGCTGGGCGTCACCGTCGACGACCGGGGGCCCGGTGTCTCGGACACCGACCTGGAACGCATCTTCGAGCCCTACTTCTCGACCTCGAGCGGAGGTACCGGTCTGGGTCTTCCGATCGCCCGCCGCATCGTGGAGGAGCACGGCGGAACGATCACCGCTGCAAGACGGGTCAAGGGGGGACTCTCGGTCCGGATCGTCCTGCCCGTCGATCAGGCGTCGGAGCCGTCGCCGGACGGCGGCTCCAGGTGAATCGTTCGGGTGGGGAAGGCGATCCGCACGCCAAGCCGGTCGGCAAGACGCAGGATGTCCAGGGCCAGATCGTGGCGGAGTCGCAGCTCGGTGCTCCAGTCCGGGGCGAGGAAGAAGACGTAGAGCAGGATCTCGAGCCCGTCCGTGCCGAACTCGTTGAGGTGAATCTCGAAGGCGTCCTGGCGCATCGATTCGTTCTCCCGAACGAGTTGCCGGATGCCCTCGCAGAACGAATCGACGCTGGCGGGCGGCGTGTCGTACGTGATCTGGATTCGCGTGCTCCAGCGGCGGAACTGCCTTGCTCCGTAGTTGTCGACCGATGCGTCGATCAGGCGGGCGTTGGGTAGCGTGACCAGGGAGGCGTAGAAGGTCCGGACGCGTGTGCTCCGGAAACCGACTTCCTCGACCACGCCCTCGACGTCGCCCAGCCTGATCCAGTCGCCGACCCGGAACGGGCGGTCGAGCAGCACCGTGATCGAGCCGAAGAGGTTCTTCAGCAGGTCCTGGGCCGCGAGCGCCACCGCCAGTCCGCTAAGCCCCAGGCCGGCGAGCAGGGCGGTGACGTCCCCGCCCAGGCGGGCGATCAGGAAGACGGCCCCGAAGACGCTGACGGCCAGCTTCAGGGTCTTCGTGACGAACGGCACCAACTGGTCCTGGAAGCGGTTCTCGCTTCTCCTGGCGCGGGCCTTGAGCGCAGTTCCGAGCAGGTCGATCTGGGCGAAAGCCGCGCGGCCCAGGGCCAGCAGCAGGAGCACCAGCAGCGTCGTATCGAGCCAGGCGTCGACCTGGGCCGGCAGGCCCAGCCACTGGATTCCCAGCCACCACGCCGCCGCCATTCCCAGCAGCCCGGTGGGTCGCAGGATGCGACGTGCTCCCGGAAGGTCCAGGTTCTCGTAGCGGCCGCTCAGGGGCTTCGCGAGGAGGCCGTAGGCGGTCCAGACGACGAGCCGGTCGATCAGCAAGCCGAGCAGCAGCAGAAGCGGCAGGGCCAGCCATTGCCACGGATTGAGGATGAAGCCGCCGCTCCTGAGGGTCTCCGGGATCCGGTCCCGAAGCCACATCGTGGCGGTGACCGGCGCTTCCTCGACGCCTTCGACCACCGTGCGGTCGCGCACCTCGTCGTACAGGCCCGGGATCGCCGCCACCGTGGAGCGGCTGAACAACCAGCGACCGTCGCCGTCGGCCGCCAGGACGAGCGGCGCGGACAACTCGTCGCTGAACACCCACCGTTCGAGTTCGCCATCGCCGGGGATGGCTTGAAGCTCGACGAACTCGAGCCGGTCGATCACGTGTTTCAACTGGTTCGCGAGGTTCCGGCCCTGACGCGCGCGGACGGGGAGCGGAAGGTCGCCGAGGTCCAGGCACGCCGCCGCGGCATCCAGATCCGGACGGCCGTCTTCGGTCGCGAACGCCTCGAGGAAGACGCGCATCGTGTCGCGCGGACTGCTCAGCGGCTCGGTCCCGGCCGGCTGCGCGAACGCGAACCAGGCGAGAGCCAGCAGCGCGCCGGCGGCAACCAGGGAGATCCTGCGCAGGGAGGCGGCGTTCATGGCGGGCGCCACTCTTCCAATCCGGCAGCGAACGGTCAAGCGGGAACCGCCCGGCGGCCCCGAACGGCTGGTAGCGTCGCCCGATGCGTGGCTGCTGTGCGGTTCTCGCCCTCCTCCTGTTCCCGGCCACCGGGTGTGCGCCCGCCGGGTCGAGCGGCTCGCTCGCGGAAGGAGCCGTTACCCAGCCGGGGGACCCGCCGGAGCATTGGCGGATCGAGGTGCTGGACCAGCGGCCGCACGACCTCGACGCCTACACTCAGGGCCTTCTCTGGCGCGGCGGCGTCGTCTATGAGAGCACCGGTTCGTACGGTTCGTCCAGTCTGCGGGCGTGGCGCTGGAGCGACGGCGAAGAGCTGGCGCGCGTGGACCTGGACCAGACACTCTTCGGCGAGGGAATCGCTCTGCTATCCAGTGGCGGTGAACCCGGGGAGCGTCTGTTGCAGCTCACCTGGAGACGGGGAGTGGCGCTCGTCTGGTCGCTCGAGCCGTTGCGGGAGCGGGGCCGAATCCGGTACGAGGGCGAAGGCTGGGGCCTAGCCTACGACGGTTCGGACCTGATCATGAGCGATGGCACGCCGTCCCTGAGCTTCCGGGATCCCCACACCCTGCAGGTTCGTCGCCGGCTGCGCGTGACCAGGCAGGGGATGCCGCTCGCCAACCTGAACGAACTCGAACTGGTCGACGAAGTTCTGTTCGCGAACCTCTACGGGAGCGACGAGATCGCGGCGATCGATCTCGCTTCCGGTTCGGTGATTGCCGTGGTCGACGTGTCGGGGCTGTTGACGGACGAGGAGGCGGCGGCGGCCGACGTCCTGAACGGGATCGCCTTCCGGCCCGACACCGGGACGTTCCTGCTCACGGGCAAGTACTGGCCATGGGTGTTCGAGGTGCGGATCCTGGGCTACGATGCGCCCCCCGGGAGTCGAGTCGCGGCGTCCGCGCCGCGCTGACGCACGGGAAGGGCAACTCCATGCAAGTAGACACAGCGGTTTCCGCTGCGCTGACGCGCAGGGAACAGCGTGTTGTTCCATACAAGTTGAGACGATGAGCGACCGTATCTGGTATCTGGCCGCCTCCGGCAAGCAGGAAGGCCCCTTTCTCGCGGACGAGATCGTGGAGAAGATCCGCGCCGGCAGCGTTTCCCGAAGTGCGCACGTGTACCGTGAGGGTCTGGGGAATTGGGCGCCCGTGGTGAGCGAACCGCAGTTCGCGTCGGCCTTCGGGAGTTCCATACCGCGACCGCCGGGGGGCGTCGCGGACGAGATCGACTACGTCATTGTCGGCGAGGAGATGCAGTTCGTCGAGATCACCCTCGATCCGGGTGAGGCGTGCGTCGCGGAGGCCGGGTCGTTCATGTACATGGATCCCGGCATCGAGATGAACACGATCTTCGGCGACGGCTCCGAGCGAGGCGGCGGCGGCTTCATGGACAAGTTGCTTTCGGCCGGCAAGCGGGTCCTGACCGGCGAATCCTTGTTCATGACGGTGTTCGGAAACAGTGCCGGAGCCCGCCGCAACGTCGCCTTCGCGTCGCCGTATCCGGGGCGGATCATCCCCCTCGATCTGACCTCCCACGACAACCGCATCCTGTGCCAGAAGGACGCGTTCCTGTGCGCCGCCAAGGGTGTTTCGGTGGGCATCGCGTTCCAGCGCAAGCTGGGGGCCGGCCTGTTCGGCGGCGAGGGTTTCATCCTGCAGAAGCTCGAGGGAGACGGCCTGGCCTTCGTTCATGCGGGCGGTACGGTCGTCGAACGCGACCTCGCAGCCGGCGAGACGTTGCGGCTCGATACCGGCTGTCTGGTCGCATTCGAACAGCAGGTCGATTACGACATCCAGATGGTGAGCGGAATCAAGACGGCGCTGTTCGGTGGCGAGGGGCTCTTCTTCGCCAGCCTGACCGGACCGGGAAAGGTGTGGATTCAGTCGCTTCCGTTCAGCCGCCTCGCGAGCCGGGTGTTCGCTGCCGCCCCTCAGGGCGGGGGCGCGAGCAAGGGCGAAGGCTCGGTGCTCGGTGGCCTGGGAGGCCTGGTGATGGGCGACCGGCGTTAGCGCCGGAAGCGCTCAGGTCGCTACGGTCTCGATCTTCAGCATTCGCGCCCAGGCGGCGCGCAGGCTGTCGGGCAGATCCAGGTCGTCGAACAGATCACGAACCTCGTCCCGCGAAACGTAGTCCCAGATGTCCTCCCACTGGGCGTACCGCAGCATGCACGAAACGGCGTAGCACCGTTCCTGTCTGTCTTCGCCGTGAAGCATCGCGTCCAGCTCCTCGGTGGTCACGCGCCTCTCCGGGAAGAAGTAGAGGGGCTGGTGTCGGTTCGGTGAGCTGGTAGCCATCAAGGGATCGGGCGCAGGCGCGGAAGTGGACGGCGAAGCATCATAGCGTCTTCGCTTGACCGCCCGCGAGTGGCTGGGTTACCTTGCAGGTCGTGCGGTCGTGCGGGCATAACTCAGTTGGTAGAGTGCCAGCTTCCCAAGCTGGATGTCGCGGGTTCGAGTCCCGTTGCCCGCTCCAGTCGCCCGCCCGGATGACCCCGTCCTGCTGAGTTCGGTACTGGAGAGAAGGTAGATGGCGTTCTTCAAGAAGGATCTCGACGAGCCGGTGGCTGAGGCCGCCCTGACGCCTCCGGGCAAGGTGAGGTCGACATCGGCCGCGCCGGCCCGTACCTACGTGGCGGACGGCTCCCACATCGAAGGCACCGTCTCCGGCGAAACGGAGGTCCTGGTCGACGGTTCCCTGGATGGGTCCGTGAAACTCGAGGGGCGGTTCGTTCTTGGTCGCCAGGGGCGCATCGAAGGTGACGTGGCGGCGCACTCGGTTCAGGTCTCCGGTAAGGTGAAGGGCAACGTCCGGGCGACGGAGAAGATCGAGGTGGCGACCTCCGGGTCGATCGAGGGCGACCTCGCCGCCCCCCTGGTCTCGATCGCGGAAGGGGGGGTCTGCAACGGCCGCATCGAAATGAGCGGCACGCTGGCGATCGGCTCCCCTTCCGATTCGCGCTTCCGGGGCGAAGTCGCCGAGCCGGGCTAGGGCCGCCAAACCCGTCGCGGCCTCCTAGCGCCGGGTTTCGTCCACGGGGAAGCTCGACGCCAGGTCGCAGGCGGTGCCGAGCGCCCGCAGGTCGTCCGGTACCGGCGCGGTGGAGCTGACCGGAGGTGCGCCGGCGATGGAGGGGAGCGTCAGCGTCCTGGCGTGCAGCGCGGGGCGCGGGAACTCGCGCAGGGGCCGCCGCACGGCAGGCGGCAGGTGCCGCCAGCGGTGTTCGCCGTAGGCCGGATCGCCGACCAGGGGGTGCCCGATGGCCTTGCAGTGAACGCGGATCTGGTGAGTTCTCCCGGTGAGGAGTTCGATTTCCAGGAGCGAGACGCCGGCGGCGGTCGCAAGCACGCGATAGCGGGTCGTCGCGGGACGGCCGCCCCGGGTCTCCGGAATGACGGTCATGCGGGTGCGGACGGTCGGGTGGCGGCCGATCGGCAGGTTGACCGTTCCGTCTAGCGGATCCGGTCGGCCGTAGACCACCGCCAGGTACACCTTGCCCACCTCCCGCTCGGCGAACGCCCCGCTCAGCCTCCGGTACGCCGCGGCGGTGCGGGCGATGGCAAGGACGCCGCTCGTGCCCCGATCCAGCCGGTGGACGATGCCGGGCCGTTCCGGGGATCCGACGCTCGCGATCTCGGGGTAGTGGTGGAGAAGGCGGTTCACGAGCGTGCCGCTGCGGACGCCGGCGCCGGGATGCACCACCAGCCCGGCCGGCTTGTCGACTACGACCAGGTGTTCATCCTGATGGAGCAGTCGGATCCACCCGGCCTCCGGTTCCAGAACCGAAGGCGGAGGTGCCGGAACCCGGTAGTCGATCCGCTCCTCCCCGCGCAGAAGGTAGGAGGGTTTGGCCGCTGCTCCGTCTACCGTCACCAGGCCGTCGCGCAGCAGGCTCTGAACCTGGCTCCGGGTCAGATCCAGTTCTTTCGCCAGGTAGCGGTCGATCCGTTCGCCAGTCGCGGACAACGGCGCCCTCAGGTGGCGCCGCGAAGTGCGGAGTTCGGGGGAGACCCGGGTTGGCGAGGCGCCCCGGACTCTCGAGTTCACTTCGACGTGCGGGCGTGGACCAACCCGCGGCGCTGCGCTCGCCCTGCGCTCGACCGCCGCCGCAATTGCGGCCCGAAACTGTGCGCCAGCATCAGCACGATGCCAACAGTGACTCCGCTGTCAGCGACATTGAAGGCCGGCCAGTGGTGGGTGCCGATGTACACGTCCAGGAAGTCGGTCACGGCGCGCAAGAGAATGCGGTCGACCAAGTTGCCGACGGCCCCGCCGAGTACGAGCGCAAGGGAGAGCAGGAGGAGCGGCTCGCGCTCGGATGTACTGCGGAAGTAGAGGGAGACGACGATCAGCGCGGCGAAGCCCAGGGCAGTAAGCAGCAGCGTGCCTGCGAACTCACCGCCGGCCGGGAACAACCCGAAGGCGATTCCCGTGTTCTGTACGTGAACCAGGTTGAAGAAGCCCGGTACGACGGGCAACCGTCCGTGGACTTCGAGGCTGGCTTCGATCCACAGCTTGGTCCATTGATCGAGCGCCAGCACGAAGGCGGAGACCACGAGGAATCTGGACTTCACGGGGGTGGGAGCGTACCAGTCTCCAGCTTCCACGCCCCGGCAAGAGCGGCCGCCCTATCGGGTTCGGCAAAGGCGCGGATCGCGGCCACGCCATGCGCGCCGGCGCGGGCGAGGCCGGGTGCGTTGGAGGGGGCGACGCCGCCGACCGCAAGGACCGGGAGGGGGCCCTGCGCGGCCCGCTTCAGGCGTTCGATGCCCTGGGGCGGCCCGAACCGGGCCTTCTCGGGCGAAGCGAAGACAGGGCCGAAGAGGGCGTAGTCGGCGCCGGCGGCGGTGGCCGCTTCGAGTTCACGCCGGCTGTGCGTCGAGACGCCGAGCAGCAGGCCCCGCGCGTGTATCACCGGGGCTGCCTTGGCCCACGGCTGATCCGACCGCAGGTGGACGCCGTCGGCCCGGCAGTCGACTGCCACCTCAAGACTGCCGTTGACGATGAGAAGGCCGGAAACCGCCTCCCGGAGGGTGCGGCCAATCTCCTTCAGGACGGCCGGATCGAGGTCCTTTTCCCGGAGCTGGACGGCGACCCCGGCCGGCAGCGAGCGTGCCCAGTGTTCCAGTCCGGATGTTCCGCCGCACAGGCGTCGATCGCTGATGGCCAGCAGCGTCGGGACTTCGGGCTTTCGCCTCATCCAACTCGATCAGGTTCCGGGATCGGCGCTCTCGGGGCCGCTCGCCGTCTGCTGAGGAGCATGCGTTCGAGGTCGTGAATGCCCCAGATGAGATGAACGAACCCGAACCCCGTGACCGCGCCGCGGACCCACGGCAGCATGAGGAACGTGCCGAGATGCGCCTGCGAGAGCGCCGATCTGGTCACCAGCAGGTTCCAGAACTCTCGCCACGGGGCGATGACCAGGAAGAGGCCGGCCTCCACGCAGTAGATCACGAAGAGAACGCGGAGCAGGCTGGACCAGGCTACACCCCAGCGCATGAGTGCATTCTAGGACTCAGCGCCCGGAAGCGGCACGAGCGGGCCGACTTCGGGCGTGAGGCGCAGGTGGACGCTAGGCCTAGCCCGCAAATTGCACCGATGTCCTACTGCGGCCGCGGATCCGCTCGCTGTAGCGGGCCGTACTCCCTCAGGCCGCTTCGACGTACTGCAGTACGCCTTCAGCGTTCCCTCAGTCCGTGCGCCCCGCTACAGCGGCGTCTACGCGCCCTCGCTACGAACCTCGGTGAAATTTGCGGGCTAGGGCGGAGTACGGCCCCTGTCGCTGGGCGGCGGCGTGGACCGGGTGCGGGTGGGCGTCGACCTCGGCGTGGATGCCCTCGGCGGCGTGGACCGGGTACGGGTAGGGGTCGACCTCGGCGTGGACGCCCTCGGCGGCGTGGAACGCGTACGGGTGGGCGTCGACCTGGGCGTGGATGCCCTCGGCGGCGTGGAGCGGGTCCGGGTGGGCGTCGACCT
>JAAXHG010000005.1 GCA_012270995.1 Vicinamibacteraceae bacterium | reverse complement strand
GGCGGCGGCGCCGGTGGACGACGCGGTCTTCGTTTCGTCCTCGGGGATTCCGTCGAAGATCATCGCCGGCGGCACGGCGACGGTGACGTGACGATGAGGAACACGGGGACGACGACGTGGACGTCGTCCGCGGACTACGAGCTCGGTTCGCAGAGTCCGAGCGACAACGCGACGTGGGGTCTGAGCCGGGTGTCCGTGCCGTCGGACGTGGCGCCGAACGCGACGGCGGCATTCACGTTCACGATCACCGCGCCGGCGACGACGGGCAGCTACGTTTTCGCGTGGCGGATGGCGCGGGATACCGCCTGGTTCGGCGCCGGCACGGGGAGCCTGACGATTGCGGTGGAGGACCCGTCGTTCGGCGACACGACGATTGCCGACCAGACCTGGGTCCGGGACGCGGCGATCGATCCGTTGACCCTGCCGGCGGCAAGCGGGGGAGACGGGGCGTTGACCTACTCGCTGGCGCCTGCCCTGCCCGACGGCGTGATCTTCACCGCGTCGACGCGGACGCTCTCCGGGACGCCGACCGCGGTGCAGGCGGCGACGCAGTACGCGTACACGGCGACGGATGGGGCCGGCGACACGGCGACGCTTTCGTTCGCGATCACGGTGAACCAGTCCTCCTCCTCGTCGTCGTCGTCGTCGTCGTCATCGTCGTCGGCGGTCAGCGCGCTTCCGCCTCCGGCGCCGAGCGGGGTCTTCGACATGTTCGAGTACTGGCTGCCGCCGGGCGGCAGCGCGGTGAAGCTGCGGGCTCGCCTTCGGGACGGGCGGATCGCGCCGGTCGAGGGTTCGTCGTGGATGCGTTCCTTCTGGCGCGGAGATCTGTGGGGGAGGAAGGTGGCGCTCCTGGGCGATCCGGGCGGCGAGCGCTACGACATCTTCGAGGAAACGGAGGACGGCCTCGACTACTGGGGCACGTTCGAAGGCGCCGCGGCAGGCGACGAAGCCCGGCCGAGCCTGTCGCTCGACGGTCCCTTCCGCTGGATGAACCGCTTCATGGCCGTGGGCGATGTCGTGGAGAGTCCGGTGACCGCTCGGTGGCTGTCGAGCAGCCGACGGAACCAGGAGAGCGTTCTCGAGACGACGATGCGGCTCGAGGTTGTGGGGCATCGTGCATCGTTCACGATTCCGGTCGCTGGCGGCGTGACCTTCGAGGACGTGCTGGAGGTCCGCTTCTGGCCCGATCTCGGGCAGGCTGAAGCTCACGACACATTCTTCCTGGCCCCGGGCTACGGCGCGGTGTACTCGCGGCGGTCCGCGGTTGCGGCGGCTGGCGGGGTCGTCGAGTGGTGGGCGGTCGAGAAGGCCCTGACGCCGGTTGTTCCCTCCGCGCCGTCGGTTCCGTGGTTCGATCCGTTCTCTCCGGGCTGGCCGAAGACGGCGGTGTTGAACGGGAACATGGACGATCTCGCGCACGGCGTCGAAGGCGGGCAGGTTGGGAGCTACGAGGCGCCCGGCTGGACGGCCGAATCGGGCGACGCGCTGATCGCCCGACCGCCCTCGGGCCTCGACGCGGGCGCCTGGAGCATGCTGCTTCGCGGCAGCGACGGCGGGGGCGACCGCGCGCCTGACGTGGCGATCACCGAGGACTGGATTCCGGTGGAAGGCGGAACGTACCGGCTCTCGGCGTGCATGCGGAGGGAGAGCGCCGCCGACAACGTGCTGGTGGACTTCGACGACGGCAAGGGCCGGGACGCGGACTTCGCCGACGCCCACCTGGTGGCTGCCTCCACCGGGACCTGGGAGTGCCGGGCGGTGACGAAGTGCATCCCCGGCTCGGTGGGGGCGGTCAGGATCCGGGCCGTTCGGGACGGCGCGAATCTGGGCGACGCCTGGTTCGACCGGATCGAGTTGAAGCGGATTGCCGCCTGCACGGAGGAGCCGGGGACCTCGCCGCCCTGACGAACCGGGGGCGATTGCGGGACGAGCTACTAAGGTCGAGCTGGAGCGCTGAAGCAGACGGCCGGTCTCTGCCCTGGTCGGCACCCGCGTGTGTAGTGGCTCAGAGTGACTCAGACAGATGTGAGACGCAGGGGCCTGCAATGAGAAAGGGGGATCTCCAACTCGTGGCTGTATCTCCACGACAGAGCGGCTTGAAGACCTCCGAGTCTCATATGTACTGAGCCACTTCATGCACGTTCAGCGACCAGGCCGACTGTTAGACTGCCGCTCGCGTTCCTGTAGCCAGATTCAGGTCTTCAGCCCGGGAGTTGGAGATTGCGTGACCCACGACCCAGTCGGTGTTGTCGTCCGCGGGCGATCGATGCGGCTGCGGTGTGCGTCGTGCTCTTGCTGGGGTTCGCCGGGGCAACTGCCGCGGCCGGCCCGCCGGCGGCGCTGGCGGCCGTTCCGGCCTTCGACGCCGACGCGCCGCACCGCGTCCTCATCTCGCGCCACTGCCTGGGTTGCCACAACAACCGGCTGAAGACGGCCGGGCTCGAACTCGATGCGCTGGTCGAGCAGCACGAGAACTCCGACCGCGCGACCTGGGAGAAGGTGGCCCGCAAGCTGCGTGCCCGCCAGATGCCGCCGCCTGGACGGCGCCGTCCGGACGAGAGCGCGTACCGTAGAGCTCTGTCCTCGCTCGAGGGCGAACTCGACCGGATCGCCGCCGAGGCGCCCGACCCGGGCCGCACGGAGACCTTTCGCCGGCTGAACCGCACCGAGTACCACAACGCGGTGCGGGACCTGCTGGCGCTGGAGGTCGACGTCGCCTCGCTCCTGCCTGCGGACTCGGCGAGCTTCGGGTTCGACAACGTGACGGTCGGCGACCTGTCGCCGACCCTGCTGGAGCGCTACGTCGGCGCGGCGGAGAAGATCAGCCGGCTGGCGGTCGGCCGTTCGTACGCCGAACCGGTCGGCATCACGTTCCGCACGGAGCCCGACCGGACCCAGGAGAAGCACGTCGAGGGCCTGCCGGTCGGCACCCGCGGCGGCCTTCTCGCGACCTGGAACTTCCCGGCGGACGGTGTCTACGAGTTCTCGATCCGGCTCGCCCGCGACCGCAACGAGCACGTCGAGGGCCTGAGCGAGCCGCACGAACTGGAACTCCTGATCGACCGGGAGCACATCGAGACCTTCACCGTCTCTCCGCCGGACCTGATGAGCGACGTGGCGCTGAACTACCAGCCGTCGCAGGACGACGTCGACGACCACCTGGTCGCGCGGGCACCGGTCACCGCGGGACCGCACGACGTCGGCGTCACTTTCCCGGCGCGGCCCTGGGTGCTGCTCGAGACGGCGCGGCAGCCCTATGAGTCGCACTTCAACTACTACCGCCACCCCCGGGTGCAGCCGGCCATCTTCTCCGTCTCGATCGTCGGACCGTACCTTCCGCTCGGCGCCGGCGACACGCCGAGCCGCCAGCGGATTTTCGTCTGCCAGCCGGAGACGGTGGCGGAGGAGGACCCCTGCGCGCGGGAGATTCTGGCCAACGTGTTGCGCCGGGCCTACCGCCGGCCGGTGACCGGCGAGGACGTGCGCGGACCGTTCGCGCTCTACGAGCAGGCCAGGGCCGAGCACGGCTTCGAGGCCGGCATCGAGATGGGATTGGCGGCGGTCCTGGTCAGCCCCGAGTTCCTGTTCCGCATCGAACGGGATCCGGCCGGCGTGGAGCCCGGGGCGCCGTACCGGGTCAGCGACCTGGAGCTCGCGTCGCGGCTCGCCTTCTTCCTGTGGAGCAGCATCCCCGACGACGAGCTGCTGGAGATCGCGTCGGCCGGCCGACTGAGCGAGCCGGCTGTGCTCGAGAGCCAGGTCGAGCGCATGCTCGCCGACCAGCGGGCGGAGAACCTGGTCACGAACTTCGCCGCCCAGTGGCTCCATCTCCGGAATCTGGACGGAGTCACTCCCGACAAGCGCCTGTTCCCGGACTTCGACGACAACCTGCGCCAGGCCATGCGACGCGAGACGGAACTGTTCGTCGGCAGCATCCTGCGGGAGGACCGCGGCGCTCTCGACCTCGTGCGGGCGGACTACACGTTCCTCAACGAGCGGCTGGCCAAGCACTACGGCGTTCCGCATGTGTACGGCAGCCGCTTCCGGCGGGTGAAACTGGGCGACGACAGCGTGCGCGGCGGCCTGCTGCGGCACGGCAGCATCCTGACCGTGACCTCCTTCGCCACCCGCACCTCGCCGGTGGTGCGGGGCAACTGGGTGCTGGGCAACCTGCTCGGCGTGCCGCCTCCGCCTCCGCCGCCCGATGTGCCGGACCTGGCGGAAGCGAAGATCGTCGCCAGGGAGCTGCCGATGCGCGAGCGGCTGTCGGCCCACCGCGACAACCCGGCCTGCTCGGGCTGCCACCGGCTGATGGATCCGGTCGGCTTCGCTCTCGAGAACTACGACGCGATCGGCCGCTGGCGGACGGTCGACTCGGGCTTCCCGATCGACGCCTCCGGCGAGCTGTGGGACGGTACCGCCCTGGGCGGCGTCAGGGAACTCGAGTCGGCGATGCTGGCGCGGCCCGAGCTGTTCCTGACCACCCTGACCGAGAAGCTCCTGGTGTTCGGCACCGGCCGCGGCGTCACCGCGACCGACGCCCCGGCGGTGCGCGCGATCCTGCGCCGCGCGGAGGCGGACGACTATCGCCTGTCGTCCCTGATTCAGGCGGTCGTCGCCAGCGATCCCTTCTTGAAGAGAAGGGCCTCCCCCGTGCCGGGGAGCCCCTTGTGATGAGGAGAGCATCGTCATGATCCTGACCAAGAAGGCGCTCCCGCGCCGGACCTTCCTGCGCGGCATGGGCGCGGTGATCGCCCTGCCCCTGCTCGACGCGATGGCGCCCGCGATGACCGCTTGGGCGAAGACGGCGGCCAAGCCCGTGCGGCGACTGGGCTTCGTCTACATCCCGATGGGCTCCGACATCACGCGCTGGCGTCCGGCCGGCGGCAGCGGGGCGCTCGGTGAGCTGTCGCCGTCGCTGAGTCCGCTGGAGGGCTTCAGGAAGCAGATCTCGGTGATCAGCAACCTGGAACTCAAGAACGCCTATCCGGGGACCCACGCCACGTCGAACGCGGCCTTCCTGAGCGCCGCGAAGGCGAAGTGGACCGAGAGCACGGACTACTACCTCGGCACGACGGTCGATCAGATCGCGGCGCAGCAGATCGGCCAGGAGACCCGGTTGCCTTCGCTCGAACTGGCGATGGACCTGATGGACATGGTCGGCCAGTGCGACAACGGCTACGCCTGCGTGTACCAGAACAACCTCTCCTGGTCGTCGCCGACGACGCCGCTGCCGGCCGAGGCCCATCCGCGGATCGTGTTCGAGCGGCTGTTCGGCGAGGGCGGCACGGCGGCCGAGCGGCGCGAGGGGCTGAAGCGCAAGGCGAGCCTGCTCGACTGGGTGCACGAGGACATCACCCGGCTCCAGGGCATGCTCGGCCCCGGCGACCGGGTCAAGGTCAGCGAGTATCTCGACTCGGTACGCGAAGTCGAGCGACGCATCCAGAAGGCGGAAGTCCAGTCCGACGAGGGCGCTTTGCCCGACGCCGATCGCCCGGCCGGCGTGCCCGCCGCCTACGCCGACCATGCCCGCTTGATGTTCGATCTCCAGGTGCTGGCGCTTCAGGCCGACGTGACCCGGGTCATCACCTTCCAGCTCGCCCGCGAGTCGAGCAACCGGACCTATCCCGAGATCGGCGTGCCGGATCCGCACCATCCGACTTCCCACCACGGCAACGATCCCGAGAAGGTGGCGAAGCTGGCGAAGATCAACCAGTTCCACGTCTCGCTGTTCGCGTACTTCCTCGAGAAGCTCGCGGCCGTGCCGGAAGGCGACGGCAACCTGCTCGACAACTCGCTCTACCTCTACGGCAGCGGCATGGGCAACCCGAACGTCCACGACCACGTGAACCTGCCGATCGTCGTAGCCGGCGGCGGGGGAGGAACCGTCCGCGGCGGCCAGCACATCGTCTACGACCAGCCGGCGCCGATGGCCAACCTCCACCTGACCCTGCTCGACAGCGTCGGCGTGCGGCTCGACTCCTTCGCCGACAGCACCGGCCGGATCGACACCCTGGCCGAACCGGTCCACCTGGCGGGCTGAGGGCTAGTTGTGGCAGAACTCACGCAGTCGTTCCACTGTCGGTGCGCCGGCCGGTGCGTGGGCCTTCTGGCCCGCATCCGGCCGTCAGGCCGGAATCCGCTCTGGATCGCCGTCCTGACGTGCTTGCTGGCCGTTCCTGCAATCGCCACCACTAACGCCCCCCTCGCCGACGCGGCCGAACACCTCGACACCGCCGCCATCGAGCGCTTTCTCGCGGCCTCGCCTGGCTCCGACGCCATCAACGCCGCCCAGGTCGACGGCATGACCGCCCTCCACTGGGCCGTCTACCACGACCTTCCGGATCTGGCGCAGCGCCTGCTCGGCGCCGGCGCCGACGCCTCCGCGGCGAACCGCTACGGCGTCGTCCCGCTGTCCCTGGCCTGCGCCAACGGCGCCTTCGAGATCGTCGAAGCGCTCCTGGCCGCGGGCGCCGACCCGAACGCCGCGCTGCCGGGCGGCGAGACGGCGTTCATGACCGCGGCGCGGACCGGCCGGATCGAGGTCGTCGAAGCGCTCTACGAAGCCGGCGCCGACGTCCATTTCCGCGAACCGAAGCGCGGCCAGACGGCGCTCATGTGGGCGGCCGCCGAGGGCAACCTGGAAGTCGTCGAACTGCTGCTCGAAGTCGGGACCGACCCGAACGCGACGCTTGACTCCGGCTTCACGCCGCTTCTGTTCGCGGTCCGCGAAGGCCGGATCGACGTGACGGAGGCCTTGCTCCGCGCCGGTGTCGACGTGAACGCGCCAACGCCGGGCAAGGCGGTGAAGCGGCACCGTCCGCTGCCGGGCGGCCGTTCCGTCCGCCCCGGATCGACGCCGCTCCTGGTCGCAGTCACCAACGGCCACTTCGAACTGGCGGCACGGCTTCTCGACGCGGGCGCCGACCCGAACGCGGCCCATACCGGGTACACGGCGCTCCACATGCTGGCGCGCGTGCGCAAGCCCGGGGCCGGCGACAACAACCCGCGGCCGGACGGTTCGGGATCGATGGACGGCCTGGACTTCGTCCGCGACATGGTGGAGCACGGCGCCGATCTCGAGGCCCGGATGACGACCAGGGCCCGCCTGAACAACACGAGCCTGAACGAACTGGGAGCGACGCCGTTCGTCCTGGCGGCGCTGGTCGCCGACGCGGACCTGATGCGGGTCCTCGCCGAACTCGGCGCCGATCCGCTGACGCGCACGGACGACGGTTCGACGGCCCTGATGGCCGCCGCCGGCCTCGGTACCCGCTCGCCCGGCGAGGACGCCGGCACCGAGGAGGAGGTGCTCGAGGCGGTCCGGACCGCGCTGGACATGGGCGCCGACATCGACGCGGTGAACGCCAACGGCGAAACGCCGATGCACGGCGCGGCGTACAAGAACCTGCCGCGGGTCGTCCATCTGCTGGCCGACAGCGGCGCTGACATCGAGGTGTGGAACCAGCGCAACAAGTACGGTTGGACGCCGCTCACGATCGCGCGCGGTTATCGCTTCGGCAACTTCAAACCGTCCCCGGTCACCGTCGCGGCAATCGAGACGATCATGCTTGGCGAAGGGGTGCGGCCGCCGACCGAAGAGGAGGAAGACGCCAAGGCGGTCGACATCTACGCCAAGCCGGCGCCCAAACCGACGGAATCGACGCCGAAGAAGGACGAAGCGAAGAAGCCTCCGGCGAACTGAGCGGTCTCCCATGCGACTGACGGCGTTCTCGCTTGCCTCCGCTGCCGTCCTGCCCGCCGCGTCGATCCTCCCGGCCCAGGAGGCTGCGCGGCCCGTTCGCAACGACATCGCACGGGCCGGCGAGGAGTTCCTCGTCCTCCGCCACCAGAAGCTCCGGAAGGGCGCCCACGAGCGCTTCTTCGAGCTGAGCCGCGACGGCGTCTGGCCGTACTTCGAGAAGAACGGCGCGCGGATCGTCGGGCAGTGGCGCCGGGTGTACCCGACGCCGGAGGACCTCGACCGCCGCGGAACCGAAGTCGGTGCAACGGAAAGCGCCGATTTCGACGAGGTCTACATGATGGCGCGTTACGCCAGCCACGAGCACTGGCGGGCGGCCCGGCCCGCCGTCACGGCTCGTCTGGGCGGGAACGGCCCGGACTACGAGGCGTGCGTCGAAGCCCTGGAGCGCCGGCGCGACCTCACCGTCGATACCTCGGTGCGGTTCCTGCGCGGCCACTTCCACGGCAGCCCGCCGGTCTACCTTCCGCCGCTCGACGAAACGTACCGCCGGGTCCGGTAGCGAAGCGACGCGGACCTCCCGAACCGTGACCGACCAGATCCACGGCGCCGGCATGGTAGAGGCGTGGGGGCGCGGCATCGGCAACATCGTCGAGGCTTGCCGGAACCTCGGGAAGGGTCGAGCTTCATTGGCGGCCGAGACCCGGAGAGGTCCGGCTGGACTTCGTGAGCGTCGCAACCGGCTAGGCTGAGACGGGCTCACAACAGCCAGAGTCAGAGCCAGAGTCACCGCTGCCGCCGGAATCGAAGCCAGAGTTGCAGCCAGAGTCCACCACGACACAGCCAGAGTCGGCCACGCCACAGCCGGACGCCCCAGCCGGCTATCCCGCCGGTCCGGTCGGACGAGCCCCTTGAACTGCCGAACGCGGGCGAAGCCCGCGTAGACCAGGCCAAGGTCGTCGAGTACCTCCTGTCGTCGGACCATCCCGACGGCAGAAGCAAAGCCGCCTTCTTCCTCGACTTCGGCTTCGACGAGGGGGCATGGAGGAACCTCGCGGCAGCCTTGCGCGAGCATGGCGCTCGCAACGAAGTCACCGACGTCAGGGCGTCCGACCACGGCACGCTGTACTGCGTGGATGGTACGCTCACGACGCCCGACGGCAGAGACCCGCGGGCAAGGACCATCTGGCTCATCGAGAAGGCGAGCGACGCCCCCCGGCTCATCACCGCGTACCCGCTCCGGAGGGACCATGTTTGAAGAACATGACCGAGTCGTGCTCACGGGCGACATTCATGACGGCAAGCTGAAGACGGGGGACGTTGGGACGATCGTCCACGTCTACTCCCGCCGAGACGCATTCGAGGTCGAGTTTCTCGCCCTGGACGGACACAGCGCGGCCTTGGCCACGGTGTTGGCCTCCCAGGTCCGCCCGGTAGCGCCTACCGACCTGACCCATGCACGGCCACTTCCCGGCGGAGGCCGCGCGGAGTTCGACGTCGCCGAGGGCTGAAGCCGGTCTGGCGGCGGAGTCGCCTCCGTGAATTCCCTGGACCGCATCCACTCCCTTCATCGCATCCTGTCCTCGCGCCGACGCCCGGTCTCGGCGGGCGATTTGATGGAGGAACTCGGTTGTTCGCGCTCGACCCTGTTTCGCGTCATCGGCTACCTGCGCGACCGTCTCGGCGCGCCCCTCGACAACGTGCCCGGCCAGGGCTACGTCTACGGCCGCGACGGCGGCCGGTTCGAACTGCCGGGCCTCTGGTTCGGCCAGGACGAACTCGAAGCGCTCCTGGCGATGGACGAACTGCTCGGCCGCGTGCAGCCGGGACTGCTGGAAGAGCGCTTGGCGCCCCTCCGCGGGCGCGTCCGGTCGATTCTCGACCGCGGCCGGCGGGGCGGCGAGCCGTTCCCGGCCCACCGCTTCCGCATCCTGCGGGCGCATGGCCGCGAGGTCGCCACTCCCGCGTTCCTTGCCGTTGCGACCGCCGTCGTCGAGCGGCGCCGGATCGCCTTCGACTACGCCGCCCGCACCACGGGAAAGACCGCCCGGCGGCGGACCTCCCCTCAGCGCCTCGTCTACTACCGCGACCAGTGGTACGTCGACGGTTGGGACGAGGACCGCGACTCGCTCCGTACCTACGCCCTCGACCGGGTTGAGTCGCCGCAAGCGCTCGCCGAAACCGCCCGCGACGTGCCCGAAGACGACCTGATCGAGGCCTTCGGCGCCGGCTACGGTCTGTTCAGCGGCCCCGTCCGCGGCCGCGCCCGGCTCCGCTTCCAGCCCGAACGGGCACGCTGGGTCGCCGACGAACGCTGGCACGGCCGCCAAGAAGCGACCCGCCTCCCCGACGGCCGCTTCGAACTCGTCGTCCCCTACTCCGAAGTCGACGAGCTCCTCGGCGAGATCCTCAGGTACGGCCCCGACGTGGAAGTCCTTGAACCGCCGGAACTTGTGGAACTCGTCAAGGAGCGGTTGCGGCGGGCGGCGGAGGCGTACGGGTAGCGGGGCTCGGCCTTCGGCGAACCTGGCCGAGCGGTGTCGCCCGAACGAAGCGCGGGACCGTGTAACCTTGATGCCGCGAAGGCCTCCCGGTTGGGGGCCGTCCCGCGTATCGAGGAGACACTGCCCATGGCGAGCATGACCATCCGCAACCTTGACGAAGACGTCAAGGAGCGCCTGCGTGTCCTTGCCGCCGAGCATCAGCGCTCAATGGAAGAAGAGGTCCGGCGGATACTGCGCGCCGCCGTCGAGCCGAGGGAGAGTCGCCGGAATCTCGCGGACATCGTTCGTTCCCACTTCGGGCGGCGCAACGGAGTGGACATGGTGCTGCCGCCGCGCGGACCGGGGCGCGAGCCGCCGTCGTTCGATTGAGTCTCCGCATGGCGGTGTTACTGGACACGAACGTCGTGTCTGAGCTGATCCGACGATCGCCCGATTCCCGCGTCCGCGCGTGGGCCGCCGACCAGCCGCTGGAGGACCTGTTCTTCTCTGCCGTCGGCGAGGCGGAGTTGCGTTACGGCGCCGCCATCCTGGCGACCGGCCGGCGGCGGGCAACGCTGATCGCGGACATCGAGCGGATGCTCCGCGACGCCTTCGCGACTCGGATTCTGCCTTTCGATAGCTCCGCCGCGCGTGCCTATGCCCTGATCGCTGCCGGTCGCCGTGCTGCCGGTCGCCCCGTCCCGCCGCCGGACTGCCAAATCGCGGCCATCGCGCACTCGCGTGGCATGGCGGTGGCCACGCGCAACGTTCGGGACTTCGAGGGCATGGACATCCGGATCGTCGACCCGTGGGCCAACGCATCGCCGGGACGACGTTGACGGCCGGTTCCGGTGAGATCGCCCGTGATCGCCGGAGCTCGTCTTGGGCAGTGCATCGGCGCCGGTTACGGCCTGTTCAGCGGCCCCGTCCGCGGCCGCGCCCGGCTCCGCTTCCGGCCCGAACGGGCACGCTGGGTCGCCGACGAACGCTGGCACGGCCGCCAGGAGGCGACCCGTCTCCCCGACGGCCGCTTCGAGCTCGTCGTCCCCTATTCCGAGGTCGACGAACTCCTCGGCGAGATCCTCAGATACGGCCCCGACGTGGAAGTCGTTGAGCCGCCGGAACTTGTGGAGCTCGTCAAGGAGCGGTTGAGACGGGCGGCGGAGGCGTACGGGTAGCGGGGTCGGCGCGGCGGCTGGGAGAGTGTCGGGTTTTGAGACTGGGGGCGGGTAGGGTCAGGGAGTGACTCGACCCACTTGCTCAGGTTCCCTCTCCGCCGCGTTTGAACGGATCTTCGCGGACGCGATGGGTGAAGTCCAGCCGTTCAGCTATCAACGCGCAATGGCTGTCGCCTGGCCTCGCGTGCTTGTCGCACCGACGGGTTCGGGAAAGACAGCCGCGGTGACGCTGGCCTGGGCGGCAAGGCGATTGACTGCGCCGCATGAGACGCCGCGTCGGCTGATCTGGTGTCTTCCGATGCGGACGTTGGTCGAGCAGACGGCCGAGGCGGTGAAGAAGTGGTTTCAGCGGTTGGCGAACGCCGGAGGGAACGACGAAGGACGATTGCCCGGACCTGCGGACGTCTTCGAGTTGATGGGCGGCGTCGATTCGAGAGATTGGATGGACCGGCCGGAGAGGCCGTCGGTGCTGGTTGGCACTCAGGACATGCTCCTCAGCAGGGCGCTGATGCGCGGTTACGCGTCGTCTCGCGCTCTCTGGCCGATGGAGTTCGGACTGCTGCACGAGGACGCCCAGTGGGTGTTCGATGAAGTCCAGTTGATGGGCGCCGCCCGCGCAACGACGGCGCAGCTTGAGGCGTTTCGGCAGGCTGAAGCAAATCGCGCGCCGGCAAACGGAACGAGGCCGGGGCGTGTCTCTCGCAGCCTGTGGATCTCCGCCACTCTTCAACCGCAGTGGTTGGCCACCGTGGATCATCCCGCCCCACCGCCCGAATCCGTTGTTCGGGTGGACCCACGCGAAGAAGGAGACGAGAGGCTCGAACGTCTGGCCCATGCCACCAAGACGCTCACTAGAGCGCGGGCTGAACCGGCTTCGGCAAAGAAGGCGGACCTCAATGCCTACGTCGAGGAACTTGCTGCCGAAGTCATCGAAGCCCATCAAGCAAGGACGCACGCGACTGCATGCGCCGATGCCTGGAGATCCGGGGGGCTGACGCTTGCGATCCTGAACCGGGTCGATCGGGCACAGGCGCTGCATGGCGCCATCGGGAAGAAACTCGAAGGGAAGGCCGGGACTCCGCCGACGCTCTCCCTGGTTCACTCCCGCTTTCGCCCCGCTGACAGGCAGCGCGAGACTGAGAAGCTCCGCGAGAACGCGAACCCGTCAGGCCGCATCGTGGTGGCGACTCAGGCGGTCGAGGCGGGCGTGGACGTTTCCGCCGCAGTCCTCTTCACGGAGCTCGCTCCCTGGTCATCGATGGTCCAGCGCTTCGGGCGGGCCAACCGGTACGCGGAGGTCGAGGCGGGCGCCGACGTTCGCTGGGTCGATTTGCTGAACACGGTTGTCGAAGAGGCGGGTTCGGAGAGGACCGCGGACAGCCTGGCCCTCCCGTATGAGGCGCGCGAGTTGCGGGACGCGCGAGCCCGGCTGACGGAGTTGAGGGACGTAGCGCCCGCGCACCTGCTGCCGGCGGACGACGTGGCGCCGGCGCTCCGGGTCATCCGCCGCAAGGATCTGGACGACCTGTTCGACACCGACCCGGATCTGACGGGTTTCGACGTTGACGTGTCGCCGTACGTCCGCGACGCCGACGACACGGACATCAGGGTCTTCTGGCGCGACCTTCCGTTCGAGGGCGACGAGCCGCCGAGGCCTGGCCGTGAAGAACTGTGCGCCGTGCCCATCGGCGCCGCAAGGGCGTGGATCAAGAGTCTGCGCGGCAAGGGAAAGCCGCTCCTTTACGCGCGCGATCCTCAATGGCGGCGCGGAAAGGGTCGGAGAAACGGCGTGCCTGCAGGGTGGGCGCCCTTTCGGGACGAGGTGTGGCCCGGGTTGGTCCTCCTGGCCGACAGCCAGGCAGGCGGCTACCGGGAAGCAGTGGGCTTCACGGGGAATCCGAAGCATGTTCCGGCGCAGGTTGCCGAGCCGGCCGTGGCCGCGTCCGGGGATCAACCGGCCGAGGCTGCCGCCAGGGAGTCCGAAGGACACGACGAAGACCCGCTGAGCTCGGCCGATGCCGTCGTGTCCGTCGCCGATCACACCGGGCATGTCGTCGATGAGGCGGGTGAGTTGTGCGGCCGCCTCGGAGTGGATGCCGAGGCCCGAAGCGCCATTCTGCGGGCGGCTCATTGGCACGATGTCGGCAAGGCCCACGAGGTGTTTCAGGACACGATGCGCCGCGGGCTCGGCGACCGCGAATCGGAGCCAGGCGTGCTGTTGGCGAAGACAGTCGGCGCCGTTCGGCATCGCCGTCGCTACTTTCGGCACGAATTGGCATCCGCGCTCGCGTTCCTGGCCCATGAAGGCTGGTCTCGTGACGCCGATCTCGCGGCCTATCTGATCGCCGCGCATCATGGAAAGGTGCGCCTCAACCTCCGCTCGCTGCCTCGAGAGTCGCCGCCGGGCGACCCCGAACGCGCGGGGGGCCGTTTCGCTCGCGGCGTGTGGGAGGGCGACGAACTTCCGGCGCTCGATCTTGGCCGGAGCGAGCGCTGGGAAGGCGGTCGCCTGTCCCTCTCGATCATGGAGCTTGGCTGGGACGAGTTGTCCCGGGAGAGCTGGACCGAGAGAACCCGCGACCTGCTGACCCGGCACGGCCCCTTCCGGCTTGCCTGGATGGAGACGATTCTCCGGCTGGCGGACTGGCGCGCCTCCGCAAGAGAGCGGGAAGGACACCGGCGGTGAGAGGCGAGGTGTTGGTCCTCGAGGGCTGCGCTCCGACGCCGTTGGCTTCCTACCTGAAAGCCCTCGGCGTGCTGCGGCTCATCTCTTCGCCGGGCAACCACGTCTCCGGCGAAGCGGCCGATCCCTGTGTCCGTGGTTGGTGGGAGAACGAGCGGTTCTGCTTGCGGACGATGCTGAGCAGGGATGATCTCCGGCAGTTCCTCCTGCACAGCTATGCACCGAGTCCGATCGTTGCCCCTTGGAACGGGGGAAGCGGCTTCTACCCCAAGGACAACAGGGACGGATTCGAACCGCTGAGCCGGACCGACGTAGCCGAGCGGTTCTCCTCCATCTCGTCGGCCATCGCTCGTTCAACTCGCGCAATCAACGAACTCGCTCTCACGCAGAAGCCAGAGAAGGCAGCGAAAGTCGAACTCGTAGAGACACTCAGGTCGAGATTCCCGGATTCGGCCCTGCGCTGGCTCGACGCCGTCCTCGCCTTGTCCGGTGACGTGATCGCGTATCCCGAACTGCTTGGTACCGGAGGAAACGACGGACGTCTGGAGTTCACGAACAACTTCATGCGGCGCCTCGTCTCCCCGAAGAAACCGATGGGCCTGTTCGATGCGGTGAGCGGCAGTCCGTCGCATGACTCGGAGCAGCTACTTGAGAGTGCTCTCTTTGCGGCGCCAGCTTGGGGACTGTCGTCCGCTGCGGTGGGACACTTCTCGCCAGGCGCCGCGGGCGGTCCCAACGCCACGACCGGATACAAATCAGGCAGCGAAGCGAACTCTTGGGACTACGTTCTAACCCTTGAGGGAGCCGCTATCTTCGCGGTGGCGACGAGTCGTCGGTATGAACGCACCGGAGCCGCCGGCGCCACGACTCGGTCGGGCGCCAGTTTCCCGTTCACCGTCCAGGCTGTGGGGGCGGGTTGGGGAGGCGTCGACGCCTCGGACGAGGTCGATGCGCGAGCTGAGTTTTGGGCACCGCTATGGAACCGGCCAGCCCGTTGTGTGGAGATCGAGTCGTTGCTGGGCGAGGGGCGTGCGATCCTGAACGGGAGGACGGTCAAGGACGGGCTTGGCTTCTCGCGGGCCGCCGCGAGTTTGGGCGTCAGCCGGGGATTCCGCGAGTTCCAGCGCTTCGGCTTCCTGATGCGGGCGGGGCGCACGTTCCTGGCCACGCCGTTAGGCCGGCGTCCGGCAGAGCCCGCACGGGGGGCTCGGCTCGTTGGGGACCTCGATCGAAGAGGTTGGTTGGGCCGCGTGCGCCGGGTCGGAAGAGGAGGGTCGCAGCCGGCATCGGCTCGGCTTGCCACGAAACGGCTTGAGGACGCTTTGTTCGACTTGCTGGTTTCCGCTGTAGGTCCGGAAGCCGTGGAGCAGGCGCTTGTCGCGCTAGGAGTAGTCGTTCGTTGGCTTGCTCTAAGCCGAGGGGGCAGAGAATGGGCGGCTTCGCCGCCGCCCCTTCTTTCCGTTCACTGGGTTCGGTGGGCGGACGACCGGAGTCCAGAGTTCCGCGTCGCTGCCGCGCTCGCTGGTATCGGGCTTCCGGGCTGGTTTGGTGTTGGCGGGCGGGGCTCGAAAAGCGAGGTCGCAGGTGCGGATAAGCGCACGGAGGTGCGGGGTGCCGAAGAGCCGCTGGCGAAGACAGTGAACTTGCCGGCGACCTTGGCGCCGCCGATGGCCGCCCATTTTGGTCCGCTTGAGGAAAAGAGCTTCTTTCGCCACGGCCGTCTGAGCCTTGACCGTGCGTGGGTCGACGATTCTCCCACGACGGTCTGGGGTGCCGGACCGCTCGTTTCCAACATGATCGCGGTCCTGGAGCGCCGTCTGGCCGAAGCTTCGATTCGCGGACTTGAGGGCAAGCCGCTGGCCGGCGCGACGGTCGCGCGGCTCGCGGACGTTGCCGCCTTTCTCTCCGGCGACTTCGACGACGCCCGGTGCGCGGCTCTGTTGGCGGGTCTCGTGTGGGCGCGTCCCGCTCCGCTTGCGTCCGGGGGAAGCGGCGGACAAACGGAGGAGCGGCCCGTTCCCTTTGCCTATGCGGCCCTCAAGCCGCTCTTCACACAGGAAGGCGACCTTCGGGCCGTCGGCGCCCTGTCGGATACGGCGCGCATGCCCGTGCCGCCCGGACTGGTCGCCCGCTTGAGAGCCGGCGGCGGCAGCCGCGATGGCAGCGCCACCGGCGCTGCAGTTCAACTCGCGATGGCGCGGTCCCGCGCTTCGGGCCTGGCGACGTCCTTCGACCCGGCTCGTTCAAGCCGTAGCCAGCAGGCGGGCAGTTTCGGCCGCATGGGCGCCGGAGTCGCCGCGGACCGTCTCGCCGCTTCCCTTCTGATTCCTGTTGGCGAAGGCGCGTTGAAGCGGCTGATCCAGCGCGCCTACCCCGGGACCCTGCCCAACGACGACGATGCACCGATCGATCCGAACCTGGAGGATGCCACGAATGCCATGTGACCTTTCCGCTCTGAACGACGAACCGCGGCTGCTCATGGAGGCTTCGCTGAGGCCCGTGCAGGGAAGCAGATTTCAGCCCACGGGTTTCCCCAATCTCGGGCACGCCGTGTACGACTCGCCAGACGGGGAAGGCCGGATCGTCCTCGTCGAGAGCGCCCAGTCGATGGCGAACCGGCTGGAGTCGGTGTGCTGGGACGAGGTGGCGGACGACTGGGTGGGGCCGCTTCGCGGACTGCCGGTCGTCAGAGTTGTCGACGGGAGCGGCAAGGCCTTGACGAACTCCCTGCTCGATGCGCACAGGCTCAACTCGCCGTACATACTGGAGGGCAAGGACAAGTCGGTGCTCGACCTTCTGAAACAACGCTTGGTCACGTTGGGAGTGGGGAGTGTCGACCTCCGTGAGTTGGCGAAGGTCCTTCTCGAGTTCGATACGAACGCGTTGCTGCACGGCGTCTTCCTCGCCAAGAAGGACCTCGCGGGAGGACGGTTGCGACTGCCGCGATCACTGTCCGCCTTTGTGGAAGCTGAGAACGCGAAGGTGGCGGCCAGCGGCGGCGTCAAGAACGATGTGGTGGATCCCTCCGGCGATACCGCCAAGGGATTCGGCAACGTGCCGTTCGCCCGCGACGAGTGGGTCGCCGGGAAGATCACCGCCTTCTTCAACCTTGACCTGCGGCAGATTCGGGCGTTTGGGCTTGGCGAGGATGTGACGAGATTGCTCGTCATGCTCGCCCTTTTCAAGATACGGAAGTTCCTGGTAGAGGGCCTGCGACTCCGCACCGCCTGCGATCTGGATGCGACCGGAGTCACGGTCACGCGACCGCGGGACTTCGCCCTGCCGGACTTGGCGGCCATCGCGAGAGAGATTCCCGGCTCAATCGAGGCCGTCGGGTCCCAAGGCCTGTTCGGCGAGAGCCGCGTCCTCACCGTCAAGTACGAGAAGTGACTGGATGTTCGCGCTCGCCTTCCGGTTTCCCGCCGGGCGCTATCACGCGACGCCTTGGGGCCGTAACGTCAATGAAGCGGACGTGGCTTGGCCGCCCGAGCCGTGGCGGCTGCTGCGGACCCTCATTGCGGCGTGGTGGCGAAAGGGGGACCAATCGCGCTGGTCGCGGCGCGACTTGGAACAACTGGTTGAGACGCTGGCCGAGACGCTGCCCGAGTACAAGCTGCCGGAAGGGGCGATACACGCCCACGCCAGGCACTACATGCCGTTGGGTACGCTGGACAATGGGAGGCCGAAGACAACGCTCGTCTTCGACGCTTTCCTCCGGCTTCCCCGGGGAGCGGTCGTGGTTGCCGCCTGGCGCGAAGTTGCGCTCGATCCCGACCTGTTCGCTCTGGCCAAGCATCTGGCGGGTGCGATCGGCTACCTGGGCAGAGCCGAGAGTTGGGCCGAGTGCGAGGCGCTCCGCGATTGGACTGGCCAAGCGAACTGCCAACCGCTCGGCGCCGAAAAGGGAGATCCGCGTGGCGCAGGTGACCTCGTGCGCGTGCTCGCGTCGTTGAGATCGGCCGACTATGCGACGGAGCGGACTCGACTCCTGGCGGATTTGAAGCGCCAGGTGCAGCGCCAGTCGCGCGGCGAGTGGACGGACCGACGCCTTGAAGCTGCGTTGGACAGGAAGGTGCGGAGCAAGGGACGGAAGGCCGACACCTTGCCGGCACGACTGCTGGACGCTCTGGCGCTCGACACGGCCGACTATCAGGATTGCGGCTGGAACCGGCCGCCTGCTTCCCGCGAGGTGATCTACAGGCGTGAGTCACGGGTTGCGGCGAGAGTCGTGGCACGACGGCCCGCGACCCGACGAAGCGCGAAATCGAACGGCAATGAACCTACCGTCGCGCGGTTCCTTCTGGCCGGGCGCCCACGCCCGCGAGTAGAGGACGCCGTCAAGATCGGCGAGTTGATGCGCCGGGCGGCCCTCTCCAAGTTCGGCTGGGACAGAGATGAAGCACTGGACCGGTGGCTGCCGCGGGCGCCGTGGCAGGTGTCCGGCCGCGACGAGGGCGGAAAGCCGCTCCGGGAGCCTCGGCACGCGCATGCCTTCTGGCTGCCCGAAGACGCCGACGGAGACGGTTGGATCGACCACGTTTGCGTCTACATCGCGGGCGGCATGAACGTCGACGTTCAGGCGAAGCTGGACCGCATCACCCGCTTGTGGCTCAAGCCAAGGCAACGCTCCGGGGGAACGGGGGCCGAGGCGGGAAGCGTCAAGGAGTGGCGATTGGCTCTGGAGGGCTTCGGCCGCCCGGCCGACTTCGGGAGCGACGCCGCCATTCTCGGCGTCTCGGACAGGTGGCGGAGCCTGACGCCCTTCCTCGCTGCCGGTCACCTGAAGAAGGCGGGCTACCCGGGCGAAGCGCGGCGACTTCTGAAACTCCGCGGTCTCGACGCGGCGAGCGTCGAGCTCCTGCAGTGCATCAGGGTGGGCGGCCGAGAGCGCCGTCCGCTCCACTTCCACCGTTTTCGGTCTCGCGGACGAGAAGCGCAGCCCGACACGGCCGGCGCCTCTCTGGAGATCGTCTTCCCCGGTCCCATCGAGGGCCCTCTGGCGATCGGCTACGGGAGCCACTTCGGGCTCGGCCTCTTCGCCGCAATCGAATAGAAGCGCCGCCCGTATCCGTTGGCAGAAGACGCCCCCAGCCACCCGAGGAAGCGGGCGGTCCAGGCAAAGGCCGGGGCACCTCCGGAGCGCCTAGCCCAACAGCCGTTCCAGCGCCGTAGCCACTGCAAGCATGGAGCCGACCACCAGGAACATACGCCAGGTCATGTCGACGCGCAGCTTCTCCATGTCGATTCGAAGTTCCGCCATCTCGCCGCGAAGCTCCGCCACCGCCGTGGCCACCTCGCCTCGAAGCTCGCCCATCTCGCCGCGAAGCGCACCGGTCTCGGCACGCAACTCGCCTCGCAACTCGGCGAAGTCGGCGCGAATCTCGGCCCGGTCCCTGGCACGTTCGGCACGATGCTCCCTGAGCATCGCCTCGAATCGCGTGTCGGCTTCCTTGCTGGTCAACAGCCGCGTCTCCATTTCATCGAGCACGTCGGCCAGAACCTCCGCCACGGGCCGTTCCATCCCGGAGGCGATCAGGGCCCGTCGCCGGGTCGCCGTGTTTCCGCGCCCCAAGCGCCCTCCTGGTCCCGCGCTGCTCCGATTCCGTTGCCGTCATCTTGTCCCCCGCTTGAACGTCGTCCCGCACCGGAGCAACCTCGGCAACAGGACAACTGTAGCTCAGGATTCGGCCAGGCCGGTCGACCCGCCCAGTCGCTCATGTCGGACAGCGGCAGAGGTTCCGCCGGCCGAAGCGGCCGATCCCGAAGACCGACTCGAACTCGGTGGCCACTGCCGGAACTTGGGGACGCCCGCGTTGTCTCGGCTTGCCTGGGCCGGTCCCCGCCGTAGGTTGACCTCCCCGCATCTGATCGAACGGTACTCGCGGGACCTGCGCCGAGCCGGTCTGGGGGCGGCGAGGACTACGTCCTGCTACTCACGTTGCCGGGACCCGACGCGCCGGCCGTCGAGAAGGGAGACGTCCTGGCCGTGGGCGAGGGCAGCCTTTTCCTGGAGGAGCGGCAGTTCCAGGTTGCGGGCGAGCCGTCGGCGACGATTGTCGAAGCCGTCCGACCGCTTCTGTTTCACGCGGCCGTGGCGGCCCGGATCGAAGCGCAACTCGCCATCCTCAACGACGACGACTTGGCGTGGTTCGCCCGCTACGGTCTGTCGATTCAGGCCCGCAACGTGCTGGACGACAAAACGAAGTAGAGCACGAACCTCTGGTACGAAGAGACGCTGCCGCCCGACACCGTGATGCATGCGCTGGTTCTCGGGCGCACGGAGGAAGCGCGGAACTCGCTTGACGCCTTGTTTCCCGAGGACGACGCGTACTTGCAGGTGGGCGGCAACGAGACGGTCGGTCAGGGCTGGTTCGCCGTCGCCGGTCCGACGCGCCGACGGAGTCGGGGAGTTGAGGATGATCGAGCAGCGGCGCGCGGCCCATGCTCTTGCCCGCGTGGAAGGGCTTCGGCGACGTGGCGACGGCTTCAAGAGGCGGTACCGCTCCTACGTGGAGAGACGAGACCGGCGGTTCCTGCTGGCGACGACGGGCACTCCTGCGACCGGGGGAAGAACCGGTGGATTGCGTCTGGGCAGGGTCCGCCTTCCCGCGCCGCCGGCCGAAGCGGCTGGTCCCGGGGATCGACTCAAGCTCGGCAGCCGCTTGTGGCTCACACGGGATGGAATGATCGAGGTCCTCGAAGGGCGGGTTCCGAGCGGCGAACATGTGATCGCGGAAGAGGACCTGTGGCGGGAAGAACCTCGCATCGGTCTGCAGCGGGAAGGAGGATCGCACACGGCGAAGGAGGGAGTGCTCTACAGCAAGCGCCATGTCGGCTTGAAGCGCGGCGTGAGCCTCGGCATGAGGGTCGGCGGCTTGCCCGCCGGGTGCTCCCTTCCTTGCGGCGGCTTGCTGAGGCTTGGCGCCGAATCGCGGCTTGCCGCGTGCAGGGGATGGCAGGGAGCGGCGTTCGAGATGCCGGCGAGCCCCGATCCGGTCCAGGGGAAGTTCGCTCTTGTTGCCTTGACTCCGCTCGACCTGCAGGCTGACGCGTACAGGGTCGGCGTCCACTGCCGGAACTCGGTGGCGCCCGCGTTGTCTCGGCTTGCCTCGGCCGGCCGTTGCGGGTCGGCGGTTGGGATTCCCGGCCGGGCGCGGTCCGCTGCCGATGCGACCGGCGCTTGCGCCGGGAAGCGTCCTGTTCTGCGAAGGGGGCTCGCTGGAGGCCGCGGCGCCCGGCGCCAGGGCGAACGGAGGGATGGTGCGCATCGGCGGGCGCGCGACGGCGGGCTTCGGTCTGGCGGCGGTCGGCAGATGGCCCTGAGTTGACCGGGTTCGTGCCAGACTCGGTGCGCACGACAACTTCCGCGGAGGCTGCGTCCGATGCCTCATGAGTCCCAACTCCTCCTGAATCTCCCGCCTGGCGCGGCTGGGCGCGGCGAGGAACTGGTGCCCGCGCGGATGGTCAACGAATGGGTCTACTGCCCGCGGCTCGCCTACCTCGAGTGGGTCGAAGGGGAGTGGGCCGACAGCGGCGACACGGCGGAAGGTCGGCGGGCTCATGCCCGGGTCGATTCCGGTGGCGGACGCCTGGCGGCGCCGGAGGAAGCGGAGGGTGAGATCGGCAGAGCCCGCGGGGTCACCATGTCCTCGCAGCGGCTTGGGATCATCGCGAAGATGGACGTCGTCGACCTTGAAGACGGCGTGGCCATGCCCGTCGACTTCAAGAAGGGGAAGCGTCCGCACGTGGCGGCCGGCGCCTACGAGCCGGAGCGGGTGCAGGTCTGCGCGCAGGCCATGATCCTGGAGGACAACGGCTACCGGGTGGAGCAGGGCGCTCTCTGGTACGCGGGGTCTCGAGAACGGGTGCCGGTCATCCTCGACGAGCAGCTCCGGGCCAGAACCCACGAGGCGATCTCGGGTCTGCGGTCGGCCGCGGCCGCCGGGCGCCGGCCGCCCCCGTTGCGGGACAGCCCGAAGTGCCCTCGCTGCTCGCTCGCCGGCATCTGCCTCCCGGACGAGACGAACCTGTTCGACCGGGGAGGCCCGCCCAGGCCGCTCAACCCGTCGGACGATCCGGCCCGTCCGCTCTACGTGCAGACGCCGCGCGCGAGGTTGCGCAAGAGCGGCGAGCGTCTGGTGGTGGACGTCGAGGGCGAGAAGACCGAACTGCCGTTGATCGAGGTGTCGGACGTGGCGATCTACGGTCCCGCGTCGGTGACGACGCCCGCTCTTCACGCGCTGATGCAGGCGGAGGTTCCGGTCTCCTGGTTCACGAGCGGCGGCTGGTTCGTGGGCCACACGGTGGGAACCGGCCATCGAAACGTCGCGGTCCGCGAGGCCCAGTACAGGGCGGCCTTCGACGAGCGGCGCTGCCTGCAGCTCGCGCGGGGCCTGGTCCGGGCGAAGGTGAGGAACTCGAGAACGCTGCTGCGCCGGAACTGGCGGGCGGAGCGAGGAGAAGGGCCGGAGAAGGACCGGGCGCTCGGGCGTCTGAAGAGGGTGGCCAGGGAGTCCGAAGACGCCGCCAGCGCGCAGCAGTTGCTCGGCATCGAGGGCGAGGGGGCGGCGATCTACTTCCGGTGCTTCGAGAAGATGCTCGTCGCTTCGACCGGGGCGGAGAAGGAGCGGTTCGACTTCACCACCAGGAACCGCAGACCGCCGACTGACCCGGTCAACGCGATGCTCTCCCTCGGCTACGCGGTGTTGACGCGGGCCTTCACCAACGTGGTCTCGTCGGTCGGTCTCGACCCGTACTTCGGGTTCTACCATCGGCCGCGCCATGGCCGGCCGGCGCTGGCGCTGGATCTGATGGAGCCCTTTCGGCCGATCGTGGCGGATTCGACCGTCGTGCAGGCGATCAACAACGGCGAGGTCCGTCCCGGGCACTTCGTCCGCAACGGCGCTGCCTGCGCCCTGAACGCGGCTGGTCGGAGAGCCTTCATCGCGGCCTTCGAGCGGCGGATGGAGCAGGAGACGACGCACCCGGTGTTCGGATACCGGGTGACGATGAGGCGGCTGATCGAGGTCCAGGCTCGCCTGCTTGCCCGGTTCCTTCAAGGCGAGATCGCGGAGTATCCTCACTACCTTCCGAGGTAGCGGTCGATGGCGAAGGAGCGGCTCTACATCGTCACGTACGACATCGCCGACCCGAAGCGATGGCGACGGATCTTCAAGGCCATGAAGGGCTTCGGTCGCTGGCTCCAGCTCTCCGTGTTCCAGTGCCGGTTGACGGCGAGGCGGCGAGCGGAGATGACCGCGCGAATCGACGGCCTGATCCGGCCGTCCGAGGACCACGTCCTCATTCTCGACCTCGGACCCGCCGAGCAGGTGGAACTCCGCGTCGAGAGCCTCGGCAAGTCCTACGAGAAGCCTGAACGCGCGGCGACGATCGTATGATCGGGGGCAACCGGGCTGGACGTGCGTTTCCGCTGCCGCCGCCTGGCGACCGCTCCGGTGCGTCGGCGGATCCCGGCCACCTCTCGCCGGCCTCTTGGTCCTTGACAACAAAGAGCTTGCGGCTGCCGCGCTTGCCGGTGCCAGTAGCCTCGAACGGCTGGCGACGGCTCTTTCCCGGACCTCTCGCGGAGCGACGATGTAGAGTAGACGGGTCAGGTGCTTGCGAGCACCCTCTTTCCGGGGCGCGAGCGCCCCGGCCTCATTGAAGTCGCACGGCCATGACCGGCTGTCCGGCGACGACGTAGCCTTTCCGGGGCGCGAGCGCCCCGGCCTCATTGAAGTCATATGCGGGCGGGGCGCACCTGGGGCATTCCCTCCGCATCTTTCCGGGGCGCGAGCGCCCCGGCCTCATTGAAGTAGCTGCTCCTCCGCCATCCGCTCCGCCGCGCCGCCGGCTTTCCGGGGCGCGAGCCGGCCTCCTTGAAGCGTCGTGACGGGGGCACGACATCGATGACCAACGCGTACGGATCGTTCTCACGTCATGCACTTTCGGCCGGCGCTTTCGCGGCGGTTCTCTTCGCGGCGAGCCCGCCCGTCGGCGCCGCCCAGCAGCCTGGCGGCGAACGTTTGGGTTAACTTCAGGAACGTTTGGAGGAGACGAGAGCAAGGCCGAAACTCACGGACGAACAGACCGAACAGGTTCGGCCGATCCTGCGCGCCGGCATGGAGAAGCAGATGGCTCTGGGCGGCCGGCTTGGCGGTGCCGCGCCGGTCCGGCGCGATTCCGGGCGGGCGCCCGCTCAGCGGCCGCCGACCCGGTCGAGCAAGACCCTGAACCCGCGCGAGAGGCCGCTTCGGCGGGAAGGCACAGAGTCCGGATCGTCCGGCAGCACCGTGAGCGCGCTCAGACACATCTCGTCCTGCGTGCCCTCGCCTCAGACCGTGTACTTCTGTTCCTCGCCGATTCCCTTGTTCCAAGTGCAGCTGATCCGCGCCGTATCGCCTTCGGCCACGCGGACCGGGGTTTCGTACTGGTAGCGTCCCTGCCAGTTGAAGTCCCATTGCGGGATGTCGAAGAGCACCCGCTCGTCGCTCGCTCCCGGGTTCAGCGTCAGCGAGAAACTGCTTCCCATCGTGTGGATGTGGCCGCCGACTTCGACGATCGCGCCGGCGTACCGAATCGGAACGTCGCACCAGCTCGTCACCGTCGGGCCCTCCTGCTCCTGGAACTCGGCGGCGCCGCGGCCGCAGAGGCGGAGCAGCAGGTTCGGCATGACCTCGGCCCGCAGGCCCTCCGCCTCCCGCCGTTCGCGGAGCGCCTGAGCGCGCTCGCATTGAGGGCCGACGGAGGGATCGCTGCACGGGATCTCGACCGGAGCGATCAGCGGCACCGACTGCAGGGCGAGCAGATCCCCGTCCGCGGCCTCGGTCTGGAGAACGAGGCGGGTCTGGTCGGGCAGCACCTCCTCCGCGTAGTTGTAGTGCAACTGGAACACGAAGAAACTCCCCGCCGGCACCAGGAAGCCGGTGCTTCCAGGGCGGCATGTAGCCCAGCCACGTAACCAGCGCCAGGGCGTCGGCGAACTGCGCCGCGTCGGCCGCGGTCGCCAGGGATCAGTTGCCGGCGCCCACATCTCCGGGCTGGTGGCATTGGGCGCACGCGGAACTCAGGATCGGGAGGATCTCCTCGGCGAAGCTCGGTCCGGCGACGCCGTGGCCCGCGGTCGTCGACGTCATGTGCCCGGCCGCGTCCGAGCCTGCTCCGGCCTCGGCGTCGAAGGCCACGAGATCGATCCACAGAGACACCTCGTCCCGGGTCTTCAGAAGTTCGGCGATGCTGATCGGGCCGACCCCGTAGGTGGGCATCAGGATCTCCGTCTTCGCAAGGCCCTGGAGGCGTTCATCGTCGAACTCGAAGGTCACGGTCCCAGACCGTGGGCGCCGTAGTCCCCTCGACGGTCAGGTCTCCCTCCAGGCGCAGGTTGTGCTCCTCGCCCGGTTCGAACGACTCCGGCAACTCGAGGAACCGGCCTAAACGCATCTCGACCTCCGGGTGCCTGGCCGATTCGAGGTAGTTCTTGCGTAGCCGCGAGTCACGCATGGCGCTGTCCGACGCGAGCGACTCCACGCTGACGACGATCGTGCCGAAGCGGCTGTTCCCCGGGGCGCCGGGTTCGAGGAGAATGTCTTCGGCGACCGCGGAGGTCTCTCCGATCGGCGATCCGACCGTGGCGTCGAGGAACTCCTGGAACGCCTGATAGCGGGCGGTCGACCGGCGCGGGTCGATGCGGAACACCCGCTGGCTCTCGCCGGCCGCCTCCAGGGCGGGAGCGGTCACGACAACCGGCGCCCGCTGGCCGTCTCGTCCGTCCCGCCGCCGCCCGGCCTTCCCACCCACCAGACGACGCCCGCGGCGAGGGCCGCGACGGCATCCAGGGTCCCAAGAACCACGCGACGATCGTTCACTGTCTCCTCCGTGGTCGATTCGGCATCGGCTGGAGTCTAGCCCGCAAATTGCACCGATGTCCTACTGCGGCCGCGGATCCGCTCGCTGTAGCGGGCCGTACTCCCTCAGGCCGCTTCGACGTACTGCAGTACGCCTTCAGCGTTCCCTCAGTCCGTGCGCCCCGCTACAGCGGCGTCTACGCGCCCTCGCTACGAACCTCGGTGAAATTTGCGGGCTAGCCC
>JAAXHG010000188.1 GCA_012270995.1 Vicinamibacteraceae bacterium | reverse complement strand
AGGCGCCGGTGAAATATCCGGGCTAGTAAGGTGGGGGCTGGGGCCAAACACGGAGTCTGCGACGGGTTTGGCGGCGGTAACCAGATCCGTACAAGCAACCGGACCCACCAACGAGGGGAGGCGTGTGTATGTCCGAAGTTCAGTGGAATCGTGAAGGCGGCGGCTTGAGCAGACTGCTCCTGCGGCGCCTTCTGATCAGCCTTTGCGGCATCGCTCTCGCGGCGGCGCCGGCGGCCGGCCAATCGATCGTCCTGGACGCGATGAAAACGGAACTCGGCCGTTCCATGGAGCTGCTCGGCGAGGAGGAGACGCCGCCCTATTTCCTGAGCTACGAGATCACGGAAAGGCGGGGCGTGTCTGTCGCGGCCTCGTTCGGAGCTCTCAGCGGCACCGACGAGAGCCATGAACGCCTGCTGGACATCGACCTCCGGGTCGGCGACTACTCCCTGGACAACACGCGCCCCATCCGCGACAGCTTCAGTCCGTTCTCCTTCTTTCCGATGGGCCGCATGCAGATGCCGGTCGACGACGATCCGGCGGCGATACGGAGCATCCTGTGGAGCGAAACCGACAAGCAGTACAAGCGCGCCCTGGAACAGCTCACTCAAGTCCAGACGAACGTGCAGGTGAAGGTCGAGGCCGAGGACCAGTCCGACGACTTCTCTCGCGAAGAAGCGTCCAGGGGCGTCGACGAGCCCCGGCCCGTTGAGTACGACCGCGCCGAATGGGAGGACAGGGTCAGGCGCTACTCGGCGCCGTTCGCCGAACATGGCGAATTCCTGCAGGCCTCGGCGTCGCTTGCCGCCGGCACGGACACCCGCTGGTTCGTCAACAGCGAGGGTTCCGAGATCCAGACCTCGGAAACCAGGTATCGCCTCTTCGTCTCGGCCATGACGAAGGCCGACGACGGCATGGAGCTGCCGCTCTACAAGAGCTACAGCTCCTTCACGCTTGACGGCCTGCCCGACGACGAGACCGTCGAGCGGGACGTCCTGAAGATGATCGAGATCCTCCTGGCGCTCCGCGAAGCCCCACTCGTAGAGCCGTACACCGGTCCGGCGATCCTGTCCGGCGAAGCCAGCGGCGTCTTCTTCCACGAGATCCTGGGACACCGGCTGGAGGGTCATCGCCTGAAGGAAGCCGACGACAGCCAGACCTTCCGGGACCAATTGAACCAGCGCGTCCTGCCAGAGAACTTCTCCGTGCACTTCGATCCGACGATCAGGACCTACGGACCCTCCGACCTGTCCGGCAGCTATCGCTACGACAACCAGGGCGTGGCCGCTCAACGGGTGACCGTGATCGACAAGGGGATCCTCAAGAGCTTCCTCATGTCCCGATCTCCCATCGAAGGCTTCCCCAACTCCAACGGCCACGGCCGCAACCAACCCGGAAACAAGCCTGTGGCCAGGCAGTCGAACCTGATCGTCGAGGTGGAGAATCCCCTGACCGGCGACGAGCTCAGGGAGAGGTTCGTCGAGTCGATCCAGGCGGCGGACAAGCCGTTCGGCCTCCGCATCGAGGAAATCCAGGGCGGATTCACCTTCACGGGACGGACAATGCCGAACTCCTTCAACGTCACGCCGCTTCTCGTCTACCGGGTCTATCCCGACGGCCGCGAGGAACTGGTGCGCGGCGTCGACCTGATCGGAACGCCGCTCACGACGTTCAGCCGCGTGGTCGCCGCCGACGACAGGATCGGCGTGTTCAATGGCCTCTGCGGCGCCGAGTCGGGCATGGTGCCGGTTTCCGCGGCCGCACCGTCGGTCCTGGTATCGCAGATCGAAGTGCAGAAGAAGGAGAAATCCCAGGATCGCCCACCCCTCCTGCCAGCACCCGTGGGAGACATCTAGCCATGCTTCGCTCACAGCAAAACCGGCGGGCGCGCGTCGTGCCGCATCCCCTTCTCGCCACTGTCGTGGCCCTGCTGCTGCTCCCGCTCCCGGTGGCGAACGCACAGGAAACGGCCGAACTCAACGTCATCATGCAGGCCATGCGCGACGAACTGGCGCGCAGCATCGAGCAACTCGAGTTGGAGGGGCTCGAAAAGCCCTACTTCCTCGCGTACACCGTGCGGGAGAGCGAGCAGTTGAATGCCGCCGGCAGCTTCGGAGCGCTGCTGTCGAGCACCGAGAACAGGAACAGGCTGCTGAGCGTCGAAGTACGCGTCGGCGATCCTTCGTTCGACAACACGAACTTCAGTTCCATGTCGCTCTTCCCGTCGAGCTTCGCGTTCGGCGCAGCCCTGCCGCTGGAGAACGACTACCGGGAAATCCGACGGCAGATCTGGCTCGCCACCGACGGGGCCTACAAGGCCGCGCTGGAGTCGCTGGCCGAGAAGCGCGCGATGCTCCAGAACGAAACGCGGGCCGAGGACATCGGCGACTTCTCATCGGAGGAGCCGTTCACGTACTTCGACCAGGCCGACCCCGGCCTTCCTTCCCGGACGGCGCTAGAAGAACTCGCCCGGGACCTGTCCGCCGCGTTCCGGGACCTGCCGGAGATCTTCAGTTCAAACGTGGCGGCCTCAGCCGCCAACCGCCGCACCTACTACCTGAACAGCGAAGGGTCCGCCTTCATCCGCTCCGACCCCACCGCCTCGATCGTCGTGGAGGCGAGAACCCAGGCCACGGACGGTACCGTGCTGAACGACTCCGCCGCAGCCCACGGGAGCTCCTGGGACGACATCAGCGACGGGAAAGCTCTGGAGTCCCGTGTCGCGACCATGGGCGCCAATCTGACCGCTCGACGTTCCGCGGAAGCTCTCGATCGCTACAGCGGTCCGGTGCTATTCGAGGGACAGGCCGCCGCGGAGTTGTTCGCGCAGGTGATGGTGCCGAAGTTGCTGGGAACCCGCGTCCCCGACGCCGAACCGAGTTTCGCCAGAATGATGCAGCAGGGCCGCAACCCGTTCCTCGACCGGGTCGGGGCGAGAGTGCTGCCGAGGTTCCTCGACATCCACGATGACCCCACCCTCAACGACGACGGCTTCCTAGGCGGCTACGAAGTCGACGACGACGGCGTCGAGGCAGGTCCAACGGCCCTGGTCGAGAACGGCGTCCTCAGGTCCTTGCTCACGTCACGCAACCCGGTCCCCGGGATCGAGAACAGCACCGGGAACCGCCGTGGCGAGGGTCCGGCGCCGAGCAACCTGCTCGTCACCTCGGATCGCGGCATGAGTCGGGACGAACTCCTCGCCGAGTTCATGCTGCTGGTCGAGGAGCGTGGTGCGGACTATGGAATCGTGGTACGCCGCCTCGCCAAGTTCGCAGCCGGGGACGACGCGGCCTCGCTCTTCAGCATGCTCAGAGCGGGACCCGAGGCGGCGACAGCGATCGGCGACGCCAGTCTGGCCTACAGGGTCTTCCCGGACGGCCGGGAGGAACTGCTTCCCAGGGCAGAGCTGGTGGCCGTGACGGAAGCCGCGTTCCGCGACATCGTGGCGGTGTCGGACACCTCCACGGTGTACAGCTTCCCCCACTCACCCGCAGGCGGGATGATCCCGTCCTTCCTGGTGAGCGCTCTGAGCGCTCTCGGCCTGGGTGAGGTGGTCACGGTCTCGATCCCCGATCTGCTGTTCGAAGAGCTGAGCCTGCGCAAACCGTCCGGGAACGTCCCCCACCTGCCGGTGGCGAACCACCCCTCCTTCGCT
Source organism: Vicinamibacteraceae bacterium (assembly GCA_012270995.1). Lineage (GTDB taxonomy): Bacteria > Acidobacteriota > Thermoanaerobaculia > Multivoradales > Multivoraceae > Multivorans. The sequence continues at coordinate 66,205 of JAAXHG010000188.1, read as the reverse complement.
CCCTAGCGGACAGACGGCTCGCTCAGTCCCCACAACGCGGACGTCGCGAGTTCCAGGCTGTTTCCGTCCGGATCGCGGAAGTAGATGGACCGCCCCCGGCTGCCGCCCCAGTCGACCTCCTGCTCGACCGGAACGCCATGGCTTTCGAGACGGGTCCGCCAGAGGTCGATCTCGTCGTCCGTGACGCCGAAGGCGAGATGGCCGGGGCCGTGGGACCCGTGGGAACCGAGTGCCCGCTCGGTTGAATCGGGGTCGGCGGTCGCCTCCGGGTTGAAGAGCAGGACCATCTGGCTGCCACAACGGAAGAACACATGCCTCCCTTCGAGCCTCGAATGGAGGCTGAGTCCCAGGATCTCCGTGTAGAAGGCCTCGGCAGCTTCCAGATCGTCCACGTAGAGGCAGGCCTCGAGAACGAAGTCGAGTTCTCTCGGCTGGTGCTCTGCTGCCCCTTTCGCCGACATGCGATTCGTCGTCACTGACCGGACCTTCAACCCGCCGCCAGCTCTTCAATGCGCCAGCGCATCTCCCGCTCGTAGCGCTCCTTGCCCGGGAATCCGCCCGCCCGGTACTGGATCCGGCCCTTCGGACCGATGACGATCGTCGCCGGGATGCCGGTGATGCTGAAGTCGGTCGCACTCCCCTCGTCGAACAGGGTCGTGAACTCGTACCCGTGCTCCTTGAGGAAGTCCCTTGCCAGGGACCGGTCCCTGTCGGTCGTGATCGCCAGAAAGACAACGTCCTCCCGGCCGGTAGCTGGCGGCAAGCTCGGCGTAGTGCGGGAGTTCCGCCCTACACGGTGCGCACCAGGTGGCCCAGTAGTTGAGCACCACGGTCCCACCAGGTCGGAAAGGCGCCACTCCTCCCCCACCGTGTCGGCAAGCTCGAAATCCGGCGCCTCCGCATCCAGCGGCCGGCCGACGAGTCTCTCCCGCAGTTCGGCGCGCGCACGTTCGGCGGCCGCGGCGAGATCCGCGTCCAGTTCCGTCTCCGACTTGCCCACTCGACCCGCCGCGGCGAGCGCTTCGTCGCGAAGGGACGGTTCATTCCTCAACCCACGCTCAGCCGCGTGCCACGCCGGGGCGTCGACCAGCATCTCGTACCCTTCGGCGTCGCGATGCTGCTCGACGAGAAACTCGCCAAGGTTGGCCAGACGGTCGGCGCGCTTCCAACGAGCCACCGCGGACCGCAGCGCCTCCTCCGCTTCGGAAGTGCGGTCCAGCCTGTACGAATCGGAGCGCCGCGCAGGCTCCGGGGCGGCCCCACACGACTCCGGCGCCGAGCCCCAGAGCCCCGCCGACGGCAAGGTCAGCCAGCATCAGCGCGCCCGACCCCGCCAGCAGCGCCTGGACGAGAACGTGGGGAGGCAGGAGCGGGCTCTGCCAGAGGTCGCGCGCGCGTGCCTGGGCCAGAAGGTACGCGGTGTACACGGCGACGGCGATCGCCAGAGGGCCCCCGGCCCAGGCCAACGCCCGCGCCCACGCAGGCCACCCTGCCGCAACCGCGCCGAGGTGAGCGGCCAGGAGCGCACCGTACGCGGTGATGGCGAAACCTCCCCTCACCAGCCAACTGCCACACTGCGGTCTGGCAAGCACCATCCAGAACCTCTTCGGGTGCTCCAGATCCCACACCAGAAGCGCTCCCGTCAGCACCAGGAAGGCGAGCCCCAGCAAGGGGCCGACGAGCGTCCACGCCGACGACGTCCAGGGGATCATCCCGGCGGCCGCCTGCAACTCGCGTGGTCGATGACCTTGGCCCAAAGGGGCTGCGGTGCGGTTGGCGCCTCGCTGGTCATGGGCACGAAGGAGTTGGGTCGCCAGGACGTCTCCGTCTGTCGGGACGATGAATCATCCTAGCGGACTGGCGGCCAATCCTGACCCCAGTCCTAGCTCTTCCTGATGCCACGCCCGGTTGCGCCGTCCGGCGGCGTGTCGCGAAGGATCCCGGCGCGTTCCAACTCGCTGACCCGCGCATCGTCGAAGCCCAGCACCTCGACCAGAACCTCCCGGTTGTGCTCGCCCAGGCAGGGCGCGCCACAGCGGTAGGTCGGTGGCGTGGCGCTCAGCCGGATCGGCAGGCCCGGGTAGCGGCGACGGCCGACCTCGGGGTGCTCCACTTCGGCCCAGAAGCCGCGAGCTTCGAGGAACTGGTTCTCGGCCAGGTCACGGCCGTCGGCGACCGGCGCCGCGGTCACGCCCGCTCGATGCAGTCCTTCCACCAGAGAGTCGCGCTCGTGACCGCGGGTCCAGTCCGCCAGCAGGCCGTCGATCCTGTCTTCGTACGCCTGCCGCTCGCCTAGGAACATCGAGGCGAGGGACGATTCCAGACCGGCGAGGTCGCACAGCGCCCGCCACTGGCGATCGTCCTCGACGCTGATCGCGACCCAGCGGTCCTCGCCGAGACACGGATAGCAGCCCTGGGGCGCGCGCCGCGGATGGCGGTTGCCGCGCCGCGGCTCGGCCGCTCCACGAAGCTGCGCGGTCAGGATGCTGTCGCCGAAGGTCGTCGCCGTCGCTTCGACCATGGGCGTCTCGACGGTCCCGCCGGCGCTTCCCGGCGAACGGGAGCGCCGGTACAGCATGGCCAACGTGCCGACCACGGTGTGGAGCGCGGTCACCGGATCCGGCCAGGCGACGCCGGACCGGCACGGTGGACCGCCGCGATAGCCGATGTGCGAGGTCAGCCCCATCGACGCCTCGATCAAAGGGCCGTAGGCCAGCCGGTCGCGGTAGGGCCCCGAGTGGCCGAAACCCGGCATCGCGACCGCGACGACTCGTGGATTGATCTCGCGCAGCCGAGCCGCGTCGAGCCCCAGTTTAGGCATGACCCGGGGACTGAAGTTGTCGCAGACGACGTCCGCCTGCTCGACCAGCCCCTCGAACAGCCGCTTCGCCTCGGGATCGTTCAACTCAAGCGTGAGCGACCGCTTGTTGCGGTTCATCTTGTTGAACGCCGCGCTCCGGTTGAACGGCCGCTCGCCGACGTCGTCCTCCGGGAACAGGTGACTCAGCGCCCCGTCGCGGGCAGACCGTGTCGCCGGACCGCGCGACCACGCCGCCTCGACCTTGATCACGTCGGCCCCGAGGTCGCCCAGGATGCGGGTCGCCAGCGGCCCCGCCCACACCCTGGTCAGGTCGAGAACGCGGATGCCCCGGAGCGGTCCGTGGTCGAGCGCGCCGTCATCCTCGCCCGGCCAACCCACTGGCGACGACGGCGCCGGCGCGTCGTCCAGGAACGGCACCGGACCGACGATCGAATCGTTCAGCGTAAGCCCCGGCGCCTTCCCGTCGAGCACGAACGGTCCGCGGGGCACCAGCGGCCCGTGCGCGCCGTCGATCGGCACGAAGAACTCCCGCGCCCGGAAGTGCGGATCCTCGAGCACGCCCCGCGCGTCGTGGATCGGACCGATCGGCACCCGCGCCCGCGCGCCCAGCTCGATGATCTCCGCCGTCGTGTGGGCCATCAGCCACGGCTCGATCGCGCGGTCGAACTCGAGTCGGTGGTGGGCGCGGTCGACGTCCTGGACGAAGCGCGGATCCTCCGCGACCGCGTCGAGACCGGCGGCCAGGAGGAAGGGCCGGACCATCTCCCAGATCGGCATCGCCAGGAACACGTACCCGTCCTTGCACCGGTAGACGCCGATCGGGTGCCAGGGGCCGCCCTGCGTGTTGCCGACGCGGGGGAGCACATGCCGGGCCTGCGTCCACATGACGGTCGTGTACTGGTGCATCGCGGCGAGGCCCTCGACGTGGGACACGTCGACCGTCTGGCCGCGGCCGATACGGGAGCGGGCCCGGAGCGCGGCCAGCCCGCCGATCGCCGCGTGAGCTCCTGCCTGGCAGTGCGCGTGGAGGCCGGGCCGCACGATCGGCTCCCGATCCGCCCGGCCGTTGAGGAAGGTGTGACCCGACCACGCGTCGTCGGTGAACTCGTTCGATCGCGGCGGCCCCGTCTCGGACCAGACATCGCGCGCACCGGCCCCCAGTCCGAACGGCGAGATCCGCAACAGCACGGCGTGCGGCGCATCTGCCTCGTCGATCAGAGGTTTGAGCGGACCCGGCGCGCCGCTCTCGATGATCACGTCCGCGCCCGAGCGCTCGGCAACCGCCAGGACCTGCGCCCGACCCTCGTCCGCGCTCGGCCGCAGCCGCGCCGCCCGCTTGCCCAGGTTGAGGTACGCGTACTCCGCCCCGACACCCCGCCAGCGCTCCCCCACGTCGCGCCACGGATCGCCGCCGGGCGGCTCGATCCGCAGCACTTCGGCACCGCACACGGCCAGCAGCCGCCCCGCATACGCGCCGGCGGGCGAGCCGGCGACCTCGATCACGCGCAGGTTGGAACAGGGAGGAACCGCCACGGAACGGGCACGGTAGCAGCCGCCCGCGGGCGAGGCGGCGTGTGCGTGCCGGCGCTCGGCGCATGCTCACCCGCCGACCCGGGCTCACCCCGTCTCAGAGTTCGGCGCGTCGTCGATCGTCCGTGTCGGCGACCGCTTCGAGCAGGTAGCCGAGCAGGTCGCCGTCGACGTAGTCGTTGTCGACCACGTTGACCAGGAAGTACGTATCGTGGACGCGCTGGAGCAGGCGCCGCGACTCGCTGTCTTCGTCGTACACCGCCGCCCAAGACGACAGCCACAGATCGAAGGCCTCGTCCTTCCAGACCTCGAACGAGCGAGGGTCGACGATCGTCGGCTGGCGGATCTCCTCACCCGGGAACACGCCCCAGGTCACCGCGTTGACCGTGTCGCAGTTGCTGTAGGCCGTACCGGACCGGTCGATCGCGTGGTACGTCAGGCTCGGTCTGGCGTCCAGTGCCGCCAGCAGCGGCGGCGCCTGCTCCGGCGCCACGAAGAACTCCAGGTACGCCTTCTGGTACACGCGGCCGCCGGCACCACCCCAGCCGACTGCGGGATCCTCGGACGGAGCGCCGTTCACCAGCGGCTGCGAGTTGATCGTGAGCAGCCCCGCCAGGTTCAGCCGCACCAGGGCGTTGCGCAGCGGTTCGCTCTCCAGCTCCAGCGGCCAGTCGTACCAGGGGATCCCGTCGACATCGCCGCGGCAGAAGCTCGCAAAGATCTTCCGCACCTGGCCGATCGAGCGCAACTCACGCCCCCAACGCTGACGGGCGACATCGGCCTTGATCGGACGAAACGCCAAATGATGGTCGCCGAGATCACCGAACGCGGGTGAACCGGCATCGCCCCAGCGCCCGTTCGGGAACTCGTCCCAGTCCTGGGTCCGGGCGAGATAGCTCTTCGGCCGATTGGCCCAGAAGATGGGGCGGACGTCCTCCCTGGGGCGCTGAACCGCCGTCGCGCTTCGCCAGGGCAAGACTCTTTCTGTGCGCTCCGGCACGATGCCGAGCCGGTCGAGGATGACCTGCACCGATCGCTCGAGGTTCAGCGTGTAGAAGTGAAGACCCGGGGCACCGCCGTCGAGCAGACGGCGACAGATGCCGGTCAGGAGGTCCTGCCCGTACTCCCGGACCGACGCGTCGTGGAAGCGGCGCGTCTCGATTTCGCTGACGATCTCGGGCGGCGCGCTGGCACCGAAGCCGGTGATGCGCTGAAAGGACTGGTAGCCGTTGATGGGCGCCAGTCCGGGAACGATCGGACAGTCGATGCCGCGTTCCCGGCAGTCATCGAGGAAGCGGAAGTACAGCTCCGGCTCGTAGAACATCTGCGTGATCACGAAATCGGCGCCCGTCTCCACCTTGGCGGCCAGATGGTCGAGATCCCGCTCCCGGCTCGGCGCCTCCGGGTGGCCTTCCGGGTAGCCGCCGACGCAGATCCCGAAGTGATCCCCGTGCTCCTCGCGGATGAACCGCACCAGGTCCGAGGCGTACGAAAAGCCGTCCGCGATCGGCGACCAGGCGCCGCGGCCGCGGGGCGGATCCCCCCGCAGCGCGAGGATGTTGCCGATGCCGCGGGCGCGGCAGTCGTCCAGCACTGCCGCGATCCGGCGCCGCGGCATGTTGGTGCAGGTCAGGTGCATCATCGTTTCGAGGCCGAGCACGTTCTCGATCGTGTTCGCCAGCTCGAACGTCAGCTCCGCCGTGCTGCCGCCAGCGCCCCAGGTCACGTCGACGAACGCCGGCTCCAGCCGTCCCATCCGCTCGATGCGCGCATAGAGGTTCTCGATCCCGGCCTCCGTCTTCGGCGGGAAGTACTCGAAGGAGTAGAACGGCCGTCCTTCCGAGATCGCGGAGCGGAGCTTGTCGATCAGTTTCACGGCGGAACGGATCCTAGGGGTTTGCGCCGCAGAGCGCTACGTGTGAGCTTGCGGCGCAAGCCTCTGGGTGAGGACGGGATGGGCCGAAACGCCGAGCCTGCGAGGCGTTTCGGGGCGCTACGCCGACTCGCTGACCAGCCGGTCCGCCTGCCGAACGAGACCCGGAGCCCGCAGCCGCTCCTCCATGGCCGCCAGCCCCGGCCGGGCGCCCCGCCACCTCAGTTCGTCCACCGAGCCGCTGACGGGTGCGTCGCGCACGAGGGTGGCCAGCTCGCGGAAGAGCTCCGCCGCTTCCCGCTCCTCCCGCAAAGTGGCCGCCAAGCGGTCCCGTCCCCGCACCTTGACCGCCCACTTCCACGGCTCGTTCGGTATCTCCTCCAGGTGGACATAGTGCGCCAGCACGGTCGCCGCCGACTTGGCGCCCCAGCCCCGCAGTCCCGGAAAGCCGTCGGCACTGTCCCCGACCAGGGCGAGGTAGTCCGGGATCGACTCGGGCTCGACACCGAACTTCTCCCGGATGCCGTCCGCATCCCATCGCAGGCCGCGGCGGCGGTCGACCTGCACCACGCGGCCGCCACGGCCGGAGTCCACACACTGCGCCAGATCCTTGTCGGGCGTGCAGATCCGGACCTCGATCACCCGCTCGTCGGCGGCAGCCATCGCGGCGCCGCTGGCCAGTCCGTCGTCCGCTTCGTGCTCCACCATCGGCCAGACGGCCACCCCGAGTGCGTCCAGCGCCTCCTCGAGCAGCGGGAACTGGTCCAGGAGCTCCGGGTCGATCCCCTCGCCGGTCTTGTAACCGGGCCAGAGTTCGTTGCGAAACGACTCGATGACCTGGTCGGTAGCCACGGCGACGTGGGTCGCGCCATCGCGAAACATGCCGAGCACGGAGAACACGACCCCGCGCACCGCACCGACCTCGAGCCCATCGTCGTTCCGGTAGCTCGGAGCGCCGAAGTGATGGCGAAAGAGCTCGTAGGTGCCGTCGATCAGGTGGATATACATGAGCGCACCGTGGCGGGCAAGCTACCATCAGCCGCCATGGCCGCTGCCTCCCCCATCGCTGCGCTCGCCTTCGCGGTAAGCGTGGCGGCGCCGGCGACGGCCGTGAACCTGCCCGGCGACCCTCTGACCGGCTCGGGCGACGTGGCGCGGACCCTGCTGCCGGCGGCGCAATTGCACGCCGGCGAGCTCCTGTCGCCGATCGACAATGCGGCCTTCGCACTGCCCGAAGACGCGGCACCTCCACGCCACCAGATGCGGGGGACCCTGCAACTGTTCGGTGGTGGCGCGTCTTCGTGGACCGTTCACCATGACTTCTACTCGCGAGCGCAGGAGCCGCCAATCGTCGCCGCCCTGCGCCGTGTTCCGCGGCTCGACGTCGTCCTCACCCAGAGCGGCTCCCACCTGATCCCGGCAAACCGCGCACTCCGCTTTACCGGTGACGCCTACTGGAACGCGATCGTCGGCGCGGGGCGAATCTGGAGCGAGAGCGGAGACGGCGGCAGCAGCCGGGCGTCGCTGCCGATCACCCTGGTCGAGCGCAATCAGAACTGCGCATACCACGGCGTCGTGTCCTTCCTCTTCGACGGCAGCAGTACCTCGCCCGCAGCCTTCCAGGTGACACAGGAGACCTGCAAGTACTTCAGGTTCGACCTGTGGGGCGCAGGTCCCACGCGCTACACGGCCGGCGAGGCGCCGAACGCCGACGCGGTCGCGGCCGCCTACGCGGCGGAAGTCCGAGCCCGGATACCGGTGCGACCGATCGACGAGATCCGAAACGACCACCCGCGCGTCCAGGTCTACCCGCAGTCGTTCGGCGGCGGCATGGACCACAAGCACCTGACCGCCCACGGCGTCGCGTTCGGGGGTATCCACTACGCGGGCCCCGTCCGCACGCGCCATGGCGACTATCCCTATCCGGACCAGATCCGCCTGCCGTCCTACTCGACCGCCAAGACCGCCTTCGCCGCGGTGGCCCTGCTGCGGCTGGCTCAGCTCCACGGCGACGATGTGGCGCAGTTGCTCCTCCGGGACTACCTGCCGAAGCCGCCGAAGGACGCCTGGCAGGACGTGACTTTCGAGCACGCCCTGGACATGGCCACCGGCCACTACTGGGATCCCGCCGACCAGGAGGACGAGAAGGACACGACCACCGAACTGAACTTCTTCGTCGTGGAGAACCAGAACCGCAGGCTCCGGGGCGCCCTGGCCTACACCGCGAGGGAGCCGCCCGGCCGGCGCTGGGTGTACCACACGACCGATACCTACCTGCTCACGTACGCGATGACCGAGTACCTCGGCCGTCTGGTCGGCGCCACGAAGAAGGAGCCCGCCGACCTGTTGGCCTTCGTCGCCGACGAGGTCTACCGGCCGCTGGGGCTGTCGGCGGGCGCGCTTCAGGCGGTGCGCACCGAGAACCGGGCCGGCGGCCGGCCCTTCGGCGGCTACGGCATGTTCTGGACCCCTGACGACATTCTGAAAATCGCCAACCTGTTGAACAAGGACCGCGGCCGGATCGGTGACCGGCAACTGCTTCATCCCGACCTGCTGGCCGCGGCCATGCAGGAAGATCCCGACGACCGCGGTCTCGACGCCGTCCACCAGGCCAAGCCGAACAAGTACAACAACTCCGTCTGGTCCCGGAAGATCCAGGTTCCGGACGGCGGCGCCGGCACGAAGGAGATCTGGGTGCGCCAGATGCTCGGCTATGGCGGCATCGGCGTCCTGATGCTCCCCAACGGGGCGGTCTTCTACTACTTCGGAGACGACGACGACCACGAGTGGTTGCGCTCGGCACGGGAGGCGTACAAGCTGAGATGACAGATTCCGAGAGGAAGGAAGCGGCCAAGAGCGGACCGTTCGCCGGCTTCCGCGTGATCGAACTCGCCCAGGGCGTCGCGGGCCCGTACTGCGGCAAGCTGCTGGCCGACCTCGGCGCCGACGTGATCAAGGTCGAGCCGCCGGCCGGCGATCGAACTCGCCGCGTGAACAGCGCAGACCCCGCGAAGACCTCCGACCCGGAAGGCTCGCCGCTGTTCCTGTACTGCAACACGAGCAAGCGCGGCATCGTCCTCGACCTGGACGACGACCGCGACCTGGAGACCTTCGGCGCGCTTCTCGGCGACGCCGCCGTCTTGATCGCCGACCGCGAGCCGCCGGTCGAGCCACCGGACGATCTGATCGTCGCCGCGGTCACACCGTACGGCCTCGAGGGCCCAAGGGCCGCCGCTCCCGCCGGGGAGCTGACCCTCGCCCACGGCGGCGGCCTCGTCAACCAGATGCCCGCCCGGTCACGCAACATCGACCGCGCGCCGGTCACCCTGGGCGGTCAACAGGCCGGCTACCACGGCGGCCTGGTGACGGCGCTCGCGGTCGCGGCGCTGCTCTACGAGCGCCGCCGCGGCGCCGCTGGCGCCCGGGTCGACGTGTCGATCCAGGACGTGATGGTCAGCCTGGTGGCGCCGCTACTGGCCAGCGCCCGCTACCACGAGACCACGTGGTCCCGGGTGCCGGACCGTCCGCCCGCCATGGGCCGTCTGGAGACCAGCGACGGCTACGTGATCCTGAACGCCTTCGACGACCACCACTTCGAACTCTTCCGCGAACTGATGGGCTCTCCCTCCTGGTGCGAGGGAGATGAGTGGAAGGACATGGCCTACCGCTCCCACCACCTGATGGAGATCGCGCCCCAGGTCGATGCCTGGGCGCACGACCAGAAACGCGACGACCTGTACCACAGCGCCGCGCAGCTCGGCATTCCCGTCGGCCCGATCCACGACGCCGCGGACGTCATGGGTTACCGGCAGTACGAGGCCCGCGACTATTTCACCGATGTCGACCACCCCCGCACCGGAACGAAGCGCTACGCCGGCTGGCCGTACCGGATGGGCGCCTCGAAGCCGCGCGTCTCCCGCCCGGCGCCGCTCCTGGACCAGCACTCGGCGGAGATCCGGAGCGAACTGAACGGCGGCGCCCCCGCCGGGGCCGCAACTTCGGTCGCCTCGGCGCACGCCGAGGTGGCCGCCGCGCCGTCGCCCACTTCCCTGCCGCTCGAGGGCATCCGCGTCGCCGAGTTCGCCTGGGTCTGGGCCGGTCCCTACGCCGGGGTCCTGCTCTCGGCGCTGGGAGCCGACGTGATCAAGGTCGAGGGGCCGAAACGCCTCGACCTGACCCGCCGCTCCGTCGTCTGGCCGCGATCGCACGAAGCGCCGCGGAAGATCGGCCCGGACACCGGCATGGCGTTCAACACGATGAACCTGAACAAGCGCTCGCTGACGCTCGACCTCTCGCGGCGCGAAGGCCGCGAACTCGCCCTCCGCCTCGCCGCCGAGTGCGACGTCGTCTACGACAACATGCGCCCCGGCGCCATGGTCAAGCTCGGCCTCGACTACGAGAACCTCAGCCGGAAGAACGCCGAGCTGATCGTCGCTTCCTCGTCTGGCCGCGGCCACGGCGGCCCGGAAACCGAGTACCTGGGCTACGCGATGGTCCACCAGGGCGTTGCCGGCGGCGCGTACATCTCCGGCTACCCGGACGATCATCCGACCCACAGCGGCGGCGACGTCGACCTGATGAACGCGATCACGCTCGCCTTCTCGATCGTCGCGGCCCTGCATCACCGCCAACAGACCGGCCAAGGCCAGTTCATCGACTACTCCCAGTGCGAGGGCGTCAGCTCGATCCTCGGCGAGGTGCTCCTGGAGTACGAGATGACCGGCGAGATTCCGGAGCGCAACGGCAACGCGCACCGGAGCTCCGCGCCGCACAGCGTCTACCGCTGCTGGGGCATCGACCGCTGGCTCGCGATCGAAGTGCACAGCGACGACGAGTTCGGCCGTCTGGCGGCGACGATGGGCCGGCCGGAGCTGGCGGAGGACGACCGCTTCGCCACCGCCGCGGCCAGGAAGCGGAACGAGGCCGAACTCGACGAGATCGTCGGTGCCTGGACCCGGGAACGGGACCGCGACTGGATGGCCCGGGAACTCTGCGCCGCCGGCGTCGCCGCCGCGCCCTCGCGAGACGCCCGGGACCTCTACGCCGACTCGCATCTTCGCGCCCGGGGTTCCTTCGTCACCGTCGAGCACCCCGAATGGGGCGACCTGGAACTCGTCGGCCCACCCTTCCGCATCGAGGGCCGCGACCTCACGCCGCGCCGCGCGCCTCTCCTGGGTGAACACACCGACGCGATCCTTGGCGGACTCCTCGGCTTGTCGAACGACGAGCTCGCCGACTACCGCGGCCGCGGCATCGTCGGCTGATCGCTACACTCTGCGTTCTCCATCCACATCCCGGTCCGACAAGGGAGGCTTCCAGTGACTCGACTCACCCGAACTCCACACAGCGCCGCGATGGCTGCGGCCATCACAACCGCCGTACTGCTCTTCACCGCTCCCGCTCTCGCCCAGAGCGACTCCGTGACGGTCGACATCATGAGCAAGTACCGGGTGGCGCCGAACATCACCTATCTGACGGCGGACGGCTACGAGTCGAAGCTCGACGTGATGACCCCCCGCAGCGAGGGGCCGGTACCCACCCTGATCTACATCCACGGCGGCGGCTGGGTCGGCGGTACGAAGGAGAGCACCGTGCTGCGCGGGCTCCCCTACATGGAGATGGGCTGGGCGGTGGTCAACGTGGAGTACCGCCTGGGACGCAATGCCCTGGCACCCGGCGCCGTGGAGGATTGCCGCTGCGCGCTGCGCTGGATCTACGAGAACGCGGAGGACTACAACATCGACACCTCCCGCCTGGTCGTCACCGGCGCCTCGGCCGGCGGCCACCTGTCCCTGACCACGGGCATGCTGCCGGCCTCCGCCGGCCTCGACCGGCTCTGCCCCGGTCGCGACCCGGACCGTCCGGGCTGGGCCGCCGCCGACGAGTACGAAATGCCGGTCGCCGCCATCGTCAACTGGTTCGGGATCACCGACGTCGGCGACCTGCTCGAGGGCGTCAACGCGAAGAGCTACGCGGTCGCCTGGATGGGCTCCCGCAGCGACCGCATGGAACTCGCCAAGCGCGTGTCGCCGGTCACCTACGTGCGGTCCGGACTGCCGCCGATCCTGACCATCCACGGCGACGTCGACAACATCGTGCCCTACCAGCACGCCCTCGACCTGCACGCCAAGCTGGACAAGGCAGGTGTCGCAAACAGGATCCACACCGTGCCCGGCAAGGGCCACGGCAACTTCACGCCCGACGAGCAGCAGGAGATCTTCCGGGTCATCCGGGCCTTCCTCGCCGAGCACGTGACAGGCGGAAGCGGCGCAAGCACCGGCGCCGAGTGACGAGGAGAGCCTCCGGGGCCCCCGACCTGTGCACCCGCACCGCTGTCGACCTCGCCGCGCTTCTGGCACGCGGCGAGGTTTCGGCGGTCGAGGTTCTGGAGGCGCACCTCGGCTGGATCGACCGGCGCAACCCGGAACTCAACGCGATCTGCACCCTCGACCGCGACCAAGCGTTCGAGCAGGCCCGGGCCGCCGATGACCTGCGCCGCCGCGATCCGGAGGTCGCGGCGGCGAAACCCCTCCTCGGCCTGCCGACCGCGATCAAGGACCTGGTGCCGACGAAGGACGTCCGCACCACCTTCGGCTCGCCCATCTTCGCGGACAACGTCCCCGACTTCGACGCTCTGATCGTCGAACGGATCCGCGACGCGGGGGCCGTCGTCGTCGGCAAGACGAACACACCCGAGTTCGGCGCCGGGTCGCAGACCTTCAACCCCGTCTTCGGCAAGACACGCAACCCCTGGGACCCCAGCCGGAACTGCGGCGGTTCGAGCGGCGGCGCTGCTGCCGCGCTCGCGAGCCGCATGTTGCCCATCGCCGACGGTAGCGACCTCGGCGGCTCGCTCCGCAACCCAGCCAGCTTCTGCGGTGTCGTCGGCTTCCGCCCGACGCCAGGCCGGGTGCCGCGGGTGCCTCCAGAGCAGGCCTGGGACGATCTCGCCGTGCTCGGGCCGATGGGAAGAAACGTCGCCGACGCGGCGCTTCTGTTCTCGGCCATCGCCGGGCCCGATCCGAGGGATCCCATCTCGCTGCATTCGCCCCCTACGCCCTTCCACCCGGTCGAGCCGCTCGATCTCCATGGCCTTCACCTCGCCTGGACCCCGAACCTCGGCCGCTACCCGGTCGAACGCGAGGTCGTCGAGGTCTGTGAAGCGGCCCTGCCGGTGTTCCGGGACCTGGGTGCCGAGGTCGAGGAAGCCGCGCCTGATCTCTCCGGCGCGGGCTACATCTTCCGCACCCTGCGCGCCAACCTGTTCGCCGACAAGCTGGGGCCGCTGTTCCCCGAGCACCGCCGGCAGATGAAGGACACCGTCATCGAGGAGATCGAACGCGGCCTCGCGCTCACCGGTCCGGACGTCGCAAAGGCCCACGCAGAGCGCACCCGCCTCCACTGCCGGGTTGTCGAGTTCTTCGAGCGCTATGACGCCCTGCTGCTGCCGACAGTCCAGGTCCTGCCGTTCGACGTCGACCAGCCCTACCCCGCGGAGATCGAAGGTCAGCCGATGAAGAGGTACACCGACTGGATGGCCTCCTGCTACTCGATCACCGTCACCGGCTGCCCGGCGATCTCGGTGCCGTGCGGAGTCGGTCCCTCGGGCCTGCCCGTCGGCCTGCAGATCGTGTCTCCGCGCGGCAGCGATCGGATAACGCTCGCCATCGCGGCCGCGTTCGAGGCGGCGAACGCGGGCTGACTCCCGCCGCGGAGCCTCAGCGCGCAGCTGGCCGGCAGTCGATCCGTTCCGCCAAGCGTGCCGGAAGGCGCTCCCGGACCGCAACGGCCAACTCGTCACATGAAGGCCGGAGGAGTAACTCGCCCGCCCGTCCGCATCCTGCAGGAGCCCGAACTGCTGGACCGAGTGACGGTCCAACGGGGCGATCTTCAAGGTCAGCCGCGTCCCGCGGTGCCGCGACTCGGCCCCCTCGCCGGCCCTGACGCAGCCGGCATCTCCGATCGGTACAAACGGCAAGCAGTAGCCGCAGCCGGTTAGCAGAAGCAGAAGTATCGAAACCGTGACCGGGCCGAATGACCGGGTTCAAGCACGCGTTGCGGTCAGGTACGCCCCGAACACTGCTGTGTCTCGGCTTCGCCGGACTGATCACCGGCGCGCTTCAAGCCCAGCCCACCGTCAGCGGTACACTCATCGACCGACCCGGTGCTCCCGCTGCCGACATCGAGATCGTTCTGCGACCGCATCCGAGCGCCTTCGCCGGCGCCGACACACCTCTCGTTGTGACCGACGCCAACGGCGAAGCGGTCATTGGCCGGCCCCCTGGCGGGTACACCGCCTTGGAAGGCGAAGCAACCGACATCAATGAACCGCCATCAACACACATCCAGGACCCGCCGGCTCCTACTGCTGCTGTGCGTCGGCCTGCCCAGCCTGACCGGGCTCGCCGCGAGCGGAGTCCACGCTCGGCCGGCCGAGCCGTCTCTCACCCTTGCCGGCACGCTCGTCGACGAACGCGGCATCTCAACCCCCGGTGTCGAGGTCACGCTCCGTCCCTACCCGAGTGCCTATGAGATCGGCCTCGATCTCCTGGGCCAGCCGGACGCGCTGCCGCAGGCCGTGGACCGCATGCACTCCGAGCCGGACGGCGGCTTTTCGGTTTCGACCCCACTCCCCGGACCCTACGTTCTCGAGATCCGGCCACCGGTGCCCACCGACCGGTCCGGCGCCGTGCTCCCCAGGGTCTATTGGAACCTGGCGCCGCTCAAGGTGTCGCGGACCCTGGAACCCAATGAGCTGGCCGACCGCCACGACATCGCGGTCCAGGTGCTGGACGCCAACTCTCAACCCGTGGAAGGAGCCCGCGTCATCGCCGTTGCCACGGCGGCGAGGTCCGACCGCTGGACTCGTGTGCCCGCGCACGAACAGCCGGAGCGCCTCTACCCCTGGTTCCATCGCGCGGCCGCACGAACCGGTACGACGGGCATCGTCCGGTTCCTGATGCCAACCACGGAGGCGAGCGTCGTCGTCTCCGCGCCCGGGTTCCTCGTCACTACCGCCACAACACAGTCAGGGAGAATCGCCCTCCGTCTCGCACCGGCGGCGGGAATCCGCTTCCGGGTCCGCGGTCCGGACGGGGAACCGGCTCCCCGCGTTCTGATCCGTGCGACGGGCCAAACCCGTGTGCCACTGGCGGTAACCGACGATTCCGGTACAGCGTTCGTTCCGCGCCTTGCCGACACTTCGGGCCAGTACGAGTTCGAACGTGCTGACCACGCCTTCGCCAGCAGTACGCCGCAGGCGCGGGTCACCGCCGAGTCCGACACGGATCCCTCCGTCATCGACGTCCGGCTCGAGGAACCGCTACGGATTCCCGGTCGCGTCGTCGATGCCGTGTCCAAGTTGCCGATCCAGGGCGCGGCCGTCTGGGTCGGAGCGTCTCCCGGAGACAACGCCCTTACCGGCCCGAACGGCGTCTTCGACCTGACGACCCGGCCAAGGCGTGATGCAACGCGCTTCTCGGTGAACGCGGCGGGCTACGTGACCGCCCGGGTCAACAGCGAGATACCCGAAGCAGCCGGCCCAGCCGAAGTGACGGTCGCACTGACACCGGCGGCTTCCATTGCCGGCCTGGTCACCGACGCTCACGATCGACCCGTTGCCGGCGCGAACATCTGGGCCGAAACGCGCGACGAGCGGCTGACCTCGTCCTCCGGAACGCCACGTCCACAACGAGCGACATCGGCCGAGGACGGTTCCTTCCGGCTGCCGGATCTCGCATACGACAACGCATACCGCCTTACCGCCCGGGCGGAGGGGTACTCCAGCACGGTCGTCGAACTACCGCCGATCGAAGCCGGCGCCGCGGCGCAGCCCTTTCGCATCATGCTGACCAGGGGGCGCCAGGCCCGAGGAAGCGTGACCGACACCGAAGGCAATCCGGTCGCCGGCGCGGAAGTCAAACTCCGGTGGGCTCTGGACCAGGAGCGGCGGTTCTTCCGTGAGCGCCTCGACGCGACCGAACCCACCGCGACTGACGAACAGGGAGCGTTCAGCTTCGCGGCAGTCGCTGCGGGCGAGTACGAAGTTCTTGTGTCGCACACCGAGTACGTGAGGTCCGGGGCCCCCAGGACCGAAGTGCCGGCCGGCGAAGGGGACATCGATCTGGGCGTCTTCACACTCGTGGCGGGCGCACGAATCAAAGGGCTGGTCACGAACCCGCAAGGCCAGCCGGCGGCTGGTGCCGAGATTCGCGCCCGGGTCCCGCTCTCGATGGACCGGGACCAGGAGCGCACCGCGACCTCGGACACCGATGGCGCTTTCGTACTTACCGGCCTTCCACACGAACTCGTAGACCTCACGGCCCGCGCCGACGGATACACCCCGCTCTCGCTGCCGGGTGTGCGACCGGGACTCGAAGAACCCATCCTGATCGAGTTGAAGACCGGAGCGCCGGTGACCGGCCGGGTCCTCGACACCGATGGACGGCCCACTGCCGGAGTCCAGGTGATGTTGGAACACGACTTCCGAACCCAGATGCGCAACCGCGCATGGTCAGCGCAGGACTTTCTCAAGAGAACCGACGGCGATGGACGCTTCCGCTTCGAGCACGTCGACCGAGGTATCTGGTCGCTCGAGGCCCGGCTGGGCCTGGCAAAGGCCACCCTCGACGGCATCGAACTGCAACCTGGAACCGAGCGCGAGATCGGCCTCCAGTTGCGAACCCAGGATCGACTGGGAGTGATCGCGTCCACGCCGTTGGGCGAACCAGTCTCGGGTGCATGGATTCGGGTCGCAGAGGAGGGCGCCATCCGGTCCATGGGGTACGGCACAACCGACGCCAGCGGCCAAGTGCAGATCGGGGTCGTACCCGGCGACGTGGAGGTGTCCGTCGAGCACGACCTGTATCAGGACGAATCGACGCGGATGGTCCTCCAGCCCGGCAACAACGAGCTCGTGGTTCAACTAGGCGCCGGCGGCGCCGTCCGGTCGGGAGACGGAACTCCGCTGGGCCTGGCGACTGTGGAGGCCCACGCGGAGGACTCGCTGAACGTCCCCGCCACCTTCCGCCGCTACGTCAGTCAGCCGGTCAAGACGGTCTCCGACCAGGGCGGGCGGTTCCAGCTCACCGGCCTGGAGCCCGGCAAGTATCTCCTTGTCGCCAGCGCGCCCGGCTTCGCAAGCGACGGTCCCAGCCAGTCGATCGAGATCGAGGGCCAGTCCGTGGACGGTGTCGACATCGTGCTGGAAGCCGGCGCTTCGATCGTCGGCGTCGTGACCGGATTGGATGTCTCCGACCTGTCCAGTGTCGAGATCAGCGCCACGCGAAACGCCGACTGGGAGGTCGCGGCGCCGGATCCCGAGGGGAACTTCGCCTTCGAGGGCATGGCTGCCGGCGAGTGGCAGGTCGTGGCGAGGCAAGGCCGCGGCTTCGAGTCGCGCCCAGTGGAGCGTTCCGTGACGATTCCGCGCGGGGGCGCGGACGCGTTCGTCGAGCTCGCGTTCGAACGCGGCCTCCGCTTGAGCGGACAGGTCCTGGTGGACGGCCAACCGGTGGGCGGCACCTTCCTGGGCACCATGCCCGCTGGAACCGAGGACCTTCGGTGGACCCAAATCGACCACCTTGGGCAGTTCGAAGTGGAAGGCCTGGAACCCGGCTCCTACGAGTTGACGATCCAGCAACCCACCGGGAGCACGGAGCACCGGTCGATCGACCTGCAAACGGACGTCGCGGGCCTTCGCATCGATGTCCAGCCCCCGGCGGCGGTCATCGGCGTCGTCGTTGACGCCATCACCGGGAAGCCGCTCGCCGGCGCTTCACTCATGGCCGGCGAGGCTTCCCAGATCGCCGCCCTGGCGAGAGAGGAGAACACCTCCGCCGTCCGAGTCGCTGGCTCCACGTTCACCGTCGCGCAAGGCAGGTTCGAACTCAAGCTCGGCCCGAACGTCGAGCGACTGCGGGTCACCCGCGAGGGCTACGCGAGCGCTCTGCTGCCGCTCACCATCGCTCCCGGACAACGCCAGACGGGTCTGGTCGTCCAGCTGCAGCCGGCTCCGCCGGACGCTTCGGACCAGTGAAACGCGGGCGACCGAGAACGGCAAGCGGGCCAGCCGACGACGAGTCGCTGTCCGGGAGTCACCTCCGCTCGTACGTGTACAACCTCCGTCCGTTCGCCGACACTGTCTCCACGCGACGGATCGCGGCGTACGGTTCGAGCGCCGCCTCCCACGCCTCCGGCGTGTAGTCGGCGAAGCGGTCGCCCCGCAACGTGAGCAGATCGTCGACCCGCGGGTCGCCTTGGGGAACGAACTCCACCAGTCCCCGCGGCGCAAGGGAGACGAGCCAAGCCGCAATCCGGGGCAACGGCACGTTGCGGCCGATGGCCAGGTGGTGGAGGACGGCCAGCGCCACCAGCGCGCCCGCGCTCCCGGAGCGGCGTGCCAGCGAGCGTCTCTCGACCTGCGACCAGCCCTGGTCCGGCGACGGATTCGCCAGATCCTGGTAGAGCGGCAGGAAGCGCAGCCGATCGGACTGCGCCCGCGCGCAGGCGCTCTCGAGCGCGCCGAAATCGGCATCGAAACCGATCACGTCCCGAACGCCCTCTTCGAGGGCAATCGCGGAGAACTCGCCTGTGTTGCAGCCGAGATCCCAGAGTTGTTCCGGCGGCGCCTCGGCGATGAACGAGCGCACGGATTCGGCTTTGCGCGAGGCTTCGCCCGTGTCGTAGCTGGTCAGCAGCGAGTAGTCGCTCCAGGTCGTGTCCGTGCCCATGGGTACGAGGTTCTTGATCCAGCGCCGAAGCTGGGTGAGCAGACCGCGGTACGCGTTCCGCGGCAGCGGACGTCTCTCCGTCCGCTTCGCCGCTTCACTCCGCGAGCCGGCGCGGCGTTCAAAGCGAAGCGGCAGCAGGACGTGCGCCTGCATCCTTGGTGACCAGCGCTTACGACGCGGCAGCAGGGCCGCCAGTTCGCGGGCCGGGATACCCTCCTGCATCCCCCGATACCAGGCGTTGTGGGGAACGCCGAGCTCCGCAGCCAGCAGCAAGGGGTTCAGGAACTGCTCGCAGAACTGCGAGTGGCCCTCCCAGTACTCGCCCTCGCGATAGCGCCGCAGCGACAGCCAGTCGATGAAGACCGGCTTGGCGCCCTTGAACTGCACGTTGTACGCGCTCGCGTCGGAGAGCGAGATGCCCCTGTCGAGCAGCCGGATCTGCATCTCCAGGTGGTGGAGCGCCGCCTCCTTCAGCAGCGAGAAGGGCCACTCGTACGGATAGGAGATGAAGGGCAGCCGGGGATGCTCCAGGACCAACCCTCCGGGCGGCGGCGGCACACCCGCCTCGACCGGGTCTACTTCTTCCGCCGGCACCAGCGCTCCCTCGACGACCAGCGCATCGACGAGGCCACACTTCCGCACGTAGCGGTACTCCTCCACCGCTGCCGGCGCGACGCTTCGGAAGATGCGGCCGTCTCGGCCCTCGATCACCTGCCCCGCCGGATCGCGGAAGGAGGAAGGCTCGGCCTGGGACTCGCTCGCGGCCCCGGCCCGCACTACTCGGGCTCGTCGGTGCTGCCGTAGCCGAAGAATGCCTGAATGCGCCGCCAGTAGTACTTGACGGCGAGCGCCCCGGCCGCCACGCCGCCTATGACCGCCTGGAGGATCATGCTGCCCGACGCCGGATCGAGGTAGGCGTGGGCCGCCTGCGGCACGATCAGTGCCACGATCAAGGCAACCAGAAGACTGGTTCGGTGCTTCACCATTCGTCTCGCTCCTCCAGGACGCTGCCCATCCCTGTGAACAGTTCATGAACACGAACAGATCCGGGGCGTTTCGTCAAGGGATCCCGCATCAACTCCACGGCGTTAGACTGGGTCGCGGGTCGCCTCACCGACTACCGCTCCTCCTGGACCTCGGGTCGGATCGCATGAGAGCAGCTACCAGGCACCGTACTCGGCAACCGCCTCCCGGCGCGCGCCGGCTCGCGGCCCCGCTGGTCGCGGCGCTGCTCTGCCTGCCGGCGCTGCTCGAGCCGCCTGACGGCGCCTTGCATGCGCAGCAGCAGACCGAGGCGCCTCGTGAGATCATCTCCACCGTGCTGAACCCGGCCGCCACGTTCACCGGCACGGTGACCGACTCCAGCGGACACCCGGTCGCCGAAGCGCGCCTGCTGGTCGACCGGATAGACCCGGCGGAGGACGGAACGCACGCCGCAAGATCGGGCACCTACTATCGGTGGCGGAGCGCCTACGGCCGGGATCACCAGACGATCGCGGCATCCGATGGGACGTTCCGGCTGGACGGTCTCGACCGCCAAGCCTCCTACTTGGTCACTGTCGAAGCCCAGGGGTTCGTGCGCTACTCCGTCGAGCTGCCCGGCACCGGGACCCCCGGCGCCCAGGAAGCCCTCGACATCGTCCTCAGCCGCGGCCACCGGACCTGGGGCAGGGTCGTCGACACCGATGAACGGCCCGTGCCGGAAGCCAGCATCGCCATGGTGCCGGCGATGCGCGACGCCCGCGGCGGCCTCTACGTGAGCCGGGACGCCAACCTGACCGCCACCAGCGACGCGGAGGGCGTCTTCGAGTTTCCGGCCGTGAGCGCCGGCAGCTATCAACTCACGGTCGACCATGCGGAGTTCACGGGTCGCGCGCCGATGAGCATCGCCATCCCCGTCGGCGAAGGCGACGTCGAAACCGGTGTCTTCACGCTCACGCCGGGAAAGCAAATCGAGGGCCTCGTCTTCGGCCCCGATCAGCGGCCCGTTGCCGGCGCGCGGGTCAGTGCCTTCGACGATCGTCCCGTCCCGGGCCCGGTCGAGGCCGGTTCCCGGGACGCAACCACGGACGACCAAGGGCGCTTCCGCATCGGAGGACTTGGGGGAGCTGCCGGTTCAAGTCGCCGTGGAGGCGGACGGCTTCGCGCCCTACAGCCTGAAGGCAGTAGGGCCCGGCGGCGAGCTGCTGGAGATCGAGCTTGGCCGTGGCGCCACGCTGACCGGGCGCGTGGTCGACGCGGTCGGCGATGCGGTCTCCGGTGCTTTCGTGACGATCTACAGCTTCGATCCCGACGTGTGGCGCAGCTCGCTTAGCCCGGCGATGGCAGAAACCGATGCCGACGGCAGGTTCCGCCTCGACCTCCTGCGTTCGGGCACGTGGAGTGCGTCCGCCTTCGCTCGGGAGGGAGGTGCGAGTCGTGCCGAGAGCGGCCCCATCCGCCTGGAGGAGGGCGTCGTGCGAGAGATCGAACTCGTCCTGCCGACTGCCGACGCCGAGGTCACCGGCATCGTCACGAACCACGACGGCGAACCCGTGGCGAACGCCGAGATCACGATCATGGGCAGCCGCGAAACTGCCGGGGCGTCGCCTCAGCGATCGGCACCGTCGTGGCAGGCGGAAGCGGATCAACGTGGCCGTTTCGAGCACCGTCGACTCCCGGCTGGCGCCGCCACGATCATCGCCAGCCATCCGGAGTACAGGGTCATCCAGCGCGGGATCCGCCTCGAATCGGGGTCGAACGAAATCTCGTTGACGCTTCAGCCAGGTCTCGAGATCACCGGCACGCTACGGTCCGAGGACGGGCTTCCGGTCGCCTTTGCCGAGATCGACGCGGAACTCCAACCCGCGCCGGGGCAGGATCCGTTTTCCGACGACCTGGTCTGGCGGCGGGGCGGCGCGCACCAATCCGCCCATGCCACAAGCGACCGCAACGGCGACTATCGATTGGCCGGCCTGGACACCGGCGTCTACATTCTGCGGGCCTGGGCCGATGGATATGGAGCGGGCGGCCCAGGCCACCGAGTGCAGGTCGAGGGCGGCTCCCTTGCCGGCGTGGACCTGGTGCTTCCTGCCGAGGCAGCGATCGTAGTGCGGATTGCCGGTGAACCGGTCTCGGAACTCGACGTCGGCGTGCAACAGGGCTACGAGGACTACCGCACGGCAACACAGGACCCGAGCGGCGCCTTCCGTATAGACGGTCTCGGTCCGGGAGACTGGACCGTGACGGCCCACGACTTCGGCGGCCGGAGGGCAGAGCAGATCGTCACTCTCGCACCGGGCGACGAGGCGGCCGTCGAACTCAGCTTCGAGGAGGGTCTGCATCTGACCGGCTGGATGACCGTCGCCGGCCAGCCGCCGGGCGGCGGGAACGTCGCGCTCGTCAGCGGCAACATCTATCCGCGCTGGACCGACCTGGACCGGGATGGGCGGTTCGAACTCCTGGGTGTGCAGCCCGGCGTCTACAACCTGCTGATCCGCGTCCCCGGGGCGGCCGGCGTGAACGCCGGCACGGTCTACCAGCGCCAGGTCGAGCTCCGGGAAGACGAGGAGCTTCGCCTCGACCTGGAATCGCCCGCGGTGCTGACCGGCGTCGTCACCGACAGCGAAGGACGACCGCTCGCTGGAGCGTTCCTCCTTAAGGTCCAGACCGGCACCGACGCCATCGGCCCGTCGGCGGTGCTTTCGGGCCAGGGAATGGCCGGTACAACGCTGACCGACGCGGATGGCAGGTTCGAACTGAGGTCGGCCCCGGGCTCCTACGATCTGCAGATCGTGCGCGAAGGCTTCGAAACACTGATCGTTCCCGTCGAGCTGGCGTCCGCGGAGCGCCGCCAGGGCCTGATCTTCGAGTTGCGGTCCCGGAAGGCCGAAAATGGCCGGTCTTGAGCGAATATGGCCGGAATCCGCAATCTGGTGTCCGGTCCCTTTCCGCTCGGCTCTCTAGTGTGGTGCGTGTAGCGCTTGGGCTACGACAACCGGGGAGAAGACACGATGCGGAAGATCCTGCTCGGCGCCGCTTGCGCGGGCCTGGCGCTTGGTTTCTCGACTGGACTGACCGCCGATCGTCTGCACGCCCAGTCGCCGCCCGGTCCCGCACTTACCGTCACGGGAACCCTGGTCGACGAGGAGGGCGCGCCGGCCGCGGGTCTGGATCTCGAACTGCGGCCCTACCCGAGCCGCTACGAGCGCCGGCTCGACGATCTCGGCGAGTCCGGCCGCGTGAGCGCGGCCGTGGACTCGACCCGATCCGGTCCGGACGGCGCCTTCAGGCTAACCGCGCCGGCCACGGGGCCCTACCGGCTGGACGTCTCCGCTCTGCCAGAAAGCGCGGCGCCCGAATCCCGCGGCGTCGCCGTGGCGCCTGTGTCCCATACCCTGGCGCCACTGGCGGCGCCGATCGTCCTGCCGCCCATCGAAGTCCCCCGCTGGCACACGCTGACGATCGCCGCCAAGGACCTCGAGGGCCAACCCGTCGAAGGCGCCCTGGTCGTTGCCGACCCCACCCTATGGCGTTCGGAACGCGCCGAAGCGGGCGATGCGCGGCCGCGATGGAATCAGCCCCGGCAACGGATCTACCCGCGCTTCTGGCGCGCCGCCGCCCGCACGGACGCTTCCGGAGTCGCCACGTTCTCGATGCCGACCGCGGAGGTGAACGCCTTCGTTTCGGCACCTGGGTTCCGCCTGCGTGCAGGGCCAGTCGGAAACCGCGGCGGTTCCTTCGAGTTGACGCCGGGAGTCGGCGTCACCGTCCGCGTGCTGGATCCGCACGGCACGCCGGCGCCTCGCGCGGTGGTCACCGTCGGCGAGAGCCAGGACGTGCCTCTGGCGTTGACCGACGAACGCGGCGAAGCGACGGTGGGCCTCACGTCGGACCAGAGCCTCATCTACCAGGCGGTTGCCGAGGATCATTCCCTGGCCTGGACCGCTCCCCTGGGACCGGAGGCCGGCGACGCCGACGCCCCCGCGCACGTCGAGGTCCGGCTCAGGCCGCCGGCCGAGATCGCCGGCAGTGTCACCGACGCCAGCACCGGAGGTCCGGTCCCCGGTGCGGCGATCTGGCACCGACCCGGCGAGCAAACGCGATCAGGCCCGGGCGGCGCCTTCGTCCTGCGCACCTGGCTCCACCGGGGCCGGGCGCAGGTCGGCATCGCCGCCGACGGCTACCAGGCGACCAGCGCCATGGTGACGGCCGAGCGAATCGGGTCCTCCGATGGCGTCGATATTGTGCTGGCGCCGGCGGCGCTCCTCGGCGGTCAGGTCGTCGATGCGGCCGGCCGGCCGGTCGCGGGCGCCTCCCTGTGGATCGAACCGACCGGTCAAAGTGGCGGCTGGAGCATCGGCCCCGGAACCTGGACGGCGACCTCGGCCGCCGATGGGACGTTCTTCGTCTCCGGTGTCGCGTCCGGTCACACCTACCGTCTCCACGCCGAGGCGAACAGCTACGCGCCTGCAACCATCTCCATTCCGGCGGCGCCCGCGGGCTCGACGCGGGAGCCCGTTCGGGTCGTGCTCACCCGGGGCCGGCTTGTCCAGGGGGCCATCACCGATACGCGTGGCACTCCCATTGCGGGCGCTGAAGTCGCCCTGCTACCGGTCGCGGTGACGGGAGACGGCGGCTACTCGCAGAACATCGCCGCCAGGAGGACCAGCACGACCGACGCCCGCGGTGGGTTCGAGTTCGCCGGCACCCCACCCGGA
Organism: Vicinamibacteraceae bacterium; assembly: GCA_012270995.1. GTDB lineage: Bacteria > Acidobacteriota > Thermoanaerobaculia > Multivoradales > Multivoraceae > Multivorans. The sequence goes on along the minus strand of JAAXHG010000188.1, from coordinate 41,551 downwards.
CGCCATGAACTGACCGCGAGTCATCCGGAACACGTCAGTGTCCGGGCGATGGCATTCGAGGTGCCGTCGGGCGAGGGGACGAAGGACGTGGGTACCCTCACACTCGATGTCGGCGCGGCGATCGAGGGCGTCGTGCGTGACTTCCAGCGCCGCCCGGTAGGGGGCGCCCAGGTCAAAGCCCACCAGAACAACATCGACCATCGCCGGCCTCACGACCCCGAGATCAGGACCGCAGTCACGGAAGCGGACGGCACGTTTCGCATCGGCGGCCTGCGCGCCGAACCGGCCGACCTCGTGGTCGAGGCCGAAGGCTACGAGCGGTTCGAGATGGCCGCGGTGCGCCCGCAGGCTGGGGGACTGATCGAGGTCCAGTTGGGCGAGGGGGCCAGACTCGTTGGCCGGGTTCTCGACGCGGACGGCGAGGGCGTCGCCAACGCGTACGTCTGGTTGAGACTCGACCGCAGCCCGGGTTTCAGCCGGACGGCGTGGAGTACCGCTTTGACCCAACACGAAGCGATGGCCGACGGCGACGGCCGCTTCCGTTTCGAGGCTCTCGGAGCAGGACCCTGGACGATCGACGTCGCCGGCGAGCAGTTGGCGGAAGAGGTCGGCGCCGTGCGGCTTCGGCCGGGCGAGGAACGCGAGATCGAACTCCGTCTGCGTGCCCAGGCCCTGCTCGCCGGCGTGGTGACCGACCGCTACGGAGAGCCGGTCGCCGGAGCGGAAATCCTCGTTCAACCGATCGACCCGGCGGGTCAGGTGACAGGAACGCACCACAGCGCCCGAACCGATGCCGGCGGCGGCTACCAGGCCTACCGCGTTCCTTCGGGTCCCGCCCGGATCGTGGCCCGCCATCCGGACTACCGGGACAGTGTGGCGGAAGTCGTGATCGAGCTTGGAACGAACGAGGTCGATCTCAAGCTGCTACTTGGCTGGGAGATCTCCGGAACCGTCACTACCGCTGCTGGTTCGCCGGTGACGCTTGCAAGGGTCGAGGCCCATCCGGTCGAGCCGCCGCTCTCGCTGGACGAACAGGCCAACGCCCGGCGACGGTACCTTCCCGGGGTCCCGCTCGAGGCCATCACCGACCAGGACGGAACCTACCGAATCGGCGGCCTGGACGACGGCAGGTACAGCCTGCGGGCCCACGCCGACGGCTACGCACGAGCCACGTCCGGGCGTTTCCCGGTTCGCGTCGAGGGTGGGTCGGTCGCCGGCATCGACTTCGTGCTGCACCGGGGCATCACCTTGCGCGGCGTCGTCACCGGCCGCCCGCCCGAAGCGCTCGCTGGCATCTCGGTGAGGGCCGCCCAGGAACGCCTCCTCGGCGGCATGACGACTCCCGACCTCGAAGGCCGCTTTCAACTGGACGCTCTCGGAGCGGGGAGATGGACCGTCAGCGCCGAAGAAGGCGACGGGCGCAGGGTCGAGCGATCGGTCACCCTGGAGACCGGTCCGGGCGAAGCGTTCGTCGAGTTGAACTTCGAACCCGGCTTCACCCTGACCGGCGAGATCCGGTCCCAGGGGCGACCCTTCGCCGGCGGCGAGGTCTACGTCGTCGAGGGCACCAGGCGGTACGGTCCGCCGCGCACAGCACGGATCGATCAGCAGGGCCGTTTCCGTATCGAAGGCTTGGCTGCCGGTTCGTTCAAGGTGATGGTCGCGGAACCGAATGGCGTCACCCACTCGCGGCAGATCGAAATCCAGGGCGACCAGAATGTCCTCTTCGACCTGAACCCACCGGCAGTGCTGGCCGGGACCGTCATCGACGCCGCTACCCGGGAACCCCTCGCCGGCGTCAACCTGGTCGCCATCGTCGTGGACCCCGAAGCGGAGGTCGCTCCGGGCGCCGAGGAGGAGTGGATCCCGGCCGGCTTCACCCAGAGCAACGCCCACGGCGAGTACCGGCTTGAGTTCGCTCCTCGAGAGGCGACCTCCCTGATGGTCCAACGGCAAGGCTACGGCGGGTTCGGCGTACCCCTCGACCTGGTGCCGGGCGAACGCCGCGGCGGCTTCCTGATCGAGCTGCAGCCCGAGTAGCCGCCCCATCCGTCCTCGGCATCGAACCTGACTTGGAAGAACCCTTCGCGCTCGGTGCTCAGCCGCCGGGGGCGGGGAGGCTCAGACGCGACACGCCGGCCAGGTCCGCCATCTGGCGGTCCAGGGTCAGAACCTCCAACCCGGCACGCGAGTAATCATCGGCGATCAGACGATCGAACAGGCCTGGGCTGCCTGCTGCTTTCAGCGCGTCGAACACCGCGCGCCTGTTGAGGGGCGAGACGAGACCGCTGCGAAGCACGTCGAGCAAGCCGGCGCGGGCCTCCGACTTCGGTACCCGGTAGTGATGCTGAACGGCGACGTACGCCTCGCCGATCACCTGGTTCGAGGCGAAGATCTCGCTTCCCTCCTGCTCGACCAGCGAGATCAACCCGGCCACGCAGTCCAGGAAGTCCTCTCTGGGCTCCCCGGTGAGCAAACGCACCAGGACCGAGGTGTCAATCCCGAAGCGCCGGGTCATGCCCTCGCGAGCGGAACGACTCGAGGTCGAACGAGCCGACCCCCTTCTTCAACTTGCCGCGCAGCGGCGCCAGACGCTCACGGTGGATCCGGCGCGGGCGCAGCCGAAAGCCATCTGAACCTTCGACTAGCTCCAGCCGGTCTCCAGGCCCCACCCCAAGGGCGTCGAGTACTCGCGCCGGAAACGTGACCTGGCGTTTCGACGTAATCTTGACGATCATCAAGCTTCCTTACCGAAGACGCTACTTGGGTAAGGCACTGTGAGTCAAGATCCCATGCAGGGCAAGTCGTAGGATTGCGCGCCGGCCGCCCAAAGACGGTGCCCGGGTAATCGGCACAAGGAGAACGCAAGTGGACATCGCGAACAGGATCATGGTCGTCACCGGCGGCGCCTCCGGAATCGGCAAGGCGCTCGCGGAGGCGTTTCAGCGCGAGGGGGCCCGTCACGTCGTCGTCGCCGACCTCGACGAGGCGGGGGCCAAGCAAGTCGCCGAAGCGATCGGCGGAACGGGTGTGGGACTCGACGTGGCTGACGAGGGCGCGGTGCGCGACCTGGTCGCGGCGACGCAGGCGAACATCGGCCCGATCGACCTTTTCATGTCGAACGCCGGCTTCGTGACGATGGGCGGGCTGGAGGTCCCGAACAAGGAGATCAACGACCAGTGGGAGGTCCACGTGATGTCCCACGTCTACGCCGCGCGGGCCGTCCTGCCCTCCATGATCGAGCGCGGCGAGGGGTACATCATGAGTACGGCCTCCGCGGCCGGTCTGCTGACCCAGATCGGCTCGCTCGCATACTCGTTGACCAAGCACGCGGCGGTGGCGCTGGCGGAGTGGATCGCGATCACCCACGGCCATCAGGGCATCCGGGTTTCCGTGCACTGCCCGCAGGCGGTGAAGACGAACATCGGCGCCAACAGCCCCGACCGGAACCGGCGGCGGGGCCTGTCCGTCGGCGTGGCCTCGGGCGACGGCGTCCTCACGGCCGAACAGGCCGCCGACGCCTGCATCGACGCGGTCCGCCAGGAGCGTTTCTGGGTCCTTCCCCACCCCGAAGTCGCGGAGTACGTCCGGCGCAAGGCGACCGACGTCGACCGCTGGCTGCACGGCATGAGGCGCTTTCAGGGACGGCTCTACGAAGGACAGCCACTCCCGGGCGACTGGTTCGTCGACGCCCAGGGCGACTGACGTGAACCCGTCCGACGATCCGGTCTTCTCGACGCGCGAGGGCGGTGTCGCCGAGATCGTCCTGAACCGGCCCGCCCGCAGGAACGCCGTGACGGGGCCGCTGGCAAAGCGCCTTCACGAGGAGATCGTCGCGGCGACCGAGGACGACGAGGTGGCCGTCCTGCTCCTGCGCGGCGCCGGCGGCGCGTTCTGCTCCGGCCTCGACCTCGGGGAGTTCCGCGCCGACCCGCCGCCGGACTGGATGCCGGCCTTCAGCGGACTCTGGCTCGACGTCCACGCGGCACTCTACGACTGCCCGAAGCCGATCGTCGCGGCGCTCGAACGGTTCGCGATCAACGCAGGCTCGGCGCTGGCGCTGGCGGCCGACCTTCTGGTCGCCGGGGAACAGGCCTTCCTGCACGTCGGCGAGATCCAGATGGGCATGGCGGCGCCGATGAACATGGCCTGGCTGCGCCTGCGCCATCCGGAGGGCGTGGCGGCGCGGCTGGCGATCGTCGGCCGGCGCTACACAGGCCCCGAACTCGTACGGATGGGCGTCGCCGCCGAGGTCGTCGACGACGACGCCGTACTCGACCGGTCGCGGGAACTTTCTCAGACCATTGCCGGTTATCCCGCGCATGGCATCCGCGCGATCAAGCAGACCATCGTCCGCGGCCGGCCCGCTGCGTCCGGCCGGGAGTGGTTCGAGTCGGTCCACGGCGGCTGAGCGTCCCCGGGCCACTCCGGCACGACACGGCCACCCCACGCCGGACAGCTCCCACGCCGGCGCGATAGCGCCCCGAAACCCCTCGCAAGCTCAGTGTTTCGGTCCATCCCGTCCTCGCACAGGAGCTTGCGCCGAGGAACTCACACGTAGCGTTCTGCGGCGCAAGCTCCTAGACTAGGGGTAATGACGGCCTTCTCATTGGACGACAAGTACACGCTCTCTGAAGGCCGCGTCGCAATCACCGGTATCCAGGCTCTCGTCCGGCTACCGATGGACCAGCACCGTCGCGACCGGGAAGCCGGTCTGCGCGTTGGCGCCTTCATCAGCGGCTATCCCGGATCGCCGCTGGGCGAATACGACAAGCAGCTTCAGCGAGCGCATAGGCTGCTGGCGGAACACGACGTGGTCTGCCAGCCGGCCATCAACGAGGAGACGGCGGCGACCGCGATTTACGGCGCCCAGCTCCTGGAACGTTTCCCCCACGAGCGCTTCGACGGCGTGGTCGGCATCTGGTACGGCAAGACCCCGGGGGTCGACCGCACAGGCGACGCGTTCCGCCACGGCAACTTCATCGGCACCGGCAAACACGGCGGCGCCCTGGTGCTGGCAGGCGACGACACCGCCTGCAAGAGCTCGACGATCCCGGGCGACAGCACGATCAGCCTCTTCGACCTCTCCATCCCGGTGCTCTACCCGGGCGATCCGGCGGAGGTGCTGGAGTTCGGCCTGCACGGGATCGCGCTGTCCCGGTACGCCGGCCTGTGGACGGCTCTGAAGATCGTGACGAACGTCGCTGACGGCGGCGCGGTGATCGACCTGCCTCGAACGCCACCGCCGATCCTGCCCGAACTCGACATCGGCGGCCGCCGGTTCGAGAAGCAGCTCGACATGCGGCTGCTGCCGCCCTACTCGATCGAACTCGAGCGGCAGATCTTCTCCGAGCGCACGGCGGCCGCTCTGGCGTACGTCCACGCCAACGGCCTCGACAGCATCCGCTGCGCGAGCCCCGGCGATCGGCTCGGGCTCGTCGCGGCCGGAAAGCCCTACCGCGATCTGCGCCTGGCGCTCGGACTGCTCGGACTGGACGAGGCCGCGCTCGACCGCTTCGGCATCCGCGTGCTCAAGCTCGGCTGCATCGCGCCGATCGAACCGCGGCGCCTGCGCGAGTTCGCGGAGGGTCTCGAGGAGATCGTCGTCGTCGAGGACAAGCGCGGCTTCATCGAGACCCAGATCCGGCAGGTTCTCTACAACCTGCCCAACCGCCCGCTGGTCGCCGGCAAGGAGACGCCCCGAGGCGAGACGCTCTTCCCGATGCACGGGGAGCTCGAAGGCCACGACATGGCCCGGATCCTCGGCGCCTATCTCGAACAGAGGCTCCCCGGCGCCGTTCCGGCCGAGAACCTGGCGGCTCTGCGGGCGGGCGCGGAGTCCGCCGAGCTGGCCGCGAACCTGCCGGCCGCGCTGCCGCGCACTCCCTACTTCTGCAGCGGCTGCCCCCACAACACGTCGACCCAGCTTCCCGAGGGGTCGGACATCGCGGGCGGCGGCATCGGCTGCCACGCGATGGCGATGTGGATGGACCGCGGCGTCAGTTGGCTGCCGCAGATGGGCGGCGAGGGCGCCTGCTGGATCGGCCTCGCGCCGTTCACCGAACAGGAGCATGTGTTCCAGAACGTCGGCGACGGGACCTACGCGCACTCCGCCAGCAAGGCGATCGAGGCCTGCATCGCCGCCGACCTCCACATGACCTTCCGCATCCTCTACAACTCGGCGGTTGCGATGACCGGCGGCCAGGACGCGGTCGGACTGCTCAGTTCGATGGGCGTCGCGAAGCAGCTTCAGCTCCAGGGCATGAAGCGGGTCGTCCTGGTGACCGAGGACCTCGAACGTTTCCCCCATCGGGACGACAACGGGGTCGAGATCCGGCACCGCCGCGACTACGACCAGGTGCTCAAGGAGCTGCGGGCGATCAAGGGACCGACCGCCGTCGTCTACGACCAGCAGTGCGCGGCCGAGAAGCGGCGCGAGCGCAAGCGCGGCATCCAGGAAACGCCCAGCCAGCGCGTCTACATCAATCCCGCCGTCTGCGAGGGCTGCGGCGACTGCGCGGCGAAGTCGAACTGCCTGTCCGTCGCCCCGCTCGAGACCGAGTACGGCCGCAAGACCCAGATCCACCAGTCGTCCTGCAACCTGGACTACTCGTGCATCGAGGGCGACTGCCCCGCCTTCATGACCGTCGACCTGGGCGAGGGCACCAAGCCCGTCCGTCGCGCGGCGGCCGCGCCGCTCGGCGAAGACGAAGTGCCGGAGCCGAGCCGCCAGTTGCCGGACGACGCCACGTTCCGGGCGCTGCTCGTCGGAATCGGCGGCACCGGCGTGGTCACGGTGGACGCGATCCTGGTCACGGCGGCACTGCTCGAGGGTCGCTACGCGATCCACCTCGATCAGACCGGTCTCGCGCAGAAGGGCGGCGCGGTGGTCTCGAACCTGCTGCTCAGCCGCGAGCCGATCGACCGCGCCAACAAGCTGGGCAACGGCGAGGCCGATCTCGCGCTCTCCTTCGACCTGCTCGCGACGATCGCGCCCGACAATCTGAAGCGGTTCTCGAAGGAGACCACCGCGGTGGTCGCCAACACGGCCGGCATCAGCCCCGCGGCGGTGATCACGGACAGCGCCGCGCGGATGCCCCCGCTCGACGAGCTGCGCAAGCGCCTCGCCCTGTTCACCGACGCCGACCGGAGCTACTTCGGCGATGCCGAGGCGGCCACCGAGCGCCTGCTCGGCAACAGCGTCACGGGCAACATCTTCCTGGTCGGCGCCGCCTACCAGCAGGGCCTGCTGCCGCTGCAGGCGCCCTTCATCGAGCAGGCGCTGCGGGTGAACGGCGTGGCGGTCGAGGACAACATCCAGGCGTTCCGCTACGGCCGGCTGTCCGTCGCGGACCCGGAGCGGTTCCGGCGCGCCGCCGGGCTCGCCAATCCCGAGGCGCCGACCGCGGCCGCGGCCGTCGACGCCGCCCGCGAACGCCTCGAACGCTGGGCGCCGAAGTCCGGACCGGAACTCGATCGCCTCCTGGCAAACGCCCCGCGGGGAGGCGCGCTCGACCGTCTGCTACCGGGGCGCGTCGCCGACCTGCTGCTTTACCAGGGCACTGGGATCGCCGAGCGCTACCTAGGCTTCGTCGCCGAGATCGGCCAGGCCGAGGAAGCGAGACTGCCCGGTCATTTCACGGTGCGCGAGGAAGCGGCCCGCTACGGCTTCAAGCTGCTCGCGGTCAAGGACGAGTACGAGGTCGCCCGGCTGTGGCTGCAGGACCCGATCTGGGATCAGATCGCCAGCGACTACGACGGCTCGATCGACCGCCACATCCTGCTCCATCCGCCGACCCTGCGGCGGATGGGCTGGAAGCGGAAGATCAGGTTCGGCGCCTGGTCCCGGCCCATGTTCCGGCTGCTCCATGCGGCGCGCCGGGTCCGCGGCACCATGCTCGACATCTTCGGCGCCACCCGCCACCGCCGGCTGGAGCGCGCCCTGTTCGACTGGTACCGCGAGCTCCTGTACCGCGCGATCGACCGGCTCGACGCGGAATCCGCGCCGCTGGTCGTCGAGGCGGCGAAACTGCCCGATTCGATCCGGGGCTACGAAGGCGTCAAGGAGCGCACGATCGCCACCGCGAAGACGCGGGCGAAGCAGATCCTGGACGAACTCGACGAGCAGTCCCTCGGCTCGCGGGTGGCCTGAGCCGCCACGAGGTCGTTGCGACGGGACGCTCCGTCACTTCCCACCGTTCCGCAAACGACCGGTCCGGTCGCTTCCTTCCCCGCCGACGCGCCCGGCTGTTAGCATCCCGCGACGTGACGAGCCGCCGGATCGCTGCCACCCTGTGTGTTCTTGCGGCGCTGCTGACCGCTCCGGCAACCGCCCAATCCACGCCGCATCCGGTGCTGAGCGCCTTCGCGCCCATCGACGACTACATCCTGGAGATCGACGGCCAAGCCGATTCCGGTGCGAGGCTGTACCTCTCGCAGCGCGCCGCCGCGATGCTGATCCTGAGCGAAGCCGTGGGCGAACCGCTCCTGCTTTGGGCGCGAACGATGGTCGTCGACCGCCTCCCGGCTGCTGACCTGCTGCCCTCCGGCGCCGGCTACGACGTCGTAGCCGAGCCGTCCAAGTCGTACATCGGCGAGGCCAGGGCCGATCAGACCACGATCTCGCTACCGCTGGAGGGCCGGGATGTTCGGGTCCTTCCCCGGCCACCCCTGGTCGGTGACCGCACCCTCGGCGAGCTGCTGGAACACTCCCCCGGCTACCGCGCCGGCATGGACGCCTTCGAGCCGAACACCGCGGCAATGGCCGCCCTCCGCCAGGCCGAACCGGCCCGCGTGCGCGTCTTCTTCGGCTCCTGGTGCGGTGTCTGCAAGCAGGTGCTCCCCAACCTGCTCGAGGTCGAGGCCGGTCTGGAAGGCTCCAATCTCACGTTCGAGTACTACGGACTCGCCTCACCCCCGGCCGGCTGGGAGGACTCCGAAGTGAAGGGCAACGAAGTAACGGGTCTGCCGACGGCAATCGTCTACCGCGGCGGCCGCGAAGTGGGCCGATTCGGTGGGGCGACCGACTTCGCCCAGCCCGCGCAGGCGCTGAAAGTCCTGCTCGCCGGCGCTCAGTAGCCCAAACGACGCCCGCGACTCCACGCGTCAGCGCCCCGATCCGTAGCGGCGTCACCTCGCGACGCCGTCGACCTCAAACGAGCCGTCCGCGCCAACCGTGGCGCGCACCGGCGGGCTTCCTACCCCCCAACATCCGGCTCTGTTGGGCGCCGCCGCGGCGCTGCGAAGCGAGCTGGATCTTGAAGGAACTCCGGGATGGCTCGAAGACGCTGCCGAAGGAGGCGGTGCCCCCGGCCACCGGGCGCCCGTCCAGCGCCGGAACACTGCGGATCGACCGGGTTGCTAGCTAGTGCCCGCCAGAGAACCCCGTTTCGGTGGTGTTTCTTGGCGAATCGGAGGCTGTTCCGAGGGGCAGTTGCGGGGCGCAGGCGCCTGTGATCGGGCGTCGGCGGCGCTTGTTGCGTGTTTTCGGCGGAGATAGCCGGCGATGGGCGACCGTTCGGGCACGGCGGCGCCTCCGTATCGAGCGGGTGGTCTTCGACGGAGGCTGCGGCGGCGGTCAGGCTGCGCGCGGTCGTCTGCGTTTTCGTTCGAGCGCGTGCAGGAGCCGGCCCAGCCGGTGCAGGTTGCCCGCGAGCACCGAGAGCGCGACGGTGCGCTCGAAGCCTTCGGCGCCGCGGCTTCTGACGCGGTCGAGGCCGCGATGCTCCAGAGCGTTGATGGCGGACTCGACCGCGGGATGGGCACGGCGGGCGGAGACGAAGGCCTCGTCGGTTTCCCGCTCCCGATCGGCAACCGAGAGATAGCCCTTCTTCGGCAGTGCGTTGAGGTCGAGAAGCTCGTCGAGCCGGACGCGGTTCTCCGGGCTGTGGAAGTTGCGGTCGAAACTGCACGCCCGAAGCGCGGGGAACCGCTTCTGCGCCGCCGCGACCAGGGGCACGACCGCATCGGCGTCGCCGCCTGTCCACAGGACCTCGTGGTGAAGAACGAAACCGTGCTGATCCTCGATCAGCGCCACCGGAACGCCGAGCTCCACCGGCGTGCCAGCCTTGCCTTTCGACACCCAGCGCGTGTGCGGCTCGAAGATCGAAAACACCTTCTCCTCGTGAGGAATCGTCTCGCCCAGAAGCAGACGGCGCTTCACCTGGTCCATCTGACGCCGCGCGTGAACGATCAAGCCCTCAATCGCCTCCGCGGCCATGCCGTCGCCCGCAGCGCGAAGAGCCTCCGCCGTGCACGCCGCGCGCTCCGTCAGCGCGCCGCACCGGTCGAGGTACGCCTCCACCCGGACCGGAAACCTCTTCGCCCGCCGAGTCCCGCGCACCTGTGGAACAGTCGGCGCACCAACCGAAGCTGATGTCGCCACTGGCGCCAGCCAGAGATACCGTGACGCCGAGCCGACCGACCGCTCTCCCGCAGCAGGCAGCGCATCGCGTCCCAAAGCAGATTCACGTCCGTGGGGTAATGCACGTCCGTCTCGACCACGAACGAGTCACACCGACCGCGCAACGGCGCGCCAGGCTTTTTTCGCGCGACCGCATGGCCGCTTTCCACCACCAATCCGCCCACCGCCGACAACAACTCCGGCGTCAACAGACTCACGTTGTCAACCACCGTCTGGTACTCGTAGTAGCTCTCCTCACCGAACTCGCCGTGCCCCAGAAACGCCCGCAACGTCGCGTGATGGTTGGCGAGGTCGTGAAGACGGCCGAAGTCGCAGCCGAGACCCTGTTTCACCACTCCCAACACCAGAATCCGCCACAACTCCATGCCCGGACGACCGACTCTCCGGTCCGTACCCGGCAGCACATGCTCGTCCAGCAACTCGAACAACCGTGTCCGCAACGCCTCGTCGCAGTAGATGTGCTGAAGACCGCGAAACAGCGCCGGCGTGTCGTCACGAGACTTCGGATCGATCCAGATCTCGCCGATCGGCGCCTCGCCCAGCCTGAACTGCCGACTTTGAACCTCCCGCATCGCCGCGACCTCCGAAGATCCTCACGAATCAGCCCAAAACGCCCGACTCAGGACTGGATCCTACGGCATCGGAGACATCTTCAACCGACCGAAACCGACCCAAACCCCCGTGAAATCAACGACTCCCGAGTTTTCTGGCAGGCACTAGCTAGCGCCACGTCGACCGTCTGGACGTCGGCCGGCCCCTCGTCGATCCCAATCTCCTGCGACACGCAGAGGCGGCCGGCGCCGTCGACGATCTCCAGCCTGTAGAGACCGGGAACCGCCAGGAACTCCGCTTGCAACGTCGAGTTCTCATCACCTCGGCCTACCCCGGCCTCTTCCGGTAACCGCAGCGCCGCCTCGAGGATGGGACTCTCGACCTCCCGGAACCTGTCCAGCACGCGAACCATCCCAGCGCCACTTGGCGCCGGTGATGGACCGCGCATACGAGGACGACGAAACCCGCCAGTTGGCCCTGGACTGGACTTCGTGCCGATCGTGCCGCCGAAGAGCAACCGCCTCAACCCCTGGGAGTACGATCAGGAGATGTACAAGCGGCGCAAAGAGGTCGAGCGCCTGTTCCGTCGCCTGAAGGGCTTTCGCCGCATCTTCTCGCGATTCGAGAAACTCGACGTGATCTTCCTCGGCTTCGTCATCTTCGTGCTCATCGTCCATGCGCCGCGTTAGCGTGAACACGCCCTAGCTGTCGACTGCCGCCGCGGCTCGCCCGGTCGGCAAGGATGTAGGATGGCGGCAACGATCGCGTTCTTGGCCTCTGACTGTCGGGCTTAGCCTGTAACTCACGAGAACGCCAGTCGCACGGCGAAGGCCTGTCGAGAACCGGTACCCAACTACAGAGAACCGCCTATACCATGCCCCGGCTGCCGCTGCTGGATGGAACAAGTGGGCCCAGCAGCGACCAGAAAGGAAGATGGATGCAAGTTACCCCTGAGGAGCGTGAACCTCACCCATTTCCGCCGGCTGGCTGCGACGCATCAACGGCACGGACGGAGCGGCGGTTCCCGCAACCTGGCAGCGACCCGCTAACAACCCCGCCCTGCGCCGGAGTCTCAGAGTGCCCAGGCGTGGGCCGGCGCCACATCCGTATCGCCGCCCTAGCTGCCATCGCTGTGGTCGCCGCGGCTGCCGTCCTGCTAGCACAGCCCCAACCTGTCCGCGGCGGCAGCACCTACGACGTCGCATTGGACGGCCTGCTCCGTAACACCGAGACATCGGAGCCGACGGCAGCCGGCGTGATTCGAGGAGCGTTCCGCGCCGGATGGGAAGCGCGGGGCGTACTGGCCCGTTGCGATGCCGAAGGTATGGACGATGCAGCCTGCGCCGACCGGCTACGGCAGCACCTGCGCCGGAGGTACCCGCGATGAGCCTTGAGCACGCCTATCCGCCGTCTGTCCACAGCGTGGCAGCGCTGCTGCTTGCCGAGAGTCCGGCCCTAGACCGGAGCCTCAGAGAGGCCTTGGCGTGAACCGGCGCTACGTCGTCGCCACACTGGTCGCCGGAGTCGCCCTAGTCCTAGTCGCCGTCGCCCTAGTGGCTGCAACGAACCCTCAACCCGGCCCGGAGCCGTGGCAACGGGAGCTGTACGACGCACTAGTCGACGTTGGCATCGACATGAACTCTGTGGTGCTCGTCCGTGGCAGCCAGCTAACCCGTCGCGACGCTGCGGCGGACGGCTTCGATACCGAGGCAGTTGCGGTCGGCTACCTCGCGGGCTACTTCTACGCAACGATAGAGGCTCGCTGCCGGGATCGCGGCCTGACCTCGGCCCAATGCTGGACGGCCTGTTGTGAGGGGTTGTGAGGCGAGCCGTTGAGCCTGAGCGCAACCACCCGCCGCCCGTCCCCGACGTTGAGGCAACGCGGCTCGATGCCGAGGCCGACGTGGCCCCGACGCTGCAAGCCGACGACGGAACCTGCCTTGAGACTACTGAGCCGCGAAGGTCGAGCGAGCCGCGAAGTTGCAGATGGTGGTGGGCTCGGCGTTCCGCCGTGCCGCCCCAAGGTGGTCACCGGAGCGCTCAAAGCCCGAGCAGCCGAGGAACGACCCGGCAGGCCACTTCGCGGGGCAGGGCAACGAGCGTGACGGTGGTCGAATCGCCCGTTGGCGCGTCCGCAACGGCGACACGTTCGTGCTCTCACTTGGACTGTTCGGTGGCCGCCGAGCACGCGCGGTGATCCCTACAAGGCTTACTCCAGCGCCAACGCCACCAGGGCCGGGATTTGTTCCCAGCGCCCGGCACCGACGGTAAAGGCCACGTATTGCCGGCCCTCGTGGAGATAGGTCATCGGCGTGCCGTGCGGCGTGGGCTCGACGCGGTGTTCCCACAGCTTCGCGCCGTCCCGCTTGTCGTAGGCGCGAATGTGTCCGGCGTTACCCATGAAGGTCATCCGGCTCGAGTCGTAGTCGGCCTGGATGATGAAGATCAGGTCCCTGGTCAGCACCAGACCGCCGTTCGAGAGGATGCCGTGGGAAGCGCTGCCCAGGTCAGGCAGATCGAGGTGGGCGATCGCAGGGTGGTCCTTCGGCCCCGGACCGTGGGCGACCTGCCACAGGTGCTCGCCCCTGTTCAGGTTGATCGCGGTGATCCGGCTGTAGGGCGGCTTGACCAGGGGAAGACCGCGCGGCCCCTCCAGGAGGCCAAGGGCGTCGACGTAACGGAACTCGGAGCGGGCCGCGTCGGCCGGCTGCACGCCGAAGCTCATCACCTTGGTCATCGACGGCACGTAGAGGACGCCGGCCTCGGGATCGACCGCGGCACCCCTCCAGTTCGCGCCTCCGGCGGCCGAGGGCAGCGTCAGCACGCCGAGCCTGCCGCCCTCCCTGACCTCGAGCGGCGGCGTGTAGATCGGGCCCAGCACGTAGTCTTCCGCGATCTCGAGCGCCTCGGCGCGAAGCTCCGGGGTGAAGTCGATCAGGTCGTCCTCGGTGAAGCCGAGCCGCTCGAAGGGCGGGGGCTTCGTCGGCATCGGCTGGGTAGGCGAACTCCATTCACCGGGCACCGTCGTCTGCGGCACCGGGATCTCGTCGATCGGCCACACGGGCTCGCCCGTCTCCCGGTCGAAGACGTAGGTGATGCCCTGCTTGCTGACCTGTGCGACCGCCTTGATCCGTCGGCCGTCGACGGTGATGTCGAGCAGGTTCGGGGCCGAGGCCAGGTCGTAGTCCCAAAGACCGTGGCGAACGGCCTGGAAGTGCCACCTCCGCTCGCCGGTGCGGGCATCGAGGGCGACCAGACTTTCGGCGAACAGGTTGTCGCCGCGCCGGTGGCCGCCGTACCAGTCGTTCGTCGGCGTCGACACCGGCAGGTAGACGAACCCAAGCTCGTCGTCGCAGCTCATCATCGTCCACACGTTCGTGTTGCCGGAGTACTCCCAGGATCCGTCGAGCCAGGTCTCGTTGCCGAACTCGCCGGGCTGGGGAATCGTGCGGAAGATCCAGCGTTGCTCGCCGGTACGCACGTCGTAGCCACGCACGTGCCCGGGCGGCATCTTCGGTCCCCTCGGGCCGTCCGAGATGATCGAACCGAGCACGATGACGTCGGCGCAGACGATCGGCGGCGCCGAGTGGGTGTACTGGCGCTCGTTGATCTCGCGGCCGAGACCGAGGGCGGTGTTCACCATGCCGCCGTCGCCGAACGCGGGGTCCGGTTCGCCGGTCAGACGGTCCAGCGAGATCAGGCGGCGATGGTGGGCGGCGTAGAGCAGGCGCTCGACGGGTTCGCCGTCGATCTCTCCGCTCCAGTACTCGAGTCCACGGTGCTGGAAACCCGCGTTCGCCGGGCGGCCGGCCTCGTAGCTCTTCGGGTCATAGACCCAGAGCGTCTCGCCCGTGCCCGGGTCGATGGCCGCCACCTGGCTGAGCGAGGTCGTGATGTAGAGCGTGCCGTCGATGTAGAGCGGCGTGCTCTTGTACTGGCCGCCGCGGTACTCCGTGTCGGCCTCCGTCTCGACCGACGTCCAGCGCCAGACCTCGCGCAGCCGGTCGACGTTGGACGGATTGATCTGGTCGAGCGGCGAGTACTTCGTCGAGGCGCGGTCGGCGGCGTAGTGACGCCACTCGCCCGTCGCGTCGTTGCCAGCGCCGGGATCGGAGTTACCGCCGCATCTGGACGCCAGGATCAACAGGACGAAGGAAGACGCGACGCCGACGGCAGCCTTGTTCAGGAACATCCGGCGAGTCTATGCACCGTTCCTGTACGCTAGGCGGCCTTCCAAAACAAGGCGCCAGAGGAGAAGAACGATGGCATGGGACTTCGAAACAGACCCTGAATTCCAGGACAAGCTGGACTGGATGGACGAGTTCGTCACCAACGAAATCGAGCCGCTCCGCTTCGTCCTCGGCAGCCCCTACGATCTGTCCTGCCCGAAGCGTCAGAAGCTGATTCCGCCGCTACAGGAAGAGGTCAGGAAGCGAAAGCTCTGGGCCTGCCACCTGGGTCCGGAACTCGGCGGCCAGGGCTACGGCCAGGTCAAGCTGGCGCTGATGAACGAGATTCTCGGCCGCTCGCCGCACGCGCCGATCGTGTTCGGCTGCCAGGCGCCGGACTCGGGCAACGCGGAGATCATCGCCCACTACGGCACGGACGAGCAGAAGGCCCGCTACCTGCAACCCCTGCTCGACAACAGGATGGTCTCCGCCTACTCGATGACGGAGCCGCACGGCGGCTCGGATCCGAAGGTGTTCACGACGCGCGCCGTCCTCGACGGAGACGAGTGGGTGATCAACGGCGAGAAGTGGTTCTCCTCGAACGCGCGATACGCCTCCCTGCTGGTCGTCATGGTGGTCACCGACCCGGACGCGCCGCCCTACAACAAGATGTCGATGTTCCTGGTGCCCAAGGACACGCCGGGCGTCAAGATCATCCGCAACGTCGCCGTCGGCACCGGCAACGAGGACGGCGCACACGGCTACGTCCGCTACACGGACGTGCGCGTGCCCAAGGATCACCTGCTGGGTCAGCGCGGTCAGGGCTTCGTGGTCGCCCAGACCCGCCTCGGCGGCGGCCGCATCCACCACGCAATGCGGACGATCGCCAAGGTCCGCACCGCCTTCGACCAGATGTGCGAGCGGGTGCTGTCCCGGGAAACGCAGGGTGAACTGCTGGCGCAGAAACAGCTCGTCCAGGAGAAGATTGCCGACTCCTGGGCGCAGATCGAACAGTTCCGGCTGTTCGTGCTGCAGACCGCCTGGAAGATCGACAAGTACAAGGACTACCGGATGGTCCGCAAGGACATCTCGGCGGTCAAGGCGGTCATGCCGAAGGTCTACCTCGACGTCTTCTCGAGAGCGCTGATGCTCCACGGTTCGCTCGGCGTCTCGAACGAGATGACCTTCTCGGCGGGCGTCGTCGATTCCTTCCACATGGCCCTGGCCGACGGGCCGACCGAAGTCCACAAGATCACGGTGGCGCGGCAGATCCTGCGCGAGTACGCGGGCACGGACGATCTCTTCCCGACCACCCACCTGCCCAAGCTGCGGCAGGCGGCACTCGAGAAGTACGCCGAGGCGCTTGAACTCGAAGTGGCGGCGCTGTAGCAGCCTGCACCGGGCGGGCTCGCGTCAAGCGTGCGCGGCGTTGGTGGCGGCGCTGTAGAGCGGGCCGAGCCGGTTCGCCGCTACGCGTGGGCGGCGGCCGTCGCGCGCACGCCGAGCCCGGCGACGAGCGCAAACAGCAGCGCGAACACGAGGTTCGCGATGCCGCTGGTCTCGTCCATCAGGCCCATGACGGCGATCACCAGGAGAGCGACCGCCACGAGGATCGAGAAGATGTTGCCCATCTTCTGGGCATCCTCCTCGCTGCCGCCCATGCAGCCGATGCGGACCAGGAAGAAGGTCAGCACGGCGAAGAAGGCGATGAGGCTCCACCAGGAACCCGCCGCGGCGTCGACCATCGCCTGAGAGGCCCACCAGCCGGCGCCGAGAAGGTACGCGATCGCAAACAGGAAGTTCTTCATCATGGCGAGCCGGAATCTAGCTGACAGGTGCTGTATCGGCAAGCCTAACCTGCCAATCCGGCTCGCACGCCGGCATCGCCTCCCGTACCGGGCGTGCTAGGGTTTCGATCCCGCTGAACGGCACCCACCCGGGCACCGCCCGGCCATCTGACGGAGAACCCGAAATGCTCCTCGACTTCGCCAAGAACCGCCCGTTTCCCGTCTTGGCGGCAGCCGCACTGCTGCTGCTCTTCGCCGGCTGCGCCGCCGAATCCGGCGAAGACCACGCGGACCACGACCACGCGGAAGGTGACATGGACCACGCCGAAGAAGCGGCCGACGACGGCGCGCCGCGCGTCTACTTCGTGGGGCTGGAGAACCACGACACGATCCCCAGCCTGGTCAACCTGCAGTTCGCGGCCGAGAACTTCATCATCGAGCCGGTCGGCGACGGCGCGATCAACGAGGGGGCAGGCCACTACCACATCGCGATCGACGGGGAGTGCCTGGAGCCGGGCATCGTGATCCCCACGGCGGACCCGTGGATCCACTTCGGTGACGGTTCGGACTCGATTGAAGTCGAACTCCCGCTCGGCGAGCACTACCTATGCCTGCAGATCGGCGACGGCGAGCACCGGACGCTCGACGAACCGGGGCTGTCGCAGTACATCATGGTGCACGTCGAGGACGAGGCCGAGGAGGCAGCGGAGTAGGCAGCGTCCGCCTATTCAAAGAAGAACGGGCTCGTCCAGGCCGCGCCGCCGTCCGTCTGGACTACGCGGACATAGAGATAGCCGCCCGACCGGAACTCCGGCAAGGCGACGGTCAGGCTGCACTCACGCTCCCCTTCGGGGCACAGAGCCTCGCCGGCCACGGCACCGACGCCGCCCGCCTCTTGGCGGCTGATCACGTCGATGCGGGCGATCTCCGTCGGCGCCACCGCCCGCACCACCAGAGTGCGCTCCGGTACGCCGGCGATGGGACCCACTTCGCCGCCGGCGGCTGCGGGCGCATCGATCACCGCGCCGATCGGCCAACCGGCGTAGCTCGCACGCACAACGATTCGCGGGCCGTTCGTCGCGTACGTACGACGGGCCAGGAGGGCCTCGCAGATCCCCTCTCGGGTCGCCTCGTCGCTCAGGATTGCCGCGACGCCGCCACCAGGCGATGCAAGATGCGCCAAACCGGGATGGCCGTCGTGGCCGTCGCTCGAGCCGATGAACCCCAGCCGGTAGCCGCGGTCGAGGACGTCGCGCACGTAGTTGCCCTCGAGGGCGCCCCGAACCGTCAGGCCGGGCGAGTCCGCGGCCTCGCTCGATCCGTGGACCGAGACGATCTCGGTGACCGGTTCCAGTTCGGGCGGAGGCTCCTGCGACCAGTCGGTGGCGATCGGGTCGCCGGCCGAATGGTGAGCGAAGGTGAGGGCCCGCACGTCCTTGAGGCCGGCCCATAGCTCCCGCGGCTCGTCGTATCGCTCGTCGATCGAGGTGAGAAGCAGGCCAGCCGCGGCCTCGGCCGTGGGCTCGAAGAAGACGACGTGGCGGTGGCCCTCGACCCAGTTCGTCCACTCGTAGCCGGCCAGCGCGACGAAGCGTCCCGGTTCGTGCCGCCGGTCGGCCGCATCCAGCGTCCGCCGCCAGACCTCGGGTTCGCGGTCCATGAACCTCATGCCCCAGTGGTCGTGGTCGGTTACCGCCGCCGCGTCGAGGGCGGCCACCTCCCGCGCGTAGAGCAGCAGATCGTCCGGCGTCGCCGAACCGTCGGAGAGACCGGAGTGGTTCTGGAGGTCCGCCCACAGGATGCGCCGGCCTGCCGGCGAGACCAGGAGAGGGTTGCTTTCCGCTTCGAATCCAGGCTCGATTTCGGCGCCCACTAGCCAGCCCCGCACCCTGATCACACCGCTGGCCTCGGCGGAAAGCCGAAGCGGAACGACGAGCCGGCCTCGATCCTCCACGGCGAGAGCCAGGGAGACGACCTGCTCCATCTCGGCCGCGGAATCGGCCCTCGAGTCGACCAGATTGGCGGCCGCCGGCAAGCGAAGTTGAAGCGTCCCGGCTGCCGCCGGCCAGCCGTTCCCGGCCGCGTCGACCAGCGCCGCAGTGAGCGTGACCCGGTCGTTTGGCCGAGCGGTCGAGGGCATGTGAAGGAGCAACCGTGCCGGCGGCCCCGGCATCACATCGACGGCCGGCGACTCCGCAATCAGCCCCCGCACCCCGTCCCCGTCCCCGTCGACGGCAACCCAGAAGCGCGACTCGCGCTCAGCGTAGCGGTCGGCCAGCGCGCCCGCCGGGCCGGCTCCATACGTGATCACGACCTCTTCTCCTGCCGCGAGCGGCCGGCCGCCGACGGCGATCGCGAGCAACTGCTGATCCAGTGTCTCGGCCACGAGTTCGACGCCGGCCGCCGCCGTCTCGATCGTCGTGTAGCCCCGCGCCTGCGGACGTTCCGCCTGCGGAGTGCTCCAGCCCCAGAAGGGCGACACCTGGAGATAGACGGTTCCTCCGACCGCTACGCCTGCCGGCCCCGCCCGGTAGACGATCCGCCAGCTTCCCGGACTTCCTGCGACAGCCGGGCCCCCCAAGGTCTCGACGGTGGCTGTGCCGCCGCCATCAGCGCTCGAACGAGGCCGCAACAGGTCGGAGCGCAGTTCTTCGACGATGTCGTGACGCGGAGAGCGGTCCGGCCAGTCCCGGTCGACCGGATCGAGCTCGGGAGCGCGCGAGCAGGCAAGGCCGACGAGCATCAACGTCGCCAGACCAGAGAACCACGCGGCCAGGGAACGTGCCTCGCGCCCTGGCAACCTCCGGCATCTCCCGCCCCGACCCCTCACCCGGGAATCCTCTCACGACTGGAACGGCTGTAGTCTGATGCTTCATCCATGCCCTACAAGATCGCCTTCATCGGCACCCACGGCGTCGGCAAGACGACGCTGGCCTACGGTCTCGCCTCCCGTCTGAAACGCCGCGACATCAATCTCGATGTCGTGGTCGAAGTCGCGCGGCGCTGCCCGCTGCCGCTCAACGAAGGAACGACGCTGGAGGCCCAGTCGTGGATCCTCCATTCACAGATCGCCGACGAACTGGCCGCGGAGGCGCGCTCGCCCGTCGTCATCTGCGACCGCAGTGTGCTCGACAACTACGTCTACCTGCTGTTCGCTCACGGGCGCCAACCGGCGTTCGAACCGCTGATCGAGTCCTGGTGCACGACCTACGACCTGAAGGTCTACGTACCCATTCTGCGTGGCAGCGAAGCGCAGCCCGACGGCATCCGCGCCGTCGACCCCGCCTTCCGGCAGCAGATCGACGACCGGCTCTGGAACGAACTGGAGGATCGCCGGATCGAGGTCCTGGTCCTTCGTCCGGAACACCGCGAGGACTGGCTCGACATCGTCGAGGAAGCGGTGGCGAACGAGCTTCGCCAGCCCCAGCTCGATCTGATCTGACGCGCGGCGGCGCGTATACTCACGCCCCGATCGATCCCGTAGCCCGATACGCACAGCGCACAGCATCTCGGCGCTCTCGCAGCCGAAGTCGAGCAGTTCAAGAGGAGTCGCCATGTCCCGTCCCTTCCTACGCACCGAACTCTGCGACATGCTGGGGATCGAGTATCCCGTGTTTTCTGCCGGCATGGGGCCGGTGGCGGGGGGCGCGGAACCCGTCGCCAAAGCCGAACTGGTGGCTGCCGTTTCGGAAGCCGGCGGCCTGGGCGTCATTGGAGGTGTTGCCTACAGCCCCGAGGACCTGCGCGCGGAGATCAACAAGGTGCGCGCGAGGACGGACAAGCCGTTCGGGGTCGACCTGCTGCTGGCTTCGAACTTCCTGGAGAAGGCGGGCAGCGGACCGACCTCGGCGACCGTACCGACCCGCGACCTGGTACCGGCGGAAACGCGCGACGCGCTCATGAAGATGGCCGAGGGCCTGGGGATCGAGTGGATCGAGGCGCCACCCCCGGCGCCGAGTTGGGTCGTGCCCGAGGGCAAGAGCTACGCAGGCGCCCAGATGGAAGTCCTGCTGGAGGAGAAGGTCCCGGTGTTTGCCTCCGGTCTCGGTTCCCCGGCGCCCTTCTCGAAGGCACTCAAGGACGCCGGCATCAAGATCGTCTCCCTGGTCGGCAACGCCCGCGCCGCCCGCCGGGTTGCCGACGGCGGCGCCGACATCGTGGTCGCCCAGGGCACCGAGGCCGGCGGTCACACCGGCAAGATCGGCACCCTGGCGCTCCTGCCCCAGGTCATGGACGCGGTGGCGCCGATCCCGATCGTTGCCGCCGGCGGCGTCGCCGACGGTCGCGGACTGGCCGCAGTCATCGCCGCCGGCGCGATCGGCGGCTGGTGCGGCACGGCCTTCCTGGTTTCGCACGAGGCGAACCAGCCCGCGCTGCAGAAGCAGCGCATCCTGGAGGCGGCCACCGAAGATACGGTGGTCACCCGTCTCTACAGCGGAAAGACGATGCGGAACATCACGAATCCGCTGATCCAGGCCTGGGAAGCCAGCGGCATCCGGGCGCTACCGATGGGGCTCCAGGGCGTGCTCACCCGCGACCTGCTCCACTCCATCCGCACCGCCGGACGGGACGACCTGCTGATGAACGCCGCCGGCCAGGCCTCCGGCATGCTGCAACAGACCCGGCCGGCCAGCGAGATCCTCCACGAGATGGTCGCCGACGCGTCGCACCTCCTCGGAGCGCGACTCTCGGAGCGGGTTCAGGTCCAGGTCGCCGTCTAGACCGGGTGCGCCGGCCTTCTGGCCGGCATTCCGGCGCTTACCACCTCCTTGCGTCGGGCTCGATCGCTTCGAGGTCGAAGCAGTGGTAGCCCTCGGGATGCCTCCAGAATCGCTCCCGGTACGGGTACATCCGTAGCGACGCCTGATCGGTGGGCGCGTCGAGGCTGAACGTCGCGCAGAGTTCGTACGCCTTGTCCCCTGTAGCCCTGAAGGCGTAGGGCTCCCGGGTCTCCGGATCGACGATCGACACGATGTTGATGTCGCGCTCGCCACTGAGGGACTCCAGGCCCGCGGGCAGGGAACCGTTCCGCTCCCAGTAGATGTCGACGCCCCGAACGATGTCCCGCAGGTTCCCCACGCGCGCGACATCCAGCCCGCGCTCGCGCGCCCTTCCGGGCGAACCGACGGCAACCAGTCCCAGCACCACCGCCAGGAGGACGACGACCGCCGACACGCCGGCGAAGACGGTTGGCAGTCTCGGCGCGTGACCGCCTTCGGCCGCTTCCGCGTCGTCCTGGCGGAGGTCCCAGAAGTAGTAGCCGAACACGCTGCCGGCAATCGCCGCCACGACACCGACCTTCAAGAGGAACCGGACAGCCAGCTCACCGCCCAGACCGAAGAACACGAGGGCGATCAGGTCGCCGGCCAGAACACCCGCCGCGACGAACAACGTCAGATAGGTGAGCCACTTTCTGATCCGCGACGAGCGCAAGTCCGGATCGTCGCGCAGCGTTCTTCTCACCGTTCGTTGAACCAGCAGGAACGCCGGGAAGGAGATGACCAGGTACGCCAGTCCCCACCGCAGCATCTCGGCGGAAGCCGCCGCCGGAAGAGTGAACGCGATGTCGGCGAAGGCCCGGTTGATCAGCACGAACATCACGTTGCCGAAGCTGATCGCCGCCGTGTACAGCGCGGCGAAGAGGACCAGGTAGAGAAAGGCCTCGCGCGCGCCCAGATACGGACGTGGCCGCGGGATCGGCGCCACGAACTCCCGGTCGACCCAGACGCCGAGGGCCTTGTCGATGTCGGCCTGCCGCCAGCTCGCGTCCGCCAAAGCCTCCCGGATCTCGTTGCGGCTCGCGCCTCTCGACAGTGCTTCTCGTACAAACCGGCTCAGTTCCTCGTTCACGGTTTCTCCTCCACGTTGTTGACGTTGTCAACATTACACGCGATCCCCCGCCACGTCAACACCGATGGTTAACATGCGCGCCCATGCCTTCTTCCGCCGTTCTCGACGCTCTCCGATCCCTCGACACCCCCACCGTCTGCAACGCGCTCGAGATCGTGGCGCCCAGGCGTCGCGGCCACGGCTACACCGTGGACCCGCTCGTGTGCGCTCGGCCCGACCTGCCGCCGATCGTCGGTTTCGCCCGCACGGCCCGCATCCGCGCCCAACACCCCAGTTCCGACGATCCGAAGCAGGCCCGCCGCACTTCGATGGGCTACTACGAGTATCTGGCCACCGGCGAGGGGCCCACGATCACGGTAATCCAGGATCTCGACGGCGATGCCCGCGGGTACGGCGCATTCTGGGGTGAGGTGAACTCGAACATTCACCGCGGTCTGGGCTGCCTCGGCGTGATCACGGATGGCAGCATCCGCGACATGGACGACATCGCGGAGGGCTTCCAACTGCTGGCCGGCCGCATCGGACCCTCGCACGCCCACGTCCACGTCGTCGACCACGGCGGCCCGGTGACCGTCGCCGGCATGGCGGTCAGAGACGGCGACCTGATCCACGCCGACCAGCACGGTGCCGTCGTCGTTCCGGCCAACGTGGCCGACCAGGTCGAAGCGGCAGCCGACCTGATCGCCCGGCGCGAACGGGTGATCATCGACGCCGCCAAACAACCGAACTTCGACTTCGAGAAGCTGAAGGCCGCCTGGGGTCAGGCGGCCGAGGTCCACTAAGGCCCGATCAGGCCATCACTGGATCGATCGGCGTGATGATGCCGAGAGCGTCCTCGATCGCCTGGGCCGCCTCGAGGCAGAGACCCTCGCGATAGCGGCCGCCGATCAACTCGACCACCTGGGGGAGGCCATTGGCCACACCGGTCGGCAGGCACACGGCGGGCAGGCCGAGCAGGTTAAGGGCGACCTCGAAGCGCATCTGGTCGAGCACGTCGCCGGGCTCCTGGAGGTCGTAGCCGACGACGAAGGGCGGCTGGGTCATGATCGGCGCGACCATGACCGGATAGTCCTCCTGGAACTCCTGCCAGACGCTGGCGATCCGGTGACGCTGGCCGTACATCGCCTCGTACTCGGTCGGCGACTCGACCCCGAACATGTCGAGCGCACGCACCAGGAAGTCGTAGGCGTCCGGTGACATGACCTCCTTGAGCGCCTGCCGCGCCGTATTCAACTCATAGCCCAGGAAGACCTCCCAGGCCCGGCGCGCCTCGGCCGCCATCGGCGGCTCGATCTCCTCGACCGCATAACCCGCCGCCTCGAGGGCCGTTCCCGCCGCGCGCACGGCGGCGGCGACGTCCGGGTGGGTCGAACCGCCGCTGGGCTCCGGCACCAGCGCGACCTTGACCGGCGAAGCCGGCGGCTCCAGGTCGAGGGGAACGGGGACCGACCATGGATCGCTGCGGTGATATCTCCCCAGCAGTTCGTAGGCCGTACGCAGATCTCCCACACGGCGCGCCATCGGACCGTCGACGGCCATCAACTGGCCCGACATGCTGCCCCCCGTGGCGCTGGCGATTCGCCCCAGCGTCGGCTTGAGCGACGCGATGCCGTTGCACTGGGCCGGGATGCGAAGCGAACCGCCGATGTCGTTGCCGAGCCCGAGACAACTCATGCCGCTGGCCAGCGCGGAGCCTTCACCGCCGCTCGAACCGCCGACGTTGCGGTCGACGGCCCACGGGTTGCGAGTGACGCCGTAGAGGTAACTGTCCGTGTGGACCCGCAAGCCGAGATCGGGCAGGTTGGTCCGGGTCAGGACGATGGCGCCGGCCTCCTTGAGGCGCGTCACGATCAGCGCGTCCTCTTCGGCGTTCTCCTCGGCGAATGCCGGAACGCCGTTCGTGGTCGGGGTACCGGCGACGGCGATGTTGTCCTTGACCGAGATCGGCACGCCGTGCAGCGGCCCCAGCTCGCCGCCGGCGGCCACCGTCTCATCCGCGGCCTGCGCCGCGGCCCGGGCCTCGTCGGCGAGTACGCGGACGACGGCGTTGAGGTGACCGTTCACCGCTTCGACGCGGGCCAGGTGCGACTCGATCACTTCGGCGCTCGACACCTCGCCGCGGCGGATGGCCGCCGCGAGTTCGCCGGCGCTTGCGCGCCACAGATCGTCAGGCATCGGCCCGGCCGCCACATCGGGGGCGCCATCCGTGGCAGTCGTCGCATCGCCGTTGCAACCGGCGAGCAAGCCGGCGGCGCCGGCCAGGGACAGGGCGTGAATCACCTGGCGACGCGAAACGCCTGCGATCTCCTGAGACTCGAACTCTTGTGACGTCATCTTGCGGTCTCCTCTCACTCGGCTCGCAGGTCATCCAGGTTGAGCGTCTCTTCGAGGACCGACTCGCCGTCCATGCCGCGGACTTCCAGCGTCACCGAGCGGGAAGTCCAGTCGATGGACAGCGCACCGTAGTTTTCCGGCTGATAGGTCGGTCCGAGCCGGTACGGCCCCGCCTCTTCCCCGCTGGTCGACGGCGAGTTGAGCGAACTCGCGGTGAGCTCCAGAAGCGGGTAGCCGAGAGCGTCGTCGTGACGATAGATGCCGCCGCGGTGCCGGTCGCCGGAGATCATCACCACGCCATTCGCGCCCGTCTCGCGCAGGAGGGCGTAGAGGCGATCACGCTCGGCCGGCAGTTGCCGCCACCCCTCGTACCCGTGGCCGTCGGCGATCACCTGGATCGACGACGCCAGGACGCGCAGGTCCGCATCCTCCCGGAGCACCTGACCGAGCCACGCCCACTGATCCTCACCCAGCATCGTCTTGTCTGGATCAGGATCTGGCATGTAGCGCTCCTTGCCCGGCGCACCGCGCTCGTCGGTCGGCCGTAGGGCGGCGCGAAAGTACCGCGTGTCGAGCAGGATGAGCTGAACCCGGCGGCCCGGCGGGCCGTAGGTCGCGGCGTCGTAGACCCCGGGGCGCGAGGCACGTTGGGAGTCCGCCGGCACGCCCCAGAAGTCCTCGAAGATCCGCTGCGCCTCCTCGCGGCCGAAGAACTCCGCGCCAGCATCGTTCAGACCATAGTCATGGTCGTCCCAGGTGGCCGCGAGCGGCACTCCCGCCTGTCGCAGCCGGCTGAAGCCATCGGCTTCGGCCTGCATCGCGTAGGCGTCCCGCAGCTCGCGCAGGTCCTCGGACTCGACGTCGCCGTAGACGTTGTCGCCGAGGAACACGAAGAGCTCGAAATCGTCGCCCAGGATCGCGTCGAAGATCGGCTGCGGCAGATCCTGCCTGAGGCAGGAGCCGAGACCGATCCGCTCGAGCGCCGGCTCGACCGCGGCGGTCTCCGCGGCCGGTTCAGCGGTCGGCGCGCCGCAGGCCAGAGCCAGCAGCGCGGCCCCGAACAGAGCCTCAGTTCGTAGCTTCACGGCACACGCTCTCGATCGAGTACCCCCACGGGTCCGGCAGTTTTCCCGCAGCGACCATCTCATCGATCAGCTCCTCCGTCTCCGTGACCCGGTCCCTCTTCGCATACTCCAGACGCCTCGCCCTGACCTGCGGGTGTTCGAGCATCGGACAGTATCCCAGCATCCGAGGCTTCACCTTCCTCCACTTCCGGCGCACGTAGATGTTCGGCTGGTAGGACTCGTCCCACTCGGGCGTCACGTAGTCGTGCAGATCGAACGGTCTGCGGAGGCGCCAAAGCCCCCCTTCGTAGACCACGTGGGGGTCGTCGCCGGCGCACAGGTGCTCGTAGAACCACATCCCCTCGTAGTTCGCCTCCAGGTCGCCCAGGGACAGAACGCCCGAGACGGCCCTGCCGAGGATCGTGATCTCATGCAGCAGACCGCGACGCACAGCTCGATCCTCCGCTTCGGCGGGCGTCACGCCCCGCCCGCGGGCCTTTCGATACCAGCGGTGGTAGTACCAGGCGGTTCCCAGGAAATGCGTGAGCTTGTCCGTGCCCAGCCGTACGCCGTTGACCTCCACCGTTGGACTCGGCGGCATCCAGCGGCCGGTGTCGAACAGCGGCGAAGTGCCGCCGTAGATGTACTTCTGCTCGAACTCCCGCATCTCCTCGGGTCCCGAGGGCGACCGGCTGACCAGGGGCGAGTTCACCGACCAGGTTTCGAAGCCGTCGAAGAACAGCATGCGGTGACGCTTGAAGAACCGGAACCGTACCTTCTGGCACCGGCGGTCCCTGCCCTCCCGATTCAACTCGGCGACCAGGCGCTCGAGCTCCAGGTTGACGCGGGCGTTCAGCAACTCGGTCATGTCCTCGAGCTGACGGCCCCAGGCGAAGAACTGGTCCGTTTCGAGACCCGGCGCGGCCCCGGCGCCGCCGAGTCCGAAGAGCAGCGTTACGAACAGAACGGTCGATCCGAAACGCAGGGACGCCGGTCGCGCCGCTCCCGGCATCAGAACCCCCAGCCGATGCCGGCGGTGTACACGTAGCGGTCGGCGTCCTGGTGAGCGGAGCTGATCCGCCGCAGGACGCCCAGGTTGAACGTGATGCGAGGCAGCGCGAACTGCCCTTCGAAGCCGGCCAGCGTCTGCCGCGCCGGATCGAGTTCGGAGTCTCCCCAGGTGCGGACCAGGACGGCGCGAGCGCTCCAGCCGACGTAGACGTTGTTCAGGAAGGCCGAACGCGGCTTCGGCGTGGCAATCACGCGCGCATAGCCGATACCGAGCTGTCCTCCCGCCGAACCCGGCTCGATCTGCGCGACGAACCCGCGGTACTCACAGAAGGTGGCGCAGTCGTAGCTGGCCGGCATGCGCGCCAGGACGGCTCCGCCGCCTGCCGAGAATTCAAGAGGAATCGAGTACCGGACCCGCGCGATGCCGAGCCAGCGAAGAGAGGTCTCGTCGACGTCCGCCTGGACGCGGTCGGCGATCTCGCTCGACGAGGGCTCGGCCGGCGCGTCGTCGCCGACCTCCTGTGCCGCGGCGGGCAACGCGAGGAGGCCAAGAGCCAAGGCACCCGCCGCGAACGGGATGTTTGGCATCGTCGACGGGTCTCCTGCAGGGGCCTCCGCCCCGCCATCCTACTCGCATGGACGGTTCCCGGCGCGCTGCAGCGACGACTACGAGCCGCCGCCGAAGCGGTAGCTCATGAGCGCCTTCAACCGCCGACCCTTCGGATTCGCGGTCAGGGCGTCGAACGACTGCTCGAAGAAGACGAGCGGCGGATCCTCGTCGGTCAAGTTGATCGCCGACAGGGCGAGATCGAAACCGAGCTGCGGGAAACGCCACAGGAAGGTCAGATCGAAGGTCAGCCACTCGTCGATCGGTAGCAGTTCGGGCGGCGTCCAGGCCACGTTGCTGTCTTCGTAGGACGAGATGTAGTTCGCCCAACCGATCAGGCTGTAGTCGCTCCAGCGATAGCCGAGCGAGGCCCGTGTCTTCATCTCCGGCAGCGGCGGCGCGATCGGCGTATCACGGTTCAGCAGGCCAACGACGTCCTTCTGCTCACGGTAGACGACGCCGTCAAGTTCGAGCTTCTTCAGTTCGTAGCTCTGCGTGTAGGTGCTGTCCACGCCGAAGGAGAGCTCCCCCGGGCCCGCGTCCACGTGACCGTGCAGGTGGAAGTCGAAGCCCGAGGTCTTGATGCCCGGCCAGTTGATCAGGTCGATCCGTACCCGCTCGATGTCGCCGGGAACGCAGGAACCGTCGGCCAGACCGCCCGGACAGACGACGCGGCCCATCACCGCGTTGAGTGCAGCCTGGTTGCCGGCGTAGCCCTCGTCGTACAGCCGCACGACCTCCTGCTGCGGCAGCGGCGCGATCACGTCGTCGAAGTCGTAGCTCCAGTAGTCGAGCGTCACGTCGATTCCGGGCGAAGCGAAGAGCACCAGGCCCAGGTTGTAGGTGAACGCCTGCTCCGGCAGCAGTGACCGGCTGCCGAAAGCGTCGACCGCCTTGTAGACGCCGACCGTGTTCAGGTACTCCAGCGTGGTGCGAACCTCCTCGTTCAGATCGTCGACCGAGGGGCCCGGAACGTGGTCTGGACCGAGGTGCGGAACGACAGCACGTGGTCTTCGCCGGCCGAGAGTTGCCAGCGACCCGAGAACTTCGGATCGAAGCTGTCGATCTCGTCGTGGAGCTCGTAGTTCGCCGCGAACTGCATGTCGCCACGGAGCGCGTTGACGGACAGCTCCCCAAACGTCCGGTGAACCGCCTGGGAGTCGCCGTACGGGTAGTACCCGAGGAGAAGGTGAAGGTGCCGGCACGCGCCCCCCTCTGCCTGCCGGTGGCCGGGTCGACGCAGGACCGGTCGCCAGGCACGACGCAGGGATTCAGTGCGTAGTTGCCGACCGCGTTCGGGATCGCGCTCACATCCACGTGGCGGTACTGGTAACCGAACGCGTAGTCGAGCCTCTCAGGCAGCCAGTTGCCCGACAGCGTCGCCTCGGCGACGACGAGTTCCGCCTCGTTCTCGACGTTCACCTGTTCATTGATCCAGTCGAGCATCGCCCGGTTGTTTTGCAGGCCCGCGACGTACATCGGATTTGGGCTGTTCTCCCACGGTGCACCCGGCTGCGCGGAGAACTCGATCGCGTTGCCGAACGGGTTGTAGTAGTGGCAGTCGCCGGTGCCGGCCTGAGCCGAACCGGTATCGCCAAGCCGCATCCCCGAAGGGCTCGTGTCGTCGGCCACCACGCCGACGCCGCAGTTCGGGCCGCCGTAGCCGCAGAAGGCGAGGAACTTGCGGTACGCGTACTCCGCCGGGTGGTTCATGTTGCCCGTCGCACGCGAGTAGTTCACGCCGACGTCAAGATTCGCCGCCTTGCCGCCGATCGACAGATCGTGCTCGATGTTCGCTGCGATGCGGGTCGTCTCCGTCGCCTCGATCAGGCTGTCCCACGGCTGATAGCGGAAGGCGCAAATCCAACCGCGGTCGTAGCCGCCGAGACCGTTGCACGGGGGATCGACGAAGTAATCGCCGGCCGTGCCGTTGCGCGCCCGGGCCAGCTCCTCGACGAATGCCGAAGAGGTCTCGCCGCCGGTGAGGTTCGGACGGAGGAAGATGCCCGGATTGCAGGTGTTGGACCAACCCCAGAATCAGCCGGTGGCGCGGTCCTGAAGCGTGTACGACCGCTCCCGGGCGCCAAGATGCGAACGCTCCGCGCGCTCGAGCGAGAAGACGAGGTGATGGTCCGAGCCGCCCAGCTTGCCGCCCCAGATCGCGCCCGCCGTCGAGTCGCCCCCGCCGTCCATGCTCTCGTGCGAGAGCGAAACCTCGAACCCGGTGAACTCGTCGCGGGTGACGAAGTTGGCGACGCCTGCGACGGCGTCCGAACCGTAGATCGCGGCGGCGCCTTCCTTCAGCACCTCGATGCGGTCGACCGCAATCGAGGGAAAGGCGTTGATGTCGACGAAGCGGCCGCCGAACAGCCGCGCCGGCAGCGCCGTCTGGCGGCGGCCGTTGAGCAGGACCAACGTCCTCGAGGCCCCGAGACCCCGGAGGTTCACGTTGGCGACATTCTCGGGCACCGCCGTCCCCTGGTCGTTGTACCAACTGTTCGCCTCGCCGATGACGCCGGACGAGGCGGTCAGGTTCTTGATCAGATCGACCGCCTGCAGCGACCCCTGCTCCTTCTGGAGTTCCCGGTTCAGGATTTCGACGGCGTACGGAAGGTCGACGGCCGGTTCCTCGATCGCCGAGCCGGTGACGACGACTACGTCGTGGGCGTGGAAGTCGAGGACATCGTCCTCGTCGCCATGCTCCTCCCCTTCGTGGTCGTCGTGATCCTCGTCCTCCTGGAGCGCCACGGCCTCAGCCGGCGGCGCCCCAGGGTCGGGCCCCGGTTCGCTCGCTTCGCCGTCAGCGAACGCCGCTACGGGCAAGAGGGACAGCAGGAAGATGGGGACGGCGTACAGCAGCTTTCCGGACATATCGCCTCCTTCAAGTTGGGCGAAAGCGTCGAGTCCGCTCCTCGCTAGCCGAGGCGGCGCCGACCTGACCACCGTAGCCTAGAGCGGATGAAGGGCTGGGCAGCAAGGATACACGCCAACACCCCAAACTGGGAGGTCGCCCCCATCTCCTGGACTAAGATGCCTTCCAACAGGAGGTTCCACGATGTCCCGAAGAGTCCACCGAGTCCTGCCCGCGGCCGTTCTCGCGCTGACCCTGAGCGCGACCGGCCCCTCCCCTGCTCACCACGCCTTCTCGGCCGAGTTCGACGCCAACCTGCCGATCAAGGTGGAGGGCAAGATCACGAAGGTCGAGTGGATCAACCCCCACGCCTGGGTCCACGTCGAAACCACCCTGGACAACGGCGAAACGATGACCTGGGAACTGGAGGCCGGGACGCCCAACACCCTGGTCCGCCGCGGCCTGACCCGCACCCTTCTCCGGCCCGGCACCGAGGTCGTCGTCCGCGGCTACCAGAGCAAGGACCAGATGTGCACGCCGAACTGCCGCGGCAGCGGCCGCGACATGAAGCTGCCCGACGGCCGGAGCCTGTTCATGGGCTCCTCCGGCACCGGCGCGCCGCGCGACGGCGCCGACCCGACCGAGCAGTAGGGGCGAAGTCGCCCGTCAGCCGTCGCTCGAGGCGCTGGAGGCCTCGTTCGACTGCTCGTGGTCGTCGAGAACACCGAAAGCGGCGACGATCTCCAGGCCGATGAACGCCACGGCCAACAGGATGAAGAAGTCGAAATCACTCATTGGTCACTGCTCCTGCTCCTCCTTCGCCGCCTCCAGCGCCTCTCGCGCCGCGTCGACGCGGTTCTGGCCGCCGTACCAGCTCGCCAACCAGTCCTTGCCGTCTTCGGAGGTGCCCTGCTGCTCGCGGTGGCGGGCGCCTCGGAGCATGAGCGTCATCGCGCGGTTGCCCTCGTGGCAGGCGTACTCGAGGACCGGGTCGTCGCTCCGCCGCATCTCGAGAGCGCTCGTCCAGGGAGCTTCGAAGGACTCGGGGTCGTCCACGGTGTACTCGTAGAGCAGAGCGTCCGGACCGGTGCGGGTGAAGCGTTCTGTCAGAACCAGGTTCGGGCCGGTGCCGCGGTAAGCGGTGTGCTCGGTGTAGTTCTTCGTCGTCACGACGAACGTGTCACCGTCCCAGGCACCTGAGGAGTCGCCCTTCCAGAAACGCATGCTCTCGTCCGCGTGCTCCCGGCCATCGGTGGAGATGACCCTGTGATCGTTGATCATCTCGGTCATGATCGCGACGTAGCCCGGCGACTGGAAGATCTCCATCATGTTGTTGTAAGCGCCCGGCGTCATCGGCGGACCGGCATTGAAGCCGATGATGCAGCGCTCGTACGAGTTCCGCTCTTCCGGGCCGGCCGGCGGCTGGCCCCAGAGGGCGTAGCGCTCGTTCACCCGGCGAATCGCCCCGTCCGTCATCTTGGGCAGCCGGCCGTTCGGCGGATCGATCACCAGGGACGTCCGCATCGTGCCGGAGACCTTGTCGCCGAGGTCGAGCCAGAAGGAGTTGTAGCCCACGTCGACGTCGCCCTGGCTGGGATCGACGTCGCCGCCTCCCTGCACCTCGCGCGCGGCACGCGCCTCCCGGCGCCGCTGCTCCAGGGCCGCCGCCTCTTCGGCGGTCAGGGTCGCCTTGTCGCCGAATTCCGCCGGCCGCTCGAGCGGCGTGATCGAGCGGTAGTCCCAGGTGCCCTGCAGGTCCGGAACGCCCCAGGACGTGACGAGCTTCTCGTCCTCGGCGTACGCGGCCCCGGTGACGGCCAGGGCGGCGACGACGAGAACGACGGTGCTTGCGGACAGTCGGTGCTTCATGACTTCGACTCCTTTCACTCTGGCGTCGCCCCGCGGCGCAGATGGCCGTAGGCCGCGTCCTCTCCCCCGAGCGGAATGCACTTGAACTCGAGCAGGCGCGCGTTCTCTTCAAGGCGCCGGTAGAGCGGCATGCTGATCGTCCATGGCTCGGTGAACACGTTCGGATCGGTGATCGTCGCCTCGTAGTGCATCGAGTCCGGTCCGGAGCGCGTGTAGCGTTCGACGACCTGGAGCTCCTCGCTGTGGAAGTTGCCCGAGGCGTCGAACCAGGTGTCGGCGACCTGGTCCGTGACCTCGACCACCAGGGTGTCGCCCTCCCAGCGTCCGAGCGAGTAGCCCATCCAGGACGGCAATACCGCCCGTGTGCCTGGCCGATCGAGACGAACCGCGCGGCTGTTGCCGCCCCACTCGTAGGCGAAGAAGACGGCCTTCGGCGTTTGCACGATCTGGAAGGGCAAGGGCATGTAGTTGGCCCGCGGGATACCCGGAATGAAGCACTTCGCCGCCGGGTCCAGGTTCAACCAGTCCTGCCGGTTCGCGTTGCGCTGCTCGAGCGCCCAGTCCTGGTACGGAATCTCTCCGCCCTCGACCACGCTCAGCCCGGCCGGAATCGCCCCCAGGGCCCCGTACTCGGGCACCGGAGTGCGCCGCGCGTGGTGTGCTTCGAGGTCCCAGTGCGCACTGTTCATCGCCTGCCAAATGCCATTGAGATCCGGATCGCCGTCCGGCGTCTTCGGCGCCTGGTACGCGCCGTCCTGTGCCTGCGCCGCCGCAGACACGGCGAGAAGCAGCATCGCCGGCAGCGACGCGGCCAAGCTGTGCTTTCTCATGATGGCGGACTATAGCGAAGGTGTCCGGCTGCGAAATGCGGACAGGCCTGTCTCCATTCACACTACGGGAGGCGAAAGACGAACAGACCGTTACCGCTCTGCGGATAGCGGATCTCCGGGCTGACTCGGGCCGGGACGAAGCGCGGACTGCCGCCCCCGAGCCCCGTCGACACCGCCACGTACTGAACGCCGTCGACCTCGTAGCTGACCGGGAAGCCCTGTACCGAGGTCGGCAGGCGGGTTCCCCAGAGTTCTCGACCCGTTGCGGTGTCCCAGGCCCGGAACCGCCGGTCGATGTCGCCGGCGAAGACGATACCGCCGGCCGTGGTCAGGGCCGCGGTGAGGAAGGCGGGCCGCTGCTCGATGCTCCAGACCTCCTCCATCGTGTCCACGTCGTAGGCCGCCAGCTTGCCGAGCCGCCCCTCCGTGCCGGGCATCTCGAACCACTTGCGGTCTGCCCCCTCGCCCCCCGCCCCCTCTTCGAAGCGCGGCTCGCGGCCGGAGATGTCGAGGCAGCTCTGGCTCAGCGGCACGACGAGCAACCCGTGCGCGGGGCTGTAGGAGGAGGCCTGCCAGTTGTGGCCTCCGGCTGTGCTGGGGCAGACCGAAACCCACTCCCCGACTTCGGCCGACGCGATGTCCTCGCGGTAGCGGACCTCACCGGTCTCGCGGTCGATGTGGTCGAAGACGTTCTGGAACACCATCTCCTTCAACGACACGAAAGAGCCGTCCGACCGGTCGAGCTTCCACAGGATGCCGTGCTTGCCGGACGTAAGCAGGAGCTTCCGTCCACCGCGGTCGACCAGGACCTGCTCGAAGGCCTCGTCGAGGTCGAGGGCCTCGCCGGGCACGTGCTGCCGGTAGAAGACGATCTCCCCGTCGGCGGGCCGCATCGCCAGGGTCGAGTTCGTGTAGAGCACCTTGTGGTCGATCGTCAGGCCTCTACTCGCCGGCACCCAGGGCTTGGCCTGCGCCACCGGCCAGTAGATGAGCTCCAGTTCAGGGTCGTAGCTACCGGGGATCCAGGAGTCGCCGCCGCCGCGCAGCATGAGCGGCAGATCGCCCCAGGTGTCGCCTCCGGGCTCCCCGGGACGGGCGATGGTGTACGTGCGCCACCGCTCTTCGCCAGTTTCGGCATCGTGGGCGGTGATGAAGCAACTGTCCTCGTAGTAGCGGATACAACCGTTGATGCCGTTGACCACGAGCCCATCGACCACGATCGGACCGCTCGTGTTCCGGTAGCGCTTCGCCGGATCGGCGATCTGCGTCTCCCAGAGCGGCCGCCCGCTACGGGCGTCGAGCGCGAGCATGGCCGCATCCTTCGTGGCAACGAAGATCCTGTCGCCCCAGATCGCGAGGTTGCGAAGCTGGTTGAAACCGCGCGCCAGATCGCCCTCGAGGGACCGCCGATACTCCCAGATCAGCGTGCCGGTGTCGGCCTCCAACGCCTGGATGATGTTCCCCGGGTTGGCCAGATACATGACGCCGCGGTAGACCAGCGGTGTTGGCTGGTTGACGCCGTCGGCCATCGCCCAGGACCAGGCCAGGCGCAGGTCGCCGACGTTGACGGAGTCGATCCGATCGAGCGGGCTGTGGCCCTGGCCGTCGTAGGTGCGCCGGAACATCAACCAGTCCCCGGGGTCCGGGTCGAGCAGCATCTCGGTCGTCACCGGCTCGAAGTCCTCGATCTCCCGTTCCCCGGGCGGCGTGATGCGCTCCTCCTCCGCCGCCTCGGCGGGAGCGCGGACGTCGCGGTCCGCGACCGCGGCTGAGTCCCTCGGGGATGCCGCCGCGCCCTCCATGCCCAGACTGCCCAGCGACGCGCCAAGACCCGGGCTGTCCGCGACCAGCGCATCAACGCCGGCCGCCGCGCCGTTCTGCCGCAGCACGAAGGCGGCCAAGTCGTAGGTCTGCTGCGGCGTCAGGGAGTTCCGGTCCTCCGGCGGCATCGTGACCCGGATCGTATCCGCGAGATCGACCACGGCGCCGGCGCCCCAGGCGTCGAGAAAGTCCGCGCCACGCAGGGGCGGCGCCTCGTTCGCCCCCGCAAGGCTCGACAGGTGGCACTCGATGCAGATCTCCTCGTAGAGGGCCTGCCCCCGCTCCGCCTGTTCGGCGGTGAAGACTCGCAGCGGCGTCCCCGCCGGCTGCGCCGACGCGCCGGCCGCGGCGACCGCAAGCAGCGCAACCGCTGTCGCAAGAAGCCGGACTCCCCGATCCATGCCTAACGCGCCCCCTCCTCGTACCTCCTGATGGCGTCGACCTGCAGTTCCCAGCGGTTTTCCGGTTCTTCCCGCATGCGCAGCTCGCCCCGGTCGAAGCTGGAGAGGACCCAGTCACGGTCGGCCGCATCGAAGGGCATCCACAGGTTGGAGACGATCTCCAACGCGTAGGCGCCGCGACCGAGGGCCTCCTCCACGATCGTCGCGGACGGAAGCACCATGATGTTCACTCCGCGCTCCTCCAGGACGTAACCCGGCGGCGGCCTCCGGTCGTGCGCCATCAGTCGCTCGCTGTTGGACGAGGCGACGGGATTGCGCGCCACGGTCCGGTCCACCAGACCATGCCCGTCCACGACCCGCAGGTCCGGCAGAAAGTAGGACTGGATGCCCAGGGCGCCCGTTGCCGTCAGGGCATCCTCGGGAAACACGCCCCGCTTCATGCGTCCGTAGTCCCGCCAGTCCTCCAACTTCCGCCTAGCGGCCTGCCTGTGTTCGGCGAAACGAAGGCCCACGAGTTGCCGCGTCATTCGCTGGCGCAGGTCGTTGGAGATGGCGGCGAGGGCCGGCATGCCGGGCATCGCGAACAACCACGCCGCGTTCTCACGGTCGACTTCGAGGTGGAGCTTCTCGGTGTAGCCCTCCTCGGCGGCGCCCCGAAAGAGGAGCGCGCCCTGCAATGCACCGGCGTAGAGAAGGACCGGCACGAACAGAACGACGGCGAATGCCCCCGGACCGGTCGGTACGGCGCCGGCCCGCTCCGACCGGAATCGTTGCCACCAGACGGATGCCGAAGAACCCAAGTGAACGATCCCGGCGGCCGCCGGAACCGCCAGCAGCGGCCAGTAGAAGTCGAGCGGCCGGTACTCGAAATAGTCGCCGCCGATCCGGAACAGCCAGGCCATGTGCGGGACGATGCAGGCGAGCGGCAGGGCGAAGCGGAGATCCCCACGCTCTCGCCAGGCTGACCGGAGCGCCACCACCGCGATCGGCGCCAGCAGGTAGAGACCGGTCTCGATCGCGGCCGCCCACAGGTAGTTGAAGCCGGACTCGTACCAGGGCCGGACGTGCTTGGCGTAGTACGTGTTGGGCAACCACTCGCCGTAGTAGGCGTAGCGAAACAGGAAGTGGGCTGCAACCAAGGAGACGAAGGGTAAGACCAACCAACGCAGTTCCCGGAAGTCCGGCCGTATCCGCCGCGAGACAACGATCCGCTGTGCGACGAACCAGCCGAAGCAGCAAACCGCGATCAACGGGCCCTCCGGCCTCGTGTACGCGGCGGCCGCGAGGCTCAGCGAGGCGCCAAACAGTCCCAGGCGACGTTCGCCGCACACGGTCAGGCACACCACGGCCACAACGACGAAGAGGGTGAACTGCCGCGTTTCCAACCCCCCGGCGGAGGTCCAGACGGCGAACGTGGCGCTGCTGCACAACAGGCCCAGCGCCATCCAGGTCACGAGCCCGCGGCGCCGGAGACCGGGGAGCCGCGCCGCCCACCAGACGGTCGCCGCCAGCGTGCCGACCGTGCACGCGGCCGACAGCCACGGCGCGACGTTCTCGGGACGCAGCCCGAACAGCTTCCAAAGCGCCGCGAGTTCGAGCACCCAGAGGAAGTTGGAGTAACCCTCCACTCGCTCCCCAAAGTTGAAGACGAGGCCGTGGCCCTCCACCAGGTTGCGGGCATACCGGAAACTGATGAAGGCGTCGTCGCAAAGGAACCACGCCGCGGACGCAAGCCACGCCAGCACGAACAGCCACGGCAGGTTGCCGCCAATCAGAGCCAGTCGCCGCGCCATGGCTCCGCATCCTAGTCGGCGGCGGTTAGTCGACCCCACCGGCCCGCTCCGCCCGACAGGCTACTCCATCCGCCCTTGAAGCGGCCGACGACAGGTGTAGACTCGCCATCATCTTCGATTCTCTGTTGAGGCGATGACCGTGAAACGCCCCGTTTCGGCGTCTGTCCCTCTCTTCCTGCTCTTGGCTGGAGCGCCGTCCGTCGCTGCGGGGACGTCGCTGTCCCTTCCGGGCCTCCCCGACTTCAGACTGCCGCCCGCGGGCGTCGTCGACACCGTGTTCCCCGCGGCCACCGGAGGCGCGGCACCCTACACCTACAGCTTGTCGGGGCAGCCGCCCGGAATCACCTTCTTCCCGGGGACCCGGGTCGCGAGCGGAACGCTCGCCTACCGTCGCGACGGAGACGACCTACACGGTCACCTACCGCGTCCGTGACGGCGCCGTCGTCGGAAACGGTCCTGACGGCGACGGAAACGAACAGCTTCGCCCGGACCTACTCCTTCGTCCTCGCGTCCCGCAGTTCCGTCAGCGTTTCGCTGACCGGGATGAACCGGGACATTGATTGTTCCGTCAACGGCTCCGCATGCTCGAACCGGGGCGGCACGAGCGACGACGACTGGAGCGGCCAGCTGGACGCCGGCACGCACACGGTCAGCGTCTACCCCTACGGCGGCGGCGCCGGGAGCTGGACGCTGACCGTAAGCGCCACCGCCCTCGAGGCTCCGACCGTCCGCGGCTTGCCGTTCACCGTGTCCGAAACCGGGGTCTCGGGCAGCCGGACGTACGCGTTCAAACTTCCGTCCGGTTCGGAGGTGAACGTCTCGCTGACCGGCATGGACCGGGACATCGATTGCCGCGTCAACGACTCCAACTGCACGAACCACGGCGGCACGCGTGACGATTCCTGGAGCGGCGCCCTCGGCGCCGGCACGCACGTCGTCACGGTGTATCCCTACGGCGGCAGCTCGGGAAGCTGGAAGCTCACCGTCACCGCGCCGGGAGCGGTAGAGCCTCCGCCGTCAGCGCCGACAGGGGTGCAACGCACGGTGGAGACGCGGGTCGGCCTCGCCTACTCGACCGAGACGAACAGCTTCGGACAGACCTACACCTTCACGCTGGCTTCCCGCCAGACCGTGAACGTCTCGCTGACGGGCATGGACCGGGACATCGACTGTTCCGTGAACGGCTTGGCCTGCTCGAATCGCGGCGGCACAAGCGACGACGACTGGAGCGGCGCCCTGGGACGCGGGACGCACACCGTGCAGGTGTACCCCTACCACGGGGGCACGGGCGCCTGGACGATCATCGCCAGCGTCGACTGCCCCGCCGGTTACTTCGCCTCCGGCGGTTCCTGCCATCGTCACGTCGTGCCGGAACGACCGATTGACAGAGATCCGGCCCCGGCGTTCGGGGAAGGACCGGAGGTCCTGGGCTGCGACGGCGACACGGAACTGCCGGCGGATCA
The DNA here is from genome assembly GCA_012270995.1 of Vicinamibacteraceae bacterium. Classification (GTDB taxonomy): domain Bacteria; phylum Acidobacteriota; class Thermoanaerobaculia; order Multivoradales; family Multivoraceae; genus Multivorans. The sequence goes on along the minus strand of JAAXHG010000188.1, from coordinate 2,726 downwards.
GGAATGCGTGGACGGCTTCGTTGTTTTCAAGGACAGCATCGACGTCACCGCCACGCCGGCGCCTCTCCCGCCACCGCCAGTCCAGACCATCGTGATCGTCATCCCTCCGCCAACGCCAACTCCGACACCGCAGCCGCCACCCGGGCCGGGGCCGCAACCGTCCCCGACGCCGGAACCGAGTGGCGATTCGCTCGCGGCAGCAACCAGCGACATCAACTGCGAAGGATGGAACATCGACGACGGCGACGGGTTCGATGCGCTGCGAAGGAACAGTGACGGTACGACGCGGAAACACCGGGCCATCGACATCCAGGTCAGCAGCGACGACGCCAGTTTCTTCGCTCTCGCGGATGGAACCATAACGAATCACGCGTACTCGGACGAGTGTGGCTATCAAGTCGCGGTTAGCCTTCCGAGCGGGGGCCGCCATGTCTACTGCCACATGGACCGGCGTGACAGGTCGCCCGCTGGAACCGAGGTCCGGGCGGGCGATCGAATCGGATCGTATGGGCCTTCGGGGGTGACATGGGGGCCGCACCTTCACTTGAAGGTGACCGACGCCAACGACCGCCCGATAGACCCCGTCGAGGCCGCTGGGGGAGAGGACGTCATGGCGGCCGCCGGGTTCACATTCAACAGCTCGGACGCCGAGCACTGCGCCGGGGAGTAGGGAGATGAAGCAAGGGAAGAGATGCTGGACGTACGCTTTGGTCGTCGGCTGCCTGGCCGGCACCGCACAGGCGGAGACTCTGATTCCACTCCACGGCAGAGTGGCCGGGGGATTGGTGGCGCCCGGAGGTCGAGCGGCGCTTCTGGTTGCCGACGACGCCCGCCGATCCTCGGCACTGATTCTCATGGACGACCGAGGAATCCAGGGCACGATCGACCTTCCGCCAAAGCGCGTTGGCCGCAGCTTGACGGTGCTTGCCGACGGCCGGCTTCTGTTGGGAAGCCAGGACGCCACAACGCTGCACGACCGGACCCAGCACTACGACATCGTGGAGATTCGCGGCAAGGAGTTGGAGACCTTCTGGAGTTGGAACAGCAGGAACGCCTTTCCCGGAGTCGACAACGGAAGCCACGGAATCCTCGTGAACTTCTCCGGCGACGGCCGCGCCTGGGGCACGGGTCACGGTTCCCGCTTTTCGTTCCGCGAGATCGGGAGCCGCGATCTGACCACGACTCGCAAGGAACGGTTCCATGTCGGTCGTGAGTTGACGGACATCGGCAAGTGGACGATTTTCTCACCAGGTTTCGTTTATCTTGATTCCGCGGGGCCGGTGGTCGTGGCGCCGTGGAACAAGGGCGCCTTCATCGTTCATTTCTCGGAGAGCGCTTCACCCGTGGTACGCCCGATTCTGTTCGACAACGGAGTGGAGGAGTACTCGTTCTGGTGGCAGTGGGACGAACGGATCTTGTGGGCGGAGACGTCTCTCTACTGGAAGGGATACGCGCTTCCGGACCTCGGCGTATCCGGCATGGAAGAAGAGCCGATATGGGTACTGGACAAGGAGACGGCGGCACCACATCCGGAACGCGGCGTCGTCCAGATCACCGCGGTTGACGGCACGTACCGAATCGAGCACGCGTGGCTCGACAGGACGACGCCGGTTGAGGTGCGCCACGCGTCGGACTGGTACCGGGATTATCTGGTGCTGATCGGGCCACCCGGGCACCAGCGACAAGAGCGTCAGGTGCCAAGGGTACACGTCCATGCCCTGGCTTGGAATGAGGTGTTCGTTAGTGCGAACGGCCTGCATGCCGTCATCGTCGAGGAGCGGCGGGGCGCGGATGGCGCCTCGACGGCCCACGCCCGCTTCGTGAAGCTGCGACCGACGACTCCGGCGCCGCCGCTGAAAGCGGACCGAGAGGCGGAGGCAGCGGCCGACCGGGAGTGGATCGGGAACCGGGTACGCTAGAAGCCGAGTTGCTGCGACGCGCCCGCCCCGACGCCATCGAGTCGAACGCGGGCTCTCGACGGAGAAGTCGTTGCTGTTCGTCATCGACGGAGGAAAGGCCCTGCGCAGAGCGATCAGCCGGAGGACCGTGTGCTATGGGCCCGAAAGGGCGGGGAGTGGCTGGCCTATGACCTATCGAATGTCCGATACGATCTTGCCGTTCCGGAGACACCCTTTCTTCGCCGGTCCGCCGCCGATGGGTCACCGCACCCGGTCCGCGGCTTCGTCCAGACCGAGAAGGACGAAGGCCGGTGGCGCGTAAGGCACTCCTGGCGAAGTCCACGGTTCGAGAAGTGGCGTGAGGAGCACGTCTCGGAATGGCGGACTGGCCCGCCGCCGTTAGCCGTGAGTCCGAACGGGCGTCATGCGTTGGTGCTGGAGAGCCGAAGTACCGAAGAAGGCGAAGCCGTCACTTGCGCCAGCAGGTTTGGCTTGGATCTCGCGCCGGTGGATCCACCAGTCCCAGCCGCTGCAGACGAGACCGACGGACAGGAAGGAACACAACAAGAATCAGATCAATGAACGCCGGCTAACGCATTCGGCCCATGGCAGCCATTGGGAGTGACGGATCTGCCCGCATCCGTCCCAAGACGGTACGCACTCTGGGGCGCTGCCCATGGGACCGAGTTCGCCGTCGGGGGGTAGGGATCCCGTCAACGACGCTGACGCAACTCCCCCTCGAGACCGCGACAGCCGCCGCCGAACCGCTCCACCCAGCAGTTGCTGGGCCGACCTCGGCTTCAACGGCAAGCACTATATCCTTCGGCT
>JAAXHG010000053.1 GCA_012270995.1 Vicinamibacteraceae bacterium | reverse complement strand
CTCGGCGCGAATGAAGCCGCGCTCGATGTCGGAATGAACGGTGCCCGCGGCCTTGAGCGCCGTACTGCCCTGGCGGATCGTCCACGCGCGGACCTCGTCGTCGCCGACGGTGAAGAAGGAGATCAGCCCGAGCAGCTCGTAGCCCGCCCGCACCACCCGGACCGCGCTCGGCTGGTCAAGGCCCGCTTCGGCCAGAAAATCGCCCTGGTCGACCGGGTCGAGGCGGGAAATCTCTTCCTCCAGGCAAGCGCTGACGGCAAGGATCCGTGTGCCCGGCGGCGCCTCGATCCCGGTGACCGCCGCGGGGTCCGCCGCCGCGTCCTCGTCGACGTTGAGGACGACCAGCATCGGTTTCAGGGAGAGCAGGCCGTAGCCGCGCAGCCGCTTCTCATCCTCCGCACCAAGTTCCAGGCGTCGCAACGACGTTTCCGCCTCGAGCGCCGGCAGAACGCGGTCCGAAAGCAAGGCGCGCTCGCGCTTCTCCAGGTCGGTGAGTCCCCGCTTCCGGGCCTGAGCGAGGCGTTCCAGGCGCCGCTCCACGACCTCGTAGTCCGCGAGAATCAGCTCCAGGTCGATGGACGCGATGTCGCGCCGCGGATCGACGCGACCCGCCGGGTGCAGGAGTTCCGGGTCCTCGAAGGCGCGCACGACATGGACCAGGCCGTCCATCATCCGCAGCTCCGCCAGGTCCAGCGTCTCCCCGCGGCCCCGGTCGATACCGGGCACGTCGACGAACCGCACCTGGGTCGGGACGATGCGCCGGGGCTGATAGAGATCGCCGAGCTTCTCCAGGCGCCGGTCCCGAACCACCGCGACTCCCACGTTCGTGGTCTTCGAAGCGCGGAACTTCCCCGTCGCCTGGCGGGACGCGGTGAGCGCATTGAACAGCGCCGTCTTGCCTGCCTTCGGCAGGCCCAGGATGCCGAGCTGCACGTGCGCGCCCCGGGCTCAGAGACTGGCGCCGAAGTTCGCCGCGAGGATGGCCAGGTCCTCGCCGTCCACCTGCCCGCTGCCATCGAGATCGGCATCGGCGTCGAACCGGTGCGACGTCGATCCGGCCCCGAAGGCGAGGCCCAGGAACACCAGGTCCCGGCCGTCGACGCGACCGTCCCGATCGACATCGCCCGGCGGCCGGACGGCGCCCTCGACCAGGAAGCGGCCCAGCAGGCGGTCGTACACGTTGCCCTCGGCATCGCCGGCGCGCAGGGACAGCGTCACCACGCCGTCGAACGGCTCCACCGCCGAGACATGCCAGCGCAGCCGGCGTCCGGCGTCGTCGACGCCGGGCGCCGGCGCCGGCGAGCCATCGACCATGAGCGCGGCCGAATCCGTGTCGATGGCGCTCCCGAAGTCCCTCACCTCGACTTCCACGGTGCTCGCCGGCGAAACCCTCTCGGCGCCGTGCGCGGGGATCAGGAGGGTCGGCACCGGCGGAACTTCGTCCGTGGCCTGGAGCACGCCGAGAAAGACCGAGGCGAGGAGATCGTAGCCGGCACTGTTCGGGTGCCCGACCGGATCCTCCGTGCCCGCGTAGTAGTACGCGTGGAACAGCCGCCTCCGGGTACTGAAGATCTCGAACGGATCGACCAGGCCGCGGCCTTCCATCGCCGCCAGCCGCCGAATGGACTGCGCCAGGTCCTGGTTCTGCACGTTGTTCGGATCGAAACGGGCGTTCGGCAAGCGGGGAATCAGGGTGGCGTGGTACGTCGTCCAAGCTGCCGCGGACGCTCGAGCGGCCATCTGATCCAGGTTGAACAGGGTCGTTTCCGGCGAAATGCCGCGGCTGGGGTCGTTGGTGCCCTCCATCAGCAGAAGGCAGTCGCCCGGCTCCGCGAGCACGCTGTCGATGCGTGCCAGACCTTCCGGCGTCCGCTCGGCGCCGACACCGCGGTTGTCGACCACGAGATCGGTTGCCAGAGCTTCGAGACGGGGCGGATAGCCGGCTTCCGCGCGCCCCGGATCGTCACCGACACCGGCCGTGATGCTGTCGCCGAATGCCTTGCAGTGACTCGGCGCCTGCGCGGCCGCGGCCGCGGCCGCGGCCAGGGCAAGCAGCGCGGCGCCCAGTACGCCGGCCCGCGGGACGGTTCCGAAGCGCCCGGAGAAGCAGTTACCAGTCAAGCGAGGAAATGTTACAGGCGCGAACGCGACCCTCCGGCGGGTTCCTTTCGACTCGCTTATCTGCTATTCTGCATGTTTCTACGTGCCACTGCGATCTCCACGGCAAAGGAGAAATCCGACAATGAAGTCGCTCGTCCGTTCAGCAGCACGCGCAACCGCCCTTGCCGCTCTGGTGGTCGCCCTCCCGGTTGCCCTGCCCGCACAGGACACCTCCTACGTCCTGATCGCTCATGACGACGACGCCAAGGAAGTCCTGCTCAGCGTCCACAATCCGACCGGCGAAAGTCAAAGCTTCGACATCCTGGCGATCGCCGAGGGAACCAACGGCACCCGGCGACTCGAGCCTGCAATCACGATGTCGGTGCCGCCGGGCCGCACGATGCAGTACAGCAAGTTGGCGGGTGGCGATCCCTCGATGGTCGAACTCGTGACCAACGGCGAACTCACCTTCCAGGCCTACACGATGGCCACCGACGCGAGCGGCAAGCGGGTCGGTCTGCGAGAACAGGTTCCCATCGTCGACTCGACGAACATGATCCCCGGCGGAACCTGGGCCTTCGTGGGCGGGATACGGCGGGACAGCCGCGACCGCTCGGACTACGCGATCCTCAACCTGTCGCACAAGAGCAACACCTGCGAACACAGGGTACGCAGCCACGATGGCACCTGGGCCCTCGAGTCCCGCGTTCTGAAACACCTGCCGCTGTCCCTGACCTATGTCGCCGACGTCCTGAACGTGGTCGGCGTCGAACTCGGCGATCAGTACATGATCTCCACCAACTGCGCCGACAACTTCTACGTCGCCGGTCTGGTCGCCGCCGACGACGCGGACCGCCTCAGCGTCCTGCGACCATTCCGGAGCGGCGGCTCGGCGCTGCGGCGACCCGGGTACGACGATCCGCCACCTGAGCCGGAACCGCCACCCGAACCTACCGCAACCGACGGCTGCACCTCCGGCTGGGTGTGCGTCGACCTCGAGGGGACGTTCCACCACGCCACGAACTCCCGCCCCAGCTTCGAGACCAGGCTGGACACGCCGCCGGGAACCTACCGGCGGGTGGTCTTCCAATTCAAGGTCCACCACGGCGGCTGGAACCGGGTGTCGTCGCGGAACCAGAATCTGTTCTGGCTGGCTCGCGAGAAGCACGTCGACCTGTTCGGGTTCGGTATCGCCAAGGGGCCTGGCGGACCGGCCCAGGTGTTCTACCGCACGGACTGGGGAGTCACCCACGTCAACAAGCAGCGGGTGGTGAAACACCACCTGATGCAGGCAGGCGAGACCTATGACGTGATGTTCGACTTCGACGCCGCCGGCGGCCGGATCGTCCTGACGTTGACCGATTCGAGAGGCGTCGAGGTCATGCGGTCGGTGGGTCGCCCGAACATCTCCCGCATCCCCTTCGCGCCGGGGCAACGGATCGCGGTCGGCTTCGGCTTCCGCGGCGAGTACGAGACCGAACCGGCCCAGCCCGGCTGGGTCTGGTCGGACCTCCACATCGAGCTCCTGCCGCAGTAAGACCATAGTGTAGGGCCGCATGAGGCGACGCCCGGCCGGGACCCCCGCGGCGCTCCGCGCCACGGGCGAACCAGTTCGTGCGCCCGTCATCGGGCGCACGAATGGCAACCGCATCGCCGGCTGCGCCCTGGCGGTCGGGGCGCTCATCGCAGGCTGCTCCGGGGCGCCGCCGGCCCACGAGGGGCCGATCGTCCTGATCACGATCGACGCGCTGCGCGCCGACCTGGTCGGGAGCGGCGTGATGCCGCATCTCGACCGTCTTGCCGAAGACGCGGACTGGGCCGGCACGGCGATCACGAGCTCGAGCTGGACGGTGCCGTCCATGGCGTCGCTCTTCGTCGGGCGCCAACCCTGGCGGCATGGCGGCTGGCACGGCGCGCGGGCGGCCCTTCGGGACGACCTGCCCACCCTGCCGGAGATACTGCGCGATCTCGGCTACCGGAACACCGCCTTCCGGTCGAACCCCTGGCTGACCACGGACTACGGCTACGTTCGCGGTTTCGAACGGTTCGGCCCGGTCTCCCGGATGGAGCGCGTGACCGAGGTCCTCCGAACCCTGGACGGGGGACCCCGGTTCGTCTGGATGCACGTGCTGCCCCCGCACGCGCCCTACCGGCTCCATGCTCCCTACCTCGACCGCCTGGCCGCGCCGCGCGACGACCTGCCCGCGCGGATCACGCCTCTCGAGATGAGGCGCTTCGCCGATCCGGCCATCCCGCTTGATCCGGACGAGAGGGAACGCGCCTGGCAGCTCTACCTGCTCCACGCGGCCCATGCCGACGCCGAGGTCGGCGCGATGCTGGAGGCCCTGCGCGAAAGCGGGATCTTCGACGACGCCCTGATCGCCGTGACCTCCGACCACGGCGAGGAGTTCGGCGAGAACGGGCAGGTCCTGCACGGCAACAGCCTGCACCGGGTGCTGATCGAGGTGCCGCTGATCGTCAAGCTGCCGGCGGGCTGGACGCGGCCGCTCGACCCGGGCCCGGTGGTAGCCAACTACCGCCTCTTCTCGACCCTGATCGAGGCCGCGGGGGGAACGCCGCCGCCGGGCAGTCCGCCGAGCCTGTTCGTGCCGAGCGACGCGGGCGCGCTGTCCGAGCTCTATCTGGGCAACGGCGTCAACCAGGTGTCCCTGGTCGAAGCGGGGCGCCAACTCGTGTGGACGAGCCGGTTCGCGCCGGCCGAGGAGCGCTACTACGACGCCATGCTGGCGCTCGCGGGCGGCGAACCGTCGGCGCCCCTGGCGGAGGAGCCGGCGGAGCTCGTCGCCCGGCTTGAGCGCCAGTTCGAGACGGCCCCGCCGCTGATCGGCGCACCGGGCACCCGGCCGCAGCTCGAGGCGTTCGAGTGGTCCGCCGACGGCAGCGTGCGGCCGGCGTCCGCCGGGGACAACTTCGCGCGCCGCCTGCAGAGTCGCTGGCAGGCGGCGAACGGCCTGGACCGGCCCGCCGTGCTCGCCGACCGCGGCGAACCGGAGATCACACCGGAGGAACTGGAGCGTCTGAAGGCGCTGGGCTACGTCGTGACGTCGCCGCGCGAGCGAGCGCCTTAGTTAAGGTTAAGTTAGAGGCCAGTGCCGCAGGAAGCGGCCTCCTAAAGCCGCGGCTTGGCCGCGGGACGGAGCCGGAGGTCGACCATCTCGGCCGCCGGCGGCAGAGCCGCCGCCTCGACGATCGCCGCCGCCACGTCGCCCGGATCGAGGAAGCGCTCCGCGTCGTAGCGCTGGCCCAGGCTGCGGCAGACCTCCTCCTGCATGCGGCTCCGGGTGCGGCCCGGATAGACGCTCAGCACCCTGACGCCGTCCGCGTTCACTTCGGCGCGAAGGGCATCCGCCAGAGCCCTCAATGCGTGCTTGCTGACCGCGTACGCGGCGCTTCCCGCGGCGGCCGAGAGCCCCGCCGTCGAGTTGACGAACACGACCAGGCCCCGGCAGCGCCGGAGACCGGGCAGCAACCGCCGGGTCAAGAGGTAGGGAGCGTGTACGTTGACCGCGAACAGGTAGTGCAGGTCGCGTGCCGGCGCCGTTTCGAAGGGACCCGCCCGGAAGGCCCCGGCGGCATGGACGAGCAGGTCGACACCGCCGCTGAGCGACTCCGTCTCCGCCTCGGCCGCCTCGATCGCCGCGGCTTCGGTCAGGTCGCCGGCAACCGTCCGGATCTCGCCCGCGCCGGCCGCCAGTTCGGCGGCCGTCGCCCGAAGACGCGCATCGTCCCGCCCCAGGAGCACCAGGGAGGCGCCTTCCGCCGCCAGCAGGCGGGCCACGGCGCCGCCGATCGCCCCCGTGGCGCCGGCCACGACCACGGTCCGCCCGGCAAACCGGTCGGCGGTCCGCGGCGAGAGTCGCCCTGCACTCGAGCGGCCAGACATTGCGGGGGGAGCTTACCGACCCCCCTCCCGGTAAGCTGAGACCGATGCGAAGGCCGCTCCGCCTGACGCTCGCGCTCCTTGCCTGGGGCACGGGGTTCCAACCGGCTCTCGCCGCCGACGGGCTGACCGCCTACCGGGGACAGGACTGGGCGTACCTGCAGGCGGCGGCCGGGCAGCGGACCCTCTGGCTCGGCCCCGACCAGGCGGTGGAACTGCCGGCGACGGCCCCACCCGGGACGTCGATCAGCTATGACGACCTGGTGCTGCTCGGCCGCGACCTGGACGGCATCGACGAATGGGCGGTGGCCGGTGTCGCCGTGGACAGGAATGGACCCCGCCTGAGGCTTCAGGGTGGCCGCGGCGCCGAGATCCGCGCTCTTTCTTCACCCGCCCGCCCGGCGGACGCGATCGAGATCACCTCCCCGCGCTGGCTGGCGGCCAACGGCGCCGGGGGCGTGCAGGGGCTCGCCTGGCTCGAAGCGACCCGGCCACGGGGTCAGGAAGTGTGGCTGGCACCGTACCGGGACGGAGCGTTCCAGCCGGCGATCCGCCTGATCGGCGCCGGGCCGGGCTCGCAAACGGCGCTGGACGCCGCCGTGCTCGCCGACGGCTCCTGGCTGCTCGTGTGGGCCGCCTTCGACGGCCGTGACGACGACCTCGTCTGGCGGCTGCGGCTGCCGGACGGAAGCTGGAGCGGAGGCCGCGTCTCGGCGGACAACCGGGTGCCCGACATCACACCCCGGGTTCTGGCGACGGCCGACGGCGCCGTGCTCGCCTGGAGCCGCTTCGACGGCAGCGTCTACAGGGTGCGCACGGCGCGTTTCGCCCGGGGCGAGTGGCGGAACGAGAACTGGGCGGCGGGGCCGGATTCCCTCTACCCCGAGTGGGTGGGGAACCAGGAGACGCTCCTCTTCTTCCGTGGCGCGACGCGGACGTGGACAGCGAGTGGACCCGGGCCGTCCCTGGAGTTCGCCGTGCCAACCGAAGCCCCCCCCGTTGTTGACGTCGACCCCTCGTCCGGCCTCCTGCGCGCGCACTGGCCCGAAGCCGGCGGCTGGCGAACGGCGGCCGGGACGCCGCCCGGGGTCCGACCGTGATCGGGACGGTCGGAGGGTGGACCCGGCGGCTCCGGTCCCTGCTCCGGAGCCGCGAGGGACTGTTCGCCAGCCGGCCCGCGGTCGTGACCCTGGCCGCGCTGAGCTGCTTCCTGCTCACGATCCCCCTGACGATCGGCAAACCCGGTCAGCCGCCGACGCTCAAGGCCGACGAGCCGGCCTACTACCTGATGGCGCTGAGCCTCGCCCGCGACTTCGACCTGCGCTACCAGCCGGCCGACGGCGACCGGTTGCTGGAGGAGTTCCCCTTCGCCTCCACCCACAACCTCATCCTGATGACCTCCGATGACTGGCGCACGGCGCACTACGGAAAGCCGCTTCCCTACCCGCTGTTCGCCGCGCCCTTCGCGGCGCTCTTCGGGGCCAACGGGATGGTGTTCCTCAACATGGCCCTCTTCGTCGCCATGGTGTGGCTCGCCGCCGTCTTCCTGGCCCGCCGCACGGCGCCCGCGACCGCCGCCGCGTTCGCCTGCGGCCTGCTTCTGCTCTCGGCCTGCTCCCGCTACGTGTTCTGGCTGCAGCCCGAGGTGTTCAACATGTTCGGCGTCTTCGGCGCGCTGTACTGGGGCTTCAGGAACCGCCGCCGAGCCCTGTGGCTGAGCGCCCTGTCCGGCGTGCTGCTGGCGCTGCCCGCCTACAACAAGCCGATGTTCGCCGCGATCGCCCTGCCGCTCGCCGGCGCGTACCTGCTCCGCCGGCAGTGGCGGACGGCCGCGGTCTGGACGGCCGGCTTCGCGGTGACCCTGACCCTGCTGGCGGGGATGTCCCAACGCATGACGGGCCAGCTCCTGCCCTACCTCGGGTCCGACGTGCGGGCCGCCGTGCGGGTGTGCGAGCCCGGAGGCTGGCCGGCCGAGATCGTCGAGGCTCGGCGGGTCGCCGCCGGCGAGCAACCCGCGACCGGGGAGGCCGCGGAGGCCGTGGCCATTCCCGAATCTCCGACCGGCAACGCCTTCACGTGGCTGTTCCGCATTCCGCGCCAGTCGGTGGGCGAGGTGGTCGAGAACGTCAAGTACTTCCTGATCGGCCGGCACGCGGGACTGCTGCCGTACCACCCCTTCGCCGGCATCGCCCTGGCCCTGTTCCTGGTCGGCGGCCGCCGCGACCGCGAACGCTGGCTGCTGCTCGCGGCCCTCGTCGCGGTGGCGGGCTACTTCCTGCTCTTCATCGGCTGGAACTGGCAGGGCGGCGGCGGCTTCATCGGCAACCGCTACTTCGTGAGCCTGATGCCGGCGTTCCTGTTCCTGGTTCCCGGCCGGATCCCGCCCTGGACCGTACCGACCGGCTTCTTCGCCGCCGGCCTGTTCGCCGGAGCGATGGTGCTCGCACCCTTCGGCGTCACCGTCCCCGCGCCGACGCTGCAGGCGCACACCCGGAACGCGCCGCTCCGGTACCTGCCGTTCGAGTTCTCGCTGCGCAACGTGCCCGGCTACGAACGCAGGGGAGTCGCCGGCATGACGGTTCTGGGCAGGGCCGACCGGGTCCTGGAACGCGGCGGCTCCTGGTGGATCGCCGCCCGCGGCCCGAGCGAACTCTTCATCGAGTCCCGGCACCGGTTCGACAGCCTCGTGCTCCTCGTCTCCTCGCCGGTCGCTCCGAACACCCTGCGACTGCGTCTGGACGGCGGCGCCAGGGTCGATCTGCAGGTTTCCGAGGCCGACCGGCCGCAGCGGGTCACGCTCCACTCCGGGAAGCCGCACGAGGTGCGGCGGCGTGACGGCCACCGGAGCTACGTCCACCGACTGAGGGTCGACACCTCCGGCGGGGCGCCGACGAAGTGGACCAGGGTCCGCCCGGCCGCACCCTGCGCCGTCTACGCCTGGAACCGGGAGACGGAGGAGACGTTCTACCTCGGCGCCGACCTGCGCATCCTGGGCAGCGAGGAGCACCTCGGCGCCGATGTCTTCGCCGCCCGGATCGGCACCGTGGGCCTGATGCCGGCGGCCTTGGGCGCGGGCGCTGTGGTCGAGCTCCCCGTCGGCGTGACGAACGAGTCCGCCGTCACCTGGCAGCGCCAGGGAGCGGTGGGAGTCAACCTGGGCTCCCGCTGGCGCCGGGGAATCGCACGGCCGGAAGACGAGGAGGCGGAACCCGGCCCCCAGGTCGGCCCGGAGGGGCGCCGCAGCCTGCTGCCGGACATGAGCCCGGCCGCCTTCGAGACGATCATGCTGCCGGTCCAGGCCCCGGACGAACCCGGCGAGTACACGCTGGAGATCGACCTCGTCTACGAACGGGTCGCGTGGTTCGCCAGCCGCGGCGTCGAGCCGTTGCGGCTGCCGATTCGGGTCGGGGTTATCCTGGCGTCGCCTTAGGGAGGTTAACCTCGGTCGAGTACTGCCTATAATCGCCTGCCGGCCCTGAGTCGGGTGCCGGCCTGACAACCCGAGAGCGACCGTGACCTCCCCTTACACCGACGCCGACCTAGGGGCTATGTTCACGGACATCGAGTCCGATCTCCTTGAGTGTAAACGCTCCGCGGCCGACACCACCAAGATTCGTCGCAACATCTGCGCCTTTGCGAACGACCTGCCCAACCACGGCCGTCCAGGCGTCATCCTCGTAGGCATCGAGAACGACGGCAGTTGTGCCAACGCGGTAGTCGATGACCCACTCCTGCAGCAACTCGCGCAAGCGCGCAGTGACGGCAGCATTCAACCGCTCCCCTCGCTGATCGTTCAGAAGCGGGTCGTGAATGGTTGCACGGTGGCTGCAATCTTCGTCGAACCGTCGCAAGCCCCCCCAGTCCGCTTCCGTGGGCGCGTATGGGTCAAAGTCGGACCGACGGTGGCTCAGGCGACCCGTGAGGAAGAGCAACGACTCACCGAGCGGCGCCGCGCCGCCGAGTTGCCGTTCGACCTCCGGCCGGCATCCGAGGCAACCCTGAATGACCTCGATCTCGAGTACATAAACGCCCAGTACCTTCCTCAAGCCGTCGCTGCTGAAGTTCTTGAACGCAACGAACGCTCTCGGCCGGAGCAGCTCCGTTCGCTTAGATTGAGTCTAGGTGATCAGCCCCTACGAGGAGCCTTACTCGCCTTCGGCCGTGATCCCCTCCTTTGGCTGCCGGGTGCCTACGTTCAGTTTCTCCGCATCGACGGGCAAGAACTCACCGACCCCATAAGGAACCAGAAAGTGATGGCCGGGAAACTCGAGGACGTGCTTCGCCAACTAGCCGAGATGATCGATCTTACCGTATCGGTCCGTACGGACGTCTCATCCGCGGCACGGGAACTCAGGTTTCCCGACTATCCCGCCGAGGCACTCAGGCAGTTCGCCTACAACGCCATCATGCATCGCAACTACGAGGGAACCAATTCACCGGTCCGGATCTACTGGTACAACGATCGCGTCGAGATACTCAACCCGGGAGGGCTATACGGCACGGTTACACCCCAGAACATCTTCGAAGGAGCAACCGACTATAGGAATCCTCTAGTGGCCGAGATTATGCACAACCTGGGTTACGCGCAGCGTTTCGGCCTTGGCGTGAGTCTCGCCCAAGGAGCGCTGAACGAAAACGGCAATCCCAGTCCTAGTTTCGACTTCGGACCGGGTCACGTTGGCGTGACCGTAAGAGCGGCCGGTGTGACATGAAGACGATCGCGTTCTTCAACANNNCAGGCGAACCTGACCAGCATGTTCCTAAGTGAGCCTGAGATTGAGGATCTTTGGCCTGAGCGAGGAGAGCGCCGCACGATCTACGGTTCCCTTCTGCCGCTCCTGGAAGGGACTGGGGACATCGCGCCTCCACGGCCCGTCGAGCCCACACCTGGCCTTACTCTGGTTGCTGGAGACCTGAGCTTGTCCGCGGCGGAGGATGAACTCTCTAGCCAGTGGCCCGACTGCCTTGACCGCAAGCCGAGAGCGTTTCGCGTTCTTTCCGCACTGTGGCGGATTCTTCAGATGGCCGCAGACTCAAGCGAGGCCGATGTCGTACTCCTCGATGTCGGTCCGAATCTCGGAGCATTCAACCGCGCGGCGCTCGTTGCCGCTGACCACGTTGTAGTACCCCTCGCACCCGACCTCTACTCTCTGCAGGGTCTGCGTAACCTCGGCCCTACCCTGCGCCGCTGGCAGGAAGAGTGGGCGGAACGCCGGGACCGAAATCCCGTGAAGGAGCTTGACATTCCCAACGGGGAGATGAGGCCGGCCGGCTACGTGGTCGTGCAACATGCCGTACGGCTGGATCGTCCAGTGAAGGCATATGCTAAGTGGATGGAGCGGATTCCCAGTGTGTACCACGAATCCGTCTTGGACGAGAGGCTCGCTGGCAGGCCGACCATCAACGGCGATCCCGACTGCCTCGCGACTCTGAAGCACTTCCGAAGCCTAATTCCCTTCGCTCAGGAGGTTCGCAAGCCCATGTTCGCCCTCAAGCCCGCAGATGGTGCAATCGGTGGACATGTCTACGCGGTACAGGATTGCTACCGTGATTTCGCCAATCTTGCGCAGTCGGTAGCTCAGCGCACAGGGATTCAGTTGGCCAACTAATCCTGAGCGAATGCTCCCCACGCCGACGCCCGCACGTTGGATCGAGTCCCTTCGCGTGAGCGGGTAGGATCGTGGGAGTGTCCGGTGAGAATCGGAAGGCTCTTCAGGGTTTCGTGTGGAACGTGAGTGAATCGGGGTAGAGGTCGAG
>JAAXHG010000181.1 GCA_012270995.1 Vicinamibacteraceae bacterium | reverse complement strand
CGCCCGTCATCGGGCGCACGGATGGCGCCTCCGCTGGGATCCCTTCCCTTCGGTCCGTCCAGCCGAGGCGGTACCAGGCACCGCCCCTACGCCACCGCCGCCTCGCTACGCCACCGCCGCCGCACCCCACCGTCGTCACCGCGCCTCACCGCCGCCACGGCGCCCGCACCGGTCGCCCCGCCTGGTAGGCCGCCAGCCGTTCGCGGGCATCCGGGAGCGCTTCGGTGGCGCCGGCACGCTCCAGGTTGTCGATCAGCCGTTGCTGCCAGGCGACGGCCTGTTCGAAGTCGCCCGTTGCGGCGTAGGCAAGGGCCACCACCGCGCCGTGGGCCGGGGTCTGGGCACGCTGGAACAGGTCCGTGGCCAGGTTCACGGCCATCGCGCCGTCTCGCACCGAGTCGTCTTCGGAGGCGGCCAGCACTTCGGCCAGCAGCAGGGCGAAGAAGCCGCTGCCTCCCTGGTTGGGAAGCTCCAGGGTCTGTTCGAGCATCAGGCGGACCCGTGCGTCCTCGCCGGCGAGCAGCAGCGCGGTGACCTCGGCGGCGCGGGCCGTCGTGTCCTCGGGGTCGAGTTCGAGCGCGCGACGGGCGGCCAGGGCCGCCTCGGTGAACATGCCGAGCCGGCCCAGCGCCGTGCCCAGGTTCAGGTAGGCCTCCTTTGACGTGGGGTTGCCTACGATCGCCCGCTGATAGTGAGGGATCGCTTCCTCGTAGCGTTCCTGCTGGGTGCGGATGTTGCCGAGTTCAAAGTGGGCCGCGCTCAGCAGGGAGGGATCGGTGCCTGGTTGGACGAGCTGCTCGAAGCGGCGGGCCGCCGAGGCCGGCCGGCCGAGTTCCTGCTCGATCCGTCCGAGTTGCATCACGATGTCGCGATTGAAACCGAAGTCGGCCAGGAGCGCTTCGAACTCCCGCAACGCGAGTTCGCGGCGGCCGCCCAGCCGGTAGTTGCTTGCCCGGTGGAAGCGGAGATTCTGGTCGCCCGGTGCCAGTGCCAGAGCCTGGGTCAAGGCCTCGGCGGCTTCGAGATGATCGCCGGTCTCGCCCAGGCTCCTCGCCAACTCCACCCAGGCCGGCCCAAAGGACCGTTCGAGCTCGACCGCCCGCCGGAGTCGTTCGGCCGCCGCCTGGAACCGGCCTTCCTGGTTGTAGAGCCGCCCTGTGTGGAACTGCAGCGCGGCGTCGTCCGGGCTCAGGTTCAGTGCCTCCTGGTACCACATGGCGGCCTCGGCCCGGCGCCCCATCTGCTCCAGGGCCGCCGCGAGGGACCGCCTGGCAGCGGCGCTCCGGGGATGGTCCTCGACTGCTTCGCGGAACCGCTGCTCCGCGAGTTCGAACGCGTTTGCCGCCAGGGCGACGCGCCCGAGCAGCAGTTGAGCGCCGATTCCCGTAGCCGACTCCTTGATTTCCGCGGCAATCGGGTCGGCGAAGGCGACGGGCGCCTCGCCGCGGAGTTCCATCGCGGCACGCGAGGCGTCGTCGTTGCCCAGGGCGCGGTGGGCGATGGCGATGTGGTAGTGAAGCGAGTTCGCCCGGGGCTGTTCCCGCAGCGCGGCCTGGAAGTGCTCGAGCGCAGCCGCCGGGTCATCGGTCTCCGCGGCGAGGCGTCCGAGGCCGAAGTGCGCCGCCGCTCTGGCGCCGGGCAGGTTCAGCGCCCGCTCGTAGTGGATGCGCGCCGCCTCGCCCTGTCCCACCTCGAGATGGACCCGCCCAAGGCGGATGGCGGTCGCCGGGTCGTCCGGTTCAAGTGCTCTGGCCTGCTCGTAGGACGCGGCCGCTTCCTCGAGTTGTCCCAGGTGCTCGGCGGCGCTGCCGAGGAGATAGCGCCAGCGGAAGTTCTGGGGTTGCAGTTCCGCGGCGTTCGCCAGACAGGCTCTGGCCGCCGGCAGGAGGTCGTACACGAGGTAGAGCTGACCGGCTTCGCCGAACAGCCGCCCCAGTCGATCGGCGTCCTCCGCGGTCGGCGACCCCGCTGTCAGGGCGTCGTCGAGCAACTTGCGTTGCCCGGCGATCTGGGTGCGGACCGCTTCGTCGACACCGCGAAGATCGACTTCGGGCACCGGCGCCAGCCGGCCGGCGATCTCGGTCTGCGCGCCGAGACCCACCGCCGCGAGCGTCAGCAGAACACAGGCAATCGGGTTTGCTCGCCGTGGTTTGGGCGACTTGGTCATTCTTCGTCTTCTTCTTCCTGACCTTCGGTCCGTCGACCCGTGCCCCGGACGAGGCCAGTGTAAGCCGCCGGGGGTGGCGCAGGCCACTCCTCGACCGTTCCGTCCGGCCACTGGACGTCTACTCGCGACACTTCGGCGCCGGCGGGATTCACCGTGATCCGGGGGTCTCCCGACGACGTGTAGCTGCCGCTCGCGCCTGCCAGACGGACGAGCGGCGAAGCCGCGCCGCGGTGGATGCGCACGGTGACGCCGGATGCCGGCCGGTGTCCGCGGGCGGCGTCCAGGCGCGGCGCCAGCCCGATCCAGTCGTCGCCGGCCGCCCCCTGGTTGAGCAGCAGTCGCGCGGGTCCGTTGTTGTTCGTGATGACCAGGTCGGTGTCGCCGTCGTTGTCGA
>JAAXHG010000015.1 GCA_012270995.1 Vicinamibacteraceae bacterium | reverse complement strand
CCTGTTAGTGTGAACAGGCCCTAGACTGCGCGACCTATGAAGTTCGGACTCCGCTACTGCAACACGGGACGTTTCGTCGACCCGGGCCTGGCGGTGGAGTTGACAGTTGCCGCGGACGAGGCGGGCTTCGAGTCGATCTGGACGGTGGAACACACAGTCGTGCCCGGCGGGTACGAATCGGCCTATCCGTATTCGCCGGACGGCAAGATGGCCGGCGGCCGGGACGACTTTCCGCTGCCCGACCCGTTGATCTGGATGGCGTTCGTCGCCTCCCGGACGCGGCGGATCCGCTTCGGTACCGGGATCCTGATCGTGCCCCAGCACAATCCGGTGGTCGCGGCCAAACAGATCGCGACCCTCGATCACCTGACCGGAGGACGGCTCCTGCTGGGGATCGGCGTCGGCTGGTTGAAGGAGGAGTTCGACGCGATCGGCGCGCCGTTCGCTGATCGGGGGCGCCGGACCGACGAGTACGTCGAGGCGATGCGCGAACTCTGGGGCGCCGAACGTCCCACCTACCACGGCGAGTACGTTCACTTCGACGCCGCGTACTGCCGCCCGCAGCCGGTCAATGGCAGCGTCCCGATCATCGTCGGCGGCCACTCGAAGCCGGCGGCGCGACGCGCGGGCCGGTTGGGAGACGGGTTCTTCCCCGCGCGCGGGGCCTCGGCCGAACTGATCTGCCTCGCTCGGGACGTGGCCGCCGAGCACGGTCGCGACCCGGACGCGCTCGAGATCACCACGGGCATCGGCGAGGACCTGTCGAGCCTGCAGTCGCTCGCCGAGCTGGGTGTCGCCCGCGTTCTCGTGCCGGTGGCGCCGATGCCGGGCATGGGACTGCACCTCGGCCGGCCCGAGAACGCGCAGGCCGTGATGGAGCAACTCCGTGAAGCCGCACCGTAGGTTCTTCCGCGCTAGACTTCGACGTCTGCGACTCTCAACGCCATCGACCGTCGTTCTCGCGGCGCTCCTCGTTGCGGGATGTTCCGCCCCCGGCGGCGAGCCGCCCTGGCACTCGGTCCACCTGACCTGGCAGGGCGACACGTCGACGACGATGACCGTCAACCTGGTCGTCGAGGCGGACGGCTCGGACCAGAGACTGCCAGGGGCGGCCAGCGTCGAATGGCGTCCGTCGGAGACGGAGGGTCAGGCCTCCTCGGTTGCGGGGACAGCCGTCGAGATTGAAGGTGTCCCGGGCGTTCGCGTGTTCCACTTCGAACTGCGCGACCTGGAACCCGGCGCCAGCTACGACTTCACGACAACGGCCGAGGGCCGGCCCCTGGGCAACGTGCGCAGCTTCCGCACCGTGCCGCGGGAAGGTCCGGTGCGTCTGGCGGCGGGAGGCGACGTTGGCACGGAACCGCTTTCGCTGGCGCTTCTGGCGCAGGCGGCGGGGCAGTCGCCGCACATGCTCGTCATCGGTGGCGACCTGGCCTACGCGAACGGGCTCGTTTCGCGGTGGCCGCGCTGGCGGACGTGGCTCGAGCACGTCACCGAGGCGTTGGTTACGCCGGAAGGCCACACGGTGCCCCTGGTGCTTTCGATCGGCAATCACGAGGTGAACGTCGGCCGGGACGGCGGGGTTCCCGCATCGGCGCCGCCGGAACGGAAGGCACCTTTCTACTTCGGGCTGTTCGGCCAGAACCAGGCCGGGGGCGGGCTCCCCGAGGAAGGCGGGGCGACGTTCTTTCGGCGTGGTCTGGGCTCGGTGGGGGCCCTGTACGTGCTCGACAGCGGTCACCTGGTGCCTTACCAGGACCAGGCGGCGTGGCTGGCGGCGCACCTGGAGGCCGACGCGGACCTGCCGAACAGGGTCGCGCTCTACCACGTCCCTCTCTATCCGGCTCACCGGTCTTATGAGGGTTCGGCCGAGGGTCGTGAGGCGTGGGAGGAGGTCTTCGATCGGGGCCGGTTGACGGTGGCGCTGGAGAACCACGACCACGTCCTCAAGCGCAGCCATCCGATCCGGCTCGGAGAGGTAGTCGGGGAGGGCGAGGGCGTGCTCTACCTCGGCGACGGCTGCATGGGCATGGACGCGCGGACCGTCGACCCCGAGGAGCGCTGGTACATCGAGCGCTCGGCGAGCGAGCCGCACTTCTGGATGGCCGAGCTGTCCGGCGAGGGATCGATCTTCCGCGCCTTCGACGAGGAGGGCCGGTTGCTCGACCTCGTGACGACGGGCGAGGTCGAGACGCCGCCCGACGCGGGGAGTGTCGAGCTGGAGCTCGACCGGATCATTGAGGAATCCGCCGACGCGGCCCTGCTCCCCAGCCCTGCTTCACTGCCCCTTACGCAGGTAGCGGTCGCACCAGTTCAGCATCTCGGCTACGACATGTAGCACCGACTCCCGCGCGGCGTAGCCGTGGGACTCGTGAGGCATCGTGACGTAGCGCACCGTGGCACCGTGACCCTTCAGGGCCTGGTAGAAGCGCTCGGACTGGATCGGGAAGGTGCCGGAGTTGTTGTCGATCTCGCCGTGGGTGAGCAGGATCGGCTCGTTCACCTTCTCGGCGTGGAAGAAAGGCGACATCGCGGCGTAGATGTGCTGGGCTTCCCAGAAGGTGCGACGTTCGTTCTGGAAGCCGAACGGGGTGAGCGAACGGTTGTAGGCGCCGCTGCGGGCGATGCCGGCCGCGAACAGGTCGGAGTGGGCGAGCAGGTTGGCGGTCATGAAGGCGCCGTAGCTGTGGCCGCCGACGGCGATCCGGTCGGGGTCGGCGACGCCGAGTTCGACGACCTTGTCGACGGCCGCCTTCGCGCTCGAGACGAGTTGCTCGACGTAGGTGTCGTTCGCCGTCTCGCCGTAGCCTACGATCGGCATCGCCGGTCCGTCCAGGATCGCGTAGCCCTGGGTCAGCAGCAGCAGATGCGAGGCGCCGCGCAGGGTCGTGAACCGGTGGGGAGAGCCGGTCACCTGGCTCGCCGCGTTGACGTTCGTGAACTCGCGCGGATAGGCCCAGAGCAACATGGGCGGCCGGTCGCCCTCCTGGTAGCCGGGCGGCAGGTAGAGGGTCGCCGACAGGCCGACGCCGTCCTCCCGCTCGTAGGTCAGTAGCCGCTTTTCGACCTGACGGAGGATCGGCGCCGGGTCGCTGAAGTCGGTCAGGGCGCGCCGGTCGCCGGTCGAGAGGTTCGTCGCGAAGTAGTTGGGTGGCTCCGTGGTGCTCTCGTGGCGGGTCAGGAGCGAGCCACCGTCGGCTGAAAGCACCGCAACCGCGGCTTCGTAGGTCCCGGACTCGCTGCGGAACAGGCGCTCCGTCGCCAGGGTGTCGAGATTCAGACGGTCGACGAAGGGCAGGTCGCCTTCGGGCGAGGCGCCGCGGCCGACGAGGTAGATGTTGTCTCCGTCCTGCAAGACCACGGAGCTGGCGGTGCCGCCCCCAGGCCGCTGCCATGGGAAGCCCGGATCGCCGTAGCGGTCCTCGGCGCTGCGGTCGAACAGCGTCCGCGGCTCGTCGCCGCCGACATCGAGCAAGGAGGTACGGAACCAGCGGGTCTCGCGGTCGTACTCGTTGACCAGGGCGGTGCCGTCGGCTGTCCAGGCGACGCCGGTGAAGCGGTGTTCCGTGCGGGTCAGCTCCCGCGGTTCGCCGTCGAACGGCGCGTCGACCGCGAACAGATGGTCGCGGTGCGGAACCTCGGCCTTCGGGTCGCCGCCGTCCTGCGCCTCGCTCCAGACGAGCGTCGCCGGCTTCGTTGGATTCCAGCGATGGCTGCGTGGTCCGGTCGGAACGCCGCCGATCGGCACGGCGTCGGCCAGCGGCAGGTTCGCCACCGTCGCGACCTTGCCGTCGTCCCGGGTCCACACCTCGACCGACCGCGGAAAGCGGCTCGCCGGGTGCAGCCAGGAGAAGGGACGCTGGAGCCGCTCCACGAGCACGTGACGGCTGTCGGGAGCGCCGGAAACGCGCATGAAGAGCCCGGGTTCGCCGATCTGGTTGCGCTTCCCGGTGGCCAGATCGACGGTCTCGATTCGACTCGTGAAGTGGTACTCGAACAGCGCCTCGTCGTGCGCGTTCGCGAGCAAATCCTGGTAGGTGCGCACCGGCGACAGGCGTCCGTCGTGCTCCTGGATGTTCGGTCCATCGGGTTGGCGCGGCGGCGAAGGTGGCGCGCCCCTTCCGGGCATTCGGAAGCGGCAGAGCACGCCGCTCGAGTCGAACAGCCACTGGCACGGGTTCCCCCACGTCGCGTTGAGCGATGCCGAGGTCAGCGCTCTCCGTTTGCCGCTGGCCACGTCGATGACCCAGAGTTCGATGCCCGTGTCGCGGAGGACGGCCCAGGAGAGGTGGGCCCCGTTGGGCGAGAACTGCGGCCAACCGAGCGTCGTGCCGTGGGGCGCGTCGATGCGCATGCCTTCGGCGCTCGCGTCCTCTTCGACCCGGCGGATCGTCAGCGCGGAGGTCTCGGGCGCCCGCCAGGGCCCGCTGTTGCGCGGGTCGATCCGGTAGCCCGCCAGGCGCTCCAGCGGCCGCGCCTGCCAGGAGATCGGCGGCATGCTCCGTCGTTCCGTCAGCACGATGACGTCCCGGTTCGGGCTCACAAGCACGCCGGGAGTCGGCGGCGCGTCGAGGATGTCGACGATCTCCCGCGGCGGAGTGAGATAGCCGCCGGCGTCAGTGTCGCCAGGTCCGGCGCCGACCTGCGCCGCCACGGAAGCGGCGAGCGCGAGCAGGGCGGCGGGGCAGGCGATGCGGGCTGTCGTTGTCATTGCGGTTCTCCTGACAGTGTCCGGGAACCCTATCGCTGTGTGAACGGTTCGCCCTCCCTTCTCGTTGGTGGCTGGTCCAGTCTCGTGCCGCCCAAACTCTCGCCCCCGCGATGACCGAGGTTCTGGACGCCGGTCTCGGCTTGGTCTATGTTGGACCGAACTGGCGAGCAACTCGCAGGAATCTCTCGTGACCATAGGCTCCCAATCCGAACAAGGACGCATCTGGACCATCGCGGAGGCGAAAGCGCGCCTGCCGGAGATTCTCCGGCTCGCCGAGGAAGTAGGGCCTCAGCAGATCGGCAAGCGCAACACCTTCGTCGTGGTGCCGGAGCGGGAGTGGGAGCGGCGAATCAGGCCGAAGATGCCGTTGGGGCAGTGGTTGGTCGCGAACGTGCCCCGCGGCGGAATCGAGCTTGAACTCCCCGACCGCAAGAAGGAGCCGGAGCGCGAGATCCCGTTCCAGGGCGACGGCTGGGACTTGGAATGAACTCCATGGAACTCGGGGTCGCTACACGGGCGAATCCCGGGTCAGCCTGCCGGCAGGTCCGCACTCGTCGGCAGTGTCCGGATGGCGGCGCCACGTCGTCTGTCGGCCTGAACGAGATCGAAGTGGGCCTGCAGGTTGAGCCAGAACTGCGGCTCTACATTGAACCAATGGCCGAGGCGCAATGCAGTGTCGCCGGTAATCGAACGCTTCCCGTTGATGATCTGGCTCACGCGGTTGGGCGGCACTCCGATGTGGCGCGCGAACTCCGTCGGCGTAACGTCGAGTTCCGCTAGTTCATCCTTCAGCACCTGTCCCGGATGAACGGCTCTCTTCAGCATTTCAGTGCTCCCTCAGTGGTAGTCGACGATTTCGACGCGGCTTGGTCCTGGCTGATTGTCGGGCCACTCGAAGCAGATTCGCCACTGGCGATTGATGCGGATGGAGTACTGGCCTTTGCGGGCGCCGCGCAAGACTTCTAGGCGGTTGCTGGGCAGCCCTCTCAACGTGTGGAGGGAGGGGGCGGCGTCCAGAATCGCCAGTCGCTTGGAGGCTTGTTGCTCGAATCCTTGGAAGTCCCTCACGAATCGACCCTCGGCGAAGCGCCTGGTCTTTGGGTCGCCGTAGCCGAGAATCACCGACAGGAAGACTAGGGCCGATTGACGCTGTACGTCAAGGGTACATGCTCGCCGGGCCAGGGCTTCCCGTGAAGCCTCGATCCGCCGCTGGCACCGAGGGCCTTGGCGTCGATATCGTCAGTCCGTGGGCGGCCGTCTGACGGCCGTGCGTTCGGAGATTGATGCAGGGAGACGGAGGACAAGCATCGATGCCAAGAGAAGGGGCCGCCTTGGCTTCCGGCGCCGTTACCGGCTACGAAGCCGAACTCTGGAAGATGGCCGACGCGCTGCGCGGCAGCATGGACGCGGCGGAGTACAAGCACGTCGTACTCGGCTTGATCTTCCTCAAGTACATCTCGGACGCGTTTGAGGAGACCCGAACCAGCCTCGAGGCGGAGCGCGACGACGGCGCCGATCCAGAGGATCCCGACGAGTACCGGGCCAAGAACGTCTTCTGGGTGCCACCCGAGGCGCGATGGACGCGCCTGAAGAAGGCGGCCCGGCAGCCTTCGATTGGCCGGCTCGTGGACGACGCGATGGTTGCCATCGAGCGCGACAACCGGTCGCTCAAGGACGTGCTGCCGAAGGACTACGCGCGCCCGGCGCTCGACAAGGAGCGTTTGGGGCAGCTCGTCGACATGGTGAGCAACATCCAGGTGGGCGATGAGGATGCGCGTTCCAGGGATGTTCTTGGCCGCGTGTACGAGTACTTCCTGTCCCGGTTCGCGAGCGCCGAGGGCAAGAAGGGCGGGGAGTTCTACACGCCTCGCTGCGTCGTCGAGCTGCTGGTGGAGATGCTGGAGCCGTACAGGGGCCGCGTGTACGACCCGTGCTGCGGGTCGTCCGGCATGTTCGTGCAGTCCGTCGAGTTCATCGGCGCTCACGCGACGGGCAACGGCAACAGCGCACGGACCGCGAGTACCGCGGCCGATCTCTCGATCTACGGCCAGGAGTCGAACTACACGACCTGGAGGCTGGCGCGGATGAACTTAGCCATCCGCGGCATCAGCGGGCGGATCGAGCAGGGCGACACGTTCCACAACAACCGCCATCCGGATCTGCGGGCCGACTACATCCTGGCCAATCCCCCCTTCAACGTTTCGGACTGGGGAGGCGAGCGGCTGGCGAAGGACAAGCGCTGGAAGTACGGCGTGCCGCCAAGGCGCAACGCGAACTTCGCCTGGGTGCAGCACATGGTGCATCACCTGGCCCCGGAAGGCAGGGCCGGCTTCGTGCTCGCGAACGGTTCCATGTCGTCGGCCCAGTCGGGCGAGGGGAAGATCCGCGCCAACCTGGTGGAGGCGAACCTCGTCGACTGCATGGTCGCTCTTCCCGGCCAGCTCTTCTACTCCACCCAGATACCGGCCTGCCTGTGGTTTCTTGCCCGCGACCGGGAGGACGGCGGCGGCGGCAGCGGTCACGCTCACGGCCGTGAGATCCTGTTCATCGACGCCCGCGAACTCGGCCGCATGGTCGACCGCACGCACCGCGAACTCGCCGCCGAAGACATCGGACGGATCGCCGCGACGTACCGCGCCTGGCGCGGCGGCGAGGGTGCGGCGCCCTACGAAGACGAGCCCGGCTTCTGCAAGAGCGCCGCCCTGGAGGAAGTCCGCGGGCACGACCACGTGCTCACCCCGGGCCGCTACGTCGGCTTCAAGCCGCCGGAGGACGACGGCGAACCCTTCGAGGACAAGATGACGCGCCTCGCCGGCGAGTGGCGCGACCGGCAGGCCCAGGCAAGGAGACTGGACGCGGCGATCGAGGAAAACCTGCGGGCGCTGGGGTTCGGGATGACGCCGACGAATAGGAGCAGCACACCGTGACGCTCAGCCAGCAGGAGTTCGACGCGATCCTGGCTGATGAACGAAGCGAATCGTCGGCGACGTAGAGTGGCAGGACGATGAGGATCACTCTCCCGCGCGGGAGTTCAGGGCCGAGGTGTTGTCCGATGCCGGCTATCCGCTCTTCGTCAACGGCCGTTGCAACCCCAAGGCTGGCACTCTGTCCTACACGATCGTTCATCGGGAGGTCGGTCGCATCTATGGGCTCGACCTGGGTGCCGATCACCACAACCCGGATTGCAACTTCGTTGGCGAGAAGCACAAGCATCGGTGGACGGAGGCCTGTCGCGACAAGCAGGCATACGTTCCCGGGGACATCACCGCTCCTTGGAATCAACCGAGACAAGTCTGGGACCAGTTCTGCACCGAGGCCGGGATCGTTCACGATGGAAGTGTGGGTGCCTTGAACGCCCAGAAGGAACTGGTTCTATGAACTTCGAGACGCTCTGTTCGTCGATCGCAACGTCCCTGCCGCCGCTCTTCAGTTGTTCCCCTGCTCCTGAAGAAGGCGTAAGGGTGCGGACTCCGCTCATGTACCCCGACGGCGGCGTGGTCGACGTGTTCGTCCTCCAGCGCAACGGTGGCTTGACCATCACCGACTTCGGCGAGAGCCTCGGTTGGCTGCGAATGCAGTCCGTGAGTAAACGCAGATCGCCTAAACAGAACAGGATGATCGGGGACGTGTGCCAGACACTTGGCCTCGAACTGGAACGCGGTCAACTGGTTCTGCGGGTCGCGACAGACGCTGCAGTAGGGGACTCCGTGCTACGAGTAGCACAGGCTGCGGTGCGAGTCTCGGACCTTTGGTTCACTCTGAGAACCAGGGCCGCCCAGAGTGCCTCCGACGAGGTTCATGAATGGCTGACGGAGCGGCGCATTGCCCATGAGCGCGCTGTGAGCCGTACCGGCAGGTCGGGTCGGCAATGGACCGTCGACTTTGAGACCCACACGGACGAGCGAACCGCGCTCGTCTTCCTGCTCAGTACGGGTTCCCGTGGCGCCGCTCGGCGGATCACCGAGCATGTCGTCGCCGGATGCGTCGATCTCAGCCACTTGCGGGAGAGCCGGCAGAAGCTGACGCTGGTTTCCTTGTTCGACGACACGCAGGATGTTTGGCGCAGGGAGGACTTCCAGCTTGTCGAGCAGCAGTCCGAAGTCACTCTCTGGTCCTCTCCCGAGCGATTCGAGCGGCTTCTGCTGGCCGCGTGAAGTCGTCGCGGCGGGGCCTGTAGCATGCGGGGACGGTACGGCTGGGGGTCACTCAGTGGACGGCGGGCGTGGCCATGCCGGCACTGACGAAGGACATCGACACGACGTTCCTCAGAAGCCGGCTCGACCGGCTGGGCGTCTGCCTCGACGCTCTCGACGACGCCGAGGACGCGACTGCGGGCCGCCTCGCCGGAGAGGTAGGCGCCGAGTACTTCGAGGTGGCCCTCGAACAGAGCGGCAAACTCCTCAAGAAGCGCCTGCGGCCGTGGTTCGCGAGCAATCGTCAGGCGGACCGCCTCACCTTCCGGGACGTCTTCCGGCACGCGGCGAAGCACGGCCTGATCGACGTCGAGGCGACGGAGCGATGGCTCGGCTACCGGGGCGCCGTGGACGGTCTCGTCGACCGGGAAGACGACGGCCCGTTCGACGCGACGGCGGTCGACCTCCTTCGCGCCTTTCTCGACGACGCGAGCGCGCTCGCCGATACGATCGACGACGCGCCCCGTGACTGAACGTCTGCAGCTTTCCCCTCGCCACCGAGAGCAGCTCGAAGCGCTGCTTTGCAAGCACCTGCCCGAGGTCGAGGTCTGGGCCTACGGCAGCCGCGTCGATGGCCGCAGCCACGACGGCAGCGACCTGGACCTCGTGCTCCGGGGGCCCGGACTGGCCGAGATCGACCTGACGCGGCTCGCCGACTTCCAGCAGGCGCTGCACGATTCGACGATCCCGTTCCTGGTGGAGGCGCGCGACTGGGCGCGGCTGCCGGAGCGGTTTCATCGGGAGATTGAGGGACAGTACGTCGTTCTCCTGGCGAAGCCGAGTCGCGGCGACTGGCCTCGGGTCCGGGTTGAGGAGATTGCCGAGAAGGTGGCGATGGGGCCGTTCGGTTCTTCGATCAAGGTGGAGACCTATGTGCCTCAGGGCGTGCCCGTGATCAACGGGAAGCACCTGCACGGTCGGCGATTGGACGAAGGCGTTGGCTTCGACTTCATCTGCGAGGAACACGCGGACCGACTTGCGAACGCGAATGTCGGACCCGGAGACATCGTGTTTACCCATCGCGGCACGATCGGCCAAGTCTCCATGATCCCCCGCGACGCTCAGTACGAGCGCTATGTCGTGTCGCAAAGCCAGATGTACCTCAGGTGTGACGAGTCGAGGATGCTCCCCGAGTTCACGGCGCTGTGGTTCGCTTCCGCGGAAGGAAGGCATGCGCTCCTCGCAAACACCTCGCAGGTCGGCGTTCCCTCGATCGCACAGCCGGCGAGCTACGTGAAGACGATCCCGATTCCACTTCCTCCCATGGACGAACAGCGCGCCATCGCCCACATCCTCGGCGCCCTGGACGACAAGATCGAGCTGAACCGGCGCATGAACGAGACGCTGGAGGCGATGGCCCGGGCGCTGTTCAAGTCCTGGTTCGTCGACTTCGATCCGGTCCGCGCGAAGATGGAAGGCCGGGACACTGGATTGCCGGAAGACGTAGCCGGCCTGTTCTCCGACCGGCTGGTGGACTCCGAAATGGGCGAGACTCCGGAGGGCTGGCGGGCTGGAACACTGGCCGACGTTGCAGAGCTCAATCCGGAGTCGTGGGGCCGGAAGAACACTCCGGACGGAGTTCGCTACGTTGATCTGGCGAACACGAAGTGGGGAGTTATTGAGTCCGTCCAGCCGCACGCGTGGGGGTCGGCGCCGAGCAGGGCGCGTCGGGTGTTGCGGCCGGGCGACACGATCGTGGGCACGGTGCGGCCCGGAAACGGGTCGTTCGCGCTCGTTGACCGCGATGGTCTGACGGGAAGCACGGGATTCGCGGTGTTGCGCCCCAAGGCCGCCATCGGGCGAGAAATCGTGTACTGCGCCGCGACTTCCCACGGCAATATCGCCCGCCTCGCTCGCTTGGCGGACGGCGGGGCGTACCCGGCCGTGAATCCGACAACCGTCCTGGGCACTGCCGTGGTGCTGCCGGAGGCGCGTACTCGGGCGGCGTTTTCCGAGTTGACGGCGCCGCTGTTGAGCCAACTACACGAGAACCAGCGGGAGGCTCGGGTCCTCGCTTCCACTCGCGACACGCTCCTCCCCAAGCTCGTCTCCGGCGAGATCCGGCTGCGCGAGTCTCCGGCGTCGTTCGAGCCATGCCGAAGCGCTGTTGGTAGCGTCCAGGCATCCGCGGGAGCGAAGTCGTGACGGTTGACGAGAGCCGGTGTCGGAGGGGAAGCAGATGAGAGAGCGCGTACCACCCCGCGTGACCTGGCTGAAGGTCAGGAACTTCCGCGCTCTTCGCGACGTGACGATGTCGGAGTTGACGCCGCTGACGGTGCTGCTGGGGCCGAACGGAAGCGGCAAGTCGACCGTGTTCGACGTGTTCGCCTTCCTGTCGGAGTGCTTCACCGGCGGCGTCCGCAAGGCCTGGGACCGGCGGGGGCGATTCCGGGAGTTGCGCAGCCGCGACAGCGAAGGGCCGGTCGTCATCGAGCTGAAGTACCGGGAGCGGCCGAGGTCGCCGCTGATCGCCTATCACCTGGAGATCGACGAGCAAGCCGGGCGTCCGGTCGTCACGCACGAGTGGCTCCGCTGGACTCGAAGCGGCCGGGCGGGCCGTCCGTTCAACTTCATGGAGTACAGGCTTGGAGACGGCGTCGTGATCACCGGTGAGGCGCCCGAGCGTGACGATGAGCGGGTGCCTCGAAGTCTCGCCGGTCCGGACGTTCTGGCCGTCAGCACTCTCGGCATGCTCGCCGAGAATCCGCGGGTGATCGCCCTGCGGGAGTTCGTCACGAGTTGGCATCTCTCGTATCTCTCGGCGGACGCGGCGAGGGGCAACCCGGAGGCGGGCGGGGAGGAGCAGCTTTCGCCTACGGGCGACAATCTGGCCAACGTGATCCAGCACCTGCGGGAGCAGCATCCCGAACGGCTGGAGAGGATCTTCGAGACTCTCCGCCGCCGGGTTCCACGCATCGAGAAGGTGCACGCGGAGAGCCTCGCCGACGGTCGGCTTCTGCTCAGGGTCAAGGACGCGCCGTTCTCGACGCCGGTGCTTTCGCGGTTCGCCTCGGACGGCACTCTGAAGATGCTGGCCTATCTGACTCTTCTCCATGACCCGGCGCCTCCCAAGCTGATCGGCGTCGAGGAGCCGGAGAACTTTCTCCATCCGCGCCTGCTCCCGGAACTCGCGGAGGAGTGTCGCGCGGCCTCGGGTCGCACGCAGTTGCTGATAACGACTCACTCGCCGTTCTTCCTGGAGGCCCTGAGGCCCAGGGAAGTGCGCGTCCTGTGGCGGGACGAGGCCGGCTACACCCAAGCTCGTCTGGTCTCCAGGACGAGGGGCGTCAACGAGTTCGTCGAGGAGGGCGCCAAACTCGGCGATCTCTGGATGGAAGGGCACTTGGGAGCGGGCGACCCGCTCGTGAACGAAGGGGCGCCGCTGGAGGCTGAGCGGAAGAGCAGGCGATGACGGTTCGCCACCTGGAGTTCCTGGTCGAAGAACCGTCAATGGAGGAGTTCCTTCGAGAGCTTTTGCCTCGACTGCTGCCGCGCGACCGCACGTTCGCCATCCACTCCTTTCGCGGCAAACCAGACCTGCGCTCGAAGCTCGATGAGCGGCTGCGCGGTTACTCGAAGTGGCTGCCGGCCGACTGGCGCATCGTGGTCATGGTGGATCGCGACGAGGACGATTGCCTCGCGCTCAAGGCGGAGTTGGAGGCGGCGGCGTCCCGCGCGGGCTTGCGTACCCGGAGCATGGCGTCCGGGGAACCCTGGCAGTTGGTGAATCGTGTCGTCGTACAGGAACTTGAGGCGTGGTTCTTCGGCGACTGGCAGGCGGTCCGCGGCGCGTATCCGCGTCTGTCGGCCGCCACGCCGAAACAGAGCCCCTATCGCAATCCCGACGGCATTCCCCGGACTTGGGAGGTGTTCGAGCGGATCCTGAAGCGGCATGGGTACTTCAGCACGGGTGTCCGCAAGAGAGAGGCAGCCCGCGCGATTGCGGCTCACCTCGTTCCCGAGCGGAATCGATCGCACAGCTTCGGAGTCTTCCTGGACGTGATTCGCGAAGTGTCCGTCCCGTGACTCGCGTCACCGAATCCGAAGTCGAAGCCGCCGCCCTCGACTGGCTGGAGGGCCTTGGCTGGGAGATCGCCCACGGACCGGACATCGGCCCGGGAGGGCGAGCGGCGGAACGCGGGCACTACGGCGCGGCGGTGCTGGAGCGACGGCTGCGCGAGGCGCTGGCGCGGCTCAACGCGGACCTGCCCGCCGCGGCGCTCGAAGACGCGGCGCGGCGGCTCATGCGGCCGCAAGGTTCGACTCTGGAGTCCCGGAACCGGGCCCTTCACCGGATGTGCACCGGCGGCGTCACGGTCGAGTATCGGGACGGCGCCGGCCGCGTGCGGGGCGCCCAGGCGCGGCCGATCGACTTCCGCGAGCCGTCGAACAACGACTGGCTTGCCGTCAACCAGTTCACGGTGGTGGAGGACGGCCGCGAGCGCCGGCCGGACATCGTGCTCTTCTTGAACGGTCTGCCGCTCGCTGTCGTCGAGTTGAAGAACCCGGCCGACGAGGACGCCACGGTGTACAGCGCCTGGCGGCAGCTTCAGACCTACAAGGCGGAGATCCCGTCGCTCTTCGAGTTCAATGCCGTGCTCGCCGTGTCGGATGGAGTCGAGGCGAGGCTGGGCACGCTCACGGCCGGGTGGGAGTGGTTCAAGCCGTGGCGGACGATCGGCGGCGAAGAACTGGCACCCGCCGGGCAGGCGGCGTTGGAGGTGGCCGTCGAGGGCGTGTTCGAGCCGCGCCGCTTCCTGGCCCTCGTGCGCGACTTCCTGGTCGTGGAGGACGATGGCAGCGGTGCGCTCGTCAAGAAGATGGCGGGCTACCACCAGTTCCATGCCGTCCGGGTCGCGGTGAGGGAGACGCTGCGCGCGGCGGCGCTCGGGCGTCCTCGGAGTGGCGCTTCGATCCTGCGGGAAGGGGGAGGGCGCTACGCATCCGGCAGCGTGCCGGGAGGGGACCCCGGCGACCGGCGGATCGGTGTCGTCTGGCACACGCAGGGTTCGGGCAAGAGCCTGACGATGGCGTTCTACGCCGGCCGGATCGTCCACGAACCGGCGATGGAGAACCCCACGGTCGTCGTTCTCACCGACCGGAACGATCTCGACGATCAGCTCTTCGCGACGTTCTCCCGGTGCCGCGATCTGCTTGGACAGCCGCCAGTCCAGGCGGCAGGCCGCGCCGACCTCCGCTCCAGGCTTGCCGTCGATGCCGGCGGCGTCGTGTTCACGACCATCCAGAAGTTCTTCCCGGAGCAGAAGGGCGACCGGCACCCGTTGCTCTCCCAGCGGCGCAACATCGTCGTCATCGCGGATGAGGCTCACCGGAGCCAGTACGAGTTCATCAAGGGCTACGCCCGCCACATGCGGGACGCCCTGCCGAACGCGTCCTTCATCGGCTTCACCGGCACGCCGATCGAACTGGAAGACGCGAACACGCGGAACGTGTTCGGCGACTACATCAGCGTCTACGACATCCGGCGCTCGGTCGAGGACGAGGCGACGGTGCCGATCTACTACGAGAGCCGTCTCGCCAGGCTGGTGCTCGACGACGAAGAACTGCCCGCCGTGGATGCGGGATTCGAGGAGGTCACCGAGGGCGAAGAGGTCGAGCGGAAGGAGAAGCTGAAGACGAAGTGGGCGCAACTCGAAGCCGTAGTGGGCGCCAAGGACCGCCTGGCTCTCATCGCGGAAGACATCGTGTCGCACTTCGAGAGCCGCCTGGAGGCGATGGAGGGCAAGGCGATGGTGGTCTGCATGAGCCGGCGCATCTGCATCGATCTTCACGCGGCGCTGTCGCGGCTGCGGCCCGAGTGGGAGCACGCGGAGGACGAGCGGGGCTGTCTCAAGGTCGTGATGACCGGCGCGGCGTCCGACCCGGTCGATTGGCAGCCGCACATCCGCAACAAGCCGAGGCGAGAGGCGTTGGCGAATCGGTTCCGCGATCCGTCCGACCCGCTGCGGATGGTCCTGGTGCGCGACATGTGGCTGACCGGCTTCGACGCGCCGAGCCTGCACACGATGTACCTCGACAAGCCGATGCGCGGCCATGGGTTGATGCAGGCCATCGCGCGGGTCAACCGCGTGTTTCGGGACAAGCCGGGAGGACTGGTCGTCGACTACCTGGGTCTGGCGCACGAGCTCAAGCGCGCGCTGGCCACTTACACCGAGAGCGGCGGCACGGGCCGCGCCGCGGTTGACCAAGCGGAAGCAGTGCGGGCCATGCTGGAGAAGCACGAGGTGTGCTGCGCCTTGTTCCACGGCTTCGACTGGTCGGCGTGGACGGGCGGCGCGCCGGCCCAGCGTCTTGGCTTGCTGCCGGCGGCCCAGGAGCACGTCCTGGCGCAGGAGGATGGGAAGGAGCGTTGCCTCCGATCCGTGCGTGAACTAACCCAGGCGTTTGCGCTCGCCGTTCCCCACGACGAGGCGATCCGCATTCGCGACGACGTGGAGTTCTTCCAGGCCGTCCGCTCGGTGCTGGCGAAGCGCGCGGCGTCCGATGCGCGGCCGCAAGAAGAACTCGACCACGCCCTGCGGCAGATCGTCTCGCGCGCCGTGGCGCCGGAGGGAGTGGTCGACGTCTTCGCGGCGGCCGGCCTCGAGAAGCCCGACATCTCGATCCTGTCCGAGGAGTTCCTGTCCGAGGTGCAGGGCATGAAACGGCGCAATCTCGCGGTCGAGCTACTGCAGAAGCTGCTCAAGGGCGAGCTCGCCGCGAAGCGGAAGAAGAACGTGGTTCAGGCGCGGACCTTCTCGGAGATGCTCGCTCGGACGCTTCGCCGCTACCAGAACCGGGCCATTGAAGCGGCTCAGGTCATCCAGGAGCTGATCGGTCTGGCGCGAGACCTGCGAGAGGCGGAGCGCCGCGGCGAGGAGCTCGGTCTCTCGGACGACGAACTCGCCTTCTACGACGCCCTGGAGACGAACGACAGCGCGGTGCAGGTGCTCGGCGACGAGACGTTGCGGGATATCGCTCGCGAGCTTGTCGAGACCGTTCGCCGGAACGTCACGATCGACTGGACGTTGCGCGAGAACGTGCGGGCGCAGTTGCGCGTTCTGGTCAAGCGCATCCTGCGCAAGCACGGTTACCCGCCCGACAAGCAGGAGCAGGCGACCCGGACCGTGCTGGAGCAGGCCGAGGTGCTGTCGGCGGGCTGGGCGGTCGGCTGAGGCGCCCCGAGCCGTCCGTTAGCATCCTCTCTCCGCCGTCCGCCGCTGTCGGTGGGCCAGCGACGAGGAGGAGTTGCCGTGAACTCGCGCCTTGAGCAAGCGATCGAGGCCTTCGCGGCCATGGACATCGAGGACGCCGAGGATCCGCGGCAGACCCTCGCGCTCGCGCAGCGCGACATCCTGCGCGAGTACGCGCCGGCCTACGCTCGCTGGCTCGACGCGCACCCGGAAGCGGATGAAGGGCTCTTTCCCGTCGAGCAGGAGTCGGTGGACGAGCAGCGCGAGCGCATGGCGGCGCTCCGGCCGGCGCCGGACGAGGACATTCGCCGCTGGCTCCGCGTCCTGCGCTACCGGGAACTGATCCGGGTCGCGGTCGCCGACTTCAGCGGCCTCGACGACTTCGCCGCGACGACACAGAAGATCTCCCAGGTGGCGGATGTCTGCGTTCAGCGGGCGCTCGATGCGACAGGCCTGGACAAGGAACCGTTCGCGGTGATCGCGATGGGCAAGTGGGGCGGCCTGGAGGTCAACTACAGCTCGGACATCGACGCCCTGTTCGTGGCCTCGGACGACGTCGACCAGGAGGCCCTGCACCGGTTGCAGCGGCAGGCGCCGCAGTTCATTCGCCTGATCTCCGACAACACGGGCGACGGTTTCGTCTTCCGCGTGGACATGCGCCTGCGCCCCGAGGGGAAGATGGGCCCCCTGGTGCGGACGGTGGGGCAGTACCTCCGCTTCTACGAGCGCTACGGCATGAACTGGACGTTCCAGGCGCTGATCAAGGCGCGCTTTGCCGGCGGCGACGCGGCCGCGGCCAAGGCGCTGATCGATGGCACGCGGCGTTTCGTTTTCGACCCCGATCGACCGCCCGAGACCCTGCTGCGCGAAGTCTTCGAGATGAAGCAGATGATCGAGAAGTCGCTCCGTTCCAAGGGCACGGAAGTCGGCAACGTGAAGCTCGGCGCCGGCAGCATCCGCGACATCGAGTTCATCGTCCAGTTGCTGCAGCTCTACCACGGCGCCTCCAACAAGAGCCTGCGCTCGCCGAACACGCTGCGGGCCATGTCCCGGTTGCGGGCGCACCGCGTGATCACGCCGGAAGAGTACGACCGGTTGCGCGAGGCCTACATCTTCCTGCGGGTCGTCGAGCACGTGCTGCAGTTGGAGCGCGATCTGCCGGTACGCCAGCTTCCGCGCGATCCCAGGCAGTGGGCGACGTTCGAGTGGCGGGTCGCCTTCGCCCTGGGCCAGCCGGTGGGCACGCTCTACCTGGCCGAACGCTACGAGGAGACGGCGGCCGAGGTGCGCCGCATCTTCGGCGAGTTCTTCGACGACACGATCGACTTCCTGGAACGCAAGCACCAGGTGCGGGAACGCTGTCCGGACCTGCCGGCGGAACTCATCGATGAGCACTTCCGGCGCCTCGAGAGCGCCTACTTCCTCGCTCACCCGGTGGAGGAGGTGGCGCGCCACGTCGAGCTGATCCACGAACTCGACGGCGAGCGCCTGTGCAGGGTCGACGTGCGGCACGTCGGCCCGACTCGCCGCGTGACGGTGGTCGCCAACGACTACCAGGGAGAGTTCGCCAAGATCTGCGGCCTGCTGGCGGCCTACGGTCAGTCGATCCTGAGCGGCAGTTCCTACACCTACCAGGACACGGGGGACATGGAGTTCTACCGGCGGCCCGGGAGGGCCGGCCGGCGTCCTTCGTCGCGGACGCTTGGCCGGCGCGGCCGCCAGCGTCGCCGCAAGGACCGGAAGTCGCGGCCATCGACTCCCGGCCCCACGCGCATCGTGTACTCCGCCGACGTCCAGCCGGCGCCGGTCCACGCTTCCCGCGTCTTCTCGTGGAGGGATTTCGAGCGGGACCTGAGCCGGCTTCTGGGCATGCTGGCCGAGGGTGACGCGCAGCGCGCCAACGAGGAACTGACGCTGCGCGTGATCGAGGCCGCCCGCGTGACCGATCCGGGCGTCGATGCGGAACAGGTCATGCCTCCCATTTCGATTTCGGTCGACAACGAGTCCGACGAGCACTGCACGATCCTCGAGATCCGAAGCCCTGACAGCTTCATGTTCCTGTTCGAGTTCGCCAACGTTCTCTCGACCCGCGACTACTGGATCGACAAGGTGGAGTTCGACACGGTTGAAGGCGAGGTCCGCGACCGCCTGTTCGTCACCACGCGGAGCGGCGGGAAGATCGAGGACCGCATCGGCGTCGACCATCTCCGACTCACGGTGACGCTGATGAAGCAGTTCGCGCGGCGGCTGGCGGTGGCGCCGAACCCGCAACTCGCCCTGCGGCAGTTCGGGGCGCTGATCGACGCGGCCTGCAAGCAGGTTGCTGATCCGACGCAGGCCCTGGCGTCGTCACTCGACGAACTGGCGCGCGTACTGGGGGCCGGCACGTATCTCTGGGAGGAGTTCCTGCGGCGCCAGCACGAGAACCTGATGCCGTTGCTCGAAGGCATCGCTGACCTCGACCTGGGTGCCGGACGGAAGGACCTCGAGCGACGCCTCGAAGCCGCGCTGGAAGCACAGGAGGCGCCGGACGAGGCCCTCAACCGATTCAAGGACGATGAGATCGGGCGTATCGACATGCGGCACCTGACGCGACGCATCGAGCGCTTCAGCGATTTCGGCGAAGAACTCTCGACGCTTTCCGATGTCGTACTCGCGCGGGCGGCGACCGAAGCCGTCGGCGAGACGGCCGGCGACGGGGCGGAGCCTGGAGTCTGGTGCCTGTGCGCGCTCGGCAAGTGGGGCGGACGCGATCTGGGGTACGCGTCGGACATCGAGTTGATGTTCGTCTGGGACGCCGAACGGTCCCGGCGGGCCCAGGCGGGTGAGTTCTACGAGCGGGCGGCGCAGCGGCTGGCGCGGCTGATCCGGGCCAAGCGCGACGGAATCTTCGAACTCGACTGGCGGCTGCGGCCGGGCGGTGCGTCGTCGCCGCTTGCCGCCTCGTTTCAGCGCTTTGTCTCGTACTACAGCGTCGACGGGGAGGCGGATCCGTACGAACGTCAGGCGCTGGTGCGGTTACGCACCGTGGCCGGCGACCCGGATCTTGCCGCTCGCGTCGAGGCGCACCGCCAGGAGTTCGTTTTCGATCCACGTCCGCACGACGTCGCGCGGATCCGGCATCTCAGGAACCGTCAGCGGTCGGAACTCGTCGCCCGCGGCACGACGAACGCGAAGTTCAGCGCCGGCGGCCTTCTGGACGCCGAGTACGTCGTCCAGGTGCGGCAGATAGCGGCCGGCGCCGGCGACCCGGAAGTGCGCCAGACGAACACCCTCGACGCGGTCCACGCGCTCCACGAGCGCGGCCACCTGTCGGCCGACGAGTTCGAACAGGTGGAGCAGGGTTACCGGCTGTTGCGGGCCGTGATCAACTGCCTGCGGATCGTCCGCGGGCACAGCAAGGACCTCGTGATTCCCCCGGCGGATACGAGGGAGTTCCGCTTCCTTGCGCGCCGGCTGCACAGCCTTGGCCAACTGCCGGACGAGGATGGCGCCTGGGACCGGATCGCGGAGCGGATGGCGGCCCTTCAGCGCCTCTTCGACGACCAGGTCAACTGAGCGGCCGCGCGCTCCGCTGCGACCCGAACGAGAACGCGCGCCGGAAACCACGAGGTTCCCGGCGCGCGCGTCCCGTGCGATGCGGTGGGTTCACCCGATCGCGACGTTTCCCGTCTCGCCGGTTCGGATGCGGATCGTCTCTTCGAGCGGCAGGATGAAGATCTTCCCGTCGCCGACCCGGCCGGTCTGAGCGCCCTGCGTGATCGCGTCGATCACGATGTCGACGTAGTCGTCGTTCACCGCGATTTCGATTTTCAGCTTGCGCAGCAGGGCGCCCGCCTCCTTGTGACCGCGGTAGACCTCGGAGACCCCCCGCTGGCGGCCACGCCCCATCACGTTGGAGACCGTCAGCAGATGAATCTCCTTCTGTTCCAGGAGGTCGAGAACCTCCTGCATCCGGTCGGGCTGAACGATTGCCACGATGTACTTCATGTCATTCCTCCTTCTGCCCTAGTCGACCAGGGTGTAGGCGTTTTCGCGGTGGTCGGTGAGGTCGAGACCGATCCGCTCTTCGTCGTCGCTGACGCGCAGGCCGACGATCAGGTCGACGATCTTGAGCAGGATGAAGGACACGACCGCCGCCCAGACGATGGTGTAGGCGACCGCCTTGAGCTGAATCGCAACCTGTCCGGCGTTGCCGTAGAAGAGGCCGTTCGCGTCGTTGCCGGGCACCACGTCCGTGGCCCAGAGACCGGCCGCAACCGCGCCCCACATGCCGGCGACACCGTGGACGCCGAAGACGTCCAGCGAGTCGTCGTAGCCGAGCTTCGACTTCAGCCAGGTGACCGCAAGGTAGGCGAAGACGGAAGCGCCGGCGCCGACGCCGAGCGCGCCGATCGCGCTGACCGAGCCGCAGGCCGGCGTAATCGCGACGAGCCCGGCGACAGCGCCCGTGATGACCCCCAGAAGCGTGGGCTTCGACTCCTTGAACCAGTCGATCAGGCCCCAGGTGGCCGCCGCCGTCGCGGTAGCGACCTGGGTGACGACGAAGGCGTTGGAGGCCGAACCGTTGGCTGCCACGGCGCTGCCGGCGTTGAAGCCGAACCATCCAAACCAGAGGAGGCCCGTGCCGAGCACCGCGAAGGGGAGGTTGTGCGGCGGAGATGCATGTTCGGGATAGTCACGCCGCCGGCCGAGCACGATCGCCGCCACCAGGGCCGAAACGCCAGCGTTGATGTGAACGACCGTACCGCCCGCGAAATCGAGCGCACCGTCACCGCCGAGGCCGAAGAAGCCCTCCGAACCGCCCCAGACCCAGTGACAGATCGGGGCGTAGACGACCAGCAGCCAGGCGCCCATGAACAGGCAGATGGCGCTGAACTTCATCCGTTCGGCGAAGGCTCCGACCATCAGGGCGGGCGTGATGATGGCGAACATGCCCTGGAAGATCATGAAGAGCGGTCCGGGAATGCCCGTCCCGTCCCAGGCGTCGTGGCTCAGGCCGGCGAGCAGGAAGTAGTCGCCGCCGCCGATCACGCCGCCGAGGGCGTCCGAGCCGAAGGCGAGGCTGAAGCCGACGACGACCCAGAGCACCGTCATGAGTCCCATGCAGAGGAAGCACTGCATGAGGATCGAGAGGATGTTCTTGCGACGGACCAGCCCGCCGTAGAAGAAGGCCAGTCCCGGCGTCATCAGCAACACCAGGGCGCTGGCGGTCAGCATCCATGCCGTGTCGCCGCTATCGACTCCTTCCTGCGCCGCCGCCGGGGCGGCGCCGAAGAGCGCAAGCAGCAACGTGAGTCCCAGGGCCGAACCCAGACCCAGGGTCCGGCCACGCGTTCTGAAGCTCATACGAGTCCCTCCAAGTCGTTGATCCGCCCGGCTGGTCGTCTCGCGCGTGCTTCCTCCCGGCGGCACGGGTGAGGTCAGGTCCCTGAACTGACGCCCTGGCGTGCCCCTTCGCCGTATCGAGAATCGTGCCAATCGTGCGGGGGCCGCGGGCCTGGAGGAGCCGGAGCGGATGCGAGGTCGCGGTGCGGGGCGGAAATCGGTGCGGTTGTGCGACTTAACGAAGGATTGGCTCGGCGGGCACGGGACCTGGCGCTGGTTTGGGAGACGGGCCTGGACGGCCGCACGTTCCCTCTCAGCCGAACATTCCTGTTCGGCTGAGAGTAGTGATGCGACAGAACTGTCGCGAATCCAGGTTAGGCCTGCGCGGCATCGGATCGCCGGCCTTCCAAGCCAGCACGTCCTGCTTGGCCGGCTCCTGGAGGGTTAACTGGGAGAACTTCGTGTCCCTGTCGAGGTGGCCCGCGTCCCGGAGCAGCACCAGGGTCCGCCAGATCTCGCTGCCGCTCAGGGGATCGAGCGGGTGCTCCGCTGCCGCGGCGGGGAGGCCGGCAGCGATCACCACGGTCAAGGTGACGAGCAGGGGCGACGTCTTCATGGTTGCTCCTTGTTGCACGGATCCGGCGTAGCCGCTCCGGCCAAGCAGGGAAGTTCCGGCGTTGAGGCAATCACCCTATCGCGGCCTGTAGACTGCCCAACCGGTGAGCCTGAAGATCGTCCCACCGTCGCGGCGTCTGGACGCGGGCGCCGACGCCGCTTCAGTTCCGCCGCCGGCTCAGCGCTGGCCGTCCGCGCCCCAGGGCCGGCAGTTGTTCCGCCGGCCCGCCGATCCGAACAGCCCGCGCCAGGTCAAGACGAGCTTCTCGCTCAAGTGCCTGCACCGGATCGTGGGACTGGAGTACCTGAACTTCGGCGTATGGAGCGCTGAAGACCCGCTGGATCTGGCAGGTCTGCGTCGTGCCCAGGAGCGCCTGGTCGAGCGGCTGTTCGAACTGCTGCCCCCTGGCGTGTCGTCCGTACTCGACGTCGGCTGCGGCACCGGTGCGATCACCGAACGCCTGGCCGCGCTCGGCTACGACGTCGAAGGTCTGTCGCCTGACCCTTACCACGGCGAGCTGTTCGCCGCGCGGCTTCCGGATCGACGTTTCCATCTCGGCCGCTTCCAGGAGTTCGAGCCGGACCGACGCTACGACCTCCTGTTCCTGTGCGAGTCGGCTCAGTACGTCTGGCTCGAAGAGCTGTTCGAGGCGGTCGAGCGCTCTCTGGTGCCCGGTGGAACCGTGCTGTTGTGCGACTACTTCGTCGTTCGTCCGAACGGCGGGGAGCAATCGAGGAGCGGTCACCCGCTGGGTGACTTCCTGGCGGGGGCGGCGAAGGCCGGTCTCGTCCTCGAAGTCGACGAGGATGTGACCCCGGCCGTGCTGCCCACCCTGCGGTTGGGTCAGGCGATCCTGGACCGCTTCGGGCGTGGAGCGGTGGAGCTGTTGCGGGAGACCACGATGCGCCGGTCGCCGCGGCTTGCCGGCTTCGGTTGGCGACTGGCGCGGCCGCTCACCGCGCGTCTGGACCGGCTCGACCGGCTGATCGATCCGGACCGCTTCGCCAGCGTCAAGCAGTACCGCGTGATGCGCTTCAGGAGCGAGCGGTGATGCGCCGCCGCCGGCTCGTCGCGGCGGTGCTGCCCGGGGTCCTGGCCCTGGCGGCCGTGGGCGGGAGCGGGGCCTTGGGCGATGACAGCCCCGACACGGCGAGCGATCCGGCACGGGCGGTCACGCTCGCGGGACAGGAGATCGTGGTGCCGGCCGACCTGGGCCTGTGATCGCTGCTCGTCGCCAGTTTTGGTCGGGCGGCAAACGGGGGCGCCCGGGCATGGCGAGCCGCTCTGGAAGACGATTCCCGCGCGGCGGAGTGGTCCGCCTACACGGTGATCGTCCTCGACGGGGCGCCCCAGATGATCCGTCGTTTGGTCGTGCGGGGCGTTCGCGGGGAGGTGCCGGAGGACCGGCACGGGTCGTTCCTGATCGTCGAGAACAGCTCGGATGCGTGGCGGACCCTGGTCGGTTCGACCGGCGAAGGCGAGAACCAGAAGGACGCGGTCTTCGTTGCCCGGCTGGAGAACGGTGCGGTCTGCGCACGCGTCCGGGGTGCCGTGTCGGCGGAAGCGCTCGACGAGCTGTTCAGCGCCGCCTGTAGCTGATCGCCGTCAACACTCCAGGCAGAAGTCGACGCCCGCCGTCACCGCCCGCGACTTGTTGCCGAACCAGGGCGGAATCACCGCCGCGAAACCGCCGGCCGGACCCCCGGCGGCGACGATCAACAGGTCGTCGGGGGCCTGAAGCGCCGCGTACTCCTGGTGCCGGTTCGCATCGCTGACCACGGAGGCCTTGCCGACCCGTTCCCAGTCCCCTCGCCGCACCCGTGCTTGGCGGTGCAGGTAGTCGCGGATGTCCGCCTTCGTCCACTTCGCGGCGGCGAAGCGCTCCCGCAACTGCGCGGGCAGGACCAGGCAATGGTTGCCGGCCCAGATCGAGTAGTGGAGCATGTTCGCCCGCATCTCGGCCGCGATCGTGTCCAGGATCGCCTCCGGTTCCGTCGTCCACTCGTTCATGATCTGCCGGGGCGAGCCGGCCGCGAAGACGGTCACCGTCGAGGCGCCGCCGGGTGCGCCGCGGTCGGCCCCCAGCGACGGCCAGGGTGAGTCTTCTTCGTCCTCGGCCAGGCAGTAGCTGAGCTTGCCGGGATGCCCCAGGGTGGAGCGGTCGAGTTCTCCGGGCCGCACGCCGAGCAGGTTGCGGAGGATGAGCCGCAGGGCCCGGCCGATCACCAGCGAGGCCCGGTCGGCGCCGCCCAGGGCGTTGAAGGTTCCGGTCATGCCCAGTTCCCGGCGGATCGGACCGTTCACGATGGTCAAAACCGCGCAGCCGCCGGTGCTCGAAGTGGCGCCGTGAAGCAGGAAGGCCGGGTCGCACATCGCTTCCACGGCGGCGGCGACGACCGCGAAGTCGCGGGGGCGGCAGCCGGCCATCACCGCGTTGATCGCCGCCTTCTGGGCCGTGATCGCCCGGCCGCGGACCGTCTCGACGCCGAGCACCTGGCCTGGCTCCATGACCGCCGCGTCGAGCGCCGCGGCCACCCGTTCCGGCGTCGGCGGCGTGATGGGAAGCCCGTCCGTCCAGCCGCGGGCCTCGAACAGTTCACGGACGCCATCGTCGCCGCCGGCGGAGTGAACCGAGGCGAGAGCGGCGGGAACTGGTTCGACGGGGGATCGTTCGTCGTTCATGGCAACCGGAAGTCAGCCTACCGGGGCCGGCCTGTCGAGCGCCAGTAGGGGGGTACGATCAGGCGTTCCGACCAAAGGAGGACGATGAGATGTCTGGAAGGCGGAGAGAGCTGATCGTGAGTGCGCGAAGGTGGAGCAACTCGTGGTTGGTCGCCGGAGTCGCGATGATGCTGGCGTTCGGCGCCTGCGCGACACCTGTCGCGGACACCGAGTCTGCCGGCTCGGCCGAGCCGGTGAATCCCGATCTGGAGAATCTGGGCCCGCGGGATCAGGTGCTGTTCTGGACGCCGGAGCAGCAGACCGCGGGCTACCGGAACGCGGACCTCGTCGGTGCCGCCCGCTGGTTCGAGGCCTCCGACGATCCGTACCCCCTGGCGTCGGCGCCGCGGGACCTGTCGGCGGTGACCTACGAGGTCGAGGGCGAGACGTTCACGGTCG
This sequence comes from Vicinamibacteraceae bacterium, assembly GCA_012270995.1. Lineage (GTDB taxonomy): Bacteria > Acidobacteriota > Thermoanaerobaculia > Multivoradales > Multivoraceae > Multivorans. The sequence goes on along the minus strand of JAAXHG010000015.1, from coordinate 99,783 downwards.
AGGACTACATTCGCGATCGCAGGATCGCCGGCCTCTTGGTCGTCAAGGATGACCAGGTCTTGTTCGAGCGCTACGGCCTCGGCAACGACGAGAACAGCCGCTGGATCTCGTTCTCGATCGCCAAGTCCGTCGTCTCGATGCTCTACGGCGCCGCCATCGCCGACGGTTACATCGGCAGCGTTGACGATCCGGTCACGAAGTACCTGCCGTTGCTTTCGGGCGGCGGCTACGACGAAGTGTCGATCAAGGACGTGCTGCATATGGCCTCAGGCGTCGACTGGAACGAGGACTACGCCGACCCCGAGTCCGACGTGGCGACGTTGCCGGGGCCGATCGTCGAGCAGACGAAGTACATGGCGGGGCTCGAGGAGCTCCATCCTCCGGGCGAGGTCTTCAACTACAACACCGGCGAGACGAACATGGCCGGCGCCGTGCTGCGGGCGGCGGTCGGCAACAACCTCTCGACCTACCTTGAGCACAAGATCTGGGGCCCGTTCGGCATGGAGGCCGACGCGAACTGGCTGCTCCACGAGCCCGGCGGCGGCGAACTGGGCGGCTGCTGCATCAACGCGACGCTCCGCGACTACGCCCGGATCGGGATCTTCGCGATGAACGGCGGCGTCCTGCGCGACGGCACGCGCGTGCTGCCGGAAGGCTGGATGGAGGAGTCCACGACTCCCAGCGACGGCTACGACGGCTACGGCTACCTCTGGTGGCTGGCCGACGACGGCGTCTTCGCCGGCATCGGCATCTTCGGCCAGTACCTGTGGATGGACCCGTCAGCCGACATCGTCATCGTCACCCACAGCGCCTGGCCCTACGCGACCAACCCGGAGTACAGCCGCCACCGCGCGGCCTTGGTCGCGGCCCTCGCCGACGCGGTGCGGTAGCGGCGCAGCGTCGGCGGCGTGCACCCGTCTGCGGAGTGGCCGGGGGAGGGGTCACGGACGGCCGCTCGCGCTCTCTTGGAAGATGGGAAGCTGGCGCTCGCTTCGCTTCACTCGCTCCGGATCGGCGTCGGTTCCCGTCATGGCGTCGTGCGTCGCTCGTTCAGAGCCCGCCGTGACCCATCCCCCGGCCCCTCAACGGGCTGGACGTCGTCAGCTGGACGCACCGTTCGGTTGCGGCGGCTGCCGGCCATCGGCCGGCTTCCCATCTGAGCGAGGGCGCCGTCGACGCAACCACTGGCCGGTGGGAACCGCGGCCGCCGCAACCACCAGAATCCATGGCGGAAGGCCCTGAGGCAGGGCATCGAGCAGTGGTGCCAGGGGACGGTACTGCAGGAGGTCCGAGCCCCGGTCGCCGGTCCAGTGCCAGGCGGTGTGGACGATGAGGGCGGAGATGAGGATTGTTCCGAGCCGTTCGTTGGGGAGGCGGCGGAAGACGAAGTCCAGCAGGGGAATCAGCAGCAGCAGGACGAGGAGTTGGCCGAGCTCGACGCCGACGTTGAAGGCGAGAAGCGACGTGACGAGATGCGAGCCCGCGAACTGGAGCGACTCGCTGAGGGCGAAGGAGAAGCCGAAGCCGTGGACGAGGCCGAAGCCGAAGGCGGCGGTCCAGCGGCGGTCCTGGCCGACTCCGAGGATGTTCTCGAAGGCCATGTAGACGATCGAGAACGCGATCAGGACCTCGACCAGGGTGGGGAACCACGGCGCGCGTGGCGCCAGGCCCGCGGCGGACGCGATCAGGGTGATCGAGTGGGCCACCGTGAACGAAGTCACGACGAGCACGAGTTGGCGCAGGCGACGAAACGGCGCCACCAGGCAGACGAGGAAGAGCAGGTGGTCGAGGCCGCTCAGGATGTGTTCGAAGCCCATCGCAATGAAGTGGATCGAAGCCTGCGCCCGGTTCGGGTCGAGCCGGACCCGGCCGGGTTCGGTGGCGAAATGAAGCGCACGCGCATCGCCGTCGGGCGACTCATGGCGAATGACCGTGAGCACCTGCAGGCCCAGGCGGCCGAAACGAGGGTCGATCGAGAGTCGGGGCCGTACGTTGGCGTCGTGAGCACCGAGCGGCGTCTCGAGGTGAACGTCAAGAAGCGCCTGTCGCCAGACGAGCTGCGTCGTCGGCGGCAGGGGTTCGGCCCCGATGTGTGCCAGCGCGCGGTCGAAGTCGGTGAAGGAACGGTCGGACGGGATCGACAGGCGCACCGCCCGGACGGTCGTCGTCGGCAGTTCCTCTCGACCGGCGTACAGGTCCAGATTGGGCGTGATCCAGCGGTTGGCGGCTTCCACGAGCACGTCGCTGGCGCGTAACGCCTCGAGGTCCAGGATGCCCCGGTAGTCGACCGGGAACTGCATCTCCTGCATCGCTTCGAGGGGGGTGCGCACGAGCACGTGGAGCCGGTCGTCCTGCTGCTTGACCAGCACCTGGATCGTGACGCTGCCGGGCACCTCGTGGGCTCTCGCTCCGAGCGGTACGAGGAGGAGCAACGGCAGGACGAGCCGCGCACCGCCGAAGCCGCCACGAACGCGGTTCAATCGGCTTCGAGTCCGAGATCGCGCCGCAGGCCGGAGAAGTCGAAGGACGGTCCGGGAGTGAGTTCTTCCCGATACTCCATGTCCTTGAGCAGTCGGTCGACATCGGCCCGCCCGGCCGCGGTCTCCATGCACCTTCGCGGCGTCCGGCCGCCCAGCGCCGGCAGCGGATGGTCCGCCCAGTCGGCGTAGTGGTCCGCCTTCAAGCTGGCGACCAGCCTGGCCTCTTCAGGCGAGGGATTCTCCGATGGACGGACGTTCCTTTCCCGCGCCAGCGCGAGCGGGTCGCTGTGCTCGCGGATGCGATGCCGGACCCGCGGCCCGCAGGCGGCCTCGATTCGCTCTCGCAGGGCGTCGGCGCGGTTCACGGAGTTCGTTTCGGCCCGCACGGCGCCGTCGTCGACTTCGATGCGGCCGATCAGCGTGGCTCTGCCCGAGGGCCGGGCAGGGTCGTCCGGTCGCAGGATCGCCCACGACGGAGTGTCTTCGGATCGATCGGTGCGAGCTCCCTCGAGGGCGCCGACTCGGCGCCGCACCTCGGCCGCCTCCCCGGCCTCGACGTCGAAGTGGTCCACGGTGAACAGCAGGGAGTCGTCGTCCATGTTGCGAAGGCCCTCCGGCCACCGGTCCATCGGACCGCCGCCTCGACCGCCGTCGGCCGCCGAGGCTGCCTCGTCGACGATCTCCTCCCAGCGGCGGATGAGGTAGCGTCCGATCTTCGGATCCCGGAGGCGTTCCACGGGCGCCGGGCTCTTTCGGCGGAGGCGGCGCCGCGTTCGCTCCACGACCTCGTCGGCTGCGCGGGGCGAAAGGGCCACGGGGTGAGGTCCGCACATCAGAGAGACACCCTCGTGGTCCACGACGCGGGCCAGCAGAGCCTGACGTTTGACGACGTGCCGCGAGCCGCGTATCTCCCGGACCGTGCGGCGCTCACCCGAGAGCAGGTCGATCAGGGCGATGGTCTTTCCGGGTTCGACAGCCTCGATCTCCCACACCGACATCCAGGCCGACCGCTGGGAATCCATCCAGCGATGCTCCGCCTCGGAGCAGCGGTACGGGTGGGCTGCACGGTAGATCTCGGCCACCGTACTGGCTCGCACTTCGAAGCCGTAGACGGACCAGGGCCAGGCGAACTGCGTTTCGCTGGGCGCGGTCTGGCGGAGGAAGTCCCTCTGGTAGCGTCGCCATTCGTTCTCGAACCGGGAAAGCGCGAACCTGATGAGGCGGTCGATCAGCCGGCCGTCCAGGACGTGCATCGCGGTGACGCGGGCGACCTCGGAGTGCTCCTCTTCGTCGGTTCGGAGGTGACACTTCTTGTACTTGCGGCCGCTGCCGCAGGGGCATGGCGCGTTGCGGGCGGCGCGCGGCCGGAAGGGCGCCGGCGCCGGCGGGTCGAAGTCGTCGCGCGGTTCGTCCTCCAGTTCGACCCTGAGCATGGGGTGAGGAACAGTGATCTTGACGAGGTGGCCCGCCTCGTCGCGGAAGCGCCTGGTGAACCGGGGGAGTCCTGGCGACTCGAAGAGATCCCAGTGCCGATTGAAGACCTCCGCGAGGGCGTACGCCGTCGCGGAGATAACGGCGACGTCCCGCTGGGTCGTCTCCCGCGGAAGCCCATCCTCGTCGAGGCAGGAGACGAGAGGGTATGCGTCTTCCGCCATGGGCCAGCCGTGCTCGCGTACCTCCGCCAGCAGGGAGGGCGGCACTTCGGCTTCGGGGTGGAAGGCGAGCAGGCTCATCTCCACGAACATCTCGGTGTTGGGCAGCCGTTCGTCGAAGTCCAGCGCAGCCTCCCAATGGCGGTTGAACTCGTCGTACGAGGGAAAGACCATGAGACCGCCGATACCGTCGTCGGCGCCGCAGATGGAAACGCAAGCACCCTTGACGTCGAGCGACGGGATGTCCACCTGGAGCACTTCGACATCGTCCACGATCGACCACGGTTCGGCCGCGAACAGTGCGCTCGTCGTTCTGAAGAGCCTCTCGAACGCTTCCGCGGACACCTCGTCATCGAAGTGGCTGGGGGCGTAGTCGCCAAGTTCCTCGAGATCCTCGAACAGTCGTTCCTGAAGGTCCTCGATCTCGGGGGTGGCCCCGGTTCTGACCGGGATCTCGCCGGCGACCGCGAACCGAACCGCGTCGGCCGCCCGGTCGTCGGCTACCCGAAGCGCTTCCGGCCGTCTCGGCGGACCCGTCAGAGGCTCGGTCAGCGCCGTGCTCAGCGCGTCGACGAGGGCGTCGCTTCCGGTCGATTCGGCGCCGACCCCGACAACGATGCCCTCAGGCAGTTCGAGCCATACCGCTATCCTGGGCGGGTCCGGGTCGCCGGCGGTCTTCCAGGGAAAAGGGATGAAGCCGCCGACCCACTCGTCGAGCGGACGGGGCGCGCGGAAGAGCCGCAATTGACCCTTGCCGCGCGGAGCTGAGATCCGCCTCTCCTCCGGTACGGAGCCCTGTTCCTCATCCGCGCCCATTCGTGCCGCGCATCTTAGCGCCCGCGGTACAGTGGCGATCAATCGGTCCGCGTAGTGCTTGCAGGCGGAGCGCCCTGGCTTCCGCAGCCGCGGAATCGCCAGCCGCCGTTGGCGGCGCGCCGACCTCCCCGCGGTCGCGGACACCCGGCCCCGGGGCCGGGCCGCGACGGGATGTACACTGCCTGCGCCGAGGCCGCACGCGATCCAGCGGACGACGGTGTTCTGTGCGCCGGCGGTCGCTCACGTAACCGATTCGAACGGGAGGCCGACGATGCCTTGGAACTCTCCGTCCTTCGTTTCACGCTCCGCTCTCGCTTGGGCGGCGATCGTCGCCATCGCCGTGGGTGCCTGCGGTGGTCCCGGGGACTCGGGCGATGCCGCCGGCGACGGCTCGATGGCGCCACGCTTCGAGGTCGACCCGTTCTGGCCGCGGCCGCTGCCGAACCACTGGATCCTGGGCCCGGCGGTCGGCGTTGCCGTCGACTCCCGCGACCACGTCTGGATCGTCCATCGGAACACACCGAACGCGTTCGGCGCGATCAACGAGATCGGCGCCGCGCAGGATCCGCCGCTCTCCGAGTGCTGCATCCCGGCACCGCCGGTGCTGGAGTTCGATCCGGACGGCAACCTGGTCGGCCACTGGGGCGGTCCGAGCGAGACCGGCGAGTACGAGTGGCCGGCGTCGAACCACGGCATCCTCGTCGACCACATGGACAACGTGTGGATCGGCGGCAACGGGGGCGGCGATTCCCACGCGCTGAAGTTCACCCGGGACGGTCAGTTCCTCATGCAGGTGGGGAAGGCGAACGCCCTCGTCAACGAGGGTGCCGGCGAAGACGAGCCGCGCTTCGTGCGCAACAGCCACGACATGGAGAACTTCGGCCGGGTGGCGAAGCTGTCGGTCGACCCGGAGGCGAACGAGATCTACGTCGCCGACGGCTACTTCAACCGCCGGGTCGTCGTGATCGACGCCGACACCGGCGAGTTCAAGCGCTATTGGGGCGCCTACGGCGAGGCGCCCGACGACGAGCTGGACCTGGGGCAGTACGTGCCCGGTGATCCGCCGGCGACCCAGTTCCGCGGCCCGATCCACTGCGCCGACATCTCCGCCGACGGCCTGCTCTACGTCTGCGACCGAGCCGCCGACCGCATCCAGGTCTTCCAGGCCGACGGCACCTTCGTGAACGAGGTCTTCATCGCGCCCGAGACCCTCTCCCAGGGCTCGACCTGGGACGTCGCCTTCTCGCCGGACGAGGAGCAGAAGTTCCTCTACCTCGCCGACGGCCAGAACATGAAGGTCTACGTGATCGAGCGCGCGAGCATGGGGGTGCTCTACGCCTTCGGCGACGGCGGCCGCCAGCCGGGCCAGTTCTTCGCCGTCCACAGCATCGCCACGGACTCGAAGGGCAACATCTACACGACCGAGACCTACGAGGGGAAGCGGCTGCAGAAGTTCGTCAACCTGGGGATGCGCCCGGTGCCGGAGGAGGATCTCGGCACTCCCTGGCCTTCGGAATAGCCGGGCGCGGGCCGGCAAGGATCGGAAGCCTCAGTCGGCCGACATGTAATCGCTCGCCGTCCGGATGGCGATGCCGCGAAACGGGTTCAACACCAGGAGAACCGCGTCTTCCGTCAGAATCAGGGTCGCGCCCCCGCTCAGGGCCAACTCGAGGAACTTGGTGTCGCCGGCATCCCGGCTGGCGCGCACGACGTGCTGGACCGTCACCATCTCGACGGTTCCCAGCAGCCGTCGAACGTACTTTCGGCGCTGGTCGACGCTGACGTAGCGGTCGAGCTTCCGTCGGCTGAGAACGTCCGACAGCTCGTCGAGGGTTGCCCGGGAAGCGAGGACGACCCCCGTCCGCTCCGCCTTCCGCACCGCCTGACCCGGAACCGAGTCGGGAAGCAGCAGCCGGCTGACGAGGAGGTTCGTGTCAACGACGATCCGCTTCGTCGTCGCCATCGTCCAGGATCTCGGCGAGTTTCTCCTCGGTCAGCCCTCGCTCGGCAGCCTGGGCTCCGATGCGCTGGCAGTACTCCTCGAGCTCCCGCAGGTTCAGCGAGCGCAGGCGCTCGTAGTCTCGTGGCGACAGCACCACGGCCACCTCGCGCTTCTGCCGCCGGACCATGATGGGTTCGTGCTGAGCCGCGTCGAGGATGGCCGCGAATCTCTGCTTCGCCTCGGTTGCGCTGACGGTTCGCACGGTGACACCTCCTTCGCGATACCGAGATTAGTGCGAAATGGACGGTTTGTCCAAAATGATCCGTTTCGGTGAAGCGTTGGCTCGACGACGTCATCGCACAGCTCGGGCGAGACGCCCGCGTTCCCGGGAGGAGCGGAGGCAGTCTTCGGCGGACATCGGTTTCAGTCGAAGGCGGGGATGATCTCTTCCGCGACGAGCTGGTAGTGGTCGAGACGGTGCGTCGGGATGCCGCCGATCATGATCTCGTGGGCGCCGGCCTCGATCATCTCGCCGATGCGGTCGATGACGTAGCTCTTCGGGCCGGCCGCGGTGCCTTCGCCGAGGCCGCGGGCGGTGATGAAACGCCCGGCGGCGGCCTCGTCGTCCGTCACGAAGGTCGGCATCAGCACCGTGTGCCGGATCTCGCCGGGATCGCGGCCCGCGTCGTCGCAGTGCCGGTTGACGACGGCGACCTTGTGCCGGAAGTACTCGCGGGTCATCGGTCCGCGGGCCCAGCCGTCGAGGTTCATCACGTCGCCGTGCCGGGCCAGGGTGCGCAGCGTCCGTTTCTCGCCGGTGCCGCCGATCAGGATCGGGATGGGTGCGTCATAACAGCCGGGAGAGAGCGGCGCCGAGTCGAGTTGGTAGTACTCGCCCCGGAAGTCGACCGGCTCGCTGGACCGGAACAGGGCCCGGATCAGTTCGACCGCCTCCTCGAAGCGGTCCTGGCGCTCCTTCATCGACGGGAAGGTCCAGCCGTAGGCCTCGTGCTCCCGCTGGAACCAGGCGGCGCCGATGCCGAGCACGAAGCGGCCGTAGCAGATGTGGTCCAGGGTGCCGGCCATCTTGGCGACCAGGCCGGGATTCCGGTACGTGTTGCCGAGAACCAGGTGACCGATCTTCAGGTTCTTCGTGATGCTCGCGGTCGCGGCGGCGACGGTGAAGGCCTCCTGCGCCGCGAGGTGTTCCTCTTCCTTGATTCCGGGTGGCGGTAGGTAGTGGTCGGCGTACCAGATGCTGTCCCAGGGGCCCTGGTCGAGCAGCTCGGCCACCTCCCGAACGCTGTCCCAAGTGTTGCGGTAGACGGTGACCTGTGCGCCGAACTTCATCTCCCGATCTCCACTAGGAGCGTTGCATGACCATCTTGCCGATGATCTTGCGGTCCATCATGTCGCGAAGCACCTGCGGCACCTCTTCCAGGGGATACCGGCGTGAGATGTACGGCTGGATCTTTCCAGAGGCGGCGAGGGCCTCCGTTTCGACCCGCGTCGTTTCGAAGATCTCCGGCTCGCGCATTCTCGAGGCGCCCCAGAACACGCCGACGATGTCGCAGCCCTTGAGCAGCGTGAGGTTGAGCGGCATGCGCGGAATGCCGGCGGTGAAGCCGATGACCAGGAACCGGCCGCGCCAGTTCGTGGCGCGGAGCGCCGCCTCGGCGTAGTCGCCGCCGACCGCGTCGTAGACGAGGTCGACGCCCTTGCCGTCCGTCAGCTCCTTGGCCCGGTTCTTCAGGTCCTCCTCGGCGTAGTTGATCGTCTCGTCGGCGCCGCGCGCGCGGCAGAGCGCCAGCTTCTCCTCGCTCGAAGCGGCTGCGATCACCCTGGCGCCCATTACCTTGCCCAGCTCCAGGGCGGCAAGGCCGACGCCGCCGGCGGCGCCGAGCACGAGGAGCGTCTCGCCGGGCTTGAGGTTGCCGCGGTACTTCAGCGCGTAGTGGCCGGTGCCGTAGGCGTAGCCGTAACCCGTGGCCTCCGCGTGGCCGAGCCCCGGCGGCAGCTTGCGCACCTGGGACGCCTTGAGCAGCACCTGCTCGGCGAAACCGCCGGTGCCGCCGCCGCCGACCACGTCGTCGCCGACTGCCAGGCCGTTTACATCGGGCCCCACGGCCGCGATCCTGCCGCCCACCTCACCGCCGACGACGAACGGCGGCTCTCCCCGGAACTGGTACCGGTTCTCGATGATCAGCGTGTCGGGCCAGGTGATCGCCGCCGCGTGGATGTCGACGACGACCTCACTCGGCCCGGGAACCGGATCGGGAAGTTCCTCGATCGTCAGGTTCTCCGGGGGACCGAATTCGCTGCATACAACTGCCTTCATGGTTGCCTCTGAGATGTGGTGGTGAATCGTCTGTCAGATCTGGCGCTCGCGGCCCTTCCAGTACGGCGCGCGGACGAGGCCGCGCTGGATCTTGCCCGTGGGCATTCTCGGAAGGTCCGTGGCGAAGTCGATCGAGCGGGGGCGCTTGAAGTCGGGCAGGTTCTCGCGGCACCAGGCCAGAAGTTCTTCCGCCAGTTCGTCGCCGGCTTCGTAGTCCTGGTCGACCTCGACGACCGACTTGACGCTTTCGCCCCACTCATCATGGGGCACGCCGACGGTGCAGACCTCGTAGACCGCGGGGTGCTGCTGGAGCACGTCGTCGATCTCCTGCGGGTAGATGTTGACGCCGCCGGCGATGATCGTCTCCGCCGACCGGCCGGTCAGGAACAGGTAGCCGTCCTCGTCGACGTAGCCCATGTCGCCCATCGTGAAGTAGTCGTCCCGGTAGGCGGAGGCGGTCTTCTCGGGCGCCTTGAAGTAGACGAAGCTGTTCTGGGGCGCCTCGAAGTACACCGTGCCGGTGGCGCCGTCCGGCACCGGTTCGCCGCCGTCGTCGAGCACCTTGTACCTCGTTCCCTCGACCGTGCGGCCGACGCTGCCGGGCTTCTTGAGCCACTCCTTCGAGTCCACCCAGAACGTGCCGCCCTCGGTCGCGGCGTAGTACTCCCAGACCACCGGTCCGAACCATTCGATGATCTGGTGCTTGACGTGGACCGGGGTCGGCGCCGCTCCGTGGCAGAGCCAGCGCATGGAGGAGACGTCGTAACGCTCCCTGACCTCCGGCGGCAGCGCGAGCATGCGATGGAACATCGTCGCCACCATGTGCGTGTGGGTAACCCGGTGGCGGTCGATGAGGGCGAGCGTGTCCTCGGCATCCCACTTGTCCATCAGCACCGAACCGACGCCGGCGCCCATCGGCATCGCCAGGTTTAGACCCAGGGGCGCGGCGTGGTAGAGCGGTCCGGTGACGAGCGAACAGTCCGTCTCGGGCTCGAAGTCGCCCGACTCGCGGACTGCCAGCAGGAACGGCGTCGGCGTCGGGTTCGCCTTGCGGTAGACGCCCTTGGGATGGCCGGTGGTGCCGGACGTGTAGAGCATCGGCGCCCCGAGGATCGGGTTGTCGATGTTCGAGCCGTCCTCCGCGGCGAGCGCTTCGTCGTAGGGTTCTGCGCCGTCGATCTCGTCCCCGACAGCCAACGTCAGGCGCAGGTGGCTCGAGGCGGCCTGGGCCGCGGCCACGGCCGGTGCGAAGGCCTCGTCGGCGATCAGCACGAGCGCCTCGCAGTTGTCGACGATGTAGGCGACTTCATCGGGAGTCCCGTGCCAGTTGATCGGCGTCATGCGGGCGCCGGAGCGCGAGCAGGCGGCAATCGTGTCGATGAACTCGGGCCGGTTCCGGCACAGCAGGGCGACGCCCTTGTCGGGGCCGACCCCGTGGGCTCGCAGGACGCGGGCGAGCCGGTTGGCGTTCGCGTTCAGCTCGCCGAGCGTGCGGCCGCCGAACTTCGACAGCACGCCCATCCGGTCCGGAGCCACGTCGGCGTGAACCGCGACGCCCATGCCGTAGGGCGCTGCCGCCATCAGTCGTTCCTGTAGTTCGAGGTCGATCGCCATGCGGCCCTCTCCGCGGGCGCCGAAACAGGCCGGCGCCCTGGTTTCCTCGTTAGTGCGTTGCTCGGATTCCCTGGAAGAGCCGCGAGTGTACCCATAGCTACACTGACTGCCCATGGCCGCCGCGACCACGCCCGAAACGGTCGAGCTGAGCGACCGCGACCGGGCCATGCTTGCCGGCGACTTCGGCGAGGCGACTGCGGTCGCCATGCGCATCCTGGTCACGATGGCGGGGGTCTACGGCGCGGAGCGGCTGCTCGACATCGAGGGCGCCCACATCGACGGTTGCCTGTACCACGGAGATTCGGGCGTCGACTTCGCGGAGCTCCTTGTTGCAGGCGGCGCTCGTGTGTGCGTGCCTACGACGTTGAACGTCGGTGGCCTCGACCTGCTGCATCCGGAGGAGTTCGCCGGCACGGCAGAACGCCGTGCCAAGGCGGTGCGACTGATGGAGTGCTACGAGGCGATGGGCTGCCGCACGATCTGGACCTGTGCCCCGTACCAGACGACGCCCCGCCCCTCGTTTGGGCAGCAGGTTGCCTGGGCCGAGAGCAACGCGATCGTGTTCGCGAACTCCGTGCTCGGTGCGCGCACCCACCGTTACGGCGACTTCATCGACATCTGCGCGGCGATCACCGGGCGGGCGCCGGCGGTCGGATTGCACCTGGAGGAGAACCGGCGTGGCCAGATCGTCTTCGACCTGCGCTCGTTGCCGCGTGCTCTTCGGTCCGCGGCCTGGCTGCTGCCGGCGATCGGTTACCTGGTCGGGGAACGCTGCGGCAATCGGGTGCCCGTGCTGCTCGGCCTGGAGGATGCGGACGAAGACGGCCTGAAGGCGTTGGGCGCGGCAGCGGCCTCGTCGGGCGCGGTGGCGCTCTTTCACGCGGTCGGCATCACCCCGGAGGCTCCGACCTTGGAGACGGCGCTCGGTGGCCGCGAAGCCGAGGAGTGGGTCGAGGTCACCGTGGATGATCTGCACGCCGGGCTCCGCAGTCTGTCCACGCTCCCCGCGGTTGCGGCTTCGACTCCCGGCGCCGGCGGAGACGTGGCGATCGATGTCGTGGCTCTGGGCAGCCCGCACTTCTCTTCGCGCGAGTTCGCTGAGCTGCTGCCGCTCGTCGAGCGCCATCCGCCCTCGGCCGGGGTCGAGTTCGTCGTCTGCACGAACCGGCTCTCGCTCGACTTCCTCAAGCGGCAAGGGATTCTCGAGCGGCTGCGCGACATCGGTGTCCGCGTCGTCGTCGACACCTGCGTCGTCGTGGCGCCGATCCTGCGTACGCCGGCCGGTGGCGTGCTGATGACGAACTCGGGCAAGTTTGCGCACTACGCGCCCGGCAACGTCGGCTTCGACGTCGTCTTCGGGAGTTTGGCCGAGTGCATTCGCTCGGCTCATCACGGCAGGCTGTGGCGTGATCCGGCGTTGTGGCCATGAGCGTAGTGGAGTGTGAGGGCCGGCCCCTGGTGGCCGGCGCCGGCGCCGGCACGGTGCTGCGGCTCGAGGAGCCGCTGTCGTTCTGGGGCGGCGTCGATCCGGTGACCGGGCGGATCATCGATCGGCGTCACCCGCGGTGCGGAGAGAGCGTCGCCGGCCGCGTCCTCGTGATGCCCTACGGCCGCGGATCGAGCAGTTCGAGCTCGGTCCTGCTCGAGGGAGTACGCCTCGGTACGGCGCCGGCGGCCGTCGTCCTGCGGGAACTCGACGGAATCCTCGCCCTCGGCGCGACGGTGGCTCGCGAACTCTACGAACAGTCGCCGCCGGTGCTGGTGCTGGCCCCCGCGGACTGGGATGCCCTGCCGGAAGGGGCCGAAGCCGCGGTCGACGTCAGCGGCCGCCTGCGGATCGCAGGTTGACGTTCCAGGACGTCCAGACCCAGACCTTGAACGTGTCCGTGCTCCACTCGTCCGCGTTGTACTGCGCCAGCTTGATGCCGAAGTCCTGCTTCCAGGGGGTGTTCCACACCGCCATCGCGTCGATTTCGGTGCCGTAGTCCATGCTGCCGACCGCTGAACGGAACTGGTGCCAGCGGACCGTCCAGTTCCAGGTGTCCAGGTTGTGGTCGAGGCGCAGGTACACGTCGACCAGCCCGTTGCCGGGAGTGCCGAGGAACTTGTCGGTCCAGCCGTTGAAGCCGTGCAGGGTGGCCAGCGGGGTGCGGAACCCGTAGGTACCGTCGCCGTCGAGCGCCTCGCGCACCGCGCGCACGCTGACGTCGCCGCGCGTGAAGCCGATTCCGGTCTTCTGGTAGTCGAGGTCGACGCTGCCGGGGTGGTCCGCCCAGTCCGACTGCACGACGTACTGGAGTTCCCACAGGACGGAGGCCGCGCCGGCGTCGTGCGAGCCGTTGTAGCTGGCGCCCCAGTTGGATGTCGAGTTGGCTGCGGCGCCGGGCCGTTCGTAGTCCAGAAGGTAGCCGAAGAGGGCCAGGTCGCCGGGACCCGCCGGTCCGGAAACGTAGATCAGGTGCGAACCCATCGCCTCCTCGGCGCCGGTGATCCGGTGGGCCCGCTTCAGGAACGCGTAGCGCAGCGACCAGTCGGCGCGCATCTGCGCGTCGAGGGCGGCGGCGTCGAAGGCCTGGTGGTGCTGGCGCCAGCCGACCGCGCCGACGAAGCGCTGGTCGCCGATCAGAAGCTCGGTCCGGCCGACCGTGAAGGCCACCGGCCCCCGCTCCAGGCGAGCCGCCGCCTGGTTGATCGCGGTGAGCGCGGGATCGGCGATGACCGGCCGGTCGCGGACGCCGTTGTCGAGGCTGCCATGGCCGAGGTTGCGGTAGGTGCGGTCGTTGCCGACGGGGGTCACATCCTCCGCTTCCAGCAGGAAGGAGAAACCGCGAAAGGCCTTGGTCTCCAGCTTGAGGGTCGTGCGCAGGGTCGAAGCGAGTGCGTCGTCGTCGAAGGCGTCGTCGTCGGACTGCTCGACGCGGTAGCGGAGACCGAGCGAGACGTCCGCGTCGCGGATGGCCTGTCCGAAGGTCGCGGATTCCGGCGCCGAGCCCTGGTCTTCGTCTTGCGAGAGCGCCGGCCACGCGCCGGCGAACGCCGCCAGCGCAAGCAGAATCAGACACTTGCGCATGATCGAGGTCGGCACTTTGGGGGGAGATTCGGAACTCCGACGGTGGCGGGAGTATACACCGGGGCTCAGTGGGCACCTGCGGGCCAGGGGCGGCGAGCAACTTCGCGAAGCCGGGGTCGAGGGCCCGTCGAACTCGCCGCGCTGCTACTGGTTAGCGGGGCCACCGACCCAGATCGGTGACGACCAGGCGCGTTCCTGGATCGTCGCCTGCAACTCGGGCCTCGGATCGACGCCGGCCTTGACGGCATCCCAGGTCGACCAGCGGCAGGTCGGGTTTTCAAGGGCCCGGAGGTAGTAGAAGGCGTGCTGGCCGGCTTCGAATCCGGGGTCCTGCCAGAGAGCGACGAGTTCCGAGGCTCCCGTGTCCGGTGTGATGCTGCAGTCGGAGAGGTCGACCTCGGCGCCGTTGTCCGGGCAGCGGTGCGTCTCGGGATCGGGCGTGCCGCCGTCCGAGCAGGCGACGTCGAACACCTGTTCCATCGCCTGTCCACCTTCGCTCCAGCCCTTGATCACCTGAACCCGCTGAAGCGGCGTACCGAGCGGGTCCTGGAGCGCCCAGACGAGGAACCGCGGCGCCGCGGCTGCGGCTGATCCGGCCGGCAGTTCGCCGCCCATCGGAACGCCTTCCGCGTACGCCACTTCGACCGCGTCGTCGCGCATCGTGATGTCGTCTGGGTAGTTGCCGGCGAAGAAGCGGACGACGATCCGGGGCCCGCTGGTGGCGAAGGTCTCCTTGCGGCGGAACGCGCCGTAGATCGACTCCCGGGTGTTCTCCTCGGCCCAGACGCCGGCAAGGCCGGAGGCGCTCCAGGTCTTGAAGTAGGTGTCGTTGTAGGCCGTCACGCCTTCCTCCGACGCCATCGGCACCGAGCCGCGCAACTCGGCCGTCGCGTCCAGGATGCCGACCTTGGCGACGAAGTTCGACTCGTCGAGCGAGGCGCCGCCGTTGTGGGTGTCGCTGGCGCCCACCAGGCCGAATCGGTACGGGTTCACGCGGCGTTCGGCCTGGAGCCTGAGGCCGCGCTGATAGGCGTCGCGGACGTAGGAGCCGCGCGGCCTCGACTTGTTCCACTGGGCGATCCGGTAGGGCATGATCTCGAAGTCCGCCCACTCGTCGTTGGGCGAAAGGAAGGGGTGGGTGTCGGACGTGCCCTTGACCTGGGTGACCTCGACCAGGGGTTCGTTCCGCATCCGGCTCTCGGCGTAGGCGGCGTCGATCGGCTCGCCCGCGAAGTTGACGAGTTGGAACATGTGGCCGTCGGAGCCGTTCGAGTTGTGGGGGATGGCCAGCGCCTCGATGCCGCGCGATCTGAGATCGTCCATCCACGCCCAGAGGTCCTCCGGGTTCGCTGAGTCGAGGCGGCCGAACGGGTAGTCGGGAACCGAGCTGTCCCTGAAGATCACGTTGCGGTGGAGGTTTCCGCCGTCGCGGCTCGAGGTGTACTCGTAGGCTGAGAACGTCGTGAAGTTGCCCGGGTCGTTGTGGCGCTCGGCCGCTTCGACCGTCCGCCTCCAGGCCGAACGGACGACGTCCACGTCGCGATGTTCCCGCACGTAGGCGCCGTTGCGGAAGGCGCTCCGCTTCTCTGCGATCGTGCGTGCCTGGGTGAAGTCGGCCGCGCGGTCGAGCTTCGACAGCGGGTGGTCGGGCTGGGACATCGCCTCCAGCATGCCCAGGTAGTTCGCGTGGTCGGTCACGGCGAGGAAGTCGAGCGGCCGGTCGAGCTGGAGTTCGAACCCGCCGGGGTGCTCGATTGCCTTGCCCTTGGCGAACTCGTAGGCGTCGTCGGGCGTCGTGCGGGTGCCGAAGATGAAGGCGTCGAACGAGTAGCGGGTGTGAACGTGGAGGTCGCCGAACAGAGCGCGGCGGTCGGCTTCCTGGCCGGTTGCGGCGAAGGTGCCGCAGAACATCAGGAAAACGACGGTTCCTGGAATTCCGGCTGAGTTGGTGAGCACCTTCCGCATGTCGGTGACCTCCCTTCGCTTGATCTCGTCGATTGATCGTTGGTGGCCCAGAATACGCCAGCCCCGTTCGGGTACACTTACTGAGCACCGACCAAGGATCCGAGCCGCCAGGCGTTCCCTGGTCGTCGACAGCGGGCGTAGCGTTCCGCAACAACGGGAGCATACGAAGATGAAGACCCAGACCTCGCGTCCCATCCTGCTCATGCTCGTCGCCGCCGTTGCCGTTCCCGGCCTTGGTCTGGCGGCCGACGCCGACACGCCCACCTTCTACGCCGACGTCCTCCCGGTCTTGCAGGAGAACTGCCAGACCTGTCACCGGCCGGAGGGTGAGGGCGAGAACATCGGCGGCATGATCGCGCCAATGCCCCTGATGACCTACCAGCAGACACGGCCCTGGTCGCGCTCCATCGCACGCGCGGTCGAGAACCGCTCCATGCCGCCCTGGTTCGCGACCGAGGCGACCCGTGGACAGTTCCACCATGAGCGGGTGATGTCGGACGACGAGATCGAGACGGTCCTGGCCTGGGTCCGCGGCGGTTCGCCCGCCGGCGACGCGGCCGATGCGCCGCCGCCGAAGAAGTTCGTCGAGGAAGGCTCCGGCGGCTGGTCGCTCGGGCGCCCGGATCTGGTCGTTGCGATGCCCGAGGAGTACTGGGTGGCGGACGACATCGCCGACATCAACATCAACTTCGAGACCGAACTGACCGAAGAGATGCTGCCGGCGCCGGTCTGGGTCCGCGGCGTCGAGTTCAAGGTCGGCGGCAGCGACGTTCACCACATGTGCGCGAGCATCCGGCCTCCGGGCGGCGCGACGGCACTCGGCAAGTTCAGCGACAGTTCGCTGGGCTGCATCGCGCTGGGCGCCGAGAGCCACCTGATGGAGCCCGGCTACGCGATGAAGCTCGAGCCCGGCTCGACGATCGAGTTCTCGATGCACTACAACAAGGAGGCCGGCGAGGGCAGCGGCTTCCACGACCGGTCCGAGATCGGCTTCGTGTTCGCCGACGCTCCGGAGAGCGAGCTGCGCGAGGTCAAGTTCGACTCGATCGGCAATCTGACCTTCGAGATTCCGCCCGGCCACGACCGCTGGAAGGTCGGCGCGGCGCGGGTCTTCCCGGTCGAGACCGACATCCTGGCCCTGTGGCCCCACGCCCACCTGCGGTCGGTCGCGGTGCGCTACGACGCCTTCTACCCCGACGGCACGACCGAGGTGCTTCTCGACGTGCCGAACTACGACCAGGAATGGCAGACGACGTACCAGTACAAGAAGCCGAAGACGATCCCCGCCGGCACCCGGGTTGAGGTCTCGATGTGGTTCGAGAACTCGCCCGAGCGCGGCGAGGAGCGCGGCTTCGACCCGGCGGACAACGTCGTCAACGGCACGGCCACGACCGACGAGATGATGCTCGGCTTCGTGGCCTGGGCACCGGTCGAGCCGGTCGATCCGGTCGCGCTGCGGCTCGGAGTCGCCTCGATTCAGAGCACCGGCGGCGGGGAGTAGGTAGGCGGGAATGACCGGTTTGCGCGGGTGGTGGCGGCTGCCTTCGGTCGCTGCCGTCCTGCTGCTCTCGGCAGCGGCGTTTGGGGCGCCTGCGGCGGGTCAGTTCGCCGAGACCGAGAAAGTCATCGAGAAACCCTCGAAGGAGGGAGAGGGTCGCAAGCTCGACGCCTCGGGCCTGACCAACGCCTTCGCGCTGTTGGTCGACGCGACGCGTTCGATCGACAGGGCCGAGGTCGGCGGCGGCATGGTCGAGGTGAACGCCGGAAGGCTGCCGCTCCTCGGTGTGGACTGGGAGGCGTTGCGGGAACACGAACAGGGTCTGTTCGAGTTTCAGACCGCGGCCGCGATCAAGCTGCGCACGGAGGCTGACATCGTGGTCGGCGACCTCGAGGTGCCGGCCGGCAACGTCTCACCCGGCTTCGCGGGTCTCTACAGCCTGTGGCTCCGCCTCGACGACGACGGTCAGTGGGTATTGATCGTGAACCACGAGCCGGACGTCTGGGGCACGATGCGCGATCCGGCGAAGGACGTGGGCGAGATCCGGCTTGAGCACTCGATCGTTGAGGGCGGGAAGCCGCGCCTGACGATCGAGATCGAGCCGCCCGAAGGCGACACTCCCGGGACGCTCAGGCTGTCCTGGGGTGAACACCTCTGGCGGACGACGGTCGCCGCGGCCGGCTACTAGCGGCGGCGCGGGCTCAGCGCACGAGTTGGTCTCACACTCGATGCGCCGGGGGTGTCGTCCGTGCGCCCGGTGACGGGCGCGTCGGACTTGGTTCACGGGGTGGCGTGGAGCGCGCCACCCGGGGTTCTTGCCAGCGGCCGTCGCAGGCAGCCGTGCAAGCGTGCCGCTTGACAACCACTTGACGACGTGGTGATGTCGCGGCATCAATATACAGGAGGTCATGACATCATGCGAAGCACCGTGCGAATCGACGACGACCTCATGGAGGCCCTCCGAGCGTCTTCGGAAGCCGAGGGTCTGAGCATGACTCGCATGCTCAACCGGCTGCTGCGGTCCGGTCTGGCCGCGGAGTCGACTGTCGCCGGGCGGCCGATGTTTCGGGAAGCAACCACGCGCATGGGCAGGCCGCGATTCGAGCTGGACAAGGCGCTCTCGCTCGCCGCCGCGCTCGAGGACGAGGAGATCCTGCGCAAGCTGGCGGTGAGGAAGTGACGGCCCCGTGGTCATCGTCGACGTGAACGTGCTCCTGTACGCGGTCAACGAGGACGCCGAGCACCACGAGTCCATCCGGCGGTGGTGGGAAGACGCGCTGAGCGGAGACGAGTCCGTCGGGCTGCCGTGGGTCGTTTTGCTGGGCTTCCTGCGAATCGCGACGAATGCGCGGGTGTATCCGGCGCCGTTGACGGCGGACGAAGTGCTTGAACGGGTGGAGAGGTGGCTGGCCGTGGACGTTGTCACGACAGTTACGGAGAAACCCGACCACTGGCGGGTGCTTCGGGACCTGATCGAGGATGCGGGCACGGCGGCCAACCTGACGACGGATGCGCACCTCGCGGCTTGCGCCATCACGCACGATGCGTGTCTCGTGTCGTGCGACGGCGACTTCGCTCGCTTCGAGGGCCTGCGTTGGAGAAATCCGCTCCATGGGACGCGGCCGACCATCGGCCGCGGTACGGGCCGACCGAAGTAGGGCCGGCGACGTCGTCAGAGGGAACTCGTGGCCGTCGGTGCGATCGGGCGTGCCTCGAGCGAGGGCGCGCGCAGGCCGAAGGCGACCAGGGATCCGACGAAGCAGAGCCCGGACAGGATCGACAGGGTCAGCACGTGGGAGTCTGACCAGTCCGAGAGCATTCCGGCCAGGGTCGGAGCCGCTGGGGAGATCAGACCGGTGATCGCAAAGCGGGTGCCGACCGTCGTGGCGAAGGCGCGGCGGCCATAGAAGGCCGAGTAGACGACCGGGATACAGACGTAGGCCGCGCCGAAGCCGAGTCCGATCAGGACCATGGACAGGTAGGCGATCAGCTCGGTGTTCGCGACGATGAACAGCGCGCAGCCGACACCCTCCAGAATCAGGACGAGGCCGAGCAGCCGTTGCGGCGTCATGAAGTCGCCAGCGAAGGCGCTGAGACGGCCGAACAGGCTGACCAGCACGCGGGCGCCCAGGATCGAACCCGCCATCGCGGTGGTGAAGCCGAGAGCATCGAGATGGTGGCGGCCGAAGACGGCGATGATGCCCCAGGGCACGCCGTAGGCGATGGAAAGACCGATCAGAACGTAGAACTGGGACGTGCGCAGGGCGAGCGGTGCGGTCCATTCGCCGCGGCCGGTCGGGCCGGATGGAGCGTCGCTCTCGGGTTCATTGGCCTTGACGATTCCATCCGGTTCTTGCCCGATTCGCTCAGGCTCGCCTCGCATGAAGAGGGCGGCGAGGATGACCACAAGGGCGGAGATGCCGGCGATGATCAGCCAGCCCGTACGCCAGTCCGCGACCTCGAGTATTCCCGGAGCGAAGTACCTGAGCGTGAAGTAGCCGACCACGGCACCGCCGGCGAGAATCAAGGCCATCGCCCGCGAGCGGTAGCGGATGAACCAGTTCGAGGCCAGCGACTGGGCCGCGAGGATGGTGCCGAAGCCGATCGCGATACCGCCGAGCACGGCGTACGCGAACATGGCGTCGGCGAACGACTCGACCCGGCTCATGAGCCAGAAGGCGACGACTGCGACCACGGCGCCGAGGCTCATCATCGACCGGATTCCCCAGCGTCCGATGGCGAAGCCGGCCACCGGCCCGAGTCCGTGGTAGATCCAGCTGAAGACGCTGAAGATGAGGCCGCCCTGGGTGTCGTTCATGCCGAGGTCTTCCTGCATCTCGGGCAGGAAGAAGCCCCAGCAGTAGTACATCGGCGAGATGGCCAGGCCGTAGCAGACCGAGCCGAGCCCGATCATGTGCCAGCCGAGGAAGCGGCGTTCGTTGCTCAGGGACGCTTCCTTCTGTCTCAGGTGAATCTGGTCGACGCCTACTGCCGGCGAATCGCTTCCAGGCGGTCGTTGATGTCCCGTTCCAGCGCGGTCCCTGTCTTCACCTCGTCTCCGAGTTCGAGATAGGCCTGCTTCTTTCCGTCGAACTGGGGCCATGCCGGCCGGCCACCGCCGTTCGGGTCGCCGGTGCGGGCGAACTGGACCCAGTAGTCGATCATCAGCGCCGCCAGCCGGTCGTCGGTCTCGTCGTAGTTCTCGCCCTGTAGCGTGTTGAAGACGTAGCCCAGTTCGGCCGCGTGATGAGCCCCCCAGGCCGGGTTCTCCGGGTTCACCCGGGTGAAGAAGTACTGGAAGGCGGGTGACGACACCTTGTCCATACCGAGCAGCATCCGGCGCGTGCCGCGCAGGAACCAGGTGTCGGTGATGAAGCGGTCGTGCTGCACCTTGAGTTCCTCGGTGCTCTTCGAAGGGTAGAGCTTCGCCACTTCCTCGGCCTGATCGCCGTAAACGCCCTTCAGCGTTTCGAGGAAGTCAGCCCGATCGGTGATCGGCTGGAAGGCCATGAACATCGTGCCCTCGTTGCGGTTCGTGCCGGCGATCAGGGGGATGTCGTTCTGTTTCCCGGCCGTGTAGCGGTCTTCGCTCGACTCGGGCATGAAGGCCGTGCCGTAAGTGACGTGCGGTTCGTAGCCGCCGAGCGCGCCGCCCTGGGCAGTCCTGGTGATGATCGTGCCGGCGTCGAGTGCGCGCAACGCCTCGGCCGTCTGTTTTGCGTCGTCGCCGAGCATTGTCGTCGCCCAGGCGACGCCGACATCCTCGGCGCTGTCGTGCAGTCCGTTCTCTCCCCGGAGCGGGCGGATGTTCGTGTCCGTAACCCAGGGACTCTCAGCGATCGCCCGGTGGATCAGGCCGGCAGCGAGCGGGCTTGCCATCAACGCGTGGACGCTCGTGCCGCCGGCGGACTCGCCGAAGATCGTCACGTTGTCCGGATCGCCGCCGAAGCTGGCGATATTCCGTTCGACCCACTGGAGCGCCGCGATCTGATCGAGGAAGCCGTAGTTGCCGGACTCGCCGGCTTCCTTGGACAGCGCGGGGTGCGCGAGGTAGCCGAGCGGCCCGAGCCGGTAGTTGATCGAGACCAGGACGACGCTCTTGCCAGCGAAGGCGGCGCCGTCATAGCCGATCTGGTTACTCCAACCGAGGCTCAGGCCACCTCCGTGGATCCAGACCATCACCGGCAGCGGTTTGTCGCCTTCCCCGGTCGCCGTCCACACGTTCAGGAACAGACAATCCTCCGACGTCTCCGGCAGGGTCTCTCCGGTCACCATCGCCAAGACCGGGGCCTGCGGGCAGATCGCGCCGAACTCCTTCGCGTCGCGCACGCCCTCCCACTTCGCCACCGTCTGGGGGGCCTTCCAGCGCCGTTCGCCGACAGGGGGCGCCGCGAACGGGATACCGCGGTACACGGTCAGGCCGCTGGCCTCGTCGAGGAGCTCGCCCCGGAGCGAACCGGTGTCGATCCCGACGACGGCGGAGCCGCCAGCGGCGTTCGCATTCGAAGCAGTCAGGAAGCCGACTGCGAAGAAGCTCGTGGCGGCCACGAGCAGGACGGCGCCCCGGAAGCGGTGAACGGTCATGATCTCTCCCCTTGATGCCCGAACTCGGGCTGTGGTCGCGGCGCGATGTAGCAAACGCGGCCAGCTTGGTGACGAAGACGGCATCCTAGCGGAGCGACGAAACGCGCGTATTGTCAGGGATCGGATCAGCCGCTAGAGTGCTGGACGTGACTGTTCGGATCATCTCGTTGCTGTTTCTCGCGGTTCCGCTGCAGGCCGGCGAAGCGAACGTGCCGGCGTCGGATCTCGAAGTCTCGAACGGCTCGCAGAGCGGCGGTTGCGTCCAGAGTGACACGGTAATGTGCTTGCGGGATGGGCGCTACGAAGCGACCCTGGAGTGGATGACGCCCGATGGCAGGACAGGCCAGGCCAAGGTGGCGCGACCCCGAACCAGCGATTCCGGCCTGTTCTACTTCTTCGACTACAACAACTGGGAGGTGCTGCTGAAGGTGCTGGACGGCTGCACCTTCAACGATCATCACTGGGTCTACGCAGCCTCGGCCAGCGACCTCGGCATGGAGTTGGTCGTTCGGGATACGACCCTGCCGGACACGCAGGTCAACGCGAAGACCTACACCTTTGCGCCGCATAGCAGGCGGGCTCAGATGCCCGGCGAGTCGGATGAGGACTACCAGGGGAATGTTCTCGCGAAGGGACACCCGGCGCTTACGGACTCCTCCGCGTTTCCCGATGCCTGCGAGTCGTAGCGGTGGGGGCGTTCACCCCTAGCAGCGTTCGCAGCCGTCAGGCTGCGCTGTCGCGCAGGGAACAGTAGTTCCATGCAAGTCCGAGGCAGAAGTCGCGCTGCATTCGAGCGGCCATGAATCCCGCCCAGCATCGTTGCTCTTCGGTCGAATACAGCCCGGTATGCTCCCTCATCGCGCCTTGCTGGACGGGCGCCTGACCGCTCTCGGTGCGACGCGGACTTCTGCCACGGGCTAGAGCTGCGCCAGCAGCCGGATCGAGTCTTCGATCTCCCCGCGTGCCGCTTCGGGTACTCCGCAGCGGGCGATGACGTGGGTCATTCCGATTCGCTCCCGGTAGCGGTCCAGGCCGGCGCGGACTTCGTCCTGGTTGCCGACGATGGCCCAGGTTTCGATCCGGGCCAGTTCCTCCTCCGGCACCAGGCGGCTGCCTGCGCGCGCCATGCGGATCGCCTGAGCGGTCAGGGCGGAGGTAACGCGCGCACGGGTCTGCGGGTTGTCCGAGACGAACACGGTGCGCATGACCGGCACGATGGGCCGGGGGACGCCCTCCGGCAGGGCGTCTCGGTGGAGCTGGTGGTTGCGGACGAGACGGTCGATCGTCTCCAGCGGCGACGACAGGTAGGGCAGCCCCAGTTCACCGGCCTGCTTTAGTGCCAGCGGGCCGAAGGCCGCAACCCAAAGTTCCGGGTGTGGCTTCTGGACCGGCAGAGGCGCCAGCCGGATCGGACGGCGCGCGTCTCCCTCGCCGACCTCGATCGCCTCGCCCGCCCAGGCGCGCAGCATCAGGTCAAGGGATCGGGCGAACTGCTGGCGCTTGGTGCGTGGATCGACGCCGAAGGCGGCGAAGAGGGCCGGACGGAAACCGCGGCCAAGGCCGAGGATGACCCGCCCATTCGAGAGGCGGTCGAGAACGGCGACCTCCTCGGCGGCCTGGAACGGGTTGCGGACCGGGAGCAGATAGGAGGTCGTCCCCAACCGCAGGGTCGTCGTCCTCGCGGCGGCTGCGGCGAGAACGACGATGGGCGAGGGGCAGGCGGCGGCGCCGGTGAAGTGGCTCTCCGGCAGGAACAGGGAGTGGAAGCCGAGCTGGTCGGCGAATTCAGCCTGATCGGCGATCGCGGCCGCCTCGTCTCCCAGGTGGTTGACCCAGGGGGTCAGCCCGATCTCGATGCGGGTCTCCCTCAGCCGGCTCTCCAGTCGCTGAAGCTCTTGCCGGCGTCGGCCAGGTCAGCGAGCAGTGCCGACGGTTGCCAGAACTCGTCCCCGCTCTCGGCGGCGAACTCACGCATCCGGCCGGCGATCTTCCCGAGACCGACGCTGTCGCCCCAGTGCATCGGGCCGCCGCGGTACACCGGCCAGCCGTAGCCGTTGACCCAGATCACGTCGACGTCGGACGGCCGGATCGCGATCCCTTCCTCCAGGATCTTCGCTCCCTCGTTCACCATCGGGTAGAGGCAGCGTTCAAGGATCTCCTCCTCGCCGACTTCGCGCTGTGCAATGCCCCTGGCGGAGCCGAAGTCGCTGATGATCCGCTCGACCTCGGGGTCGGGCGCGGAGGCGCGCGTCTCCTGGTCGTAGACGTAGTAGCCGCGGCCGTTCTTCTGGCCGCGCCGGCCGGATTCGCAGAGGATCTCGCGGATGTCCCGGGATGCCGACTCCTTTTCGTTCCAGCCGATGTCGAGGCCGGCCAGGTCGCTCATCGCGAACGGGCCCATCGGGAAGCCGAAGTCGTACAGGACACGGTCCACGTCGTAGTACTTCGCGCCCTCCAGGATGATCTGCTGCGCCTGCTGCTGGCGCTGGAACAGGATCCGGTTGCCGACGAAGCCGCGGCAGACGCCGACCAGCACCGGCACCTTGCCGATCTGCTTGGAGATCGTCATCGCGGTGTGGATCACGTCCTTGGCCGTCTTCTCGCCGCGCACGACCTCGAGCAGGCGCATGATGTTGGCCGGCGAGAAGAAGTGCATGCCGATCACGTCCTCGGGCCGGCTGGTGGCGGCGGCGATCTCGTTCACGTCGAGCGCCGAGGTGTTCGTGGCCAGTACCGCGCCCGGTTTCACGATCCGGTCGAGGCTGGCGAAGATCTCCTTCTTCAGATCCATGTTCTCGAACACGGCCTCGATCACCAGGTCGCAGTCGGCGAGCGCTTCGCGATCGGTCACGCCGTTGAGCAGGCCCATGCACTGGTCGACCTGTTCCATCGTCATGCGGCCGCGGCTGGCGGTCCGTTCGTAGTTCTTGCGGATGACGCCGAAGCCGTGGTCGAGCCGGTTCTGCTCGGCCTCGACGATCGTCACGCCGATGCCGCGGTTGGCGAAGTTCATCGAGATGCCGCCGCCCATCGTGCCGCAGCCGAGGACGCCGACCTTCGCGATCTTGCGCATCTGGGTGTCGCGCGGTACGTCGGGCACCTTGGCAGCCTCGCGCTCGGCGAAGAAGTAGTAGCGCTGGGCGATCGACTGCTTGCCCGACATGAGCTCGCCGAACAGCTTCCGCTCGTAGTCGAGCGCTTCGTCGAAGGACATGTCGAGGCCGGCCTCGATCGCTCGCACGTTCGCCTCCGGCGCCTCGAAGCCGCGGGTGCGGCGGGCGATCTTGCGCCGGAAGCCGTCGAAGATCTCCTCCCGATTGGCCCGTGCCTCGTTGACCTTCTCCTCGAGGTCGCGGATCTTCCTGAGCGGCCGGTCCTCCGCGATCACCTTCTCCGCGAAGGCCACGCCGCCCTCGAACACGTCGTCTACGATTTCGTCGATCAGGCCGCCCTCCAGCGCTTCCGCGGCGCCGATCGGGTTGCCGATCACGCACATCTCGAGCGCCTTCGGATAGCCGACCAGTCGGGGCAGCCGCTGCGTGCCGCCCGCGCCCGGCAGGATTCCCAACTTGACCTCGGGCTGACCGAACTTGGCCGACGCGACTCCCACCCGGTAGTGACAGGCCATCGCCGTCTCCAGGCCGCCGCCGAGCGCGGTGCCGTGGATCGAGGCGATGACCGGCTTGGTCGCATGCTCCATCGCCTCGATCGCCTCGTTGAGCCCGGGCTCCTTCATCGGCTTGCCGAACTCGGTGATGTCGGCGCCGGCGATGAACGTGCGGCCCTTGCAGACCAGGAGCACCGCGGCCACGTCATCATCTGCCTCGGCTCTCGCCAGTCCTTCGACCATGCCGGCCCGCACGCCGTGGCTGAGCGCGTTGACGGGCGGGTTGTCGATCACGATCAGGGCGACCTCGCCGCGGACTTCGTAGTCGACCATGTCGGTGAGTGCGGTCATGCTTCGATTCTCTCCTGGCGCGGGCGCGCCGTTGATTTCACTTTGGATAGTTGTACGGAAGGGAGCGGTATCGTAGCCGCTCAGTGGACGTGGCCGAGCCGGTCGAGAAAGCGTCGAATGCGGTCCGCGTTCTCGCCCAGGTCGCCGCCTCCGACCTGGGAAACGGAACGAACATCGACGGCCGCGCCGGCCCCCTCGGCCCGGACCCGGACCGCGACGAAGTCGACGAAGTGGAACCACGGGGTCGCGTCTGCGAACTCGACCTCGCCGCTCTCGTCGTCGCCTCGGATCAACTCCCAGCCCATGTCTTCGGCCGTGTGCCGGACGCGCCAGAGCGCCTCCTGCCGTGAGATGTCCAGGTGCAGCGTGCCCAGGTCCGGGTAGCCCTGCCGCTGGAGATCCGGGACGCCCGCGCCTCCGCTCGGGTAGGCGAAGCCTCTGCCACGACTGTCCTCGGTCGCCGCCGCAACGAAGGTAGGCGGATCGTCGATGTTCGTCGTGATGTCGTGGATCGGCGGCGCCTGGGTCGTGCCGTAGCTGAGCACGAAGACCCAGCCGATGATCACTGTCGAGAGGAGGACGCCGCCCCAGGCCTGCGAAGCGCCTCCCCGACGCTGCCGGGACCTCGTCCGGAGCACGCCGATCAGGCCGAGGAGCAGGGCGAGCGCGGCGCCCAGGGGCATCAGGAAAGCGAACAGGCCGAAGCCGGCGATGGGAGCGATCAGGTCGAAGCGGGCGCCGAGCACGCCGACCAGGCCCGTCACGAGGGCGAGGCCGGCTGCCAGCGGGGAAGCGAGCGCGGTCGTTGAGTTCATGGCGGGCGGAGGGTAACAGGAGCGGACTTGCTACGGTTCGGCTGCCTCGTGAGCGACGCTCGTTCCATGTTCCGTCTCCTGTGTGGACCGGCGCTGGCGACGGTGCTGGCCGCCTGCGGCGCCGGGCTGCCGGACGCGACGTCCGAGCCACGGCGGCCGAACATCGTGCTCTACGTCGTGGACACTGTCCGCGCGGACCGCCTCGGCGCCTACGGGTACGAGAAGCCGACGTCGCCGCGGCTCGACGCGTTCGCGGCGGGCGCCGTCCTGTTCGAGAACGCCTACGCCCAGTCGTCGTGGACGCGGCCGGCGGTCGCCTCCCTGTTCACCGGCCTGCTGCCGCCGGCGCATCGCACCGTCGGCCGCCGTTCCGTGCTGCCCGAGGACGCGGAGACCCTGGCCGAGATCCTGGCCGCCAACGGCTACGAGGGCCTGGGTCTGGTCCGCAATCCGAACGTCAGCCGCGCGTTCGGCTTCGCACAGGGGTTCTCCCGCTTCCGCAGCGAAGACCGCGAGCGCGACGAGACGATGCTCGACCGGGTGCGGCTATGGCTGGATGAGCGGGAGGGGAGTGAACAGCCCTTCTTTCTCTTCCTGCACGCGATCGATCCCCACGGGCCCTACGATCCCGCGCCGGAGTTCGAGGAGATGTTCGAGGCCGGCGGCGCGCCCGAGCACTACCGGACCGTTCGCTACCTGCTGCAGTTGAACCGCGGCGAGGTGGCGCCCGGGCCGGGGACCGCCGAGGCGCTCTCGCGGTTGTACGACGCCGAGGTGGCCCAGAACGACCGTGCCTTCGGCGACTTGCTCGACGATCTGGAGGACCGCGGGCTGATCGACGACACGGCGGTGATCTACGTCTCCGACCACGGCGAGGAGTTCGCGGAGCACGGCCGCTGGGAGCACGGGCTCTCGCTGTACGAGGAGGTGCTGCGCGTTCCCCTCGTCATGCGCCTGCCCGGGGTGCCGGCGGGGCGCGTGGAGGAGCCGGCGCAGCACATCGACGTCCTGCCGACACTGCTCGGTTACCTCGGCATCGAGGCGCCGCCCACCGACGGCCGCGACCTGCTGACGCCCCGCCGCCGCGGCGACGATCCGCCGGATGTCTACACCCACCTCGACGTGGACGGCCACCGGGCCGCCGCCGTGATCCGCGGCCGCTACAAGCTCGTACTGCCGCAGTCGCCGTCCCAGGGAACGGAGCCGATGCTCTTCGACCTGCAGGTGGATCCCAGCGAGCTGGAGGACCTTGCCGCCGACCGGCCGGAGGTCGTGGAGCGGATGCTCGGCCTGTTGACCGAGCGGAACCTGGTCGACGAAGTCGAATCCGCCGAAGAGATCGAGGACGACCAGCTCGACGAGGACGTGCGCCGCCGGCTCAGGGCGCTGGGTTACGTGGACTGAACCGCATGGCTTTTCGTCGTCGTATTCACTCGGCCAAGTGCCGCCGGGATTCGAGATCGCTGAGCACGGCATCGCATCGCGCGATGACTGGACGCGCATAGCGGTCGCCGAGCTCCAGGAGATCGCGGTCTTCGGACACGAGATAGTCCGCGTCGCCGTCGATCGCGCAGAGCAGGAACACTTCGTCGTCAGGGTCCCGAGGCCGGAAGGGCGCCTGGGTTGAGACCAACCGAACGGCTTCGAAGGCGCCTCGAATGTAGGCGGTCAGTCTTCTCGCCCGGTCTGGGGGATGCCCGCGTTGAAGCAGCTTCTCCAAGTACTCGTCGATGATCTCGTCGCAATACAGGCCGGTGTGTTCCGTGGCGGTCAGGCGCAGCAGTCGGACGTGCGGGTTGGACTGCAAGTAGCCGCGTCCGAACACCAGCCACCGAGAACCGGCGCCGACAATCTGGTTGGTGTCGAGAACCAGGCGTAGGCCGGCGGCCTTCAGGGCCTCCACGGCTGGTCCGGTTCGTCGAGCATCCCGACCAGTGCGTTGGCAAAGTCCTTCTTCTTCCAGCCCGCCGCCCGAAGGCATCGCTCGTCCTCCCTGGCCTCAGCGTGAAGGCGGGCGGCTGTCTCGCGGAGGCGCTCCTTGCGGGCGGCGTGCATGCGACTGATCTCGTCGCCCAGGCGCTGGGGTTCTCGGCAGACGAGGAACTCCCAGTCACCCAACTGCCGCCAGTGGCTGACGGCTCGCGCCCAGCGTTTGGCGGCTTCGTGCTTGAGGCCGGCGTCGGGCCGTTCGTAGCCCTTGATCTCCACAACCACGTAGCTCCCATCCTCCAGTTCGACGATGAAATCCGGTTCGTAGGCGGCGGAGTAGCCGTTTCGGTCGTACGGAATGGAGAAGTCCAGACCGTCGTTGCGGGCGTAGCCCCGAACGACTCCCCGCCTGGCCAGTTCCTCCAACTGGAACATGGCGGCCTGTTCCCAACTCTCCGTGTCGCAGGCGACGTAGTTGACGTGGCTCGCGGTCGTGGCCTGAACGGGTTTCGTCGTCTTGAAGTGAACGCTGGCGGTGGAGCCGAACGGTTGGTAGCGGTTGAGTCGGGGCAACTCCGGCGCCTCTCCGGCCGCCGTGTCTGGCCTGATCGCCGAAACCAGGAGATTCACGATGCGCTGCGCATAGACCTGCAGGCCGATGTCGCGGGCATTCATCCCGTTGAGGTCCACCCGCGTGTGGATGTACTCCTTGACGATGCGCATGGCTTGAGGAAACAGCGTCTGACGGCACTCCGTCCGCAGCTCCTCCTTTCCCGGGTGGGCCGCCTCGGTCAACTCCCTGGTAACGGCCTCGGCGATGGCGAACTCGATCGTCTGCGGATGAACGGACTCGTAGTAATGCTCTCGGGTCGCTTCCGCGGATTCGAAGCCGGAAGCGTAGTGCGAGGAACTGCCCACCTTGTAGGCGACTTCCGGTCGTATGACCGTTGCCGTCGGAGTGTCCCAGGGGTTCAGGGCGGTTCGCTCGACCTCCTCCACCGTGCAGGCGACGCGCCTGCGGTCAAGCACCGTGACGTAGCCCTCAACCACGGGGAAGCGGATCTCGAGGTCCCTCCGCTCGGGAACCGCCAGGACTTCGTGCTTGGGCCGGTCGTCGTCGCCGGCGCCGCGGCCGGGCTGGCGGCCCTTGAAGGGAATGAGAGAGAACGGTATGCCGAAGATGTCGACGTACTCCGGCGTCAGCAGGCCGGTCTTGGGATCGGGCGTGTAGTCCATCCGCCGCAGGCCGCGACCGACGACCTGTTCACAGAGCAACTGGCTGTGGAAAGCCCGAAGACCCAGGATCTGCGTGACGTTGTTAGCGTCCCAACCCTCGCTCAGCATGTTGACGCTGACGACGCAGCGGATGTGCTCGCCGGGCTCGCCCGGTTTGCCCACGGTCGATACGGTCCGACGCAGTTCCTCGGCGGCTTGCTTGCGGGTGGCGCTCCCGGACCCGTTCTCGGCCTCCGCGAGAAGCTTGGAGTCGATCCGCATCGTGAACTCGGCTGCCGGCGTGTTCCAGAGTTCCTCGAAGCCGGGGAGCCCGGTGCCTCGGACCTTCGTGGCCTTCGTCTTTCCGGCCGGCTTTTCTTCGGATCCGTCGGGAACGGGCTTCTCCAGTCGTTCCCCGGAAATCACGCGGTGGAAGTGCTCCGCGACGTTCGTGTTGTCGCAGACGACGATCATCACCGGAGGCGTACGCTCCTGGCCCGGCGCCGCTTCTTTCATTTGCCGGAAGCGTTCGCGCCATTGACCGGCGAGCGTCAGAAGGGCGTCCTCGGCTCGCCTGTAGACGGCCTCCGGCTTCGGCTTGCGGCCGGGAAGGCGGTCGCCGGCGTCGAGGCCGCTGACGACATGGTCCCACAATCGAAAGTACTTCGGGTCTGGCCGGCCCGTGTTGTCCATCGACGGCAGACGGGGGATCTTCGTGATGCCGCTCTCGATCGCGTCGACCAGGCCGAAGTCGCTGACGATCCACGGGAACGGCGATCCCTCGGGATAGCCGCTGCCCTGGATGTAGAAGGGCGTCGCGGACAGGTCCACGCAGAAGCCGATGCCGCACGCGGCGTTGATCCTGTCCAGGCCGTCCACCCAGACGGTGGCCTGCTCCCGTTCCTTCTTTTCCTCGGCCGTGGGCTTCGCGTCGGCAGCCGCGGGCGCCGGGCGGTAGGCGTGGTGACCCTCGTCGTTCAGCACGATGAGCGGTTCGTCCGCCCACAGGTCGCCCAGCCGGGCGCGAGCGAAAGCCTCGGGAGTCTCTTTACCCAGATTGCCCACAGCGAGTCCGCCGAGCCGAACTTCGGGCGACTCGGGTTGGAGGACGTGCCAGTTCGTCACCAGTACCTTGCCCTTGGCGAGTTCCGGCCGCAGGGACGACGGTACGAGATCGAACTTCTGGTAGTAGTTGTCGCGGTCGCTTGGCCGCAGAACGGCCAGCCGCTCCCTGATCGTGAGGTTCGGACAGACGACGAGCGCTCTTCGGGGATAGCGGGGGTCCCCCGGCTTGGTCCCCCGGTTGCAGAACGCCCAGGCGATCAACATGGCCATGACGACTGTCTTGCCGGCACCGGTCGCCATCTTGCACGCGTAGCGCACGATGGGCTCAAGGCCCGGATCGTGGGGTACGTCCACCAGCTTCGGATGCTGGGCGACCGCGGCCTTCCACTCGTCCGGTCTGGGGTTTCGGCCTTTCGCCAGCGCCCGGAAGTCATCCTTGGTGAGCTGGGGCCGCCACCGCGTGCGCTTGCCGAGCGCGAGGATCTCCTGGAGGTAGAGGATCGTCTCCACCGCCTCCAGTTGGCAGAAGAACAGGCGGCGGGGCCGGTCGTCGCGCCGCCAGTGGCGAAGCAGTTTCCTCGTGGTTGCCGACGCCCCCGGCCAGTTGGCGGCTCGCCACCGCTTGACGTCCGCGCGGAGCGCGTTCACCAGAGGCAGGTCGTCGCGCTCTTCTTCGGCCAGCAACGTCTGCTGACTGCTGCCGGTCCTCTGGCTCTTGAACCAGTAGCTGGCCTCCCGTCGTCCGTTCATCTTCGACGGCAGGCCGGTCGTCGTGTCGTACAGCCAGTGCCGGTCGGGTTCGAGGTAGGGCGAACAGAGAATCGGATTCTCGACCGGCCGGATCGGGAGCGGAGGCTGGCTGGGCATCGGGCGCGTCCGGGTTCAGTGACCGAGCCAGTCGGAGACCGTCGCCACGCGCAGGCCCTCGTTGCCGCGAGGGTCGATTACCTTGACGGCGACGCGCCAGTCCCGGTGCGGGGGCAGGCGGGCGGGCCGCTCGAACGGAAGGCTCTCGAGACCGCTCAGCGCCTGGAAGGCGCCGCGTTCCACCATGCCGGCGTCGCCGAGCGCCTTGGCGAGCTTGGACCACTTCTTCTTGTCCGGGAAGAAGGCCTGGCAGATGCAGAACGTCCTGCCATCGTAGTCCGTGTCGAGGAACCACGCGGCTATGCGGCTCTTGTCCGTGGGATGGAGCGTGCTCTTCACCGGGTCGTAAACGTCCATTCCCTCGACGGCAACGGTGTACTGCCCGTCGCCCCGTGGGATCGGGCCTTTGACGCGCGGGGCGGAGAACACCGTGAAGATCTGACTACCGGGTTGCGTTCGCAGCAGGTCGTCCATCGCCACGTCGGGGTTGATCAGCGCCATGTGCAGGCGCATCTTCGGATGGCTGGAGTCTTCTATCGCCTCCTGGGCGGCGGAGTCGAACCCGAAACCGGCGAACACCAGATCGTCGTAGCCTGCGCGGTTCGCCGCCCTGACCGCCTCCTCGACCTGCAGGGACGAGACGTTTCCGGCCTCCGGGCCGATGCTGACCCCGACCCGGCGGGCAATGTTCGCGCCGTTTTCCCAGGCGCCTTCCGCGTGAATCCCCGTCGGCCCGGACTGGGGTTCCATTTCCGCGAATTTCATCCGCCTGTTGCCCGCGAAGTCGACGCCGGTCGCCTTGAGGAGCCGAAGCACCTTGTCGAGGTGAGCTTCGGCGTTGGCGGCGGTGACCCCGGCCTCTTCCGCGTCGAAGACCTCAAGCTCCCCCGGAGCGCCTCCAATCGGGCTGTCCGGCCCTTCTTCCCGGGCGATGACGCCCTCCATCGTGAACGGGCCGGCCACCCGCACGGTCCCCCTGACGATCTCCGGCTGGTCCACGAGTTCCTCGGACTCGGCCTCGGCATCGATGCACGCGTTCACCTCGGCCATCTTGGACCGCCAGGCTTCGCGATAGTCGTGGAGCGCCTCCCGGAGCGCCGCCGGCCAGTCCGGGTCCGGGTCGAAAGGAACCTCCCACTCGCGCCAAGCCTTCTCGGGGATCCGGCGCCTGTACTTCTCGACCTGCGCGGCGGTCAGCGCCTTGAGTCCCTTCCGGGCTGGCGCCGGCCTGAGAGTGTCCGCTGAAGCGCCGGGAAGCAGCCAACGCCGGACGTCGCCGTCGTTGACCGCCCGCGCGCCCTCCCGCCGGTGCTTCTCGACGAGTTTCGCGACCAGATCCGCCTTCAACTCGGCGGAAACCGTCTCCAACTCGTCGTTCAGTCGCTCCAGCGCCGCTTCGACGATCGGCTCGTGCTTCTCGAAGATCGGATCGAGCGATGCGTTGCGCGCAATGCTCCGCAGCGTGATGTGCGGCACCCGCATGCACTTGAAGGTCCTCGGGTCCCCTGTGGCCTGGCCGAACTCGTCCACGCCGGAAATCCAGGGCCCGCCGGGATTGCGGGCCATGTCCTCGGCTTCCAGTTCCCGGAGTTGGTAGTAGTCGAACTTCGCCGTCATCAGCCGGTGCTTGGCCAGGGTCAGGGCGACGCGGGACGTGTCGATCGTGATCCAGCGGCGGCCCCACTGCTCCGCGACGTAGGCGGTCGTGCCGCTGCCGCACGTCGGATCGAGCACGAGGTCGCCGGGATCGGTCGTCATCAGTATGCAGCGCTCGATGACGCGATTCGCGGTCTGAACGCTATAGATCTTCTCGTCCGTGAAGCTCCCGGTGCCCGTGTCGCTCCATAGCTTCGTTACGGGAACAGCCGGAAAGTCCGACAAGTATCGGACGTACTGTAGACTGTTGCGAGCGATATGCAGGCGATTGGAGGAAGCCAGACGCCGCATGCCCTCGGGGTTGGTCTTCCACGCTTGTCTGTACTCTCTGCCGGCATACTGGAACGGAATCTCGGCGTTGCCCTGAGAGGTGATGTTGTCGGCCTTGTAGAAGGCCGCACCGTCGGGCACCTCGGTGTCGCCGTCCTTTTCTGCCCTATTCATGCCGCGTCTCGATGAATCGGGCAACTCGAGCCAAGTGTACGTGGAGGCAGTGCCGGCACGAAAACTCTTGTCTAGGAAGAGCTGTCTGTAGGCTGTTCGCGCTTGGGGCTTTTCCTTCGCGAACCAGAGAAGTTGGTCGAATCGATCTGGAAGAAAAGCCTGAGAGACGCCGCTGGTCTTCACAAACGCGATCACGGCACAGAAGTTGTCCGGCCCGAACACCTCGTCCATCAGACATCGGACCCGGTGTACATTCTCGTCGCTGATTTGCACGAAGATGCTGCCTGTGTCAGCAAGTAGCTCGCGCATCATCGCCAGGCGATCGCGCAGGTAGGCGAGGTAGGAGTGAACGCCGAGAGTCCAAGTGTCGCGATAGGCCCGGATCGTTTCGGGCTCTCGGGTGAAGTCCTTCTCCTTGTCTTCCACCTTCATCTGACCTAACTGCGGCTGAAAGTTCGACTTGAACATCTGGCCGTACGGCGGATCGACATAGATCATCTGGACCTTGCCCGCCAGGTCCTCGCGCCGCGCGAGGCTCGCCATGACCTGCAGCGAGTCGCCGAGGATCATCCGGTTCGACCAGTCGACGTCGTGCCGATAGAACTGCACGGCCTTTGCGTAGTCGAGTTGCGGATCGGCGAACAAGCTGCGGTTGACGTCCTTGCGGGCCAGGCCCCGGAGAATCGCCTCGGTGGACACCCGTTCGTGCAGGTGCAGGGCCACCGGATCGACCTCGAACCAGGGGCGTTCCCGCTTCCCGCTCCATTCGAGCCAGGGTTCGTGCTGCTTGATCGCCTGGTCTAGCGCGCGGACCTCGTCCTCCTTCAGGGCTCGATGTCGGGCTTCGGCGAGCACGTCCCGCAGGCGGTCGGCGGCGGAAGGGTCGGGGGAGGAGACCAGCCGCGGCGGCAGGTGAGGGTTGTGCCAGTACGCGACGGCAGCCTCTTCACGGAGTTCGCCGTGCGACTCGATGCCGGAGGGCGGCAGGTTCTTCCGCTTCGCCCGGTGCGCGATCGAGGCGACGGCGTCGGTAGCGGCGGGTGTCGAACGTCGCGGCAAGTTCCCTGGACCTCAGGCAGTTGGCGGTGCATGAGGAGTCTACCCGGCGGCCGCCCTCCGACCTCGGGATGCGGCCGTGGGTGCAGGCCGGTCACCGGGGATCGTGGACGGTGAACCGACGAAGGCCTCCTTTGCTAGAGTTTCGTCGATGAGCATGCCGGAGCCGATGCCGCATGAACCGGTCACTCGCGCCGACCTGGACAGCGCGCTGGAGGCGCTGCGCGGGGACATCCGGGCCGGGAACGCGGAACTGCGCGTCGAGATGGAGCGGATGCGTACGGAGACGGCGAGGGGAGAAACGCGACTGCTCTGGCGGCTCTTGGGCGGCGGAAGCCTGCTTGCGCTGCTGTTCCGCTACCTGCCCGACCTGCTCGGCTAGCGGCCGCTGCGCCAGCGGTCGGTTCCATGCGAGCGCCGATCGTCTCAGAACCGCCCCGGCGCGAGTTGCCGGAGGCAGCCGGCCAGCAACTCGACACCTTCCCGGATCCTGCCGACGGAGGGACAGGCGTACGCCAGACGCAGGAACGGTACGTCTTCGCCGCCTGCGTGGTAGGCGGCGCCGTGGCCGTACTCGAGGCCGCGCTGCTCGCTCAGCGCGAACAGCGCTTCGCGGTCCACTTCTTCGGGCAGACCGACCCAGAGGAACATGGCGCCGGCCGGCTTGCGCCAGGTGCAGATGCCGCCGAGCTGCTCGGCGAGTGCGGCCAGCAACGCGTCGCGCTTCGGCAGCAGGGCGGCGTTGTTGCGCTCGATCTGCGCGGGCAGCCGACCCCGTAGCAGTTCCGCCACGATGCTTGAGGACAGCGTGCTCTGGCCGGCGTCGAAACGCTGGTCGAGGAACCGCTGCTGCAGGGGCTGTCTGGTCAGGAGATATCCGATGCGGACGCCGGCGCCGAGGATCTTGGAGAGCGAGCCGATGTAGACGACGCCCTCTCCGTTCGCCAGCGTGTAGAGACTCCGCGGCGGCCGCGGCGCGTCGTCGTAGTGGACGTCGGCGTAGCAGTTGTCCTCGACCAGGAGGACGTCGAACTCGTGCGCGACCTCGATCATCTCGAGTCGGCGTTCGCGGGGCATCACGGCGCCGGTCGGGTTGTGGTAGGTCGGCAGCGTGTAGATGAAGCGCGGCTTCTCACCGGCCGTGGTCAGGCTCTCCAGTGTCCGGCGGAGTTCGCCGATGTCCATTCCGTGCTCGTCGAGCGGCACGCCGACCAGCCGGTAGCCGAGCCCCCGGTAGGCGCCGAGGGTGCCCGAATAGGTCGTCTCCTCCGTGATCACGACGTCGCCCGGCTCTTCCAGCAGCACCCTGCCGACCATCGTCACCGCCTGCATGGAGCCGTTGGTCAGCGCGATCTCGTCGGGGTCGAAGTCGGCGCCCTCGCGGTCCGCCTCGCGCCGGGCAAGCACCTCGCGCAGACCGGGATGGCCGAGATCGCCGGGGTAGAACGCGAAGTCCTTCCCGATGTCGAGGATGGCGCGGCCGGCCGCCTCGGCCATCTCAGCGGCCGGGAACGCTTCGGGCGCGGTCATGCCGACCCGCATCGGGATCGGGTCGGTGGCCGTTGCTGACGCTGTTCCTGGTTCGCTCATTGCGGCGCGCACTGTAGCAGCGGTGTTACCCTCTGCCGCCTTACAACTGCCAGGCAAGGAGACTGCACAATGAAGGATCTCTTCGACCTCACCGGCCGGGTGAGCGTCATCACCGGATCGACGAAGGGCATCGGCAAGGCGATGGCCGAAGCCCTGGCCGCCTTCGGCTCGAAGGTGGTCATCTCGAGCCGCAAGGCGGACGCCTGCGACGCGGTCGCGGCCGCGATCAACGAGAGCGGCGGCGAGGCGATCGCGCACCCCTGCCACGTCGGCCACAAGGATCAGTTGGAACGGCTGGTCGCGGCGACCCGCGAGCGTTGGGGGAAGATCGACAATCTCGTCGTCAACGCCGCGGTCAATCCGTACTACGGATCGAGCCTGGGCATTCCGGACTCGGCGTTCGACAAAGTGATGGAGGTCAACATCCGGAGCGTCCACTGGCTGTGCCAGATGGTGATTCCCGAGATGCAGGAGCGCAAGGACGGATCGATCGTCATCGTGTCCTCGGTCGGCGGCTTTCGGGGCAACGCGGTGCTCGGCGCCTACGCGATCTCCAAGGCGGCGGACATGCAGCTCGCGCGGAACCTCGCGGCCGAGTTCGGTCCCGACAACATCCGCGTCAACGCGGTCTGCCCGGGACTGGTGAAGACGGACTTCGCCCGCGCACTTTGGGAAGACCCGGAACGCGAGAAGGCGGTCGCCGGAAGAACACCGCTCCGGCGCCTAGGCGAGCCGGTCGACTGCGCGGGCATCGCGGTCTACCTCGCCTCGCGTGCGGGTTCGTGGACCACGGGCCAGACCTTCACCGTCGACGGGGGAGTGTTGGGCTGCGGCTGATTCGGTCATTCGTCGCGCTCGTCCTGTTGGCCGGCGCGGCGGCCGCGCAGCCGACCGGCGACGCCGCGGACGCGGTGTTCCTCGCCAGCGGCGTTCGCGTGGGGGAGGTCGGGGCGACCTCGGCGGTGGTCTGGACGCGGACGACGGCCGAGCCGCAGCGGCGTTCAGGAGCGGAGATCTCGGGCCGGCCGGTAGTGACGCTGGCGCCTGGCGTCGACGTGTCGTCCCTCGAAGGCGCCGTGCCGGGCGTGGCGGGCGAAGTGCGGGTCGTGCTGCGGCCGGCAGCGCCGGCAGGCGAGGCAGGCGGCATCCCGGCGAGACGGATCGCCGGCTGGCGCCCTACTGGGGCCGCACGCGACTTCACCCACCAGGCGGCGTTCGACGGCCTGACTCCGAACACTCGCTACCTGGTCACGGTCGAGGCGCGGCCTGCGGCCCTTGATCCGGACGCGCCCGCGACGGCGATCG
Source organism: Vicinamibacteraceae bacterium (assembly GCA_012270995.1). Taxonomy (GTDB): domain Bacteria; phylum Acidobacteriota; class Thermoanaerobaculia; order Multivoradales; family Multivoraceae; genus Multivorans. The sequence continues at coordinate 61,924 of JAAXHG010000015.1, read as the reverse complement.
AGACCGCGACCTTCCGCACGGCGCCGGCCTCCGACGAGCGGTCGCCCGTGCGGTTTGCAGCGATGACCTGCCAGTACTACGGCCGCCGCGACCGCCCGGACGGCTTCCGCATCTACCCCTCGATGGCCGCCGGCCCGCCGGACTTCTACCTGTCGATCGGCGACAACGTCTACTACGACAACGAGTCGCCGCGCGCGACCTCCGTCGAACTCGCCCGCTACCACTGGCAGCGGATGTTCACGCTGCCCGCGATCGCGTCGTTCCTGCGTTCGGTGCCCGGCTACTGGCTCAAGGACGACCACGATCTCCTGCGAAACGACTCCTGGCCCGGGATCGAACCGGGCATCTCCGCGCCGATGACGTTCGAGGAGGGCCAGGCGGTCTTCGTCGAGCAGATGCCGGCGCCGGAACGCCCCTACCGGACCGTTCGCTGGGGCAAGGGGCTGCAGCTCTGGCTGGTCGAAGGCCGGGACTTCCGGTCACCCAACGACATGCCGGACGGTCCGCTCAAGACGATCTGGGGAACCGAACAGTGGCGCTGGCTGCGGGACTCCCTGCTCGCGAGCGACGCGGACTGGAAGGTCCTCGTCTCGCCGACTCCGATCGTCGGTCCGGACCGGAGCAACAAGGCCGACAACCACGCCAACGCCGCCTTCAGCCACGAAGGTGACGCGGTCCGCGGGTGGTTCCGCGCCAACCTGGGCGACAGCTTCCTGGTCATCGTCGGCGACCGCCATTGGCAGTACCACTCGGTCCACCCGGAGACGGGACTCGACGAGTTCTCGGTCGGCCCGGCCAGCGACGCCCACGCCGGCGGCACGCCGGGCGATGATCCGGAGTACCACCGCTTCCACCGCGTCGGCGGCGGGTTTCTCAGCGTCGACGTCGACTGGGTCGACGAGCGGCCGCGGATCGTCCTGAGACACCGCGACGTGTCCGGTCGGGTGGTCTACGAGGTCGAGCGCCTGGGTTCGTAGACGAAGGGCGCGTTCACTCCCTAGGGCCTGCGTCAGCCCTCCAGCCAGCGCTCGATGTGCTGAGCGAAGACCTCGAAGTCGTTCAGATCCTCACCCATGAATCGGGCCACCCGGTTCAGATCGAGGTCGAGATAGCCGTGGACGATGATGTTCCGGAATCCGGCCACGGCGCGGAACTGCTCGCCGAATTCTGCAGGTAGCACGCCTGACGCGACGAGGGAGTCGATAGAGTCTCCGTAGGTCGGCGGGTCGTGGCCTTCGGTCGAAGCAACGTGGCTGGCTATGTCGAGGGCGTTCTGAATGCAGAGCAGAAGGCCCCGTTCGACTGCCCAGCGTCGGCTCGTGTCGGTGCGCAGTGACCGCATTGATGCGCCTTGGTGCCGTCGCAGCTCTCGGAGTGCGCCGCGCAGCGCGGCGAGATGCCGCTCGATGATCTCCGGTTGGACTTGGCCCGGGCTCACTCCGCGCGGCTCCTGTTCGCGTCGCGGCGTGCGTCCGCCTGCTTCTTCAGTTGCGGCAAGAAGTCGAAGTAGCGCGAGAGGGCGTAGCCGGCCCGGGTGGTCGTGGCCTTCAGGTCGCGTGTCACCAGCAACTTGCCGTCGCGCAGGACGCGGTGGTAGAGCAGGGGTGGCGCCCGGTTCAGCAGGACGACGTCGATAGCGTTCGTCCCCAGCTCCGTCATCAGGTCGGTGATGAGTTCCGCGTCGTAGCCGTACGGTCCCGTCTCGACCAAGTCCTCGTCGATGTACACGGCGACGTCGATGTCGCTCAGGGTTCCCGCGTCTCCTCGTGCCTGCGAACCGAAGAGGTAGGCGTCGAGAATCTCGGGCCGAGGCTCCAGGGCGCGGGTCAGGCGGGCCTGGAGGTCGGTGCCGCGACCGGTCCTGCTTCCAGGTTGCTCCTTGCCCATCTTCGAGATCTCCAAGAGTGGAGGGTACGACTTTGCCGGCGCCTATCGTACAGGCGATGTGGGGTGTCGGCCTTGCATGGAACTACTGTTCCCTGCGCGACAGCGCAGCGACAACGCTGCGGACGCTTGCATGGAACTACTGTTCCCTGCGCGACAGCGCAGCGACAACGCTGCGGACGCTGCTAGATCACAGCCATCGGCACCGGCAGCCCCGCGACCGGCGACCGCGTCCGGAAGATCGAGCCGCTGCTTCCAGGCTCGTCCGGGTCGCCGGTGGTGACGACGTAGAGGTCGCGCCGGTCGCTGCCGCCGAAGCAGACGCTGGTGATGTTCCTGGCGGGTACTTCCAGGTGGCTGAGGATCCGGCCCGCGGGATCGAAACGGGTGACGCAGCCGCCGGCGACGCAGGCGATCCAGAGGCAGCCCTCCTCGTCGACGGCGAGACCGTCGGGGCGGCCGCGGTCTGGCTCGGCGATCGCCCGGCGGTTGACGCAGCGGCCGTCGTCCGTGACGTCGTGGGCGACCACATGCTTGCGCGCGGTGTCGGCGTGGTACAGGGTGCGGCCGTCCGGCGAAAAGCCGATGCCGTTCGTCAGGCTGATGTCGCCGTAGAGCTCGGTCGCTTCACCTTCCGCCTCGATCCGCCAGCACTCTCCTGGTGTCCGTTCCGTCTCGCCGGTGAACGGGCTCGTGCGCATCGTTCCGCAGATGACGCGGCCCTGGGAGTCGACGAAGATGTCGTTGAACCCGGGAGTTTCCGGCGGGTCGAAGAGGATGCGGGTCACGCCGTCGCGGACGTGACAGATGTTGCGGCCGGAGCACACGATGCCGCCATCGGCGTGGAGCGCGATGCCGCCGACGCCGCGGCGCTTCGGCACCGCGGTTTCGATCTCGCCGTCCGCGCTGCGCCGGTAGACCCCGCCGCCCAGGACGTCGCTGAAGTAAAGGCGGTCTTCCGCGTCGACGCGCGGTCCTTCGACCAGGGTGTAGCCGGATGCCAGGAGTTCCATGGGGCGCGGACTGTAGCAGCGGCTTCAGCGCCAGCGGAGGCCGAGCCAGGCTGCGGGATGCAGGAAGATCAGGACCGTGACGATCTCGAGCCGCCCGATCCACATGTTGAGCGAGAGGTACACCTTGATCGGCGCCGGGAAGTGGGCGTAGTTGTCGAACGGGCCGACATCCCCGAGCCCGGGGCCGATGTTGCCAAGCGTGGCGATGCTGGCGGTTAAGGCGGTCTCCATCCCCACGCCGGTCAGCCCGACCACCCCGACGCTCAGGGCGAAGAGGACGAGGTAGAGCAGAAGGAAGGAGACGACGGCCTGGATGACGTCCTCCGGGACCCGGCGGCCATCGAGTCGCAGCGGCCGCACCGCGCGTGGGTAGACGGTGTGGAAGAGCTCGAGGAGGGAGGACTTGGCGATGAGCCAGATGCGCACGAGTTTCGGCCCGCCGGCAGCGGAACCGCCGCAGCCTCCGCAGAACATGAGCAACAGGAGAACTGTCTGGCTCGCTCCCGACCAGAGCGCGAAGTCCTCCGTGGCGAAACCGGTCGTGGTGATGAGGGTGAGCGCCTGGAAGCCTGCTCGCCTCAGAGTCTCCTCGGACAGCGCTCCGGCCCTGATCCAGTCCCACAGGGCTACCTCGTCGCTCTTCAGGGTGCACGCCAGGAGCAGCGTCGCAACGAGGACGATCAGGAGGTAGAGACGGAACTCCTCGCTGCGCAGCAGGGTCAGCGGCCGCCCCCGGATGGCCTGGAACTGGAACGCGTAGTTGGCGCCGGCGAGGAGCATGAACGCCATGACCGTCCACTCGATGGCAGGGCTGCTGTACCCCGCGATACTGCTCGGATGCGGTGAGAAGCCGCCCGCCGAGACGGTCGAGAGCGAGTTGCAGATGGCGTCGAAGAGCGGCATGCCGAGACGGACGAGGAGTCCGGTCTCCAGGACGGTCAAGCCGACGTAGAGGGTGTAGAGGGCCACCGCGGTGTTGCGAATCCGGGGCGTGAGTCGCTCTTCCGTCGGTCCGGGGGCTTCGGCGAAGAACATCTGGCGGCCGGCGATGCGGAGCGCGGGCAGGACGGCGATGAAGAGGGCGATGATGCCCATGCTGCCCACCCACTCGCTCAGGCTGCGCCACAGCAGCACGCCCTCGCTGACGGCATCGAAGTCGGTGAGGATCGTGGCGCCGGTCCCGGTCAACCCGGACATCGACTCGAACAGAGCATCGGCTGGCTCGAAGCCGTTCACGACGTAAGGAGCGGCGCCGATCAGGACCAGCAGCAGCCAGGACATGCCGACCGTGGCGAGCCCTTCCATGCGGCGCATCTCCAGGCTCCGCCCGGGCAGTAGCCGAGACACGAGTCCGAGCAGGATGGCCACGCCCGCGGCGCCGAGAAACCCCGTCGCGCCGCGGCCGTTGCCGTAGGCGGCTTCGACCGCGGAGGGCGCCAGCAGGACGACGCCGAAGCAGCCGACCAGGGCCAGGGTCGTGCGAAGTACCAGTGAGCCGCGCACGCTCGCTCGCGCCGTCCGTCAGGCCGCCCCGGGCGTCAGGCCGAAGGTCGGACCGACGAGTCCCGCGCTTTCCGCCGTGGTCACGATCAGGAGACGGTCGCCGGGGCGCACCTCGTCTTCGCCGCCGGGCACGATCGTGTTGTACTGGCGCAGCACGCCGCCGACGATCACGCCGTTCGGTACGTCCATCTCCTTCAGGCGACGCGGCTCGAAGTCCTCGGGGACGACGACTTCGACGACTTCCGCGAGGCCGTCTTCCAGGGTCGCGCGGTACTCCAGCCGGGGCGCCTGGATCTGGTGAAGCACCTCGGCGATCGCGGCGGATCGGGCGTTCAGGGTGACGTCGATGCCGACCCGCTCGAAGAGGGCGCTGCTGGTGTCGTTGCTGACGCCCGTGACGACCTTCGGGATCCCGAGCTGCTTCGCGATCAGGGAGCAGAGCAGGTTCGTCTGATCGTCGCCGGCCATGGCGACCAGCGCATCGCTGCGCGCGACGCCGATCTCCTCCAGTAGCCTCAGATCCGTTCCGTCGCCGTGAAAGACGATCGCCCGGCCCACCTGGTCGGCGATGTCCTCGCAGCGCCGCCGCGAGGCCTCGATGACCTTCACCTCCGGCCACAGGCCGCTGGTGAGTTCGCGCGCGAGGAGCCTGCCGGTGCGGCCGGCGCCGACGATCGTCACGCTGCGGACCACGGTTTCGGGAGCGGCGAAGAAGCGCTTCGCCACCTGGCGAAGCGGTGTGCGCCGGCCCATGAAGAGCACCTTGTCGCCGGCTTCCAGGCGGTCCGGTCCGCGGGGCACGATCAGCTTGCCGTCTCGCACCCGGCTCACGACGAGAGCGTTGCTCGGCAGGGGCGCTTCGGCGAGCGTGGGGCCGCAGAGCGGAGAGTCGGCCTCCAGCTTGTACTCCACGAGCCAGATGCGGCCGCGGTGGAAGCTCTCGACATCGAGGGCCCGAGGCTCGAGCACGATACGGCCGATCTCCCGGGCCAGTGACCACTGCGGCCAGATCAGGTGGTCGATGACCTCTTCGAGCGTGGTCTGCTCGGGGTCGTTGAAGCTCTCGTGGTGCTCGTCCTGGGTGATGAAGCAGTACGTAGTGCATTGCGCCCGACCGCGCGCCGCCAGACAGGCGATGATGTTGCGCTCGTCGGAATCGGCGCAGGCGACGAAGGTGTCGCCGTCGGAGAGCCCGACGTGCTGCAGGACGGACCGGCTGGCCGCCGGCCCCACCGTGATCTGCAGATCGAGATTCTCGAACCGGTTGCGGGCGGCCTCCGTCGGCAGGATGACGAAGACATCCTCTCCACGCGCGAGGGAGGAGGCAAGCAGGTATGCGATGTCGCCGCCACCGGCGATGACGACAGCCACGCGGTCCACGATATCGGAGCGGCGCCCGCGCGCCGACAGGTCGGCACGCTCGTCGGTCTGAGGCGGAGCCTCGCTAGAAGATCCTCGAGAAGCCGCCGCTCTCGCTGCTCAGCCTGGAGTTGACGACGTTGTTGTAGATCGAGCCGAACGTGTACCGGAGCTGGATGCCGCCACGGAAGGAAAGGTCCGTCTCGAGTTGGCGTCTGGCGACGAGGACCTCGGCGTCGGTCGCTCCGCCCTTCGGCAGGTAGATCTGATCCCGGATCCTCGAGACGCCGGCGTAGACGTCGAAGCTCAGCCCGCGCACGATGTGGTACTCGACGTCGGTGCTGAACTCGATCCGGCTGCGATCGAAATCGTCGATGAAGTGGCTGTACTGGAGATCGAGGTGGGCTTCGCCCCAGGGCCTCTCCATGCCGAAGGCGATGTACGCGCCCTGGTCCGTGAAGGTCTCCTCCAGCTTGTCGTAGACCGTGACCTCTTCGTAGTCGAGACGCGTGCCGCCGATGAAGTAGGCGAAGGTGAACTCGCGTTCGGACGACTCGCTGTAGGGGAAGTAGTTGTACTCGATCGCCGCCGCCGCGCGGTAGGAGTTGTCCAGATTCAGGAAGGTCGATCGCCGGCTGCTGGCGCCGACGCCCACTCCCCAGTGCGGGGCCAGGGTGCGGATCACCTGGCCGAAGTAGTTCGTGCTGCGCGAGACGTTCTTGTAGGTGCCGCCGTCCTCGAACTCGAAGTTGCTCTCGCGGTAGGAGTAGTAGACGCCCATGCCCATCCGCCACATGTCCGTGGTGCGGCCCGCGGAAGCGCTCGCCTGGTAGGACTGCGAGTCTCTGCGATCCTCGCTTCGGAAGTCCGTCTCCAGGCGAAGGCGGTAGACCCAGTAGTTCCAGGGATCGTCTTCCGGGTCGGCGACCAGGGTGTTCGGCTCGGGATGGAAGTGACCCCGGTGTGGTTCGCCCTGCTCTTCCCCGTTCTCGAACTCCACGACGAGTCCTTCGGCCTGGGGCGTCTCCAGCACGTAGCGGACGAGACCCAACTCCAGGATGCGCTGCACGCCGCGGCGGCGCTCGTCGTCCGTGTCCGTGAAAGACGACGTGTAGATCAACCTCTGGTCGACGCCTTCGAAGCGCTCCAGGCCGATGAAGTTGAACGTGTACTCCCGGGAGTTGCCGCCGGACTGGATGGTCACGAGCACGTGGACCTCGGCGTCCTGGCGATCCCGGACCCAGTTGACGTAGGTGATCTGGCTGCGCTGGAAGGTGAAGTCGCAGCCCCAGTCGCAGTCCAGGAACAGGCGGAGCGCCTCGGTGCCTTCGGTCGTCTCGAGTGCCGGTGCTGGAGCAACGGCGCCGGTGAAGACGAAGAGCGCGAGGGCCGGGAAGATGATGCGCCTTACGCGGCGTTGTCGATGGCGGGCCGGACCCGCTGTTACCTGGTCCCCGGGCCTGGGAAGGTCGCTATGATGCCGGGCCGACTCCCGTGAGTCTCGCGGTGTCATCAGTGGGCTGGCCTTGAGCGGCTTGGGGTCGTGTCTTCGGGCTGCGGGCGGGCGACGACGGAAAATAGCACAGGGAAAGCAGAGAGCTTCTAACGTGAACAGTCTCTTGCGAGCCGAGTCCGCCGGCCGGTGGAGAAACTCCCCATGAGCGTCTTCGACTCGGCCGAATCCGGCGCCGTTCCGGCAAGCGGAACACGTCCTGCGAGCGAACTCTGGCGGCGTATCAAGGCCCTGATCAAGTGGCCGTTCTACGTCGTGTACCAGCGCCGGCTGGAGTCCAAGGTGCGGACTTGGCGGCTGCCCGAGCACATCGGCCTGATCATGGACGGCAACCGGCGCTTCGCGCGCCAGCAGAGGCTCGGCAACGTCAGTGCCGGGCACTTCCGGGGCGCCGAGAAGCTGTGGGAAGTGCTCAACTGGTGCTACGAGGCGGACGTCTCGACCGTCACCGTGTGGAGCATGTCGCTCGACAACTTCAATCGCTCCGCGAAGGAAGTGCAGGCCCTGTTCGATCTGTTCGAAGAGAAGACGCGGGAACTCACGAACCACGACGACGTGCATCAGAAAGGCATCCGGGTGCGGTTCCTGGGACAGATCGAACTCCTGCCGGAGAGCCTTCAGACCGCGATCCGCGAGGCGGAAGCGGCAACCAGCGGCTACGACCGATACCGGTTGAACATCGCGATGGCGTACGGCGGCCGTGAGGAGATCGCGAGCGCGTTCCGCAACTACCTGCTCGACAACTCGGCGGTCGGCAAATCCCTCGACGAGGTCGCGGACGAGTTCAGCGCCTCGTCGATCGAGCGCTATCTCTACACCTCAGGCCAACCAGAGCCCGACCTGATCCTCCGTACCAGCGGCGAGGTTCGCCTGAGCGGGTTCCTGCTGTGGCAGAGCACCTACTCGGAGTACTACTTCTGCGATACGCACTGGCCCGCTCTGCGTAAGATCGACCTCCTGCGCGCACTGAGGTCGTACAGCAGCCGCCAGCGCCGCAGGGGACGTTGAGATCGGGACACCAGGAACACCGGACAGCCGCGGCAGCCGTCCGACCGTAGTCCGCGGTCGTGCGTGTCGTCGGCTGGGAGCAGCAAGTGAACAAGACAGCACGCAAGTTCTTCACTGATCTGTTGGCCGCGCCGAGCCCCTCGGGACACGAGGAGCCGGTACAGGAAGTCGTCCGCGCCTACGCGGGCAAGTTCGCCGACGACGTTTCGACCGACGTTCACGGCAACGTGATCGCGGCGGTGAACGTCGGTGCCGGCGAGAAGCCGGACGGTCGCCGCGTGCTGTTCGCGGGTCACTGCGACCAGATCGGCCTGATCGTCAGTTACATCGACGACAAGGGCTTCCTGTGGGTGCAGCCGATCGGCGGCTGGGATCCGCAGCAGCTCATCGGCCAGCGGATGACCGTGTGGGCGAAGGACGGGCCGGTGCCCGCGGTCATCGCCCGCAAGCCGATCCACCTGCTCGACATGGAGGAGCGCAAGCGGGTAGTCAAGATGGAGAACCTCTGGCTGGACATCGGCGCGACGGACGGCGACGACGCGAAGAGCGCGGTGCGGGTCGGCGATCCGGTGACGCTCGACCTGGGTTTCCAGGAGATGCGCAACGGCCTGGCGAACGCACCGAAGATGGACAACACGACCGGCCTGTGGGTGGTCATCGAGGCGTTGCGCCGGGTCGTCCGGCGCAAGCCCGAGGTCGCGGTCTATGCCGTGTCGACGGTCTGCGAGGAGATCGGCCTGCGCGGCGCCCGCACCAGCACCCACGGCGTAGACCCCGATGTGGGCATCGCGGTCGACGTGACGCACGCGACGGATTGCCCGACGATCAGCAAGCGACAGGAGGGCGACCTGAAGCTGGGCGGCGGTCCGGTGATCGTACGCGGTCCGAACATGAACCCGAAGGTCAGCGACCGCCTGGAAGCGGTCGCGGAAGAGGAGAAGATCCCGTTCCAGCTGGCCGCCCTCGGACGAGCGGCGCCGAACGACGCGAACTCGATCCAGATCACCCGCGCGGGCGTCGCGACGGGACTGATCAGCGTCCCGAACCGCTACATGCACAGCGCCGTCGAGACGATCTCGCTGGACGACATCGATCACTCGGCGGATCTTCTGGCTGGCTTCGGGGCGTCCCTGACCCCCGACGAGTCGCTGATTCCCTGACGTACTCGGGCTGCTGGGCCCCAAGAGCCTCGCAGGTTCGGCGTTTCGACCCACCCCGTCCCCCGCACGTGCTCCATGACGAAAGCGCGTAGTATTCGCCGCCACAGTCACGTGCAAGCACCAAACAGGCGACACAGGGAGGCAAGGTCATGCCGATGAAGAACCGTCTGCGCGACAAGATCGACAACGGAGAACCGGTGCTCGGCGCCTGGCTCGCGTTCCCGGACACGCACAGCGCCGAACTCATGTCGCGCCTCGGCTTCGACTGGGCGACGATCGACATGCAGCACGGTCTGGTCGACTACCAGCGCGCGACGGAGATGCTGCAGGCGATGACCGCCTCCGACACGACGCCGATCGTGCGCGTGCCCTGGAACGAGCCCGGGATCATCGGCAAGATGCTCGACGCCGGCGCCCACGGGATCATCATCCCGATGGTCAACAGCCGCGCCGAGGCGGAAGCCGCGGCGGCCGCGTGCCGGTATCCGCCGCGCGGCAAGCGCAGCTTCGGACCGTTCCGGGCGGGTCTGCTCTACGGCGGGAACTACATCGAAGAGGCGAACGAGCAGATTTACTGCATCCCGATGATCGAGACCCAGCAGGCGCTCGACAACCTCGACGACATCCTCTCCGTGCCGGGCCTCGACGGCGTCTACGTCGGGCCGAGCGACCTCAGCGTGTCGCTGGGTCTCCGGCCTGCCGCCGACCAGGAGGACGAGAAGTTCACGGCGGCGATCGACGAGATTCTCGACGGCTGCGAGCGGCATGGTCTCTTCGCCGGGGTCGCCGGCACGGTCAAGGAGGCCCCCAAGCGGATCAGGCAGGGGTTCCGGTTCGTCGAGGTGGCCCGCGACGGTGGATCGATGGCCAAGGCGGCGCTTCAGGATTTGCGGACGGTGCGGGCGTCGATGGAGGACTCCTGAACCGGTCGGTTCATCGGTCCGGAACGAATCGGGCCGGTCGGCGTTATCCCTACAGAGGCGGCCGCGCGTCGTGGCCCGCTGGCTAGAATGAAAGGCAACGGGAACTGGAGAAGGAACGCGTCATGTCACGAATGAAGGTCTGGTTGGCGGTCGGTCTGGCGCTGGCGGTTGTGGCGCCGGTCGTCGCGGGCGACGGGGAAGAGAAGAAGGTCCGCAAGATCCAGGTGAAGAAGCTCATCGATTGCGCGGACGGCGAGGACTGCGACGAGCAGGCGAGCCGGGTCGTCTTCGTCGGCGACGACGGCGACGTCCGGGTTCTCCACGGCGGCGACCACGAGTGGGTTTCCGAGGAGAACGTCATGATCCTCGAGGCCGACGGCCACGACGTCCTCTTTGTCGCGGATGAGCAGGCCGACGGCGAAACCGGCGAGTCGGCGCGGCGCCGCATGCACAGGGTGATGAAGCGACTCGGGGAACTCGGGGAACACGGTTCGCGCCTGCACGTGCGGCACGGCGGCGGCGCGTTTCTCGGCGTTCAGCTCTCCGACCTGACCCCGGAACTGCGCACCCACTTCGGCGTGCCCGAAGACGTGGGCGTCATGGTCGGCAAGCTCGTGGATGGAAGCCCGGCACTGCGTGCCGGCCTGGAGATAGGCGACATCGTCACCGCCGTCGGCGGCGAGCCGGTCGCGTCCGCGTCGGCGCTGGCACGGGCCATTGGCGGCCACGAGGACGGCGACACCGTCGTGCTCGAGGTCTGGCGCGATGGCCGGATGGAGAAGATCAGCGCCACGCTGGAGGAGCGGGAGCGGCGTGTCGAGGTGTCCAGCGCCGCGGCCGTGATGGAGGTACACGAGGCCGGAGACCACGATGGCGGCGAACACGAGGCCCGGGTGATCGAGGTCAAGGTCGCCTGCGAGGACGGCGAGGACTGCACGGTCGATGTGGACAACGCGCACTCCTTCGACTTCGCGGCCGCGGCCTGCGGCGACTCGGGCGAGTGCGAGGTGAGCGTCGACTGCACGGGCGGCGACTGCGCCTGCACCGTGAACGGCGAAGCGGCCGACTGTTCCGAACTCGGCCTCTGATCACAGGCCGTTGCTACGATCCGCGCGATGCGCGCGGGCGTCTATCTCGGCCCCGGTGAAGTAGCGGTCACCGAGCGGGCGCTGCCGGAACCCGGCCCGGGCGAGGTTCGGCTCCGGATGACCGCCTGCGGCCTGTGCGGGACCGACCTGCATCTGGTTCACAGTCCGAAACCGATCATCGAGCCGGGCTCGATCATGGGTCACGAGATGGCCGGCGTCGTGGACGACCTGGGCGCCGGCGTCTCGGGCTTCGAAGCGGGAGAACCGGTGGTCGTGGAGCCGCTCGCCTCCTGCGGCGATTGTGGCCCGTGCCGCGACGGTCGCGATTCGATCTGCCGGCAACTCGAGCTCTACGGCATGCGGCGGCCGGGCGGCTTCGCGGACGCCGTCGTCGTGCCGGCCCATCGCTTGTATCGCGTTCCCGGTTCCCTGTCGCCGTCCCTTGCCGCCCTCGCCGAACCGTTCGCGGTTGCGGTCCATGGCCTGCGGCTCGCGGGCACGGACCGGGAGAAGCCGCCGGGGAAGCTGCTGATCCTGGGCGCCGGTTCCATCGGTCTCGCGGCGGTCGCGGTGGCCGGGGCCTGGGGCTTCGGCCGCGTGGCGATCACGGCCCGTCATCCGCACCAGGCCGCGGCGGCGAAGCAGCTCGGCGCTCACGAGGTGCTTGACGCCGGCTCTCCGGAAGACCTGGCCGGCTACGACGCCGATCTTGTGGTCGAGACGGTGGGCGGTCTGGCGGACACGATGACGGCGGCCGGGATCGCCCTCGCACCAGGCGGGACGATTTGCGTACTGGGCGTGTTCATGGGCCTCTTGACCCTCGACCCTCTCGTGCTGCTCGGCAAGGAAGCGCGCCTGCAATGGTCGAACTGTTACTCGCGGCGGCCGGGCGAAGTCGACTTCGCCGAAGCGGTGGGCACTCTGGTTGCGGGTGGGAACGGCTTCGACAGCCTGCTCACTCACCAGGTACCGCTGGAAGAGATCGAGCGCGCTTTCGAGATCGCGGGCGACAAGCGTTCCGGAGCGGTCAAGGTGTCGGTGCTTCCCTGAAGCTGCGAAAGACGGGGCCGACTCTTCAGTCTGGCGCGCAGGTGTTGAACGCCGTGGCGGCGGTGATCGCGGGGGCCGCCCGACCCGGCTCGTTCCGGTACTCCTTCACGGTCCCGTTCGTCGTGTCCGTCATCCGGATCACATGGCCCAGGTCCGTGGTCGACGCGCCGAACACCCACACGTGACCGTTCACCGAGCAGCCGTCCAGGACCTTGATCAGCACCTCCCAATTGTCCGGGTGGAAGAACCAGAACATCCCGGAATCGTTCGTCCCGGCGCGCACCACGCTGCCGGCGCCGCTCTCGCCGGCAGCCGTCCACCACTCCACCGACACGGCGTAGCGCGAGTCCTGAAGGCAGAGCGTCTCTCTGCTGGGCTGGCAGGCGCCGGCGGGATCGCTCGCCTCCACCAGGAACATCCGACTTGCCGTCGACGTCGTCGCGCCGTCGCTCACCGAGAGCGTCACCTCGTAGAAGCCTGGCGACGACCAAGAGTGCCCCGGCCCGCGAGACCGGGATCTCCTCCCGTCGCCGAACTCCCAGCGACGCGTGCGCACCGTACCGGCACTCGTGTCCGCGAACCGTACCGACTCTCCCGTCACCGCACGACACAGCCCGTCGGCGCACTCTGCGTCCACCGTCATCGCGGCCCTGGGCGGTCCGCCGCCGCCGTCGCCGCCGCCGCCGCCGTCGCCGCCGTCGCCGTCGCCGTCGCCACCGCCACCGCCACCGCCGCCGTCGCCGCCACCGTCGTCGTCGTCCTCATCGTCGTCGTCGGAAGGTGGGCCGCCGGGACCACCTGGGCCACCGGGGCCGCCGCCGCCATCGTTGTCCAGAATCGCCAGAACGCTCTCTCCGTCACCAGAGACCCTTGGCGGCAGCGCGGTGAAGCTCAACTCGACCGCCTCGCCGTCGTCGTCCAGGGTGTCGTCCGTCGCCGCGAACGGGAACTCCTGCCGCGTCACGCCCGCTCCGAACCTCACCGTTGCAGGCACGCCCGAGTAGTCCGCGTCGGTCGCGCCGCCGCGGTGCGTGCGCTTCAGGTCGATTGCCAGATCGCGCTCCGGGTCGCGGTTGAGGCGCACCGCCACCGTCACCGTGCGACCCTCCGCCACCTCGTAGGTCGACGATTCGAACGACACCTCGACCTCCGGGTCGTCGTCGTCTTCGATCGTCCCCAGGACCTGCAAGGTCGAACCGCCCCCGGCCAGGGAGGCGTGCCGTGCATTCCGTAGCGTCAGCCGGAAGGTCTCCCGCTCCTCCTCGTCGTCCGCGTCGTCCGTCAGGTCCACGTCGATCGACTGCGAAGCCGTCGAGTCAGCGGGGAACGTCAGCGTGCCGCTCGCCGCCGTGTAGTCGACGCCCGCCAGCGCCGAGCCGTTGGCGGTCGCGTAATCCACCGTGATCTCCGACGTGCTCGCCTTGCTCAGCGTCACGTCGAACGTGAGCGTGCCGGCACTCTCCGACGCCTCCGCCGCTTCCAATGAGAGGACCGACGCATCCGTCTCCACGATCGTGACCCGCACGGATGCCGCCGCGACCGAGGCGTAGTCGGCGCCGCTCACCCGGTGGCTGATCGTCACCGGGGGCTCGGAGGCGGTGTTCGTGTCCGTGTCCGCCATCACGGTCACCGTCTTCTTCGCCTGCCAGTTCTCCGTCGTGAACTCAACGGCCGTCGGTTCCACCGACAGGTTCCCGTTCGCCGGGACCGACGGCGTCACCGTCACGTTTCCCGTCGGCTCCGAGTCGAGCACCACCGTGTAGGTCGTCGTCGACCCCTCGTCGACGGTCAAGGCGGCGGTCGAGACGGTCACCCCGCGCTTCCCTTTCACTCGCGCGTCGAACATCTGGGTCGCCGTCGCGTTCGAACCCGCGACGTCGGTCGCCGTCACCGTGATCGTCGAGGTCCCCCGGGACAGGGGAGTCAGGGTCACCCGAGAACCCGATGCCTGGACCTGTACGATTCCGGGCGCCGCCGCCGACGCGTCGTACGTCAGCGCGTCGCCGTTGGGGTCCTCGAAGGCGTCGGACACGTCCACTTCTCTTGTCCCGTCGCCCACCCGAAGATCCGGCCCCGTCAGCGAACCGATGGCAACGGGCGGACCGTTGATGACCGCGACGTCGAACGTCTGGGCTGCCGTCGCGTTGGAGCCGTCGATGTCGGTCGCCGACACCGTGATCATCGCCGAGCCGACGGAGATGGGGCGTACGGTCACCGTCGAGCCCCACGCGTCCGCCGCGGCGACCGTAGGGTCGGAGGACGAAGCGCCGTATTTGAGATAGTCGCCGTCCGGATCCTGAAACGCGTTCGATACGTCCAGGGATCCACCTCCACTGTTTTCCTGCACGGACAGCGACGCCAGCGTCCCGACCGCCGTGGGCGGACGGCTCGCTACCGTCGCGGTGAAACGCTGCCTTGCCGCCGTGTTCGAGCCGTCGCCGTCCGCGGCCGTGACGGCGATCACGGCGGCGCCGCCGGACAGCGGCGTCACCGTCACCGTGGCGCCGGAGGTCGATACGGTCGCGACCGAACTGTCGGACGAGGATGCGGCGTACGTCAGGTCATCGTCGTCCTCATCCGTGAACGCGCTGGCCACGTCGACCGCCTCGGCGCCTGCGGCGACCGTCAAGGAGACATCGGCGAGCGTTCCTTCCGGTTCCGGCGACCGGTTGGCGCCGACCGTCGCGGAGAATGTCTGGGTCGCGGTCGCGTTCAAGCCGGCGGCGTCGGTGGCCGCCACGGTGATCAACGTCGTCCCCTCCGCCACGGGCGCGAGGGTGACGGTCGATCCCGTAACCGTCGCCGTGGCGACGGCCTCGTCGGACGAGGTTGCGCCGTAGGTGAGCGCGTCGCCGTCCGCGTCCTCGAACCCATACGAAACGTCCGTATCCAGGGCGCCCGCCACGCCGCCGTCGGCGAGCCGCAGCGCCTTGTCGTCGAGTCTTCCGACCGCGATGGGCCCGGTGTTCAGGTACTTGCCGTCGATGGCGATCCTGCCGGTGTCGCCGGGATCCAGCCAATCGCTCAGGCGGCTGGTCGATGTGCCGCCGCCGACCCAAGACGCCGCGAACCAGCCGTACCAGTCGGCAAGATCGTCGGCGCAACTCGCGTAGCCTCCCCTCAACACGCCCACGACCCGCTTGTTGGCGTCGAACAGCGGCGCTCCCGAAGAGCCATCCTCGGTTGAACCCTGGTCCCAGTCGGCAACTCTCAGATACTGGTCGTTACTTGTGGGAGGGTCTCGACTGTAGGCCTTCGTCACCGTCAGAAGGTCGTTCTCGAAGCTGATCGACTTGGCGTGCGACTGTGGATGGTGGATCGTGAACGCGGACGTCGGTGGCGTCCTGGCCCTGCTCCAGCCCGCCGCGTAAAGGTTGTAGGCAACGTTCGGCTTGTCGTCGAGCTCGAGCAGCATGAAGTCGGTCGCGGCGCTGCGCGCTCGCTCGATCGCTCCCGTGCTGAACTGCGATCTCGGTCCAGGGGTTCTGCTCCCGCAGGTGGCGCTTTCGTGGTTCCAGTAGACGACGGAACTCGCAATGTCGGGGTCGTGCCGGAAGCAGTGAGCGGCGGTCAGAAAGTACGGCGTGCCGCTGCCCGTCGTGTCGTTGATCAGCACGCCACTGCACAGGTCTTTCCCGTCGATCGTGAAGAACGCGACGCTCCGTACCTGCTCGCGGTAGGGGTCCGCGACCGGGCATACGACGTCGACGTGGCAACTGGCGTGTGACCGCCGTGATACGTCGGCGGGGGCGAGATCGCGAAATCCACGATTGACCCTGTGGAGCTGGAGCTCGACTTCGTCCAGCCGGTTCACGGGCACGATCACCTCGATCAGGGCCTCGCTGCCGGAGACCACCGGAGTCCAGAGTTGCCCATGCGCCTCGTTGTCGGCCTCGGTGAACGGTCCGACCACCTCCTTGCCGTCCGGCGTGTGGAGGCGCAGGCGGCCGCCTTGCGGCATGTAGTAGCGGTGAAAGCCCAGGTTCAGTGAGACCGCTCCGGTCGAGACCACGCGCAGGCGCCAGACGGCAGTCCGGCCGTCGCTCGTGACTTCCCACCGTCCATGGCTGGCCGGGCTCACGTCGACGGCGGACGGGTGCGCGAAGCGCAGCGGTTCGCCGGGGCGGCTCTCCTCGCTTCGACTCGCCAGGACGGAGACCGGCGGGACCTCCAGCACGTGGACTTGGCTGAGCGGCATGAGGCCCTCCAGGACAGGCGCCGCGGGTGCGTCGGGCGACGCCTCCTCGCCTGGTTGGGCGTGCGCGGCGACGCTCAGCAGCCCGAGCGCGACCGTCGTGAAGACGCGGGAGGGCACGGTAGTTCGATCTTCCGTCCGCGACCTACGATACGACAGTCCGGTTTCCGGGACGGCCCGCGTCCCGGCCCCTGTCAGACGTCCGGCCAGTTCGGGTGCCAGGGGCGGGCCCGCTCGAACAGCCGGGCGGCCCGCAGCACGAGGTCGTCCCGGTGGCGCGGCCCCAGGATCTGCAGGCCGACGGGCAGGCCGGCGTCGGAGAGGCCGGCACGCACGGTCGCCGCCGGGTGACCAGACATGTTGAACGGAATCGTGAACGCCGCGACCCCTGCCGGCGCCTGCTCCCGGCCCTCCGTGTGGGTGGGGAAGGGACCGCGGGCGGGCGGCGGATCGTAGGGCACCGTCGGCGTCAGCAGCAGATCGAAGCGGTCGAAGACCTCACCGCACCAGTGATTCAGCTGAGCCCGTTCGCGCGCCGCGGCGCCGAACGTCTCGGGCGTCATCTCCCAGGAGCGCTCCAGCGCCTCCGCGAACGAGTGCGTCATGTCCTGGCGCTGGTTTCGAAGCGGTTCGTGGATCTGGCCGGCGATCAGGAAGTTGCCGAGCGTGCCCCAGGCCGCCGTGAGCATCGGCGGGCCGCCCGGTACGTGCTCCTCGAGCGGTTCGACCGAGAGACCGGATTGGTCGAACACGGCCGCCGCTTCCGCGGCCACACGTGCGACGTCCGACTGGACCCTCGCGTATCCGAGGTCCGGCGACCAGGCGATGCGGACGGAAGACGGGAGGCCTGATTCGAGCACCTCGCTGTAGCTCAGACCGGGATGGGGCAGTGAAGCGGGATCGCAGGGCGACGGACCGGCGACCAGGTCGAGGAACAGGGCCCCGTCCTCCACGGTGCGGGTCAGGGGACCGTAAACCGCGGTGCTGCCGTAGTCCCAGGCCTTCATCGGCCCGCGCGGTATTCGGCCCTGGCTCGGCTTCAGGCCGAACGCGCCCGTGAAGCTGGCCGGAATCCGGATCGAGCCGCCGCCGTCCGAGGAGGTGACCAGGGGCAGCACGCCGCCGGCCAGCACCGCGGACGAACCGCCGCTCGATCCGCCGGGGGTGCGCTCCGGGTTCCAGGGCGAGCGAGTGACGCCGAACAGCGGGTTCTTGGTGATCGCGGTGAACCCGAACTCGGGGGTGTTCGTCTTGCCGACGACGATCGCGCCGGCGTCGCGCAACCGCGCGACCTGCGTCGAGTCCGCCTCGGCGACCGAGTCGCGGAACACCCGCGAGCCCATCGACGTCACCATTCCGGCCACGTCCTCGAGGTCCTTGACGCCCAGTGGTACGCCCTCGAGCGGCCGGGCGTCACCGGCGGCGCGGCGCGCGTCGGCCGCCTCGGCGTCGGCCAGTAACTCCTCGCGCGGCCGCTGACTGACGACGGCGTTGAGCTTCGGGTTCGTGGCTTCGATGCGCTCCAGGGTCGCGTGCATCAACTCGGTGCAGGAGACCTCCCGGGTCGCTAGAAGGTCGAGAAGCTCGATCAGGCTGAGGCGGTCGGAGTGCATGCAGAATCTCCGGGCTGGTCGTCTGGAGCGCGGAGGATAACCGGCAGAGCCAGCAGAAACAGCGTCCAGCGCTGGATCTCGGTGTCGCGCCAGTTGGCTTCGAACAGGCCGGCCACGTTGAGCGCCAGAAGGGCGAACAGGACGCCCAGGTAGAGATCGGCGCGTGGCCCGGCCCGACCGCCTTCGCGGCGATAGCCCTCGAACGCCATCGCCGCCGCCACAGCCATCAGCCACAGATAGGCGAGGAGAGACGGTATGCCGCGGCTCGCCGCCATGTGGACAAACGTGTTGTGCAGGTGTTTCACCCGTGGCCGGACCGAGGTCGGATGCCGGTAGGCCGGGTACCACTCGCGGACCATGACCGGGCCGATCCCGGTGAGGGGTCGGTCGGCGATCATCTGGCCGCCGGCCCACAGCATGCACAGCCGGTCGTAGTTCGACGGATTGCGGACATCGACCATCGAGGTCGCCCGCTGCCAGTAGGTCGGCCACAGGGTCGGCGCCACGGTAGCGACCGAGGCGCCGGCCAGGACCAGCGCGGCGGCGAAACTCAGGAAGACGCGCCGGCGCTGAAGTGCCATCGCCGCGACCGCGAGGGCGAAGGCGCCCAGCCAGGCGCTGCGGGTCAGGGTCAAAACGAGCGCCGCGCCGACGAGGGCCAGACCGATCCAGTTGACCCGCGAGCGCCAGCCGCCCGCGCTGCTCAGCCGGCCGGCGATCAGGGCGAGGCCGAGCAGGAGGACGCCGGAGAACGTCATGTAGTGCGAGAACGGTCCGGGGATCCGCTGGTGGAGGGGACCGTAGTCGGTGAAGGCGAACTGCGCCAGGCCATAGACGGCGAGTACGGCCGAGATGCCCACCAGGGAGACGATCGCGATCCGTACCTGGCGCTCGCCACGGACGAGCAGGAGCGCCAGCGGGAGGGTCAGGACGGCGTAGAGCGTCGAGAGCTCCTGGAGGCTGGTCGCCGGATCGTAGGAGAAGACGGCCGAGAGCACGAAGCAGCCCGCGTAGGCGGCCAGGGGGAGCAGGATCAGGCGCCGCCGTCCCCGGTCCTCGTCGGCGGTGGCGAAGTGGAGCCGCTTCCGGCGGACGGCGGCCCAGATCAGGGTGAAGAAGAGAAGGAAGTTCGACAGCGCGATGCCGAACGTGGTGACGAGGTGGCTGACGAAGAGCCAGAACCCCGTGCTGCCCTCCGCCTCGCGGTACGGCCGGATCAGGGCGCGCTCGATCGCCCTCGTCGCCGCCCGCGCTCCGCTCATGCCGGCAGTCTACGTCTCTTGTAGCCGCGGGTCGGTGCACCTGCCTGCCATCCGTGCGCCCGACTGAGGGACGCGCTCACTGGCTCGCGCGTGGCGCGTCTCGCGTCACCCAGCTGCTCGCCGGCATCCGCCGCGGGCGGAATCCGTCGATCCGCGGCGAACTGGCGGGACTTTACCGTCCCCGGCTCCGCACTCCCGTCACCGTCAGCCCCGCCCGCGACACCTCGACCCGGATGTCCCGGAGCCCGTCGGCCCGCGCCTCGACCTCGGGCGGCGGTTCGAAGGCGATCAGGTACTGAGACCGGAGAGCGCGCTCGATCTCGCGGTAGATGCGGTCCAGGTCCTCGACCGAGTCGGCCGCGTGGTAGCGGCCGCCGGTGCGTTCAGCCAGCCGTCCGAGCGCCGCGGTGGTCGCCGCGTCGGAAACCCTCAGGGCGATCGGGTAGACGACGACGCCGGCCAGTTCGACCTGCGCGAGCACGGGCTCGAAGTCGAGGTTGCTGTCCGTGTCGGCGCCGTCGCTGAGCACGACCAGGGCGCGCCGATCCGGGCGGCCCGCGAACGACGAGACGGCATAGGCGATTCCGTCGTAGAGCCGGGTGGCGCCCCATGCGCGCAGGCCCTCGGCGGCGTAGCGGAGCAGGCGCGTGTCGCCCGAAAACGGCGCCAGACGGTTCAGGTCGTGGTTGAAGACGATCAGGCTGGCGGCGTCGCGATCGGTGAGGATGCCCTCGAAGAAGCGCTGCGCGCTGGTGGCGGCGACGCGGACCCCGCGGCCCATCGAACTCGAGACGTCCATCAAGAGGGCAACGGTGAGCGGTCGGTCGGCGAGGTTCCTGAAGTCGCGGATCCGTGCCTCGACGCCGCGGTGCAGAACGCGGAAATCGGCCGCGTCCAGTCCCGGCGCTGGCCCCGCCTGCCGCCCTCCGACGGAGACCAGCACGTCGACGAGGCGCACCTCGATCTCCTCCGGCGCCCCTGAGCCGAGGAAGACGAGGTCCTCGACCGTTTCGCCCGTACGGAGCATGGCGGCGGCCCGAACGAAGCTCAGCGGCAGGCGCGGCCCGGCCGGAACCCGGCATTGGAACGGCGGCGCCGTCATGCTATCGAGGAGTTCGGAGTCCAGATGGCAGTCGACGCGGTCGAGCTCCCGGCCGGTGGGCACGCCGACCCGCACGGACAGGTCGAGTGCCGCTTCGACGAAGGCCTGGTCGGGACGCTCGAGCGCGATCGAGAACGGGTGTTCTTCCCGCTCGATCTCCAGCGCGTGACGCGCCAGGAGCGCTCCCGCCGCGTCGTGTCCCCGGACCTCGATCCGGTGGCGGCGGCCCGGCAGATCGAGGTCTTGCACGAAGGGAGGGGCGTTTACTGTTGCGACCGCGTCGTCGTCGCGCAGGAAGACGACCCGAGAGACGGCCGGGCTGGCGACGACGCGGGCGGTGAAGGTCGAACCGAGAACGCGGCCCTCGGGCGCCAGCAACTCGACGCTCGGCAACTGGTTGAGCGCGATCGTTTCGCGACGGCTCAGGAGGCCGAGGCCGGGGACGTCGGGCGGCACGTCGAGCGTGGGCACGTCGAGCATCCGGCTCCTGCGGAGCAGGCCCCGGCCCAGGCGATCCTCGGCCCGGATCTCGATCCGGTAGGCGCCGGCTGGCAGCCGCCGGTAGAAGTCGAGGGCGATCTGCGTGCCGCCGGAGGCGGCCTCCATGGCTGAAGAGCCGCCGCTCACGTGATGAGTGACGACGAAGGCGTCGGCGAGCCGGTCGCGGAGGAAGACGTCGCCGGTAATCGTCACGCGATCGAGGATCTGACCGGCGCCGATGGCGGCGAGGTGCTCGGGCGGCAGCCGTAGCCGGCCGCGCATCGCCGTGCGCCGGTTCTCGGTACCGAGGGCTTCGAAGTCGAGTACTGTGCCCGGCAGGGCCATGGCGTCCACGTCGAGCACCGCTTCGAGGCGGACGAAGCGGTCGATCCACTCGGGGTCGGAGGTTGCGTCGGCCCAGCCCAGCCGGTCGGTGAGTTCCCGCCAACCGACGGCGCGTCCGAGCCGTCGTTCCAGGCGGCGCCGCTCGGTCGAGGTCATGCATCGGCGTCGCTCGGCTTGGTCAAGTACACGGAACGCTCCAGCCAGAGACGCCTCGGCGTCGTCGGAGCGGCCGCCCTCCGGCCGTTTCGGGTCGAAGGTCAGATCGACGCCGGAGGACGGCGACCACAGCCGCATGGATCGCGGGTCGAAGTTCACCTGCTGGAGGAACGCCAGGACGATCTCCTCCTCTCCTGGGAGAGGCGGACGGCCGAGCTGGTGTTCGAGCCGCCAGCCGTCGTAGGTCCAGATCTCGATCCGCCGGAGCTTCGACTCGCAGGGTTCGACCGTCTGGCGGTCGGCCGGCTTGCCGGCCAGGAGCACGGCGCGCTGCATCGCCGGCGACCGTTCCCGGAGCTGGTCGCGGGCCTCGCGGTTCTCCCGCCAGCGCTCGAGCAGGCGCTCCGGCCGCGCCGCCCAGAAGGCGCGACGGAAGCGTTCGCGCGCGCCAGGGCCTTCCAGCCGCTCGAAGGCCCGGCGCTCAGCCTCGGCAAGCAGCGGCTCGACTTCCGCAAGCCACTGCCCGTAGAAGTCCGTCAGACGCGCTTGCGGCCGGCGGCTTCCCTGGGCTTCGGCGGGTGCCGCGGCAGCAGCGAGCACCGCCGCCGCGACGAAGAGCGCCGGTGCGGCCGCGCCGACGAGGCCACACCGGGGAAGGAGCTGGTTGGAGTGGGTCGAGCCTCTACTCCGGCAGGAGCGCCTTGATCGCGTCGGAAGGCTCGAAGACGCTCGGGAGGACGTCGTCGAAGGTCACGGACTCGGTGGTCTGCACGATTTCGATGCCCATGGAGGGCATTGCCATGACCGTCTTTGTGGGGAACAGCCGGCCGCCGAACTCCTCGTGGTCGCTCATGGTCAAGGTGACCTCCATCGTTCCCATCTCATTCGTCTGGGTTGCTTCAACACCGATCAGAAGGCCGGTGTCTACGGCGAAGTACTGCGACGATTCGTTGCCGTCGGTGTCGACCAGATCGAGCTGGTAGGCGGCCTGGCCGTTCCACTCGGACTCGCCGACCGCTTTCTGTTCCGGGTAGAGATCCTCGAACTCCAGGTCCAGATAGAAGCGGGCCAGGCGCTTTGCATCGGCGGCCATCTGGCCGTCGAGCAGTCGCGCCCCTTGCATTGGGTCTTCCGCCCAAGCGATGTCGCCATTCGTGCCGTTGACTATCTCGCCGAACCCGGGAAGGGAGATCTTCGCCAGGCTCTTGCCGGGCGCCATCCTGTATTCGACGGCGTCGCCGACCATTCCCATCGCCGGCATCTCAAAGCTCCCGGTGACGGTCATAGAAGTGTGCGCACGGATTGCGTCCTCGCCGCCGACCGCTTCGACGTAGCGGGCGATGACTTTCTGCTCCTCCGTGAGCTCTGGCGGTGGGGGAGGCTCCGGTGCCGCCGGGGCCGGTGCTCCCCCAGCTTCGTAAGCGGCGCAGGCGCCGAGCATCAGACCGCAGCAGGCCAGTGCGAGCAGGGTGCGGCGGGGACGGGAGTGGAGGGACATTCGGTGTCTCCTTGGGATGTTGTGTTGGTTCGTCGTTCCTGACTACGCAGATCTGTCGGCCCGGTTGCGCTGGCCTTGTGTGGAACAGCTTGTTTCCTGTGCGTCAGCGCGGCGCGGACGCCGCGATTCCTAGCTTGCCCACTTCCTGGCCGCGGCCAGCGCTTCCTCCGACGGCGGAATGGTGGGTCGCAGCCTTGACGTCGTGTTGAAGGGTTCCGTGTCGATCTCGTCGAGCTTCCGTTCGCCGGCGAGGACGGCGCGCTTCCACTCCTGCTGCTGATCGTCGCGGGCCTGAAACTCGGGCATCACCTCGCGCGCGAACAGCTCCAGGCTGCTCATGATGTCCTCGTGCGTGTTCTTGCCGGCCTGGTTGAGGAGGATGACCTGGTCGACGTGGGCCCGTTCGAGTTCCCGCAGGCGCCCGCGGATCGTCTCCGGCGAGCCGATCAGTTCGCTGTCCGAACGCCGCCGACCCTCGGGGGTCTTCTTCCATTCCTGGTAGCGCTTCCAGAAGTTGTTCGTGCCTGGCTCGAACGGTCCTTCCTTGTTGTAGAGCTGCAGCGCGAACTGGAAGAAGGTCCAGCCGTCGGCCTTCCGTTGTGCTTCCTCGTCGGTCGGCGCGCACATGAAGCCGCTGACCGTGGCCAGGTTCGGGTTCGTCTGGTAGTCGCAGAGCTTGCGCTGGTCGCCCACGAAGGTGTTGTAGAAGGCGTTGACCCAGGCCCGGGCCGAGTCCAGATCGGCGAACTTGAAGCACAGGGCGCCCATGCCGCGGTGCGCGGCGTAGCGGATCGTGTCGAGCTGCGAGCAGGCGACCCAGAGCGGCGGGTGGGGCCGCTGCAGCGGCTTCGGAATCACGTTGCGCAGCGGGAAGTCGAAGTAGTGGCCGTGGTACTCCCAGCCCTCGTTCCAGAACATCGGCAGGCAGGCCTGGACCGCCTCCTCCCAGACGATCCGCTTGTCGCGGAAGCTGCGGCCGAACGGATGGAGTTCGGTGACGCTCGAGCCCTCGCCGAGGCCGAGTTCGACGCGGCCGTTCGAGACCAGATCGAGCGTCGAGACCCGTTCCGCGACCCTTGCCGGATGGTTCGTCGTCAACTGGACGATGCCGTGGCCGAGACGGATGTTCTTCGTCCGCTGCGACGCCGCGGCCAGGAACACTTCGGGCGCCGAGCTGTGGGAGTACTCCTCCAGGAAGTGGTGCTCCACTTCCCAGGCGTAGTCGTACCCGAGCCGGTCCGCGAGTTCGATCTGCTCCAGCGAGTTCTGGAGAAGCCGGTGCTCCGACTCCGGCCCCCACGGCTTCGGTAGCTGATGCTCGTAGAAGATGCCGAATTTCATAGGTCGCCGACAGTAGCACTGCGGAGGCCACCCGCCGGTCCGGGTTGCGGGGGAGAGGGTTCCAGCGGCCGGCGGCTGCTAGGGTCGCGCGGCGGAGGTAACAGGCAATGGCGGTGATGACGGCGGACGAGATTCGGAGCGCTTGCGGCGAGTTGAGCGGTTGGGAGGCGGACGTGGAAGCGCCGTCGATCGCGCGGGAGTACCAGTTCCCGACCTTCTCGGCGGCGGTGCGTTTCGTCGACTTCGTGGCCGAGCTGGCGGAAGCGGCGGACCATCACCCGGACATCGACGTCCGCTACAACCGGGTCCGGCTCACGTTGAGCACCCACTCGGCCGGCGGCGTGACGGAGAAGGACATCGCGCTCGCCCGTGCGATCGACCATCGCTGATTCGCTAGCGAGCCAGCCCATGACTCAGCCTTTGCAAGCGGCGACGCCGCGACCTGCTCCAGAGGCGCCCTACTACCTGCCGGTCGGCAACGAGGTCGATCTGTTCCTGGCCGCCTACCGGGCGCGCATGCCGGTGCTGCTCAAGGGACCCACGGGCTGCGGCAAGACGCGGTTCCTCGAGCACATGACACACCGCCTCTACCGGGGAAGTGAGGCGGGGACGCGTGCCGGCATCGAGACACCCTTGGTCACCGTGGCCTGCCACGAGGACCTGACGGCGACCGACCTGGTCGGCCGCTACCTGCTCGAGGGCGACGACACGGTGTGGATGGACGGTCCGCTGACGCGTGCCGTGCGCGACGGTTCGATCTGCTACCTGGACGAGATCGTCGAGGCGCGCAAGGACACGACGGTGCTGATCCACGCGCTGACGGACCACCGGCGCATCCTGCCGATCGAGAAGCGCGGGGAGATTCTGCCGGCACACCCGGAATTCCTGCTCGTCCTCTCGTACAACCCGGGCTACCAGAGCGTGGCCAAGGACCTGAAGCCGAGCACGCGCCAGCGGTTCGTGGCCCTCGAGTTCGACTATCCGCCCCCCGAGCTTGAAGCGGAGATCATCGCGCACGAGGCGCGAATCGACCTGACCCTGGCGAGGGACCTCGCCGAACTCGGCAAGCGCATCCGCAACCTCCACCACCGCGGCTTCGACGAAGGGGTCAGCACGCGGCTGCTCATCTACACGGCGCAGTTGATCGCCGGCGGCATCGGCGTGCGCGAGGCTTGTGTCGCCGCGATCTGCCGGGCGATCACCGACGACGACGAGGTCCAGCGCGCGGTGACCGAGGTGGCGTCGACGCTGCTGCCTTGAGCCGTTCCGTCGGCGATGGCCCGCGTTGAGCAAGGTGGCGTCGGCGCTGCCGCCATGAGCCGTTCCGTCGGCGATGGCCCGCGTTGAGCAAGGTGGCGTCGGCGCTGCCGCCATGACCGCGGTCGCCCTCGACGACGTCGCCCGCGTCCTCGAGCTCTACGTAGAGGCGATGCTGGCGCGCCCGGCCGAGGTCCGGCCGCTCGCCGATCTACGAGCCGGGGACAGGTCGCGTGCGGGGCATCTCGACCTGGAAGGCGCCGCGGCCGCGGGCCGGCCGACGACGGACGGCGCCGCCTTCTACCTACCGGAGGAGATCGACCGGTTGCCGGACAGCCACGGCAATCTCATGGTTTACCGGATGGCCGTTCTGCACCAGTTGGGCGGCGTGCTGTTCGGCACCTACCGGCGGGGTCCGGTCCGGTTCGCCGACTTCTTCGCCGGGTTCGACGATCCCGGCCTCGCCCGGGCGCTGTTCGCGCGGCTCGAGGGTGCGCGTATCGATGCGGCGTTGGTCCGAGCCTTCCGGGGCGTGCCCCGGGACCTCCTCCGGCTGATCGACGATGCGCTCGATTCGTCGCTGAGCCCGGCGTCGAGGCCGCCGGAGCGCCGGCAACCGCGGAAAGCAGCCCTGTTTGACCTGGCGCGAGTGCTTCTCGTCGAGCAGTGCTCCCGGTTGGAGGTGGACGCAGCCGACACGGATGCGGCGAGCCGAATGTCGGTGCGCCGGCCCTCTGGCCGGCCTTCCGGGAACGCAGATGGAGGCTCACGATTCGAAGAAGCGGCGACGTTGCTCAACTCCGGCGCCACGGTCGATCACACGCTGCGCGCCGTGCGAGCGCTCTATCCCGCGTTCGCCGCCCTGCGCTCGGTTCCGTCCTCTTCCGAGCCTGCCGCGGCCGCCGCCGACGGCCCACCCCAGGACCGCGGCGCCGGCCCGGACCCCGAAGCCGAAACCCAATCCCTCGACGTGCCGGCGCCCGCGCACCACGGCGACCCGGCGCCGGAGCGAGTCGAGCTGCGCCGCGAGTGGCAGGAACTCGCATCTGAAGTCGAAGTGCGGGACGACGTGGAGCCGGGCCCGATCGCCGCCGGCCTGATGGAGCAGTTGCAGGTCGACGAACTGGGCGTGCTCAGCCTGCAGGACGGCGACCTCTCGGGCGCCGCCGGGCTACCGCTGACCGACCTCGACGTCACGGGAGCGATCGAAGCCGAAGGAGGCGACGATGACGCCGAGTTGACCGAACTCGATCCCGAGGAACTGGCGGCGCGCCTCGAGGAACTCTCGAAGCGGCTCGAGCGGGAACTGGCGGAGGCCAGGCTCGATCGGGAACAGGTCTACTATTACGACGAGTGGGACCATGAGCTGGCTGGCTACCGCCGCCGCTGGTGCCACCTACGCGAGAAGCCGATCGACCCGGCCGGAGCGGCCGCGAGCGGCGCCGCGGCCTCAGCGGACCGCTTCGTGGACGAGACGAGGCGCCTCCACGCCGACCTGCTGCGGCGGGTCAGGAAGCAGTTCGAACTGCTCAAGCCGGGGGAGTTCCGGCGCATGCGGCGCCTGATCGAGGGCGAGGAGCTCGACCTCGACCGGGTGGTCGAAACCCACGTCGACCGCCGCGCCGGCCGGCCGTCGGACGGCGCCGTCTACATGAGCCGTCGCCGCCAGCACCGGGACGTTGCGGCCGCCTTCCTGCTCGACATGAGCGCCTCGACCGACGCGGAGGCGCCGGTCGACGAACCCGAACCGGCATCAGGCCGCGAGCCGGAGCCGGAGTACGTCGGCGTCTTCGACGACTTCGACTGGCCCGACAATCCTCAGCCCCTGCCGCCGGGCCGCCGGGTGATCGACATCGAGAAGGAATCCCTGGTCCTGATGGCCGACGCGCTTGAGACCCTGGGCGACGACTACGCGATCTACGGTTTTTCCGGCTTCGGCCGCAAGGAGGTCGAGTTCTTCGTCGCCAAGGAGTTTGACGACGACTTCGATCGGAGGGCCGAAGACCGGATCGCCGCGATGGAGCCGAAGCGCAGCACCCGGATGGGGCCTGCCATCCGCCACGCCGCCGCCAAGCTCGCCGACCGCGAGGCGAAGGTCAAGGTTCTGCTCATCCTCTCCGACGGCTATCCCCAGGACTTCGACTACGGCAGCGACCGCGCCTCCCGCGTCTACGGCATCCGCGACACGATGGTCGCGCTACGCGAGACGGAGCGCCAGGGCATCTCGACCTTCTGCATCACCGTCGACCCCGCCGGCCACGACTACCTGCGCGAGATGTGCCCCGAACGCCGCTACTTGGTCATCGACGAGATCGCGGCCCTGCCGAGCCAGTTGCCGAAGGTGTACCGCGGGCTGACGAGCTGATCCGCTTGGCGTGCTTGGCAGAGACGTGGATCGACGGTTGTCGCGTCGACGATCGGTGCGCCGGCCGTCTGGCCCGCATCCTGGACCCATCAGCGGTTGCGCCGAACCGGTCGCTACGCTTAACCGGTCGTCGCGGGAGGCGGGCCGGCCCCGCGGCGTGGGCCGGTCGTGGTACGGCAGCGACGAACCCGGAGACGAGTTCATGGAAGAGACTGCGGTGAAGGCAATGGGGACTGGAAGAGATGGCGCCCGGACTAATCCGAAAGTCGCATGGCCGACCGCTGAGGTGGCCGCCTGCTGTGAGCGCTGGCAGGTCGCGCGGCTCGGTCTCTTCGGCTCGGTCCTCAGAGACGATTTTGGCCCCGAGAGTGATGTCGATCTGCTCGCCCGGTTCGACCCGGCAGCGCGGCACACGCTCCTCGACCTCGAACGGATGGAAGAGGAGCTCGAGTCGATCCTCGGCCGTGAGGTGGACCTGGTGAGCTGGCGTGGTGTCGAGCGCAGCCGGAACCCCTACCGCCGACGAGCCATCCTGGAGTCGGTGGAAGTCGTCTATGAAGGATGATCTTTGTCACCGCGGCGGACATCGTCGACTCGGCTTCCGCGATTCTCGCCTACGTGGAGGACGTGGACGAGCGGAGGTTTCTTGACGACCTCAAACCGCAGGACGCGGTCATTCGGCGTATCGAGATCATCGGCGAGGCAGCCGGCCGCCTGTCGGCTGCGTTCCGGGAGGCCCGGCCCTCGATTCCGTGGCGGCAGATTCGGGCGATGCGCAACCGCATGATTCACGTGTACGACGACATCGACATGAACATGGTGTGGCGAACTGCGCGGGATGACATTCCGGCTCTACTCCTCGAGATGTCGCGACTGGTGCCGGTGGAGCCGGAGGAACATCGGCGCGATTGAGGGGGCGCCGTAGCCGGCCAGACGTACCCGGGAGGCCGGCACTGCCGACCCCTCCGGGACAATTGCACGACCCCGGGGCCCGGAAGGGCGGCTACGGATCTGCGTGCCGTACGTCCGGCTCTTCCTCGTCAGGGTCGGCCAGGACGAGTCGAAGGCGCTCGTACTGCTCGCTGATCCAGTCCGCCGCAGCCGGCCAGTCCTCGTCGTCCTCGTACTCCCACGGTCTCTTCAGCCATACCGTTCGGCCCTCGAGACTCGCGGCGTGCGGCTCACCCTCGATCCGCTGATCTCCCCTTTCTGAACGGATCCTCCCCGAGTAGCGCAGCAGCCGCGCAACAAGTCCGGCAGATGTGGCCTGACCGGAGGGTTCCGTATCCACAGGTAGAGAGCATCGTCGAGAACTGCGAGGCCAACCCGGTCGCCGTGGGTGTTCAAAGGCTTGGTCCACTGGTTCTTCCCGCGCCAGTCGTCCGTTTGCCCCGGCAGACCACCCGTTCGCTGGTGCAGCAACTGGTAGAAGGCCTGTCGCCAGTTAACTTCGTCTACCCCCCTGACTTCGATGTTCACGCCGCATTGTTGCCCCATACCGCGGCATCGACTCGCGCTTGCGGGATAGTCCCGGTCGTACGGGTAGATAACCCAAGCGTCGTGGCCGGGGACTCCCCGCATCGTCAGGGCGCCGGCCTTGGATCCGGGCGGATAGCGCCGAGCCGACTGTAGATTCTTGCTGAGTGCATTCCCCGACAGTCTGTCCGCGTTCTTTGGATCCCGACGCAGAAGGGCGTCGGCCACGTTGAGCACCATTTGGCTCGCGCTCTCTTCTGCTCTCCACGGGCCGCCCTCGATGCGCCACGTCAGGCCGGCGTCCGCTGGAACTGGCGGCGTCAACTCGGCGCCTTCTCCGGCGTCGTCCCTCCAGGGCCACTGGGCCAAGGCTCTCTCGGCCAGATCGCCAGCTCGGCAGTCAAGGGCCTCTTCGTCCCAGCAGCTCTCGTCGGCGAGACGGCGGGTCAAGCCGATGGGGCTCTTCTCGAAGATGGACCGCTTTTCCTCGAACGTCCTCGCGTTCAGTCTTGAGTTCGTGGCGTCGCCACTCAGGGTCAGGTTCGCCCCATGAGTAGCCAGTTCTTGACCTTCTCGCTCTCGGTGAGGGGTCGGCCAGTGGCGTTCAGGCTCTCGAAGATCTGCTGCGGGCCGCCGGCATGGGCCACGGCGAGGAGATCGTCGGCTAGGCGCTCGATTTCGGACTTGCCCCAGCGGTAACGGCGTTGCCAGCGTGGCACGACGTGCTGACGTTGCCGTCAAGAAGTTCAAGGAAGCTGAGCTGGTTCGGTTGCATCGGGGCAGTGCAGTGAATCCGTGAGCGGACCCGATCGGAGCGTCGCTTGTTGGACGAGCCGCCGTTCTACCACTGCGAGCCGGCAGTCGTCAGCCTCGTTCCGTCGACGGTCGTCCGCGCGGGCACCCCTTACGACCTTCAGGGCCTCTGGCCCAGGAGGTCCTCCAGGGCCGGTCCGAGCTTCGGGAAACGGAACGCGAAACCCTCCTCGAGCAGGCGTTTCGGGCGGCAGTAACGGCCGTAGAGAGCCAGCTCCGGGTCCGTCCGCATGACAAGCGGCGCGGCTAGGCGGACCATCCACTCGCTGGCTGGCAGCCCGACCGGCATCCGTATCGCCCGCCGCAACTCTCGCATGAAGACCCGGTGCGAGACAGGTTCGGGTGAAGTGGCGAGGTAGACGCCGCTCATTCGCCGGTCTTCGATCGCTCGCAGGAACAGGGCGTTCATGTCCTCTTGGTGAATCCAGCTGATGCCCTGGCCGCCATGACCGACCCGGCCGCCGAGGCCCCAGCGGGCGAGGCGGACGAGACGCTGCAACGGGCCCCGTTCCCGGCCCAGGACGAAGCTGGTGCGGAGCACGACGCCCCGCACGTCCTCCGGACATCCTTCCCGGAACGCCCGCTCCCAAGCCTTCCCGACCTCCGGCGCCAGGCCGAAGCCCAGCGCCGAGTCCTCCTCGATCAACCGGGTTGGCGGGTCGCCATGGATGTGGGCCGTAGACATCTGCACCCACGCGCGGGGGCGCCGTTCGACGCGGCTCAGAGCGGCGCCCAGGACAGTCGTGGCTTCCACCCGCGAACGCAGGATTTCGTCGCAGTGGTCCGGCGTCTTCACGCAGTCCACCGACCGGCCGGCAAGGTTGACCACCGCGTCGGCGCCGTCCAGCGAGCGCGCCCAGGCGCCGACGCTTCGTCCGTCCCACTGCTCGTGGGCCCATGGGCCGCTGGCCGCAGGCGCGTTTCGGGATAGAAGAAGGACCTCGTCGCCCCGCCCGCACAGCGCGCCGGCGAGGTTCAAGCCGAGGAAGCCGGTGCCGCCGGCGATGACAACTCTCATGTTGGCCACTCCCTTCTGCCAGTCCGTCCTCCTCGGAACCTCGCCGCCAGCTACTCGGCAAGAACCCCCAGCGGCGGCGCCCCGTCCGGGCTCTTGAAGTCCACGTCGAGCAGCATCGCGACGAGGTCGGCGATGTCGGTCAGTCCCATGCGGTGAACGGTACGGCCGGCTTCGAAGCCGGCGCCCCAGCCGACGAAGCCGGTGAGGATCTCCGGGAAGTCGGTGGGGAAGTGGCCGTGGGCACCGCCGTCCGTGGGGCGCACGGCGTCGCCGGAGGCGTCGGCGCCGAAGCTGACGCCGAGCGCGCCGGCGAGGGCGAAGGGGACGTTCGGGCTGGCGGCTGTCTCGTCGAGTTCGTCGCGTTCGACGATGCGGAACAGCCGGCCGATGGGCTGAGGCAGGTCCGCGAGGATGGCGCGGACTGCCTCCAACGCCTCTTCGTCCGCCGCGTCTCGCAGGTGAAGGAAGGTGGCGCCGCCGCTGGGGTGGAAGGTGGCGCGCCACTCACCGCGGTCGGGCTCCGTGCCGTGGAGACCGGCTTCGGCGAGCCAGACGTTGGGCATCACTTGGGTGTGGAGGTCGACGAAGCCGTGGTCGCCGGTGATCACGAAGGCCGTGCGGTCCAGGATGCCGGCGCGTTCCGCGGCGTCGCGGACCGCGCCGACCGCACGGTCGGCGGCGCCGACGGCGCGCCGGATGCGATCCGACTCCCGGCCGTGCGCGTGCTGGGCGGAGTCGGTCGCGATCAGGTGCAGCGCCATCAGAGCGGGTCGGTGGGTTTCCAGGACGTAAGCGGCCATCACTCCGGTCGTGTCGTCACGGGTGATGTAGGCGGCGGAGTAGTTGCGCAGGTTGAGGCGGCCGGTTGCCTCCCGCTCCAGTTCCTGCCAAAGACCCGGCGAACTGCCCTCGCGCATCGGCAGCAGGCGGTCGACGTTGGGGTCGAGCGAGTAGACCTCCGGGACGAGCCAGTCGACCGGCGCGCCGACGGTCACCGGCCAGGAGATCGCCGCGGTTCGCCGGCCGGCCTCGCGCATGGCGTCCCAGAGCGTGGGAACCTGGATCGCCGATTCGTGCCAGTACCACTCTCCGCTCTGGCCCTCGGGTTCGAAGGGTCGGTTGTAGTAGATCCCGTGTCGGCCGGGCAACGCGCCGGTGACGATCGTCGTGTGCGACGGGTAGGTGACCGTAGGAAACACCCCGCGCACGCCCTCGGCGTGCGCGCCGTCGCGCGCCATCTGCTGGATGTTCGGCGCCGGCCAGGATGAGCCGGGGAGGTAGAAATCCGGCCGGAAGCCGTCGACCGAGACGAGCACGACGTGATCCGCCCGCGGCTCCGCCTGCGCGGCCAGTGGACTGGCAGCCAGGAGGAGACCGCAGAGGACGGCGCCGGCAACGGCGGGAAGACGCGGCAGCCCGCGCCAAAGGCGGCCGTCCGCGGTTGCCGGGGTCACGTCCGAGGCCCTACACCGCGGCGGCGAGCCGGCCGTCGTAGATGCTCTGCCGCATCTCTTCGAGCTTGTCGAGGTAGAGCTGCCGGTACTCGTCGTAGTCGAGGTCGAATGGGGCATGACCAGGCTCGAAGCCGGCGAAGGTCTGGTTCGGGCCGTCCTCCGCGAACGGGCGCATCGCCTCGACCCGCGCCTCGAACTGGTCGACCAGGCGTGGGTGCTCGGCGAGCAGGCGCTGCAGAACGTACACGCCGAAACCGATGTGGCGGGCCTCGTCGCGCTGGATCAGGCGGATGCCGCGGTTGAGCGCGGGCAACTTGCCCGTGCGCTCGAAGATCTTGTAGTAGATCGGGTAGCTGGCTTCCGCGCCCACGCCCTCGACGTAGAAGTGGTACAGCATGATGGCGTTCAGCAGCGCCTCGGGGCTGTCGTCGGTAAACAGCGCGCGCATCGTCGCCGGTAGCCGCGTCGAGAACATGTCGCCGTGAAGGTTGGGGTAGGGGATGTCGACCCCGAACCGGCCCGGCAGCGCCTCGATCAGCCAGGTCTCGAAGAACTGCACGTGGCGGGCCTCTTCGTACATCTGCGCGGTGACGTACATCTCGTCTTCCAGCCGGCCGTCCTGGCGGAAGCGGAACTGGAGCGGCGCGAGTTCGTGGGTCACGCCGCGCTCGCCGACCCGGAAACCGGAGATCAGGCGGATCAGCAGGTTCCGCTCGTCGTCCGAGAAGGACATCCAGTCGGAGCGCTCCCGCGAGAAGTCGATGTCGGCGGGATTCCACGAGCGCTCGTGGGAAGCGGTGAAGAGTCGTATGGGTAGCGACGAACTGTCGAACGGCATGGTGGACCTCCTTGGGGAGTCGATTCTACCCGCCCGGGCCGGTTGGCGGACGCCGGGAGTGTCAGTGTCGGCGGAACGCCCGGACCAGCAGCAGCATGGCCACGGCCATGAGCAGCGACCCGGCCAGGAGTGGGGCGCCGGGCAGCTCGAACGGAGCAGCGTCGGAGGTGAAGTAGCTGAACACGCCGCTGGTGAAGACGAGCGGCGCCGCGATCGCCGACAGGCTCATCAGCGACGTGAGCGCCCCCTGGATCTTCCCCTGCTCGGTGGGCTTCACCGTTCCCGCGATGATCGCCTGAACCGCCGGTCCGGCGATACCCCCCAGCGACCCCGCGAAGATCACCGTGACGAGAACCGGGCCGTTCGGCGCCAGGCCGTAGCCGGCGAAGGCCAGCGTTCCGATGCCGAAGCCGACCAGCACCGCCCGGCGCTCGCCCAGCCAGGTGACCGCGGGTCGCACCAGGAAGCCCTGGACCAGGGCCGCCGAAACGCCGACGGCCGCCAGGGCGAGACCGTTCTGGAACTCGTTCCAGCCATAGCGGTAGCCGGTGTAGAGCACCCAGGACGTCTCAAGACCCCGTTGCGCGAGCGCCAGCAGCAGGAAGGCGACGGCCAGGCTGGCCACCAGGGGGTAGGTGCTGAGGTGCGCGATGCTCGATGCGGGATTCGCGTTGCGGAGCGAAAAGGCGCTGCGGTTCTCCGGCGCCAGCGACTCCGGCAGCACGAGGAATCCGTAGAGCGAGTTCAGCAGGCAGAGACCGGCCGCGACGAAGAAGGGCAGCCGCAGGTCGATGCCGCCGAGCAGGCCGCCGAAGATCGGTCCGAGGATGAAGCCGACGCCGAAGGCCACGTTGACCAGGCCGTAGTTCCGGGCCCGGGTCTCCGGCGTCGAGATGTCGGCGATGTAGGCGTTCGCGGTCGTGATGCTGGCGCCCATCACGCCGGCGACGATCCGGCCGGCGAACAGCCAGCCGAGCGATGGCGCGAAGCCCATGATCAGGTAGTCCACGCCCAGGCCGAACATGGAGAGCAGGAGGACGCGCCGGCGGCCGAAGCGATCGGACAGGGCGCCGAGGATCGGGGCGCAGACAAACTGCGCTACCGCGTAGCAGGCGGCGATCGCGCCCACGGCAACGGCGGCGGACGAGGTGTCGCCGCCCCTGAACTGCTCGACGAGCTCGGGGAAGACGGGGATGATGAGGCCGACCCCCAGCATGTCGAGCAGGATCACGGCGAAGATGAAGCCGACGCCGGCCTGGCGGCGCGGTGGCTCTTGAGGATTCGAGGTCGTCATCGTTTCGGTGCGCGGGGAAGAGCGCCGTAGGACTTCCATCCGGGCGCCCGCCGACGGGCGCGGAGTGGTTCGCGGGTGGCGCCGATCACGCCATCCGCGTCCTTACGTCGCCGGAGGCGGTAGAGTTACACCGTGAATAGCACGTCTGAACCGGACCGTCGGATCGGGAGGCGATTGTCCGCTCGTGCCGTCGCGTCGGCAGCGCTCTGCGCGCTCGCCCTGGCCGGAATGACCCTCGCGTGCGCCGAATCGGTGCCCGAACCCAACGTGAAGAGTCTGCGGGCGTCCTTCATCGCGCAGATCGAATCGATCGACCTCGTGAAGGACCTGGAGGTCTACGGCGACGAAGTCCACTTCGCTCGCCCCGACGGCTCGGGTGCGGATGTCGACTGGCGGGTCCGCATCGACTCCCTGGAGGTAGGACCCTGGGCCGGCCCCGAGGTCGAGTTGGCGGGCCACGTCGTCTCGAGATGGAGCGTCGCCGGACGCCCGGTGTCGGTCGAAGTCGGTCCGGATGGCCTGGTCACCGACATGCCGTTCTTCGTGCTCGACGCCGGTCTGGCGCCGGAATGCTGGGCGTTCTGGGACGAGGAGGCGAAGACATGGGGCTGGTAGCCGGGCGTTCGGGTCGAGAAGCCGCGGCGGCTATGATCGCGGTGCGCGAATGAACACTGTCAGGTTTGGGGGGCAAGCACATGCGCCATGAACGCCTCAACGTCGGATGGACGGCTGCCGCGGCGGCCGCACTCCTGACTCTCGCTGTCGTCGGCAGCGCCGCGGCAGGGGGCAATGCCAACAACGCCAAGGACGCGGACTGGACAATCCCCCGCACCGCCTACGGCCACCCGGACCTCCAGGGCGTGTGGGAGAACAACAACGGCACTCCCCTGCAGCGCCCCGCCGCCTGGGCGGGCAAGGAGCGCCTGACGGACGAGGAGTTCCAGGAGTTGATGGCGGCGGTCGCCGAAGCGACGGACCCCGGCGCGGACGCCCTGTTCGGCGACCAACTCGTCCTGGCGGCGATCGAGCGGACGAAGGCGACGTCCTACGACCCGACGACCGGCAACTACAACCAGTTCTGGATCGCGGACCGCTACTTCACGAAGCGCACTTCGCTCGTCGTCGATCCGCCCGACGGGCTCATCCCGCCGTTCACGGAAGACGCCAGGAAGCGCCTCTGCAAGCGGGTGAAGCACCTGATGGAGCACCCCGCCGATTCCTGGCTCGACCGGCCGATTGCCGAGCGCTGCATCAGCTACGGCGCCCCCTTCATCTTCCCGGGCTACAACGGCTATCACCAGATCTTCCAGAGCCCGGACCACGTCGTCATCCACCAGGAGATGATTCACGACGCGCGCGTCATTCGGTTGGACGACGAGTCCGCTCTCGACGACGACGTCCGGCTGTGGAACGGCGACTCCCGCGGCCGCTGGGACGGCGACACCCTGGTCATCGAGACGACGAACTACTCGAAGAAGAACGACTTCATGGGCTCCTCGGAGCAGCTCACGATCACCGAGCGGTTCACCCTGACCGATCCGGAGACCCTGGAATGGGAGGTCACGGTGAACGATCCGGGGACGTGGACGAAGCCCTGGACGGCGTCGATTCCCCTCAAGCGGACGGAGGACGCCATCTACGAGTACGCCTGTCACGAGGGCAACTACGGGATGGAAGGCATGCTCGCCGGCGCCCGCGCCGAAGAGGCGGCGAACAAGCCGAAGCAGCTCGACCCGGGCGTCGTGTTCCGGTATCCGGGACTGGCCTGCAACTTCTGATCGGTTCTCGCGATTCGCGGTGATTCAGCGGATCACCCGAACCTCGATTCCCTCCAGATCGACTCGCAGCCACGACCTGTCGGTGGTGAGGACCGGCAACTCGAAGAACGCCGCGGTGGCAAGGCAGGCGCGGTCGCCCAGTCCAAGGCCCGCCTTCTCCGTTGCCGGGCGCAGGGCCCCGCTGGACAGGGCCACGTCGGAGTCGAAAGGCAGTGTGTCCATCCTGAACGCCGCCAGAGTGCTCTTGACGTCGGAGCCTCTCCACCCGCGATAGTGGAGGAGGGCGGCCACCTCCGCCAGGTTCACAGTGGAGATTGCCGCGCTGTCGCGCATGGCGGCCCTTACGACCTCGGCGCCGGGTTCGCGCCAGATCATGGCCAGGACGGCCGAGGCGTCAAGCAGGACATGGGCCACCTCAGTCTCGCGCGGCCTCT
The DNA here is from genome assembly GCA_012270995.1 of Vicinamibacteraceae bacterium. GTDB lineage: Bacteria > Acidobacteriota > Thermoanaerobaculia > Multivoradales > Multivoraceae > Multivorans. Next base: position 24,704 of record JAAXHG010000015.1, on the reverse strand, counting down.
CTCCGTCGCTCCGCGATGAACTCGTCGACGGCACTTCCTGTCCGTCCCAGCTTCTCGTCGTACTTGCGGGCCAGGGCCTGGGCGCGGGCAACCGCGGCGTCCACCGCCGCCGACACGGTGGTGATCCGGATCGTGTCGCCCTCCAGCGTCAGGACGACCTTCTGTCGAGTCTGGAACCCGAGTGCTGCCCGGAACTGGGCCGGTACGACGAGCCGGCCGGCTGCGTCGACCACGGTGGATGTTGCCTGTACGGTTGTGTTCCTGTCGTGTGCCATAGATCCTCACCCTACCATCTATTGTGAGATTGGTAGAGCGGCTGCTATTTTCCGGATCACGCTAGGCGCAGAGGTCGACGACGAAGATCGGCAGAGGCGCCCCGCCGAGTAGCGTGCCAAGCGAAACGTACTGCACGGCAATGCACTCATCGACCAGGACCACGACGACGCCGAGCCCGGCACTCACTGCCAGAGTAACGAGGGCTGCAGAGAGAGTTCGAGTCACGTTGGTTGCTCCTCTCTTCTTGGGATCGGTAGAACCGGCTACACGCAGATGGTCAGGCTGTGGATGGTGAGGACCATCCCGGCATGGATCACTGTGGGGTTGCCAATCGCGCTACCGGCGGCAGTGAGGATCGCGCCGGCAACCGCGTTGACTCTGCAACTGTGGCTCCGCGCTCCTCCAAGGAGGCTTTGCAGGTCAGGGACCCTGTGCTGGCTGAGGCTGTCGTGAACGGCGATGGGCGCATTGCCAGTTGACCCCACGGGAGGCGGTTCGGCGAATGCGGCACCTGCTAGCAGCGTGAGAGACGAGAGTGCGACGGTTAGGACCTTCTTCATGTCGGATTCCTTGCAATGGTCGTTGTCTTCCTGGTCGGACGATGAGGCCGTCGTCATCCGGTCCGGCGCGAGGAAAGAGCGCTCGACACCGGGACGGCGGCAACTCCGCCTATGGACCTAGACGGAATCGGTGTGGGCTCTTCGGTGAACCCGTCTCCGGGGAGAGTCGACGGCCCGCCTGTGGGCGTCGCGCCCCGACGCCCGAGATCGGGAGCTTGAGCGGCGGCTCAGGCGCCGAGCATCCGCTCCCGCCGTTCGGCGCGGGCGAAGGTGAGCGCGACGATGGCCGCGATAGCAAGGGCGGTACCGATGCGATTCCGGACGGCCATCGCGAGTAGCTGCTCAGCGTCTGCCCCCGTAGCAGTGAGCGGGTTCCAGAACGGTGAGAGGCCGACGGTTCTCGCGACTGCACCGACGGGGGAGGCTTCCAGGCCGAGCAGTGCCGTGGTCCCCAAGGCGCCGGCAGTCTCGCTGCGGAAGAGGCTGCCGAGCCCCATCGCGGTCACCATGTAGAAGGCGGCCGCCTGCGCCGCGCCGTAGACGGTCTGGATGATCGGAAAGCCGCTAAAGAACATGAACGTGAACACCGCCATCAGGCTCAGGCTGACCAGCAGCATGAGGCCAGCGGCGGCGAGCTTCCCGAGCCAGACGCGATGCGCGCCGCCGGGCACGGTGTAGGCGATCTCGAGCGTACGCTGGTCCAGTTCGCCGGCGATGATCCGGCCGCCGAGGAAGGCGCCGAGAATCGCCACCGGCACGCCGATCAGCGTGTTCTGTGCAGAGACAGGTTCGAAGGTCGGCAGTCGGTCGGCGATCAGAAGGACCGCCTGACCCGCGAGCCATAGTAGTGGGGACAGAAGGAGCAGCCAGTAGCGTCGACCCCCGATCAGGACGGCGGAGTGCCGGAGGACGGTGATCAAGCTACGGCCACTCCACCTGTCACGGGGACGGGTTCAGCCGCTGAGCATCTTCTCGCGACGCTCCGCGCGGGCGAAGGTCAAGGCGACGACGGCCACGATGACAAGCGCGAAGCCGATGCGATTCTGAACGGCTATTGCCGTGCGGCCACCGCTCGCCGGGATGGGGTTCCCGGCAAGCGGTGGCCTCGTCGGGCAGCCGGCGGTGGCTTCGTCTAGGCGCAGACAAAGGGCGCGAGCCCGATCGTGATCTGGCCGAGAATCACCAATGGGTGGCTTCGGCTCACGAAGCCAAGAGCCACCTTCAAGATGCCGATTCCCTGAACGGTCTCGGTGCAGGCTCCTCCTCTTCCGGTCACCGAGACCATGTCCGTTTCCGTGAGTTGTTCAGACCGGTGGTCGTCGACGCCAGGCATGTTGGCTTCCGTGACCGCCATCGGCGGTTCCGCAAAGGCACCGCCGGCACTCAACGCCAGCGCTACCACTGCGACGGGAAAGACCCTCTTGATCATGATTCGTTCCTTTCCTCCATAGGTCTCTTGTTGCCGTCGCCCCTGTTCGGACAGGGCGACGACGCGGGCCGGCGGTGGGTCCTCCGAGAGCGGAGAACCCTTCCAGGTCCGGAGGCCGCCACGCCCATTGGCGCGGCGGCGGGAACTGGACCGCCTATGGACCTAGACGGAACTTGGGACGTTCTTCTGGCGGCAGCGCCTTGGCGGGGCTGGGTGGAGGTGGCCGCGTGTTGATCGGGGGGTGGGACGGTACTTCAGCCGCTGAGCATCCTCTCCCGGCGCTCGGCGCGGGTGAACGTCAGGGCGACGATCGCCGCGATCGCGAGGGCGGCGCCGATGCGGTTCTGAACGTTCAGCGCGAGCATCTGCGCCGCGTCCGCTTCTTCCACGACGAGCGGGTTCCAGAACGGCGACACGTGGAACGAACCGAACAGCCGGTTGAGGCCGAGGACGCCGATCGTTGCCAGGGAGCCGGCCACGTCGCTGCGGAACAGGGTCGCGAAGCCCATGGCGGCAACGAGGTAGAACACGACTCCCTGCGTCGCTCCGTACAGACCCTGGAGAACCGGGAAGTCGGTGAAGAAGGCATAGGTGATGACGGCCAGGAGAACCAGGCTCGAGAGCAGCATCAGGATCGCCGCGGCGAGCTTGCCGAGCCAGACGCGATGGGCGCCTCCCGGTACGGTGTAGGCGATCTCCAGGCTGTGCTGGTCGAGTTCGCCGGTGATGATCCGGCCGCCCAGGAAGATGGCGAGCACCGCTACCGGTACACCGATCAGGCTGTTCTGCGCCGCCTCTGGTTCCAGGGCGGGCCGCATGCCGGCTACCAGCATGAGCGCCTGTACCGCCAGCCACACCAGCGGCAAGAACGGCAGCAGCCAGTACCGGCGTCCGCCAAGCAACACGGCCGAGGTACGAAGCAGCGTGATCATGCCGGCGCCTCGGCGCGCGCCGCGCGCGCGAGCCAGAGGTAGCCGTCCTCCAGCGTCGGTTCGGCGGGGGCGGCACGCTCGTCCGGGCGGCCGGCGGCGAGTACGCGAAGGCTGCTCGTGCCGTCCGGTTCGGGCTTGCTGTCGGCGAGCACCGCGCCTTCGGGCAACTCGGGAACTTCTTCGTCCGCGGTCCGCCACGACCACACCCGGCCCTCGGCTTCCCGCGACAGAGCGGCCGGATGGCCGTCGAACACCATGCGGCCGAGGCTCAACACCAGGACGCGGTCGCACGCCACCGCCACGTCTTCGACGACGTGGGTGGAGAAGAGCACGATCCGGTCCTTCGCGAGCCGTGAGAGCAGGTTACGGAAGCGGACCCTCTCGCGGGGGTCGAGGCCGACGGTCGGCTCGTCGACGACGATGATCGGCGGCAGCCGGAGCAGCGTGCGCGCCACCGCCACGCGCTGCCGCATGCCGCCCGAGTAGCCGCCGATCTGCTCGTCGGCGCGCTCGTCGAGCCCGACCTCACGCAGCAGGGTCGAGATGCGGTCGGCCCGTTCCGCCTTGTCGATCTGGTAGAGGGCGGCGTAGTACTCGAGGTACTGGCGGGCGGTCAGCCGGGGCGGCAGGCCGGCGTCCTGGGGCAGGTAGCCGACGTAGCGCGCGAGGCGCGTTCGGACGCTGAGCAACGGTATGCCGCCGAGCGTGATCCGGCCCCGCGTCGAGTCGAGAATGCCGGTCAACTGCCGGAGCAGCGTCGTCTTGCCGGCGCCGTTCGGGCCGAGCACTCCAACCATGCCGCGTTCGACCTCAAAGCTCACCGCGGCCAGGGCCTTGACCGTGTCGATCGGCAGGTCCAGGCCGAATGCCTTGGTGGCCGCGGCACGCCATAGGCGAAGGATCTGGCCGCGCCAGCCGCGGGTCCGTCGGCGGCGCCGGGAGGTCCGCTGTTCCCGGCGCATCGTTTCCAGCCGCGCCGTACGACGTCCGAGCTGAACCAGCAGGATGATCGTGGAGACGATGCCGAGCGCGATGAATCCTCCCACTTCAGGATCTGCGACCATCTCCGGAACGACCAGCCAGGCGAGAAGCGCCCAGGGCAGGAGCTCCGTCAGCACGCCCTCGACGCCGCCCGGTGCGACGCGACCGAGCTCGTCGGCGCGGCCGCGGGCGCGTCGGATCTCGCGCAGCAGCCGGGAGCCGATCAGCAGGATGGCGATCAGAACGCCCAGGATGATCAGGCCGCCGGTCATCCGCGCCGCCAGGGCAACGGCGCCGGCGAACAGGAGCAGGAGAGGCAGCAGCCGGTCGCGCGCGTCGGCCGGTTCGAAAGCCTGGTCGCCCTGAGCGGCGACCCGCCTGGCGAAGTCGGCGGTGGCCCGCAGTGCCCGGCGCACCGGTCCTGGCAGACCGTACGTCTTGCGCAGGTGGCGCACCACGAGCCTGGGCGGGCCGGCGGCCGTGTCCGGTTCAGGCGACGGCGGTTTCGGCAGCAGCCACACGGTGAGGCCGAGCAACGCCCCGGCGATCAGCACCGTGGTCGTGACCTGCCAGAACATCGACTCGATCACGCCGAACGCGAACAGGGGCGCGGCAATCGCGATGACCGCGCCGAGCCAGACCAGCACGACCCAGGGGCCGACCCGGCCGAACAGTTCGTCCAGGCGCCGCAGGAAGACGAAGCCGACCGGGATGACGAGCAGGGTCAGCACGGTCGCGGTCACAAGACCGCCGATCACGAGCGTGGCGAAGGGCGGCCAGATTTCGTTCTCGCGACCGGTGGCGATGGACAGGGGCGCCAGGGCCGCGACCGTCGTGGCCGAGGTCATCAGCACCGGGCGCGCTCGCTCGCGGACCGCGGCGAGGGCGGCCGCGCCGGCGCTCCAGCCGGCGCCCAGCGTGTGCTGCTGCATTCGGTCCACGAGCAGGACGGCCGGGTTGATCGCCAACCCGAGCAGGACCAGCGCGCCGAGCAGAGCCATCGCCTCGAACCCGATGCCGGTGAGCACCAAGGCCCACACCGAACCGAGCAGCGCCAGGGGAAGTGCGATCAGGACGAGGATCGGCAGCGTCATCGATTCGAAGGTCACCGCCAGGACGAGGAAAACGAGCAGAACGACCGGGACCACGATGCGGCGGAACCAGTTCGTGCTCTCACCGGAGCGATCAAGCGCGATCGTCGTGCCAGTTGGCCGGTGGATGCTGGCGATCGCCTCGTCGAGACTTCGGTCGAAGGCGTCGCGCGCCGGGCCCCGCCGCGGCACGTCCGGCGACAGGGTGTAGAAGACCTCCCGTTCGCGGACGCCGTTGTGGTGGGTGATGACCGGGGAGGGCGGCGCCTGCCGCACCTGCGCCAGGGCGGCGACCGGCAGCACGCCGGCCCCGGTCGAGACGCGGAGCCGCTGCAGTCCGCTGAGCGACACGTCGCGGTTGAAACTGCCGTCGTCCATTCGCTGCGCTTGGTCGCGCGCACGTTCCAGTCGCTGTACCACGATCGGCAACTCCCGCCCGCTGGCAAGCGGATAACCGGTGTTGATCCTGGTCCCCTCACGGCCCGCCAGGTTCAGCATCGGCAGTACTTCGTCCAGGAGCACGCCGAACGTGTCGAAGGCCCGCCGATTCGGACTGACGTGGAGTTCGTCGGGTCCCGGGCGTACCGCCGGGTAGGCGCTCGCGACGCCCTCGATCTCCCGCAACCTCTCGGTGACCTGGGCCGCGAGGTCCGTCAACTGCTCGTTGTCGTTGCCGGAAAGGACGACCCGGGAGGGGCCGCCGCCGAGCAACTCCTGGGCGCCGCCGCCACCGCCTCCACGTCCCCCCGGGCCGTCCCCTTCACCCGGATTCAGAAGCTCGGCGCCGGCGCGCCGGGCCGGCGGTCGCAGAAGTTGCCGTACGCGCCTGGCCGTCAGATCCTCGGGTCGCTCGTCTTCATCCGCCAGGTGGACCGTGAACGATCCTCCCTCCTCCCGGATCATGCTCTCCACCCGGTCGACGCCCTCGACTTCCCGAATCGTCTCGAGACGTTCGAAGACGCGGACCGCCGACTCGAGACTCCCGCGGCCCTCCGGCAGGCGGACGGAGAGTTGGACCTGGTCGGCGATCGGCGCCTGGCCGGAACCGCTCGAAGCGACGAGGAACAGGGCGGCGATCACGCTCAGGACGACCGCGGCGACTACCCCCGTGATCCAGCTCGCCGGCCGCCGCAGGGCGGAGGCGAGCACGCCCGTGAACAGAATCCGGGTGGGGTCGGGCGGCGCCAGGCCGCCGAAGCGTTCGCGACGTTGACGCAGCCTGGTCAACCGCCGGATCGCGGCCGGCGCGGCGAGGTGTCGGGCCAGCAGGGGCACCAGGCCGATCGCCACCAGGAGGGAGCCGAACAGGGGCAGCAGGATGGCCAGCGACAGGATCGCGATCAGGTTCTGGACCAGGGTCGATTCCAGATCGACGATGACGGCCGGCAGGAAGACGATCGCCGTCGTGACGGAAGCGGCGACGATGGCGCGGCCGGTGCGGCGAATGCCGCCGGCCGCGGCGTCGTCGGGATTTCTGCCGCGCTCCAGCCGCCGCTGGACAGACTCGAAGACGACCACGCTGTTGTCCACGATGAGCCCGACGCCGACGGCCAGCCCGAAGAGCGTGAAGAGGTTGAGCGAGAGGCCGGCCACGTAGAGAAAGGAAAGAGCCACCGCCAGACTGACCGGCACGGCGACCGCGACCACGGCCACCGCTCGCCACTGGCGCAGGAACAGGAACAGAACCAGGAGCGCGATCCCGAAACCCGAGAGACCGAGGTTCCGCAGCCGGTCGATCTGCGTTTCGACCAGGTCGGCGGCGTCGAAGCTGATGAGCAGGCGGATGCCGAGCGGGGTGAACTCCTCGTTGAGTTCCGCGATCCGGCGCCTGAGATCACGGCCGAGTCGCACCAGGTTGGCGCCTTCCTCCTGGAACACGATGACGCCGACCGACGGCTCACCGTTGACCCGGTACAGCATCTGCCGGCGGCCTGAGCCGATCTCGACGTCGGCGACGTGGCGGACCAGGACGGGAAGGTCCGGGAGGACCCGGACTTCGCCCATCGACACCGGGCCGGCGGGCCGGCCGTCGAGCATCACCGCCGTTCGTCCGGCCTCGTCCTCCAGGCTGCCGAGGTAGCGGAGACGTCCCGCCGCGCCGCGCACCGCCGCGGTTACCTGTTCGGTCGTCACGCCGAGCGCGGCGCATCGATTCGGGTCGACCCACACGGTCAACTGACGCGAAGCGCCGCCGCCCAGCATCGCCTGGCTGACGCCGGGCACGGCGGCCATCCGGGGCGTGATCGTCTCGTCGACCAGGTCGTACAGCGCATCCGCGTCGTCGGAACCGGTGACCTGCAGGATCATGGCGAAGCTCGAGAACACGCTCGTGTCGTCGGCTTGCACGTCCAGGAAGGCGTCGCGCGGCTGGGTTCGGGCCAGATCGGCCGCGATGCGGCGCATCTCCAGTTCGCGCACCTTCAGATCGACGCCGCGTTCGAAGCGGACGGTGAAGCTTCCGCCGGAACCGGTCACCTCGCCCCAGGTCTCGGCCACTCGGGGCAAGGTGCGGACCCGCGCTTCGAGCGGCATCAGGATCTCCCGCTCGATCGTCTCCGGTTCGCTTCCCGGGCGGAAGAAGCTGACGTGGAGCGAGTCGCCCGTCAGAGCTGGCATCAGTTCGACCGGCAGTCGCTGCCAGGCAAATCCGCCGAGCATGACGAGCGCCACGAAGAACATCGTCACCGCCACCGGGCGGCGGATGGCGAGGGTGTCGAGACCGGCTCTCACGGCGTGTTGCGGTTCAGGCGTCCGCGGTCGGCCGGCGGCGCCGGGTCACCCTCAGCGAGTCGAGAATCAGGTACAGGCAGGGCAGCACCAGCAGGGAGCCGACAGTCGAAGTGACGATGCCGCCTATGATCGTGTAGGCCATCGGGCTTCGCAATTCGGCTGCCTCGCCGGCGCCGACGGCGAGCGGCAGCAGAACGAGCACCGTGGTGAGGGTCGTCATCAGGATCGGCCGCAGCCGGATCGCGGCGGCCCGGGCCAGGGCGGCTCGCCGCTCGAGGCCGGCGGCCATCAGCCGTCGCGCCGTGGCAATCAGCAGGACGGCGTCGTTCACCGCGACACCCGCGAGCACGATCAGCCCGAGCAGCGCCATCACGCCGACCGGCCTGCCCATGGGACCCAGCGTGCAGGCGACGCCGAGCAGGGCCAGGGGGATCGAAAACAGCACGGTGAGGGGTTGCAGGAGGGACTCGAACGTCCCGGCCAGCACCATCAGGACGAGAACGATCGCCAGGATGCCCGCGAGCCGCAGTTCGGACGTGGCGCGCTGCCGTTCCTCCTCTTCGCCGGCGAGGCGAACGATCAGACCGGGGGGAAGATCGGTCGTCGAGATCGCGTCGTTCGCCGCGGCGATGGCCCGCGGATAGTCGCTGCCTTCCGCGATCCGCGCCGTCACCTGAGCCACGCGGCGCTGGTCGCGGCGGAAGACCTCGCGTGCCCCCTCCGTCGGCACGAAGCGCGCGACCTGTCCGAGGACGAGATCGGCGCCGGCGGCGCTGGTGAAGCGCAGTCCGGCGAGTTCCTCGGGCCGGGGTTGGGGCAGGGAGAGGACGACGTGGCGCTCCTCGTCGCCGACCGACAGCAGCGTGACCCTGCGGCCGTCGAGCGCGGACTGGAGTACGCGGGCGATCGTCTCGAGATCGACGCCCAGGCCGTCGGCCATCGCCCGGTCGAGTTCGATCCGCAGTTCGGGAGGGCCGCCCTCGAAGGACGAGCGCACGTTCCAGAGTTCCCCGCGGGTGGCCAGGGCGTCGCGGAGGCTGGACGCCGCGGCGCGCAGGTCGGCCAGCGACTGGCCGGCGATCTCGACCGCGATCGGTGGCCCGGACGAGCCGAGAGCCTCGGCCAGCGCCGACGTCCCGACCTCCCATTCGATCTCGGTATCGGGGATCTCCGTGAAGTTCGGCGACAGCGCGCCGACGAGCTGGCTGCCGGTGGGGCCCTCGGCCGACAGGCGGACCAGGAGCCGGGCGGTGTTCTCCTCGGTCAGTTCGGTGGTGACCAGCCGGTCGTCCTCCGGCAGCCGCCCGACCTCGGCCTGGATCGCCTCGAGGTGCTCGCCGGCGGCCTGACGGACCGCTTCTTCGAGTGTGGAGACCGCGGCCGCGGTCGCTTCGACGCGTTGGCCCGGCGGCCCGACCATGCGCACCGAGAACTGCCGGGGGTCGGCCGGCGGAAGGAGTTCGCTGCCCAGGCCGACAAGGACGTTCACGGCGGCCGCGGCGGCAAGCACGGCGGCGGCGACGACGAGCCAGCGCAGGCGGAGGAGGAACAGCACGAATCGTTCCAGCGCGCCGAAGGCCCAGCCGAGGGGACGCGCCTCGCCGTCGTCCGGATCGTCCGCCGGGACGTCGTTGGTAGCGCCTGCTGCTTCTGCGATTCCGGCCTCCGGCCTGCTCCGCGGCAGGAACCAGCGCGACAGGGCGGGAATCAGCATCATCGCGACCGCGAGCGACGCGGCCAGCGAGGCGGTGACGGTGAAGGCGATGCCCTCGATCAGCCGCGCGGCCAGCCCCTGCACGAAGAGGACGGGCAGGAAGACGACGCAGGTCGTCAGCGTCGACGCGGCGATCGCCCCGGCGACTTCGCCGGCGCCGCGGGCGGAGCTGTCGGTCGCCGAAGCCCCGGGGCGGTGACGCCGGTGGATGCTCTCGACGACGACGATCGCGTTGTCCACGAGCATGCCGGCGCCGAGCGCGAGACCGGCCAGGGTGATGATGTTGAGCGAATGGTCCCAGAGGCGCATCGCGAACAGGGCGACGAAGAGGGAGACGGGCACGGCGGAAGCGACGACGACGGTCGGACCGAGAGAGCGAAGGAACAGGGCCAGGACGACCACGGCCAACGCGATACCGACCAGGGCGGCGTTCTGCAGGTCGGCCATCGCGTCCTCGACCAGTGCCGCGTCGTCGTTGACCATCGACACCTGGACGCGGGGCAGGTCGAGTGCCAGGTTCTCGAGCGCCGCGCGCACCGTGCGCGAGACCTCGACCGTGTTCGCGCCTGCCTCCTTGAACACCTGGAGGCCGACGCCTTCCTGGCCGTCGACTCGCACCAGGTGGTCGATCTCCCCGTGGACGACTTCGACTTCGGCGACGTCGGAGACGCGGATCGGTTGCCGGACCTGGTCGCCGCCTGTCCCCGCCTGGGTGCGGTAGCGGATGACGACCCGCTCCACGTCCCTGGGGTTGCGGAAACGGGAGATGCCGCGGACCAGGAACACCTGGCCGCGATCCTCCAGGGTGCCGGCGTCGATATCGACGTTCTCGGCCACCAGGCGTTGCTCCAGTTGGCTCAGCGTGACCCCGAACGCCTGGAGGCGGTAGCGGTCGACTCGCACGCGTACCTCCAGCTCGCGCCCGCCCAGAACGCGCACCTCGGCGACGTCGGCGAGCTGCTCCATGGCCGGCGCCACCTGGCGTCGCGCCAGACGGCGGAGTTCGGCGAGATCGGGGCCTCCCGGCTCGGAGGCCAGCCCCAGGGTCATGACCGGCGACTGCCTCGGGTCGAGCTGGCGGACCAGGACCTCGTCGACTTCCGGGTCGGCCGCGACCGGATTGATCGCCTTCTGGACCTCGATCAGCGCCAGGTCCATGTCGGCTTCCCAGTCGAAACGCACCGTGGCGATCAGCCGGCCGGTCCGGGCGACCTGCTGGACCTCCCTGATGCCGCGCACGGTGAACAGGCGCTGCTCGAGCTGTTCGCCGTAGAGCCGTTCCATCTCGGTCGGCGGCCGGTCGCCGGAGCGCACCGCGACCACGATCGTCGGCGAACGCAGGTCGGGGAGGAGGTCGATCGGCAGCTCGCGCCATGACATCCAGCCCACGAGGGCGAACGCCAGGGCGGTGACCGTGACGGCGACGGGGCGGCGGGCTGCGAGTCGTGCGGGGCCGGAACCTTGAACCGGAGCAGCGATCACGGTTGCCCGACCTCCTGGTGGGGGTTACCCGGAGACCCGGACGCGCGTGCCGTCGGTCAGCGTCTCGAGTCCGCGCACGACGATCCGCTCGCCGATCTCGAGCCCCTGGCGGACTTCCGCGATCTCGTCGTCGCCTAGACCGAGAATGACCTCGCGCCTGACCGCGCGCTGGCCGTCGAGGACGAACACGACCCGGCGGCCGCCACGCTCGGTGACCGCCTCTCGGGGGATGACCGGGACGGCGTTCCGCTGTTCCACGACCAGGGTCACCTCGACGAACATGCCGGGCCGCAGGAGGCCGCCTGGATTGTTGATCGCCACTTCAGCGCGGAAGGTGTGGGTCGTCGGATCGACTTCGGGTGACAGGCGGACGACCGCGCCTTCGAAGGCGATGTCTTCCCAGGCGAAGTGGCGGAGCCGCCCCTTCTGACCCGGGTGCACGCGCGCCAGCTCGGGACCGACAAGGTCGATGTCGGCGACCAGGGAGTCGACGGGAGCAATCCTCGCGACTTGGAAGCCCTGGTAGACGAGCTGCCCGTCCGCGATCGGCATCCCGCTCGTGTCGCGGGCCAATTCCATCAACACGCCGCCGATGGGCGTGAGCATCCGGGCGCGGTCCTCGGTCAGCAGGCTCTGCTCCCAGGTCGCCTTGGCGTCCTCGAGCGCGGTCTCGGCCCGGCGCAGCTCTTCGGCGGCGATCAGTTCCTGCTCGAACAGCCGGGCGCGGGCGTCGCGCTCGGCGAGTGCGCCCTGGTAGGCCTGGTGCGTCGCCTCGACCCGGGCCGCGAGTCGCGCGTCCTCGCCGGTGACTTCGGCGATCATCTGGTCCGGGACCACGCGATCACCCTCGGCAAGCCGAGCGCCGTCCTTGTTCCGCCCGATCTGGAGCCGGCCTGGCGTCTCGACCTGGAGCACGATGCTCTCCGCGGCGCGCAGTGTGCCGGTGGCGACGATCAGGTCTTCGACGTTGCCGGTTCGGACTTCGCCGGCGCTCACCGGCACCAGGAAGTCGACGGTGTCCGTGGTGCCGGCCGCGTCGCAACCCAGGACCAGGACGCAAGCGGCGGCCGCGGCGGCCAGCCGTTGCCGCGCGCTCACGGCGCCCCGCCGCCGCCGGTCGTGTCGGCGCCGACGCCGTTGTCGAGGCGCACGAAGCGCACCGCGTCCGCGGCCACGACGTTGCCGGTCGTGTCGTTGCTCAGTTCGAGTTCCACCGTCCCCGGGGCGAGATCGAAGTCGCCCAGCACGGCCCAGCCGATGCCCGCTCCCTGGGCGTCGAAGTCGATGGGTCGCGAGCTGCCGCCGTTTCTGAGTTCCAGGTCATAGGCGCCGAGGTTCAGGCCGAAACTCACGTTTACCTGCACGCCGTCCCCGGCGTCGCGCGGGCGATCGCCGTCGTTTCCGATCCGCACTTCTCGCCTCACCTGGCCGCCTCCCGGCACGGCCGAAAGGGAGGGCACGTGCAGCTCCACCCGCCAGCGGCCGGCTTCGGGCAGTTCGGCGGCGTAGGTGGCGCGGCGGCTCCCGTCGCCCTTCGCGATGAGCGCGGTCGTGCGGCGGTAGCGGCCCCAGCTCGAAGGCTGTTCGTACCGGGACCAGTCAGCCGGAGTGCCGCCGAAGATCGAGTAGACGGGCAGCCCCTGGTCGGTTTCGAGCACGGGCGCGAAGATGCCGGCGAGACCTCCCTGGAGTCGCATGCCGTCCGCCTCGGCTTCGTCCGCTTCGACCGAGAAGCCGGGATCCAGGTCATCGACCACGATCGTGCCGGCGCCGCCATCGAGGAACGCCGGCGTCCAGTCGGCCGGTCGGACGCCTCGAAGCGGTTCGTTGCCCGAGATCGTCTCGTTGTCGAGCCGCGGCAACTCGATGGAGAACTCACGTCGGTTCAGGGACAGGTACGGAGACGCGAGCATCGTCCCCGGCGGTCGGGAGGTGACGAGTCCGAACTCGACGCTGGTGTGTCCGGGGATGAGGACCGGCTCGCTCGAGTCCCAGCGCGCGCCGCCGGGGGCGCGCACGGCGTAGCGGAGCCGGAACAGGCCGGGCGCCGCCTCGCCGTTGCGGACGAACAGCCGGGTCTGGTATTGCGGTTCGCCCTGGTCGTCGTCCGGCAGGCGCTCCAGTCGCGCCGGAGAAACGAGGAAACCCGGCAGGTCCGTCCGGTGCAGGAAGTCGCCGACGAGGCCGGCCAGATCCACGCCCGCCTCTTCGGCGGCGCCGTACAGGTCGGCCGCGGCGAAGGTCGAACCCCGATGATCGCGCAGCAGGTTGGCGATCATGGCGGCGGTGCGTTCCCGCCCGGCGCCGTCGAGCAGCGCCGAGGCCAGGGCGGAAGTCTTGAGATAGAGCGCGTTCACGGCTTGCTTCGGGTTTTCCTCCACGTCCATGTCGGTAAGAGAGCTGCGAAGCACCGCGTCCCAGACGCCGGGCCGGTCCGTGAGGGCCTTGACGATGCCGCTGGCGGCCGAGCCGCCGCCGGCCGCGAACTGGCCGGTGAACCCTCCCTGCATCACGTTCGCCATCGTCCAGCCGAACTCGCGGTCGAACAGGTGAGCGGAGAAGTACGACTCGCCGCCGTTCACCAACTGGTTCACGAGGTGGTGGCATAGCGCTTCCAGCGCCAGGGCCTCCGGGCCTCGGGCGCCGGTCTGGTACAGGAAGACGTTGCGGATGCCGCCGGCCTCCAGGTTGCCGCCGGAGTAGTCGAGACGGAAGAACTGCTGCAGCCCGTTCGCCTTCGCCCGAGGCAACCCGCCCTCTTCGTCCTCGAACCGCTCCGGATTGCGGAACCGGAATTCGAAGCGGGCGGTGGGCAGGCTGCTCTCGCTGATCAGCAGCATGCCGGGCGGCGCGCGCTCGGTGTCCATCCTCCATCCGCCGCCGTAGGAACGGAGCGTCCAGGGCACCTCGACCAGGCTGAACTGCCGGTAGGGGTAGGGCATTCCCAGCTCGCGGGCGGTGGCGAAGCGCTCGGCGGCGACCTGCTCGATCTCGGCCCGCGCGTCGGCGAAGAAGTCCAGGTTGCGCAGGTGGCTCGGGTGGAACAGCACCTCGACTTCGACTCCTCCGACCCGTGTCGTCCGGCGGTCGAATTCGCCGGCGACCAGCATGACCTCCGGCACCGGACCGGCGGGCGCGAATCGCCGGCCCTCGCCCGTGGACTCGGCCATGCCCGGTCCCGCGACCGTCCAGCCGGAGGGGGTTCCGACGTCGAGGTCGAGCTCGAAGAAGTCCCGCGAGCGCCGCCGCGGGTCATCGGCGTCGACGGACACGCCCGGACGCGGGAGCCAAGCGAGAGAGGCGGGGAGCGCGACGTGGTTGCGTGCGACGGATCCGTTCAGGTTGCCGAGCATGACGATCTGCGCGTCCTGCCACTCGCCGGTGATGTAGTCGATCGCCGAATCCAGGTAGGCGAATCGGAGGTCGGGCCGCCCGCGGGCGCGCACTCGCACACCTGTGACCTGGCCGGCCGGAGGCGTCGAGCCGAGGGCGATGTCGAGCAGACCCTTGTCATGGCTGAAGGTGAGCGCTTCACCGCCAGCGTCCCAGACGCCCTCCACCCGGAGGCCTGGATTCAGACTGAACAGGGCCCCGGAACCGGTCGCGGGCAGGAAGTGGACTTCGAGGTCGAGGGCAAGCCGCCCGCCCCGTTCGATGTCGACCGAGCCGCGGATCGTCCGAAGGTCGACCACCTCTTCGGCCCGGCGTTCCTCGTGTGCGGCCCGCCAAGCGTCCCTCTCGGCGATCTGGTTGCCGCTCCACGTGATCGCCGTGACGATGAGGACGGCGCCGGCCGCTAGGCCCGCGCCTCCGGCTATCCCCCAGAGGCGGCGCTTCGCGTCGTCGAGACGCGGGTGGACGGCGACCGCGATGGCCAGCAGGCCCACCGCGAGCAGGGCGAAGCTGCCCCGGTTCACGAAGTTGAAGCCGGTCCAGATCTGGGGCGCCACCTCCGAGATGTTGCTGATGAAGCCCCCGTTCAGGGCGAGCGGCGGCAGGAGGTAGACCGGGAGCCGAAAGGTCAGGAACGTGCTGCCCGCCGCGAGCACGATGCCTGCCAGGGCGGCGATCAATCGGTTGTTGCTGGCCAGGGAGACCACTTGCACGAAGGCCAAGTAGAGGGCGAGCGCCGGCAGTGCCTCAAGCAGGAGGTAGGCCCACACGGAACTCCACAGGGCAGGTTCGCCGACGTACCAGCCGAAGGCGGACCCCGCATGGCCGACGGTCTGGATGAGCATCATGGCGCCAAACGCCACTCCCCAGACCATGAGCATGGTGCCCAGGAAGCGGCCGAGCACGAGTTCGGCGTTCGAGTAGGGCCGGGTGTCGAGCACCTCGATGACCCGGTCGCGACGGTCGCGGGCGCGCAAATCGAAGGCGAGGAAGACGACGCCGAGCCCCAGAATCGTCGTCTGCCACATGGCCGTCTGGCTCAGCAGGAACTTGGGGCTGATCGAGCCGATCGTGGCCGAAGCGGACGAGAAGAGCCCGTGGATGACCCAGTAGTAGCCGTAGCTCAGCAGGCAGGTGAGGATCGCGAGGCCCGAGAACAGCCAGAAGCGGAACAGGCGGCGAGTGGTCCGCATCTCGGTTCGGGCGAGCGACCAGACTTGGGCAAGCGAGATCACGGTTGCGCCTCCTTCCCGGTGACGTCGTCCCCAGGCGGCGGCTCGGCGAACCCGAGTTCGTCGTGCTCGCCGAAGTGCTCGTCGCCGACCAGTGCCTCCGCGCGGCCGCGGGCGACCATGAAGGCGAGATAGCCCTCCTCAAGGGTGGGCGAGGCGGCGATCCGGGCGCCCGCCGGGACGCCGCCCGGCGCGGCGACCGCGCGGTATGTCGCCTCGTTTCCGCTGGCGGTGCGCGAGACGATCTCGAAATCGCCTTCGGGCTGCGGCGCGGCGACCGGCAGAGTGAGTTCGAAGACCTGGCCCACGGCTCGTTCGAGCAATTGTGTCGGCGAGCCCCGGAAGACGACTCGGCCGGCGTCGAGCAGCGCCAGGTCGTTGCAGCCGGTGCCCAGGTCGGCCACGATGTGGGTGGAGAGGATGATCGTCCGCTCCCGACCCAGGGTGGCCATCAGTTGGCGGAACCGGATGCGTTCTTCGGGGTCCAGGCCGACGGTCGGTTCGTCGACCACGAGCAGGCGGGGTCGATGGATGAGGGCCTGGGCGATGCCGAGGCGGCGCGTCATGCCTCCGGACAGCTTCTTCACCTTGCGGTGGGCTACGTCGCCGAGGCCGACGTTGTCGAGGACCGTGTCGACCCGCTCGCGCCGCGCAGCGCGGTCATCGAGGCCTGAGAGATCGGCCAGGGTGTCCAGCACCTCCTCGACGCGGTGCAACCGCCAGGCGCCGAACTCCTGCGGCAGGTAGCCTAGGTGGGCGCGGACGGCACGGCGTTCCTTGATCGCGTCGTGCCCGAAGACGGTTACGGTTCCCGCGGACGGCTTGAGCAGGGTGCAGACGATCCGCATCAGCGTGCTCTTGCCGGCCCCGTTCGGGCCCAGCAGTCCGAACAGTCCCGCGCCGATCGACAGGTCGACTCCGTCGAGGGCGACCGTGCCGCCCTTGTAGACGTGCCGAAGACCCTGCACGTCGACAGTCGTGCTCACCGATGCTCTCCTCCTCGCTGTCTATACGGATGTCGGCGGGGCTTGGTTTACTCGTGCGCGTCGATTGTCGCGTCGTGCCCGCGGTACCGGCGCCGCCCCGGTGAAACACGATCGGGCTAACCGGCGTCCTTGGAGTAGTCGTATAGTATGTCGTGCGGAGCGGGAGCGCTTCGCCCGTCAACCTTGTTGGACAACATACCTCACGGAGACCTCGAATGACTCGTCCCCACATCTCGTCCGTGACCCGCTTGATCGCCCTCGGCGCCCTCGCTTCGCTGGCGCTCGCCGGCGCCGCCCCGGCGGCCGCGGCAGACACCGAGCCGATCACCTTCTACCGCGACGTGGCCCCCGTGCTGCAGCAGGAATGCCAGGTCTGCCACCGTCCCAACGGCGCCAACCTCGGCGGCATGGTCGCGCCGATGGCGTTCACGAGCTACGAAGAGACGCGGCCCTGGGCCCGATCGATCGCCCGCCAGGTCGCCGCGCGCGCGATGCCTCCATGGGACGCCGCCCCCGAGCACAACGGCGTCTTCGCCAACGAGCGCACGCTGACCCAGGACCAGATCGACCTGTTGGTGAACTGGGCCGAGTCCGGCGCGCCGGCCGGCGATCCGGCGGACGCTCCGGAACCGATCGATTGGCCCATTAGCGGCGGTTGGATGATCGGCGAGCCGGACCTGGTTCTCCACTTCGACGAACCCTACTTCGTCGAGGACGACGTCGAGGATCTCTACGTCAAGTTCCAGACGACCGTTACCGAGGACATGATCCCCGAGGATCGGTACGTCAAGGCGCTCGAGTTCCGGCCCGGAAGCTCGGCGGTTCACCACATCATCGTTCCCAGCCTGGGCGGCATCGCCCCGGGCAACGACCCGGTCGTCCACGAGGACGGCATGGCGGACGTGTTGAAGGCGGGCCGTAACCTGCAGTGGCAGATGCACTACCACAAGGAGCCGGGCGAAGGCACCGGCGTGTGGGATCAGTCCTCGGTGGCGTTCAAGTTCTACGACAGCGACGAGGAAGTGAAGTACGAGGTCTTCGCCGCCAGCCTCGGCAAGTACGACTTCGCCGTTCCGCCGGGCGACCCGGACTACACGATCCAGACCGAGTGGACGTTCCCGGTGGACTCCGAGATCGTCAGCTACCTGCCGCACATGCACCTGCGCGGCAAGGCGGCGAAGTACGAGGCCTACTATCCGGACGGCAGCCACGAAGTCCTGCTCGACGTGCCGAACTACGACTTCAACTGGCAGACCACCTACAAGTACAAGGATCGCAAGAAGGTCCCGGCCGGCACCCGCGTGGTTCTGACCACGGTGTTCGACAACTCCGAAGGCAACCCGCACAACCCGGACCCGACCGCGACGGTGATTTGGGGCGAGCCGACGACCGACGAGATGAGCTTCGGCTTCATGTCCTACATCAACGACGAGAACAGGGGCCGCGCCGCCTTCCAGCAAGATGACGAAATCGACATGACGGCGGTCGTCGCCTTTTCCGACGAGAGCCGCGACGGCAAGTTGCAGCTCGAAGAGGCGCCCGGCATCGTCAAGCAGTACTTCGAGATGATGGACCAGAACAAGGACGGCGCCGTCGACATGGAGGAGGCGAAGGCCGCCAACGCCGTCCTCAAGCAGATGGCCGAGCAGCGCGAGAAGGCCGAGGCCGCCGCTGCCGGCGCCGCCGGCGGCGAGTAGACCTCTCGTCCAGTCCGCTCAACCGAACCGCCGGCGAGCCGCAAGGCCGCCGGCGGTTCCGCGTTTGGGCTGGCGCTCGCCCGCAGTGATGGCGTGACGATTGGAGTAGAGAAGTTGAGGGCGCAACGCCCTGTCTCCGCGTCGAGCGCGAAGCCGCGAACAGGCGAGCTCATCCGGAAGGCGCTCGCCGATCTGGGTCGGCCTGACGCCTGACCGCGCTTTGCGGGCGCCATCATCAAGGGCGGAGGAACCAGGACGACACGGGGCTAACCCATGACCAGGGGGTGCGCGCGAGACGCCATGCGGCTAGCATCCGCGGCCATGCCTGACGCCCCAAGGCGGCTTCCATCGCCAGTCGGCATCCTCGACAACCGCTCCCGCGGCGCGGCCGGCGACTTCCTGAGGGCCCACGTCAAGGAAGGGAGCGAACTCTCGGTCGTGTCGGCCTACTTCACGATCAGCGCCTACGAAGCGCTAAGGGAGGAACTGGAACGCGTCGAGCGGATGCGTTTCCTCTACGGCGCGCCCCAACACCTGCGTGTCCTGTCGCGGGACAAACGGCCGGCAAGAGCCTTCGGGCTGACGGAAGCGGGCCTCGCGCCCACTCGGCAGCTCACGCAGCGCGCCGAGGCCAAGCGCTGCGCCGACTGGATCCGCTCCTCGCGTGGTTTGAGGAGTGGTGGAGCGACACCGAGCGAACCGAGGACGTGAAGGACCGCGTGCTGCGCGAGTTGGAACTGCTTCACCGCAACCACTCGCCCGCGTTCATCTACCACCTGACCCTCTTCCACCTCTTCGGGGACGAGTTGGCCGACCTCGCCGGAACGGTCAGTTCCTCGTCCAGACGGCGAGCCGGCCGCGTTCGCGCCGGGCGACCACCGGCGACGAAGGGGCCGCTGTTTCGGTCCCTGTGGCGCGGCGGACGCCTTCGCGGCCGCCGCCTGCACCATTCGGACATCCCGCGCCTGGTCAAGCACTACGCCCAGGAGATCGGACTCGACCCGGCCGAGTACTCGGGTCACTCCCTGCGCGCCGGCTTCGTCACCAGCGCAGCCGTTCACGGCGCCCGTCTCGACAAGATCATGGAGGTCACCAGGCACTCGAGCGCCGAAATGGTCCTTCGCTACATTTGGCAGGTGGAGGCGTTCGAGGACCACGCTGGCGCGGCGTTCCTGTAAGGCCAACTACACGCTCTGGTGTATGCCCGGCGTCACGCGACGCCGACAGTGTCCCGAAGATGCCGACTCGCAAGCCTGCCGCGCAGCAAGCAGCCGGTGGTGCACCGAGGGCGCGACCGGACGCCCGTGTCGGGACCCGCACCGCTCAGCCTTAGCCTTAGCCTTAGCGAGGTCCTTGAACGCCACGGCGACCACCGCCAAACGCCCAGACCAGTTAGGCGCGCGCACCGCCGCTTCACTCCGCCGATGAACGCGCGCCGGAGGCCCCCCGCGAAGCTTCGCCGGCCCCATCGTTCGTTTCTTCCCGCCAGGCGGCCAGATGCCACTTCTTCGCCTCCGAGAAGAAATCCGGTGCTCTCGACAGAACGGCAGATACGGTGCCCTTGCCCACGTCGACGCCGGCCGCCTCCACCGCGGCGTAGATCGCCACGAGGCCCCGCGGCGCTCCCTCGCGACGCAGAAACTCCTCCGCCGCCGCGCAGACCCGGTCACCCTTGGTTGTCCCGGAACCCCGCTTCGGCCGCCGTCGCGGCTTTGCCCGCGGCCGCGACGCCCGCGGCCGTGACTGGGAAGCAAGGGCAGCCCTCTCGCTCTCCAGCGCTCCAAGCGCCTCCTCGAGCGCCTCGAGGTAGAGCTTCCGCCGCTCCTTCAACCGCTTCAGGATCTCGTCGTACTCGTGGATCACGCTTCTCGCTCCTTTGACGTTCTTCACCGCTGCTGGCCGAGCGACGCAACGTTCGCAAGGACGATTGCAACAGAGCCGAACCGTTGTTGCGTGCAGTATGGCGGGACGATGCATGTTGTTGCAATAGGGAGTCGTCGCTCGCATCCCGGCCGCAACATCTCGGCTCGCATCAGCGCCGCTGTTGTTGCAACAATCCGGAGGGCTGCAAACGGCAGCGCCCATCCTTCGCCCGGGGCGACCGGCGGCGACCAGGGTGCGAGGCACGCGACTCGCCGTGCCGCGTGGAGGGACGCGCTACGATGGTGTCGAGCGGCGGCCCGTGAACGAGACCATGCCGATGGCGGAGCGCTCTTCAACACCTCCGGGCCCGTAGTCCCGGCAGACCACTACAACATCCCGCCGCTTCAGCGGTTCGATCTCGACGAGGTCCTGCGCCTGGTGGGGGCGAAGCGCTACTTCGTGCTGCACGCGCCGCGGCAGACGGGCAAGACCTCGGCGCTGCTGGCGCTGCGGGACCTGCTGAACGGGAAGGGCGAACACCGCTGCGTGTATGCCAACGTGGAGACCGGGCAGACGGCGCGAGGAGACGTCGGCGCCGGGATCCAGGCCGTGCTCGCGGAGATCTCCGAGCGCGCCCTCGTGGCCTCGGGCGACGGCTTCCTGGACGAGACGTGGGAGCGGACGCTGAACCGCGTCGGTCCTCACGGCGCCCTGCGGCAGGCGCTCGGCCGATGGTCCCTGAACGACCCCAAGCCGCTCGTGCTGCTGATCGACGAGATCGACGCGCTGGTGGGCGACACCCTGATCTCGGTGCTGCGGCAGCTTCGCGCGGGCTACGACATGCGTCCGGCGGCGTTTCCTCAGAGCGTGATCCTGTGCGGCATTCGCGACGTGCGGGACTACCGCATCCACTCGGAGTCGTCGGGCGAGATCATCGCCGGCGGCAGCGCCTTCAACATCAAGGCGGAGTCGCCCCGGCTGGGCGATTTCAGCGAGGCCGACGTGCGCTCGCTGTTGGGCCAGCACGCGGAGGAGACGGGCCAGGGCTTCAGCGAGGGCGCGTTGACCGCCGTGTGGAATCAGTCGCGTCGCCAGCCGTGGCTCGTGAATGCGCTGGCGTACCAGGCCTGCTTCAAGTGCAAGGCCAACCGGGACCGCTCGCGGAGGATCGACGAGGAAGAGGTCATGGAGGCCCGGGAGCAGTTGATCCTGAGTCGCCAGACGCACCTGCACCAGTTGGCGGACAAGCTGCAAGAGGAGCGGGTGCGACGGGTGGTGGAGCCGATCCTGAGTGGAGGCACGGCGAGCGGATCGGACGGGGCCCACCCGAACGACGTGGAGTACGTCCGGGACTTGGGTTTGGTGACGCGGCGCGGCCCCCGCAGGATTGCGAATCCCATCTACCGGGAGGTGATTCCGCGCGAACTCATGTACGCCCGTGAGGACGAGATCCTTCAGGAGACCGAGTGGTACGTGAAGCCGGACGGCGATCTGGACGTGGAGGGTCTGCTGGCGGCGTTCCAGCGGTTCTTCCGGGAGCACTCCGAGCACTGGCTCGAACGCTTCCAGTACAAGGAGGCGGGCCCGCAGTTGCTGCTACAAGCGTTCCTGCAGCGGATCGTGAACGGCGGCGGCCGGATCGAGCGGGAGTACGCTCTGGGCAGCCGGCGGACCGACCTGCTGATCGTGTGGCCGCCGGGCCGGTTCGCCGGCGCCGCCGAACCCGGTACGCCGGCGCGCCGCTACGTTGTGGAGTGCAAGACTCTGCGCGGCGGCCTGGAAACGACGATCCGCGAAGGGCTGGAACAGACCCTCTCCTACATGGACAAATGCCGCGGAGAGTCGGGCCACCTGGTGATCTTCGACCGGGACGGGTCGAAGCCATGGGAGGAGAAGCTCTACCGCCGAGAGGAGTCGCTCGGCGGACGGCGGGTGCCCGTGTGGGGCGCCTGAGCAGCGCGACCTGCGCTACGGACCGCTGTAGCGAAAGCTAGCTAGAGCCCGTAAGCGCAACGAATCGCGGCCGCGGCCAGCAACCGCGCCGGATCGAGCAGCGGCGATCCCGCAACCTCCGTCCCTTCAAGCGCAAGCGGGACTTCCGTACACCCCGCAATCAGCACGTCCACGCCGCCTTCATCGACCAACCGGTGTGCCGCCTCCTCCAGAAGCTCACGTGGTGCTGCCGATCCACCATGCGTCTTGATCCCGCCGCCCTGGTGCCGGCCATCGATCCAGGGCCCGTAGATCGGCTCCATCACGCAGCAAAGCTGCAGCTCCTCGCCGTCCTCCAGATCGAGAGGACTCACTGCCCCCAGCCCACGGACTCCGAGCGGATCGTGGTACAGCCGTGAACGGAGCGTTCCGGTCGTGGCCAGCAATCCAACCGAGCCGCCCGGCGCGATGCGCGCTGCCTCGTCGCCGTCACCTCGATCAGACTCACGATCGGCGCCGGGCTCTGCTCGCGAACACGTTCCAGGAAGAGGTGCGCCGTGTTGCAGGCGATCACGGCAAAGTCCGCCCCGGCACCCTGGACGCGCTCCAGGCTGCGCAGCAGCACAGGCGTCGGGTCATCCGCCTCGCCGAAGTACGCCTCGGTCCGGTCCGGCGTCCGCGGAATGCTCGAGAGCACCCACTGCGGAAAGTCCTGGTCGCGCCTCGCGCCGATCAGCTCGCGCGCCGCGTCCAGGAGCTTCCGCTCGAAGTCGATGTGGGCAAACGGCCCCAAACCGCCCACGATCCCGATGAGCCGCTCCTGCCGCATGCGGGTCACCGGCCGGGCCTCATCTGGCTCAGGGCTGATCCGCCGGCGGGCGGAGCGCGCCCGGCGGCTGACGCGGCAGGCTCGGGTGGCGAGGCGCGCCGCCGAGGTACGGGTACTCGTCGAAGGCGTCGCCGCCGCCCGTCGCGCGTGGATCGCCGGTCGCCCGCAGGTGTTCCATCAACTGCTCGCCAAGCTCGTCACGGGTCGCCGTGTAGTCCGGATCGCCCGCCACGTTGACCTGTTGATCGGGGTCGCTCCGCAAGTCGTAGAGCTCGACCGACGGCCGCTTGCCGAACGACAACTCGTAGAGCCGCCGGTGCTCGGCGTCGCGGTCGCGCTGCTCGATCATGTACGTCTTGGTCGGCCCGTTATCCGCGTCGGCGTACCAGGCGCCGGGATAGGCGGCCCGCTCGTGGTTCGGCGTGCCGTTGGGCCAGCGGTCGGGCCGGAAGTTGCGGATGTAGAGGAAGTCGCGCGTGCGGATGGCGCGGCCGGGATAGCCGCCCACGTCGGGCGCCTCCTGCGCCGGCACGTGCCGCTCCTTGCCGGTCAGCACGAAGTCGCGTCCGTCGGCCGCGACCACCGCGTCGACCTCGGCCTCGTCGTTGCCGGCTTCAAGCAGTGCAACGAGGCTGCGTCCGGTCATTGCCGCTGATCGCGGAAGACCCGCGGCTTCCAGGAACGTCGGCGCCAGGTCCGTCAGGCTGACGAAGGCGTCGATTTCGACTCCGGCCTCGAGTCGTTCGGGCCAGCGGACGGCCAGCGGCACCCGCGATCCGCAGTCGTAGAGGTTGCTCTTGCAGCGCGGGAAGGGCATGCCGTGGTCGCTCGTCATGACGACGATCGTCGTCTCCGCCAGACCCTGTTCGTCGAGCAGGCTCAGCGCGTCGCCGACCAGAGCGTCGAACCGCTGCACTTCCCAGCGGTAATCCGCTACGTCGCCGCGGATATCCGGGTGATCGGGCAAGGCGGCGGGAAGCTGGATCGCGTCCAGGTCCATGCCGCTCTCCTCGCCCGACCCGGGCCGGAAAGGCCGGTGCGGATCGGACGTGCCCAGCCAGAACGCGAACGGCTGGGCCTCGCCGAGCCCGGCCAGGAAGACCTCGAAGCTCTCGAAGCGCCTCCCGGCGAGTTCCCGGCCCTCTGTTTCGGTGCGGCCCGGTCCCCACGCCTTGCCGGCCGAGCCCGTCCGGTAGCCGGCCGCCCGGAGCAGCTCCTGGTAGGTCTCGAAGCGATCGGGGAAGACGCTCCAGAGATTCGCGGCGCCTTCGAGCCGCCAGTGCCACTGCCCGGTGAGAATCGCCCCGCGCGACGGCGTGCAGGAGGGCGAGGAGACGTAGGCGTGGTGCGCCAGCGCGCCCTCGCTCGCGATGCGATCGAAGCTAGGCGTCTCGACGACCGGATCGCCGTAGGCGGAAGCATGTGGGAATCCCCAGTCGTCGGCGATCGCGAACAGGACGTTCGGGGCGTCGTGCTGAGCCGTGGCGGCCGTGCCAGCGGCGAGCAGACCGGCGGCGAGCAGGCTGAAGAACCGAATCACCATGATCCATCCTAGTCCGCAGATTTCACCGAGGTTC